>JAZNIY010000014.1:0-55932 GCA_045577735.1 Candidatus Stercoripulliclostridium sp. | reverse complement strand
GGCAAAACGTTTATTAAAGCATTTCGGTATGTCGCCCCGCCGTGTGGTTCCCATGGTCGGCGGAGAACAAGAATATTTTCTTGTTGACGAGGACGTTTACCATCAGCGTGAAGACCTTAAAATAACCGGAAAGACCTTGTTCGGCGCACCTGCTACCAAGGGACAGGAGCTGGATGACCATTATTTCGGAGTTATTCCTTTCAAGGTTAAAAACTTCATGACCACCCTTGACAGAGAGCTGTGGATGCGTGGCATCCCTGCGAAGACCGAGCATAACGAAGCCGCTCCCTGTCAGTACGAGCTTGCGCCTATTTTCTCCGATTGTAACCGTGCTACCGACCAGAATCAGCTTACCATGGATATTATGAAGAAGGCGGCAAAGGAAAACGGACTTCGTTGCTTACTTGCCGAAAAACCTTTTAATTCTGTAAACGGTAGCGGTAAACACAACAACTGGTCCCTTTCAACTGACAATGGTATAAACCTTTTAGAGCCCGGCGAAACCCCTTATGAGAACGCACAATTCCTATTGTTCCTCACTGCCGTCATAAAGGCCGTTGACGAATATCAAGACCTACTTCGTCTTAGCGCGGCGAGTGCTGGCAACGATCACCGTCTAGGATCCAACGAGGCGCCTCCTGCCATTGTTTCAATATTCCTTGGTGATGAGCTTACCGACATTCTAGAGGCCGTTCAACATCACGCAACCTACAAGGGCAAGAAAAAATCCAATATGCAAATTGGCGTTTCTATGCTTCCTGCTTTCCCACGTGACACAACCGACCGCAATAGAACTTCACCCCTCGCATTCACGGGCAACAAGTTTGAATTCCGTATGTTGGGTTCAAGTTTTAGCATAGCTTGTACCAACTACGTAATGAACGTAATAGTAGCAGAAGCTCTTTCCCAATTTGCCGACGTTTTGGAAAACGCAGAAGACTTCAACAAATCCCTAAACGAGCTTATTGCGAAGACATATAAAAAGCACAAGAGAATTATCTACAATGGTAACTCATATTCGCAAGAATGGGTTTCCGAAGCTGAAAAACGTGGACTTTCTAATTTAGCTTCTACCGTTGATGCCGTCCCTCGTTTTACCGACGAAAAGAACGTATTACTTCTTGAAAAACACGGCGTGCTTTCAAGAAATGAAATTGTTTCTCGAACAGAAATTCTTCTTGATATTTACTCCAAAACAATCAACATAGAAGCGTTAACAATGCTAGATATGGCAAAGAAACAAATATTGCCCTCCGTCCTAGCGTACGAAAGAAAAATAGTACAAATGGCGTTAAATAAAAAGCTTCTTGACGAGAGCATAGATCGCTCGGTTGAGCTGGACTTAATAAACAAATTATCATCCCTTGCAAAAAGTTTGTATGCAAGCATAGATAAACTAGAAGCCGATACGCTACTCGCAAATAAGGGCAATAATAGTTTGGAAATTGCACGTTTCTACAGGGAACACGTCTTCTTCGAAATGAAAGAGTTGCGCGAAGTATGCGATAAACTCGAAAATCTTGTAGACAAAAACGATTGGCCCTTCCCAACATATGCCGATCTACTATATTCAATTAAATAGGAGTCTTTATGGATTACGTTCAAAAAGCAAAAGATTTGTTCTTACAAGGTTATAATTGTGCACAATCCGTCGCAATGGCTCTTGCAGAAACTGTAGATATGAAAGAAGACGATATGAAAGCTATATCCAATCCTTTTGGTGGTGGCTTTTGTCGGCTTAGAGAGGTATGTGGCGCTGTTAGTGGCATGCTAATGATTATTGGGCTTAAACACAAAGAACTAAGCAAGCTAGACATGTACGTTCTTGGTCAAAAGGCTATTAAAGAGTTCGAAGACAAGTGTGGTTCATACGTTTGCAAAGACTTAATCAAGTCTGACGCTAACGACAACTCTCCCGTTCCCAGCAAAAGAACGGATACCTATTATGCAAAGCGCCCCTGCCTAGAACTTGTGGCAATTGCAACCGAAATAGCAATTAAATATTAATAAAATCATAAAAGAAGGAAGTATTATCATGACTAGATTTATAGCACATCGTGGTTTATCAAGTGTCTATTATCAAAACAGCGAAAAATCTTTTAAAGCTGCTTCAGAAAGCTCTTTCTTTTGGGGAATAGAAACCGACGTCTGGTTCACCTCTGACCAAAAATGGGTTTGCTGTCACGACAACAACCCCTTTGCTGACGAAAGCGTTTCCGTTTCTAAAATCACCCTCGAAGAAGCGTTAAAACTTCCAATGAACCTCAATAAAGTTGGAAGTGCAAAAATTGAAGGCGAAAGCTATATTTGTACCTTTGAAAACTACCTCAAGATTTGCAAAAAAGGTGATAAGGTCCCTGTTATAGAATTAAAATGTATACCTTCCCGCAATCAATTAAAAGATCTTATTAGAATCGTTGAAGAAATCATTGGAATCGAAAACGTAGTCTTCATATCCTTCCATTATATGAATATGGCAAGACTGCGCTCCATCAACAAAAAGATTCGCTTACAGGTCCTTGGTAGATATCCAGCAAGTGGTAGAGCTTTCTTAAACAAAGGCTATGACATAGATCTTATGTTCATATTCTGCCCGGGTTATATTATTAGAAAAGCCCATCGAATGGGCCATGAGGTAAATCTTTGGACTATTAATCACCTTGCTGTCGTTCGTCACTTTATGTATCTTGGAGTTGACTATATTACAACCGACTGCGACTTTGGTGGAAAAATATAATTAGTATAATTGGATTTTAAAACTTATCGTTTAGTAAACAAAAAATAAAAGGCTCACAAAAGCGAGCCTTTATTTTTTGTTAGTTAAAAACTATTTTTTCTTTCCCCAATCGGAATAATCGAAGCCAACAGCTTGAGGATTTGGCTTAATCTTTAATTGTAGTTGTCCATTGTTATCTACAGTAAAAGACATGCTGGGGTTGAGTTGGAACTTAGGAACAGGCATTTCTACAGGGTAGTTAAATGCTTGGTTAGAAGAAAGACGGAATTTTTTGCCACCGTATTCAACTATTTGACCATCTAATGAATTATGTTCAGGAGCCTTAAAGTTTGCCATATAACACCTCTCTCACAAATATATACTTATTCTACCATAAAGATTATGATAATTCAAGAGTAATTTTTATTTTTTTTATTTTTTTTATTTGTTGGTATAGGTTTCCAGTTTTATGTTCGTTGCATCGTATTTTTTTAGGTAACGCTTAAAGAGTTTTACGGGGTTAAGATACCATCTTTCCATATGCTCTTTTGAGGTGCATAACACCATTACGTCTGCACCCAATTCTTTGGCCTTAGGGCAAGAAAACTCTGCATTTTCCTTAGTCGTTAACGATTTGTCTTCTTTAATAATAACCTCGCTGGGTATGCCGGCATTCAAAAGATATTCTTCCATTTTGTCGGCTTCTGCAACACCTGCTTTGGGGTTTGCGATACCACCGGAAACAATTATTCTATCCGGCTTATTCTCAAAATAGTATTCCACACAAAGTGAAAGCCTTAACTTCATTTTGTCCGACAAGGTGCCGTCGTCGTTCATTCTGTTTCCAAGCAATACGAAAACTTTCATAATTTAATTAGGTTTAAACCTGTCTCCTCACAATATTCTCTTTCTACCGTAACGTCAAAAAGGTCCAAAATGATTTCTGCAGTTGCACTCACGTAAGCCTCGTTAAGATGTCCGCCATACACTTTTTCAAGAGAAGCAAACGTGCCGTGTACATGCACGTATGGTAAACCATTCATTTTGCTTAGGTTTCCCGAAAGTGACAGTATCTCCATATCTTCGGTAATATTCTTTTTGTGATACTCTTTTGTAGAGGCATCAAACACGCCAATAGTTACGTTGTTTGTTGCGCCAATTCCACTTACCCTGCCACTCTTAATATCAAGTTCGTTTATTAACGTTAAAAGTGAAGAAATAATTTCTTCACCTTTTTCCAATCTTAGTATAACTACGTTTTCTTTAACCTTGTATTCCATTATACCATCTCTCTTAGAAGCTCTATGACGATGGTCAACATACGAAGAACGTGAAATGGTCCCTTGTATGTATGACCTTTGCAAGGAGGCATCGTGGGTTTACCATCGCGACGAAGGTACCCGTACCATTCACCATATTTAAAGTCGCTAAAGTGGTCAAAAGCATAGTCTACCACTCTTTCGAAAATGGTAAAATATTTATCGCTTCCAGTCTCTTTGTAGAGTTTCAAGGAAGCGATTATTGCCTCGTTGTGGGGCCACCACAATTTCATATCGTGCTCGTAGGCTTCAACCGGATAACCTTCGTAGTCTTTGAAGTACAATATACCACCATAGGTTTCGTCCCAACCGAACTCAAATGCAGTATCAAAAACGTTTTTTGAAAACTCTAGAAGCTCGTTATCGCCACAATACAATGCTTGGTCAAGTAAGAACCAGCTAAGTTCTATGGAGTGCCCCGGGTTAATGACTCTTGCCCCGGCGCTTTCACGGAAGTACTCTCCGTTTACGCCAATGCTTTCCAGCATGAAGCCGGTTCCTGCAATGTTAAACGCCTTAATATCGTTGACAAGCTCTTTTGCCACTTTGTCATAATAAGCAATCTTGTCCTTGTCCGAATCCCTAAGTACGCAGGTAACGTTAAGTAAAATCATAGGAAGATTTAGCGCTTTGGAGTCGCGTGTTCCGGGCACGCTCTTGGGAGTAATCTTGTAGGGATCACTTGAGGGATCGCGATACATTCCAAGACAAAAATCATAATACTTTCTTGCATTTTCCAAGCACTCTAGGTCACCTGTAGCTTTGTAATATTCTGCACAAGCGATAATATAGAAAGTTTCGGAAAACATATATCTTCTCTTGCGCAAGGGTTTACCATCTGCCGTAACGGTAAAATACATTCTGCCGTCTTCATCGATACAATGGGCATTAATAAAATCTATACAAGACTTAGCAACGGGCAAATATTCTTTTTTGCCGAATGCATTTGCCATACGTGAAAACATATAGCCCGCTCTGCCTTGCATCCATACGCCTTTGTCGGTCGAATAAATATTTCCCTCTCTATCAAGGCTAGTGTACATACCACCATTAACGGTATCGTACCCGTGTTTTAGCCAGAAAGGTACACAACTTTCAAACAACTCTTTTTCAAACAAATGTAAGTAATCTTTCTTTTCCATAGCGCTATTATACTACACAATATTACATATTTCAATAATTATTTTTATTATAATAGCCAGTCTATTGACAAATTTTCCAACTTTTGATATTATCTTTAACATTAAAATCTACAAGGAGGTATAGCCATGTTGAAGCAACCCATTCCCACAAAAATCTATTTATCTGAAGAAGAGATGCCAAAAGCTTGGTACAACCTTCGTGCAGATATGGAAAAAATCCCCCCACTACTAAACCCCAAAACCAAGCAACCTTGCACCAAAGAGGAGCTAGAAGCAATCTTTTCCAAAGGTTGTGTTGAGCAAGAATTAAATGATTACGATAGATACGTCCCAATCCCCGATGAGATTAGAGATTTCTACACTATGTATCGTCCCTCTCCCCTTGTTCGCGCTTATTGGTTGGAAAAAGCACTTGGCACACCTGCTGAGATTTATTACAAGAGCGAAGGTAACAACACCTCCGGTTCTCATAAATTAAACAGCGCAGTAGCTCAAGCATATTATGCAAAACAAGAAGGTATAACCTCTCTTACCACCGAAACCGGCGCCGGCCAATGGGGTACAGCCCTCTCTATGGCGTGTGCTTTTTACAACATTGACCTTACCGTTTATATGGTTAAGGTAAGTTGCGAACAAAAGCCTTTTAGACGCGAAGTTATGCGCACCTATGGCGCAAGCGTTATTCCTTCCCCCTCCGAAACAACCAACGTAGGTAGAGAAATACTAAGAAAACACCCAGGCACTGGCGGTTCCCTCGGTTGTGCAATCAGTGAAGCAGTAGAAGTTGCAACCAGCACTAACAACTGCCGTTACGGTCTAGGTAGCGTATTAAATCACGTTCTATTGCACCAATCCATTATCGGCCTAGAATCAAAAACTGCTCTTGAAAAATATGGCGTTAAGCCCGATATTATTATAGGCTGTGCGGGCGGTGGCTCCAACCTAGGTGGCCTTATAGCTCCTTTTATGGGCGAAAAACTAAGAGGTGAAGCTGATTATAGATTTATAGCAGTAGAGCCCAAATCTTGCCCCTCGCTAACCCGTGGTAAATACGTGTACGACTTTGGCGACACCGGCAGAATCACCCCATTAATGAAGATGTATACGCTAGGACATGATTTCATACCCTCTGCAAACCATGCCGGTGGACTTCGCTACCACGGTATGAATCCCGTAATAAGCGCGCTTTACGACCAAGGACACATGGAAGCAACTTCCGTTGAACAAACCAAAGTTTTTGAAGCTGCAACCTTGTTTGCTAAAACCGAAGGTATCCTTCCCGCTCCCGAATCATCACACGCAATTAGAGTGGCTATTGACGAGGCTCTAAAGTGCAAAGAAACTGGCGAAAAGAAAGTTATACTATTTGGCCTAACGGGTACCGGATATTTCGATTTGGCAGCCTATAAGCGCTTTAACGATAACGATATGGTTGACTACATACCCACTAATGAAGAAATAGAAACTTCCCTAGCAAAGCTTAACGACTAACTAAAAATATACCAATCAAGGTGCTCCAAGTGAGCACCTTTTTGTTGCAAAAATTTTCATTCTTTCTCACAATATTTTTTTAAATAGGTTGAATATATCCTAGAATGGTGTATAATATCTCCATAGGAGAGTGCATATGAAAATTGACACAAACAACATCGTTTCCATTACGGAAGCAAACCAAAACTTCTCTCGTGTCGCACGCTTAGTAAACGAAGTGGGCGAAGTGGTAATTTTTAAAAATAATAAACCAAAATATAAGATTGTGGATTTAGAGTGCGAGAATACTCAAAAGCAAACGGACGATGAAAAAATCGATCTTGTCGCGCATCGTATCTTAAAGGAATATCACCTAGCGTTCGAGGAGTTGGCAAAATGATAAAAATAAGTCAAGACAAAGTTTTAGCACTCCACGAATTAATGGCAAAAGAAACGGGTGGCGACCCCGGCATTCGCGACCAAGCCCTACTTAACAGCGCTTTAGAATCTGCTTTTCAAACCTTTGACGGGCAAGAACTCTATCCCACCATTGAAGAAAAGGGTGCGCGCATTGGTTTTTCATTAATCGCCAACCACGCCTTTATTGACGGCAATAAAAGAATAGGGATGTTCGTTTTACTCGTCTTTTTAGAAATAAACGGAATTAAAGTTAAGACTACTAATGATGAGGTTGCTCGAGTGGGACTAGCCGTTGCTTCCGGCAAAATGAAATATGACGAATTGTTAGCTTGGATTATAGATAATAAATAAAGGTACGATATCGTACCTTTTTTAACGCCTATCCTTCTTGGTAGTTCACCATTTCTTCCTTTATCCACGCCATTAGTAAGTTGACAATTTTCTCTTGCTGTGCAGGTGTTAGCTCAACCTCTTTAGGAATGTTATACCACTTATTCAAACACCCTCTACAGCAACACGCACACGCGTGCTGTGCTACAAATATAGGATGTCCCTTAGTGGGCGTTTGTTTGCCGTCATTCGGTATGAAAGCCGGAGCAAGTCGAAGTTTCACAAAGGTTTCGGCGTGCTCGCGCATCATTTCTAGGCCCTTTGCGTACACGTACTTTTTGTCCCTTAGTGTTAGATGGAAGTTTCGGCGAAAGTCCGATTGCTTTAGCCTTTCTAAAGTCTCCTCTATGGTCTTTGCCATACCGCAGATTTATTTCTTTTTAAGCATATACCAATACCCGTTGGGATTATTGGGAATAGGCTCTTTGTGCTCTACGTATTCCGGAAGGAATGGTAGTAACTTCGTCATTAATTGGGAGATGTTCTTGCTCTCATAGTTTTCGGGAATGAAGTCTGCAAATTGACGCTTCATACGGCTACCGATGTTACTATAATATGCAACACCCTCTTCAGAAGATTCAATATCGTTTTCAATAATATTCTTTAGGGCGTTTAACTTCTCTTTTTCTAGGATACAAGTAGGCTTCTTGGGGGTGGACTTTTGATTATTCTTCTTTCCCTTTGTGTTCTTGCCATTAGTTTTTGAGGTTTCCTTTTTAGCATTTTTAGGAGCCTTAACTTCCTTTGTTCCCTCTTTAACTTCTTCTAAAGTTACTTCTTGAATTTCTTCTTCTATGCTTTCGCCAAGGTATACGAATTCGGAGAATGCGTTAACAAATTCTTGTATTGCCCTACTCCTTTCACCCATGCCTATTACCTCTTTGTTTTGTTCACGAAGTTCTTGTGCTAGACGAGTAAAGTCGGAGTCGTTAGATACCAAGCAGAAGGTAGTTACGTACGGCTTTTCATAAAGAATTTTCATTGCTTGAATGGTAAGCGCTATGTCAGAAGTATTTTTCCCAACCACGTAGCTAAACTGTTGTATGGCAGTCATAGAATGCCTACTAGCCTCGTTACGCCAGCCCTCTATTTGCTTTGTGCGATAGACGTACTTTCCATTGGTTTTGGTTTGTGCTCCCGTAATCTTGGTCCAGTCGGCAACCACCATTTTTACAAGTATCTTGCCCTTTTGCTCCATCGTATCAATGATTTGACGGGCGTTTTTATAAGAAACGTTTTCTGCGTCGATTAATATTGCTATTTTTGAATGTTTGTCATATTCCATAAGTTTCCCTCTTCTTTTTTTATTGTGCACGAAGTGCGTCTATAGGATTAAGTTTTGCTGCCTTTCTTGCAGGAAGTATGCCGAATATTAGTCCTACCGTTACCGAGAAGCCAACTGCAAGTAGCACAGTGCTTGCTTGGAAGGTGAAGGTATAACCAATAAGTATGCTTGCTACGTATGCTATTGTTGCGCCAAGGCCCACACCAAGCACGCCACCCAACATACTAATTATAATCGCTTCAACCAAAAATTGCACGAGTATTGTAGAAGGTTTTGCGCCCAGCGCCTTTCTTAAACCAATCTCCATTGTTCTTTCCGTGACAGATACCAGCATCATATTCATTATGCCTATACCACCAACCAGCAAAGCTATTGCGGCAATTCCACCCAACATACCAAGTATAAGGTCGGTAATTGTAACAACTATGTCCATAACTTCTTGTTGGTTTATTACGCTGTAGCCTTTTGTCGTTCCCAAAATTTCAGCACATCTGTCTTCCATTTGTGAGACTACGATGCCCATATCCCCACTATCCGTTACGACAGCGTCAAAGGTTTTAACTAAACCCATTTGGAGGTCTCTCATCGCCGTAGTATATGGCACTATTAACGAATAGTTACCAGCCGTATCAAGTCCAACGAGTTCGTTCATTATGCCAATTATAACGAAATCCATGTTTTGTATTTTTATGGTTTCTCCAATGGGATTATAATTGCCATAAAGGTTCTTCCATATGCCATAGCCAAGAATACAAACGTGAGTTGCATTGTCTATGTCATCGTTGTTTATTGACCTTCCGGCTTGTATCGTATCGTTTGCAACCAGCTCAAAATAGTAGTTGTTTACGCCCATAACCCTAGTTGTAGATTGATAAACGTAGTTATAGTTAGACTTTGTTTCACCCGGCACTAGCGTATAGATTAAATTTTTTCTTACCGTAGGAGATACGCCGTCAACACCCTCTATTTCCAAAAATGATTCCATTTCAGCATCGGTGAAGCCCTTTCTAACGTTGGTATTGGTAATTTCTACCGTTATTCTGTTTCCACCTAGTCCGGAAAGTTGATCTATAACCGAGCTCGTAACGCCCTGCCCTATGGTAATGAGTGCAATTATGGACGTAATGCCGATAATGATACCAAGCGTAGTTAGGAAGGTACGCATTTTGTTCATAAGAAGGTTCTTAAGGCTCATCTTTATAATATCTTTAAACATTCGTGAGCCTCCTTCTTCTGCGTTCGCGTAGCGTTGGTTCTACCGGCACTTCATTGTGCTTTACGCCCTCTTCGTTATAAAGAGCGTTGTATTCTTCTTGTGAATAGATCTTTCCGTCCAAAATATGTACGATGCGCTCTGCTTGACGTGCAATTTTAGCATCGTGAGTTATCATAATAATGGTCTTACCTTCTTTGTTTAGTTCCTTAAATAGGTCCATTATTTGCGCACCCGTTGCTTGGTCAAGCGCCCCCGTTGGTTCGTCGGCAAGAATGATTGATGGTTCGGTAACCATTGCGCGAGCAATGGCAACGCGTTGCTGTTGTCCACCGGAAAGTTGCTTGGGCTTGTTGAGCATTTTGTCACCTAGTCCTACTTTATTAAGCAGAACCATCGCTCTTTGTTTTCTTTCCTTCCCAGGCACTCTTGCATAAATTAATGGCAAAATGACGTTATCAAGAGCACTCATACGATTAAGAAGTTGGAAATTTTGGAAAACAAACCCTATGTCGCGATTTCTAACCGCCGCCAACTCTTTGTCCTTCAATTTACTAATATCTTGACCGTTAAGAACGTAACTACCACTAGAAGCCACGTCAAGACAGCCTATGATATTCATAAGCGTACTCTTACCACTACCCGATGGTCCTAAAACGGCAACGAACTCACGTTGGTATACCTCAAAGTTGACGTTAAACAACACCTGAAGTTCGCTCTCTCCCATTGGGTATGATTTATTTATTCCTTTCATAGAAAGGATGCATTTACGACTATTAAACATAAATTATCCTAGTATTGAGCTAATTAGTGAAGATTCTGCTTTGTAAACTATTTTGTCGCCTTCCACAAGTGCATTTTCGTCTTTTGCGTTTTTAACTTCCACAGCAGCTTCCGAGCCCGTTGAGAGCAATACTTTTACGTAAACTCTAATTTCTTTATTGTCGCGCTTAACCAAAACGTAAGGGTTCTTTCCATCATCGTAGAAGATACATTTGGTAGGAATAACCAGTTTGTCTATTACAGCCCTCTTTTGTACTCTTACTGCAACAGAATAATTTTCAAGTACCTCTTCGCGAACAACCATATCGGTAATATCAACGCCCAGAGCTTCTACTTTTTCCGGAGTTAAATTTGCGTCGTAGTATTCGTACGAAGCATACTTTAACGTAGTTTCACCCTTTCTCTTTGCCGTTTGAGCAGCACTTGAGTGTAGGTTTTCTTCGTTAGTCAAATCCAAAAGGGCTTCCACACCAAATACTATCTTTGCTTTAACGGCATAATATGCAATACCTGAGGAATAGCTACTATTAACGATATCTTGAATGTCGGCAACAACCTTTCTACCATCTAATGCGTTAATGGTAACGCCTGCATATACTTTCTCGCCCGTTCTAAGCTTTGCATCTATGTCGGCAACGTCATATTCCGTAATGAGAATGGAGGTATAAAGTTGAGATACGGCTATCTTAAACACTTTGTGATCTATGGTAATGGCATCTCCCTCGTCTAAGGTAAGGTTGGAAATGGTGTATTCCATTGCCGTGCTTTCTTCTAGTGCCGTTGCTTGCTCAATTATGTCTTTAACGTAATCGGTATCGATAGTAATCTTGTCGTCGGCATTTGTGGAAAGTTTAAGATAATCGCTAGGAATGTCGAATGGGTTATCTTTGTTGGTTGTAAACAACATTAAAACAAAGTCAGCCGTAGTAGCCCCTGGGCTCAACTTACCTTCTGAAATGGCATCGTCTTTGGCAGAATCCAATTTTGACCAATCAAGATAATACGGCATAACCTCCATGATAACTTGGTTTTCATCCGTTGTGAGCATAACCGTTTTGACGTTTTTAAAGTCCGGGTTAACGTATGAAACGTCATAAACGATGGGCACGGTACTAGAATTAATCAAAGCATAGGTCCAGTTAAAATCATCGCCTGCATAAGCCTTAATAGATTCCATATCGGTAATCTTATTAGCGCAAGCAAACAAAGGCAAATAATCGTTTATGCCTACGGTAGCTACAACGCCACTTGCGTTAATTGAGGTAGAAAGTGAACCACGAGTAACTGAGGCCTCTGCAGTAGGTACCTCGTTCTTTTGCACGGATATTACTACGATAGCAGTCACTAAAGCAATAATAATGAGTGCTACTACCACGGTTATGATTATATTCTTCTTTGTCCAAAATTTAGATTTCATTTCGATCTCCGCAAAATTAATGCTGTAATATTAACATAAATTTATTAAATAATATACTATAATTAAATTAAAATTTAATAATTTTGCATATTTTTTACCTGTTGGATTAAAAAATAAGCACTCAATGAGTGCTTAAATATTAATTTACTTTGCGAATTTCATTGTCGTTTATTACCTCGTAACCCACAACGTATCCTGCTCTTATCATACCGCCCAAGTCCCTTAAAAACTCATATTTCTTTTTGAGCTTTAACTCAGTCATCAATTCAGCTATTGTCGAGCACTTGCCTTCGTCTAATAGTCGCTGTATTTTTTTAGCTTGAATAACGGTGTTGAACATGGCGTATCCCGCAAAGCCTGCAAGAACAAAACAAATTATTCCGACCGTCTTATATCCCTCTATTAGGAACCCAACTATGAGAGAGGCGATTGCCAAAGTAACGAATATTGAACCATACGTTAATTCTTTTACAGGCTTTTTTGGCGTGAGGTTAGCTTTAATATTACCAAGCGATATGCGCTTGGCTTCCTCTATATCCAAGGGAAGGTTGTCAACAATTTCTTGGCACTCAAAAGAGGTTTTGTCATCAGCGGGTATTTCTTCTATGCTGGTCTGTACTACCCTTTCTTGCTCCTCTTCCAATGGTTCAATTTTGAATTCTTGCTTATCGTCCATTGCTTTCTCCCACAAGCCTTAACGCATACTTTTTAACGTAGTCGCCTACGACTGCCATAACTTTGTTATACTCTTCTTGGTTAATTGCCAAGAACGGGTCCGGTATTGCCTTGTATTTTTCTCCCGCCACTTCACTGAGGTTGACGTATTTAGAACGAAGCTCTTTAGGTAAACACCATTTGTGCCAACGCGTCATACCTATTATAACGTCACTTTCTTTAAACAACGTTAAATTATCTTTTATATAGCGAGGCTTATGGCTGTTTATCAATTCTTCACTAAAGCCCTCGGCAAGAAGCGCCTTTCTAGCCTTTTCGTGAAGCTTTTTGGAGCGATTAAAAACGGCACCCGAATTACATTCCGTGATAGTGTCCTTCAAAGTGGGATACTCTTCCATATATCTTTTGAAGTGGAACTCACAATATGGACTTCTGCACACGTTAGAACTGCAAACAAATAGTATTTTCATATTCCACCTAGTGAATGTTAGAATAAAGCTTAATTTCTTCACCAATTACTGCAATTATTCCGTTATAATCAGCAGTAGCATATTGCGAGCTTCTACTATTCAACGTAACGCGCATTCTAACGGTAAAGGTTGCTTCGTTACGAGCGTTAGTATATATTGCAATTTTGGGTTGAGTACGAGTTAGGAAAGGAGTGCCGGTCGAATATCCATAACCATGGTGTCCCAGTTTCATTAAATCTACCTTGCCGATTTCCTTGCTTATTGCTTGCTCGTCGCCATCGAGGTAATTGACGTCTGCCATAAGAAGTATTTTCTTGTCGCCGTCTTCGACGTAAAGAGCAACGGCATTTTCATTTTCCCCTAGATCGGTTTCTTTGGGATCTTTAGTGTTCAAAAACCTAAGCTTAAAGGTGCCGTGCATGAAGGATTCTTCCGGGATATCTTGAATGAGCTCTATCCCACGTGCATTAACGGCATTAAGCATTTGATTGTAAACCTCTTCATTGTCCCATTCCACTCTTTCTTGCTCTTTGATGTAATAGGGTTGATAGCGCTTCAAATATGCCTTTCCAACGGTGATATCTTCATCTGCAAGCAAGGTATCGAAGCCACCTATGTGGTCGGAGTGAGAATGTGTACCAAGTATAAAATCGAAGTGAACTTTGCCGTTGCCGTCAGCGAAGTTGTCTTTGACGTATTTAAGTACGCGTTGCTCAAAGCCTTCCAGTTCAAGCTCTTCGAATCCACGAGGATTGTCGCTGTCCTCAGCGCAATCTATCATCGCAAGTCGTCCGTTAGATTCCAAAATTATGCAGTCACTACTTCCCGTATTGAGAAAATGGATTTTGTTCCCGTTTGGAACGTTACCGCTTGCAAGAGCCTCCTTATAATCCATTGGCTTGTTTATGGCGGTAGTAACGCCGTAAATTATGCCGTAAGAGGCACCCAAAAACACCAACGCTAGCGCTAATAACGCACCAACAAGTGCTAGAATAATCTTTTTCTTTTTTGGGCGTGGACTTTGCTTATAGTAATCTATTGCACTAAGGGTTTGTTGACTCATTCGTACTCCTTTAACATCTAGAAAGATGATTTTAATCTTTGGTTTTTACTTCTTTGGGGCTACGATTTTTATTATGACACCACAAATCACGCTCTAGCCGAAAAGCGTAAAACTTATTTGCTATCGGAACCGGTTCTCTTCTTAAATGATTCTGCACTACCAAATCCAGCAAGCCTTGCAAGCTTGTTTATTAGTTCGTTAGCCTTGCTTTCGGTTATTGAAGTAGTGGATTCAATAGCATCTATCAAACTGCACAGTTCGTCATCACTAAAAATTTTATTACTAACGTAATAAGCATCCTCACCTTTAACTTCACATATGCCAAAGCCCCACTCTTTGAGTAGTTTAACGTCCTCTTTGACCTCTTTTATGCTAGTTGGCAAACCTTCTAGGTTGAGCGTTTGAGCAATTTCGAACGTACCGAGAGCAACCGAGCTGTCGGTATGGTTTTTTAGAAGTTGGTATATGGCAAGAGGCCTTATCTTTTGGTTATCTATCATTCTACTATATCGGAAAAATAATCGAGAGCTTCGGCATAGCCTGCAAATCCCTTACCAACTATAACTTTCTTAGCGACAAGAGAAATATAGGAAAACCTCCTAAATTCATCACGCTTACTTATGTCGGTCAAATGCACCTCGACAGTGGGAATACCAACAGCTTTAAGAGCATCTAAAATAGCAACCGAGGTGTGCGTATATCCGCCTGCGTTTATGATTATTCCATCGTATTCGCCATATGCTTCTTGTATCCAAGTTATGATTTCACCTTCGTGATTGCTTTGCTCTATGCGAACGTTAAGATCAACTTTCCTTGCGTGCCTAGTGATAAACTCATACAAGTCTTCGTAGTCGCGCTTACCGTAAATCATAGGCTCGCGAATGCCCACCATATTTAGGTTCGGCCCGTTTATAACAAGAATTTTCTTCATTTTAAATACTCCTTTAATTTAGCAAGCTCCATTTTTTCAACCACGCAATTGCCTACGCCTTTTATGGTTACCAAATTAATGTCCTTGTCCTCTGCTTTTTTGTCCACCTTTGCTACTTCACAAATATCGCTAATTTTATAGGGAAGGGTATAGTCGATATTGTAGGTTGCGTAAAGGTCCTTTATTTTGTAGTATTCCTCACTTGGAAGGGTGCCCCTTTTATGTTCGGCATTTGCAATTGCCATTATTCCACAAGCGACGGCTTTGCCATGGGTAAAGGTGTAACCTGAAAGCTTCTCTATGCCGTGCGCAACCGTATGTCCGAGGTTTAGGAGTCTTCTTACGCCACCCTCTCTTTCATCGGCTTCCACTATGTCGCGCTTGTAAGCAACGGAAAGCTCTACTGCTCTTAGGGTATCCTTTTCAAATCCTTTGGCTACCAACTCGTAGGCTTCCCCACCAATTAGGCAAGCATACTTAATTAGTTCACCCAGTCCGTTTTCTATTTCTTTGCATGGGAGAGTGTTTAGGGTTAGCACGTCTGCTATTACTAGGCTGGGTTGCCAAAACGCTCCTACTAGGTTTTTGCCGGCTGACAGGTCGATTGCCGTTTTGCCACCTACGCTACTGTCTATTTGGGCAAGTAAAGTTGTGGGGATTTGCACGAAGTTTATGCCACGAAGATAGGTAGAGGCAACAAAGCCTGCAAGGTCACCTACCACTCCACCACCAAGAGCAACTATGCCGTCTTTTCTTGTGTATCCACCGTCGGCGAGGAAGTCTAGTATTGCGCCGTAAACGGACAAGCACTTGCTCTTTTCTCCGTTTTCTATAACGAAGATTTCCACTTGATATCCACTTTCACTTAGCGACTCGGCAACAATACCGGTATAGAGTGCGTTAACAATATCATCGGTGATAATCAAAACTCTGGGGGCGTTTAGCACTTTTTTGACGAGGGCGCCCGTTTGAGAAAGAAGATTTTCACCTATTAGCACCTCGTATGGTCTACCCGTGTTTACTTTTATGGTTTTCATTGGATACTCCACTTGATTAGTTTACTACATATATCTTTAAGATATATTACTACTTGCGCGCGCGCTTTGTCAAGAGTGAATGAAGTGACGGTGCAAAAAAGGTATTGAAAGACAAGCGTCCCTATGTTACAATATTGAGGTAAAAATTCCTAGGGAGAATAAGATGGACAGACCTATAACCACTCTATTTTTGCTAACCTCGGTAGATGGCAAAATTAGTACGGGCTCTACCGACAATATGGACGTTGACAAGGACCTACCCAAAATCGTGGGGGTTAAAGAGGGTTTGCACCAGTATTATGAAATTGAGCAGACCACTGATCTATGGTCGTTCGGCTCGGGAAAAGTACAAGCAAAAATTGGAGCAAACAAGCGTAATTCACCACAAAAAGGTCCCGTTTCCTTCGTTCTTGTGGACAACCACAACTTAACTGAAAACGGTATTAAATATTTTTGTGCCCTGTCCCAAACCTTTGTTCTAATAACGACAAACAAGGAGCACCCTGCCTTTCACGTAAACGAGGACAACTTGCACGTAATATACCAAGAGGAGTTGTCACTAGGAAGGGCGCTAAAAGAATTATATTCTACTTTTGGTTGCGAGCGCATAACCATACAAACGGGTGGAACCTTGAATGCCCTATTCTTACGAGAGAGATTAATCGATTACGTAGACGTTGTAGTTGCGCCCGTACTTATTGGTGGCAAGGATACCCCTACCTTAATTGATGGAAAAAGTCTTGTTAAGGAGGAGGAATTGGATTTACTCGGTGCACTTGAGTTAAAAGGTTGTGAGGTACTGGAAAATTCTTACCTTCGACTAAAATATAAAGTGATAAAGTAAAAAAACGGAGGCAATGCCTCCGTTTTTAATTTGCTTATTTTTAAAAATATCTCTTAAGGAGTCCAGCGAATGCTTTGCCGTGGCGAGCCTCGTCGCGAGCCATTTCATGTACGGTGTCGTGGATAGCGTCAAGGTTGAGTTCCTTTGCGCGTTTTGCAAGGTCGAACTTGCCTGCGGTTGCGCCGTTTTCAGCATCAACACGGAGTTCAAGATTCTTCTTGGTGGAATCGGTAACAACTTCGCCTAGAAGTTCAGCAAATTTTGCTGCGTGTTCTGCCTCTTCCCAAGCTGCCTTTTCATAGTATAAACCGATTTCGGGATATCCTTCGCGGTGAGCAACTCTTGCCATTGCAAGGTACATACCAACTTCGGTACATTCGCCTTCAAAGTTAGCACGAAGATCCATGATGATGTCTTCTCTTGCGCCCTTAGCGATGCCGATAACGTGTTCTGCTGCCCAGGTCATTTCGCCGTCTTGCTTGGTGAACTTTTCTGCGGGTGCCTTGCAGAGGGGGCATCTTTCGGGAGCGGAATCGCCTTCGTGAGTATAACCACAAACGTTACATACATATTTTGCCATAGTTTTGTCTCCTTTACTTTCAATTATTTTATTTGTATTTAGCGTTACAGATTTTTCTGTATTATTGACTTCTCTATACACGTCAGCGTGTTTACATATGGGGCATATTTCACCTTTTTGAGGTGGGGTGCTTCTGACGTGTCCACAGACTATACATTCGTACCCTGCGCTTGCCCTACTTCTCATATTCTTGCGATAATAAGCGTAGGTTACCGGCTCTTTCTCATACTCTTTTTCACCCACTATCTTGGAAATGAACAAGGTGTGTGAACCAAGATCTTTTTCTTCCAAAATTTCCAGTTCAAGGTAACCACAAGTGCCTTCTTTGAGTACCAAACATCCGTTTTGGCTCTCCTCGGCTACTATTCCGTCAAACTTGTCAACTTCCCTTCCCGACTGCGTTCCAAAAGTCTTTATGAGTGCGGGATCTACTTCCATTGAAAGTATGGAAACGCTTGTTTTCCTAGTAGCCTTAAGAACCTCGTGAGTGTAATTACTCTTGTTAAGGGCTATGCTAACTTTGTCATTTGACTGTTGCATTAGAGTGTTGCAAATGCATCCCGTGTGCTTGTCACCCTTAACTGCTACCAAATATAGTCCGTAACTAATTTTGAATAATGCGCTCATTTTTACACCTATCACAGAGCCCTATGAAAAGAACCTCTGTCCCATCAATTTGATATCCGGTCATGCTTTCCACTGCGTTTTCCAGCCTATCCAAGTCTTTCGCCGGAACGTCTAGCACAGCTCCACAGCTTTTACACCTAAAGTGTGCGTGTAGTCCAACCGTTTTATCATACCTGTCGCCTGCGTTAAGAATGGATACCTCTCTTATTTTACCAAGTTCTACCAAAACTTTCAAGTTCCTATAGACGGTTCCCAAGCTAATTTCCGGCATAATTTCTCTGCAACGGGTATAAATAGTTTCCGCACTAGGATGGTCGCATGATTCTTCAACCACTCTTAATACCGTGTCTCTCTGAGCAGTATTTCTCATTTTTACCTCCTTTTTGCTTATCGCTATTAGTAACTATTACTATTAAACCATAGCTTTGAATGTTTGTCAATAGATTTTATGAAAAATTTTAAAAAATATTTCTCAAATAAAAAAGAGCCTTTCGGCTCCACAAATAAGTTTATTGAATTTTATTACCGCAATCATCTTCCAATCCAAGCAAGTAATCAGCTGAGACCGAAAAAAACCTTGCCATTTTGGCTATATAATTAGCTTTAGGCTCATAAATATCTCGCTCCCAATACGAAATTGAGCTGATATCAACCCCTATTCCCTTAGCTACTTCATTTTGAGATATCCCTTTAGATATTCGCAATTCTTTCAATCTTTCACCATACGTCATATTCTCATTATATGAGAAAACTCAATATTAGTCTTGACATTTGAGTTTTCTCAAGATACAATTTATTTGAGTTTACTCAATTTTTTTATTTTAAGGTACACTATGACAAAGAAAACTATAATTAAATATGTTGTTATTGCTATTATCCTAATTGGTGCTTTGGTGGGCATTAAATTTTTGATAGCCCACTTAACTAAGCCCGACACACCCGATTATTATGGACAATATGTTGGTAATGATGGTTATTCCATAAATATTGACAAAGATGGCTTGCATCTTACCTTAGACGGTGAAACCGAAACTTATCAAGATTATACGATTGATGGTAATACTATCTCGTTTGCAGACCAAAAAGTCTATTTTTATGAAAACAACAAGGTGCTATCTGCCGGCATTAAGGGAAGTGAGTTATTCAATATGTCGTGTGATACACCTACTCGTAATAGCAATTTTGCAGGTAAATGGATATCTTATGATAGTTCTTTTGGCGTAACTCTTACTTATGTATTCAATTCCAATGGCACATTTACTCGCTATCAAGCATTAGTAAATAATTATGAAGCAGGAACATATACCCTTAAAGATGGTGTTTTAGTTTTGAAGTATATTAATGCTTTTACAAACGCTAATTATTATACTGAAGTTTGTTATATTGATGATACGCATACTTTACATACGACTGTTTTTGTTAAAAACTTAAGCGATTTTATACCAGTAGTTCAAACGCCAACTCCCGATATTAGTCAGCCAAGTGACAATGATACACCATCAACTGACGATGAACCATCAGATGCACCATCAACCGATGAACCATCAGATGCACCATCAACTATAAGTTATACTATTACTTACCACTATAATGACGGTTCTGACTCTATTAGCACACAAAATGTTAATGCTAACGACCACTTTACTCTTATTACACCTACTCGAAAAGGCTACAACTTTAGCGACTGGTATGATTACGATAACTATCAAACTGTAACCAATGGCGTTTACAACTTTAATAAGAATATCAACCTAACTGCTCGTTGGGAAATAATTAATTATAATATTAACTACAATTTGGATGGTGGCGCCCTTCCCGAAGGAGCTGAATCGACTTTTAATATAGACTCTTTACCATATTCATTGCCTACACCTACAAAAGAAAATTGTTCTTTTATAGGTTGGTACGAGAATTCTGACTTTAGTGGAGAGCCAATACTCACACTTTCTAAGGATATACTCAAAAATTATACTTTGTATGCAAAATTTACCGATAACCCCGCAGAATATCTCAATTTTATGAAAGTTGATGGATATCAAGTAATTATAGGATACGTTGGCAAGCCATATTACATAACTATACCCGAGACACACGATGGTTTACCTGTTACAACAATAAACGAACGCGCATTCTCTGGTTGCGACAGTCTAACGAGCGTAACAATAGGCAACTCCGTAACAAGCATTGGAGATTATGCATTCAATTCTTGCGACTCTCTAACAAGCGTAACCATACCCGACTCCGTAACGAGCATAGGTGATTATGCGTTCTTTTATTGCAATAACCTAACGAGCGTAACAATAGGGAACTCCGTAACGAGCATAGGTGATTACGCGTTCTATGATTGCAATAGCCTAACGAGCGTTACTATACCTGATTCAGTAACTAGCATAGGAGTGCATGCGTTTTGGGGTTGCAGTAACCTAACGAGCGTAACAATACCTGACGGATTGGATTATGATGCTTTCAATTATACAAATATACCGACCACAATTAAGGATAACGTTAGATATATGCAATTTAACAATAATCCCTATTATTATGCTTACAATATGGTCGTCAATTCTGCGACTACTTTAACCATAGATAAGGATTGTAAAGCTATATCAATTAGCAACTCCAGTATAACAAGAGTAAACATTAGTGATTTTAGTTCTTGGTGTGAAATATCGTTTGCTGGGTCTTCAGAAAACCCTTTGTATTACGGCGCGGATTTATATTTGAATGGGACGTTGATTGAAGGAGATATTACAATACCAAACACAGTAAAAATATTGGGAGATAATACATTCTGTAACTATCAACGCTTAACGAGCGTAGTGATACCTGACTCCGTAACGAGCATAAGAGCGAATGCATTCCGTGATTGCAGTTGTCTAACAAGCGTAACGATAGGTAATTCCGTAACAAGCATAGGAGGTTATGCATTCAGTGGTTGCGTTAGTCTAACGAGCGTAAATTATCTTGGTACGATAGAAGATTGGTGTGAAATTACTTTTTCTAATTTATACTCAAATCCTTTGAATTATGCAAACAATCTCTATCTAAATGGCGAGCTATTAACCGAGCTTGTAATACCCGATAATGTAACGGCTATAAAAGATTATGCATTTTATTATTGCCGTAGCCTAACGAGCGTAACGATAGGTAATTCCGTAACAAGCATAGGAGATTCTGCATTCTATAATTGTTTTAGTCTAACAAGTATTTCTTTTGAAGACACCACTACTTGGTATCGTACAAACAATTATACAGACTGGTTAAATAAAACCGGTGGAACATCAGTGGACGTGTCCACGCCAACAGAAAATGACGAACTATTTGTAGATAATTACTATAGCTATTATTGGTATAAAATTTAAAAAATAAAGGAGATACTGTATGTTCATTGATAAAGTAACGATAAGAAGACCAAGCTGTTTGGTAAAAGGTATGATTAATTCAAGTGAGTTAAAATTAATAGAAGACTCCCTACTGATTGCTGTAAATACTTTTTTAAATAATGCCACCCCAAACACCCCTTTTTGTCTCAGCGATTTGGTTGGTAACAATAATATGCCTTGGCTAGAGCCCTTTAGCCTAATCCATAATAAATACGTTGAGGCAGGATACGATTATCATTACGCCTTCGTTTTATCCGGTAGAGATATGGGCTGGATACTAAAAAATATTCTTAATAGTGATACGACAAAAATATATGCTGTACCAAATAGAATATACCGGAATGGAAAACAGGTTTTACACTATAGAAAAATATAGTTGAGGTGAATTATAATGGCTTATCAAATCAAAAGATATTGTGATAATTGTGGTAAAGAAGTCGGTCTTGAGGCATTGTTTTGCCCCTATTGTAGCACAAAAATTGAAGATGAAATACCAACCACCGAAACAGCTTCCGATAGTGAAAAAAAGACCGAAAAAGTGATTAAAAATGAAGCTGGAAAGACACCTGTTCAGCAAGAACCCAAAAAAATCTCTCCACCAAAAGTAGAGCCTAAACCACAAAGCACACCGGGTATAACACAACACCACATTGACATTACACCAGAACAAGCATCCACTTCACAACAAAATGAATCTACCACAACAACAAACGTGCAAAAAAATGACAAGGAATTACTCAAAACTCTTTGTCGAAGAATAAAAATTGATGGTAGAATATGGGCTGTGATAGGTTGCTTACAAATTGGAGCATCCCTATCGTTTTCATACTTTGGTATTGACTGGGTATTAGTTGTTGTTGGCGTTTTCAACCTACTGCTTGGCATATACGATTATAACCTTGGAAAAAAGTGGGAAAAAGAGCCTAAAGATATTATTAAAGCAACCAAGCCTTTGGCTGTACCAATAATTGTTCTTGTCTATAATATATTAATCGGTGGTATTATCGGTATTGCTGGTTCTATATATTACTTAATTGCAATTAGAAACTTTGTTATTGAAAACGAAAGTTATTTTGCACAATTTGATTCTAAAGAATAAACGTTATACAAAACCTCTTGTTATAAAGCACTCCAAAAGGAGTGCTTTTATTTTACCTTTTATTTTTACTGCGTTTGTTTACATTTTCCTATTGTAGGAGTATAATAGGTTTAGGAGAAGAGATTTTTATGGATAACCTATCTTTACAGGCCGAATATGAAAAATATGGGCTAAGATATTACACTCCAAACGAGGAATTGTGGAATGCAATAACACACGGTATAGGTGCGCCTATCGCCCTTGGTTTTATGATTTATCTTCTTGTTATTGCAAGCTCGATTGAGGAGATTTTTGCCTCCATTTTGCTTTGTATTCCAGCAATGCAAGTGTACGTTGGCTCCGGGGTTTATCACGCATTAAAGGACTTTAAGAAAAAGAGTTTGGCTCGTAGGATCGACCACGCAAACATAGCTTTTTTAGTTACGGCCTGTGGCGTACCTTTTTCTTTATTGTTTGCTAGTAACGTTTTGAATTACGTTGCCGTAGGCGTTTGCTTTGCTCTTGCCATAACCAACGCCATCCTTTGTGTTTACGACCTTATTCGTTTTAAGAAAGTGGGGGTTGTGGTAGACGCCGTTATTGGTGGCATACTTGCAATACTTTACGCCATTAACGTTCATTCCCCCTATGCTACTACGGAAGTTAATCTTTTCTTTATTATTGGTTTTGCATTTTGTGTGGCAGGACTTATTCTTTACGTAATAAAAAAGAAATATATACACACCATATTCCACGTAGCCACTCTTATTGGGCCTGTGCTAATGATGGTGGGGACTATACTGCTATTCAACGTACACTAACCATGCATATAAAAAAATTCTCACTAAAAGATATTGACTGGAACGTTTTGCACATGCCTTTCGTATACTCCACTTTTGGCGTATATGTTTTTTTGCTAGTGTGGATCATCATATTCAAGTGTACGCTTCCAAATACGTTTAGCACGGATTTCATAAGTAAATCGATAGAATTCAGGTTTACTAGAGGGATAGTCCCACTATCCTATTCATTCTATACCTACCAAGCGCAAGATATAATCCTAAACGTGCTAGTATTTTTACCACTTGGCATATATTTACCATTTATGTTAAAAAAATGGTGGGCATTTCTAATTATACCCGCTGTTTCCATACTGTTTGAAGTTATACAATTGCTTACGGGGTTCGGTTGGTTCGATACTATGGACATAATATCAAACGTGCTTGGTGGTTACGTTGGAGTTGGAATTTACGTTTTACTCCGGCCTCGCCTTAAAGACAAGATTATTAACAAAATAAACTTTATTGCGACTGTGGTCTTTGGGTTGGTAGCCGTTGCAATCCTAATTTATTTACCCTTGTACTTTACTATTGGCGACCCCTACAACGAGGACGTGGTATACTATTAAAAACAAAAAGGCTCTCCAAGCGGAGAGCCTTTAATTTATATATTTTTGCACTATTTTAATTCTTCTGCTATGCGCTTTGCTTCTTCCCAACCTGCTTCGGACAAGGGAAGGAAGGGCTTACGGCAGTTACCCATAGGAATGCCTTGTAGAGTAAGAATTGCCTTTTCCATTGCAAATACGCCGTAGGGTATCATTCTGTCGATTATGCGGTTTGCCTTGGTTTGATACTCTTGAGCAGATTTGAGGTCGCCACGGTTGAATGCGTTGTAAATGTCAAGAATGAGGCTTCCCATAAAGTTGTAGGTAGAGCCTATGCCACCGTCTGCGCCCATGGAAAGTCCACCGATGAGCATCTCGTCAAAGCCGTTGTATACAACGAGGGGCTTGCTGAGGTGTTTGAAGCGTTCAAGATCGAACAAGTTTGCGCTGGTGTGCTTTACGCCGATTAGCTTGGGATTGTCAATCATTTCTTCAACGAGTTCTAACATACCGCCAAAGCCGTTTGCGCCGGGGAAGTTGTAGATGATCATGGGAAGGTTGCTTGCGTTCAAGATATCTTTATAATAGCCTTTGATTGCTTCACTGCTGAATGAGAAATAGAAGGGAACTACTGCTGAAACTGCATCGTAGCCGTATTCCTCTGCCTTCTTTGCCATACGGCAAGCAGAATCGGTAGAGATGGTGCCAACGTGAGCAATAAGAATGGTTCTACCTGCGTTAACTTCGGAAACGAACTTAAGAATGGATATTCTTTCTTCTTCGCTCATCATAACGGATTCACCGGTTGAGCCACAAACGTACATACCGGTAAGACCTACTTCGATATTACGTTCAACAAGAAGTTTTAGGGAATCAAAATTTATGGTTCCGTCCTCGTTAAAGGGGGTCAATAGTGCTGCATAAATGCCTTTAAAATCTTTCATTTTTATATCTCCTTAAATCATTAATCGTAGTATACGCCCCCTAAAAAATATAGTCAAGCAAATAAAGGTAAATGTAAATCTAATGATTTATATTTAATATTGACATAAGAAGGCTTTTATCATATAATCAAATTATATCTTTTAGGAGTAAGAACATGACGGAAGCAAACAAAGATATTCAAGTTGAAACGCTAGTAGAAGATAGCCAAAGCATTAACGTGCCTAAAGAAAAGCAGGTCAAAACACAAGAGCTTATAATTTTCTTGTTCTCTGCGTTCTTCTATACTATGATTACGGGTATGGTGGGCTCGTATAGGCAAGAGTACCTAACCACCTTCGTAGGTGCAGGGCTTCTTACCGAGGACCACATATCTCTTATTAACTCCATCGTAAGCATAGTGGGTTATTTCGTAAGCTTTGGTATGGCTCTTGTAATTGACCGTAGCCGTTCCAAAATAGGCAAGTTCCGTCCCCTAATACTAATAGTTTCGGTTCCCCTAGCTATCGTTACATCTCTTTCGTTCTATCTGCCCGGTTTCCTTAGTGACAGTGCTACCAAGATTATGGTTTACTTTTGCATCCTCTTTATTATTTACGGTGCACTAACTAACGTTGGTAACTCGGTAAACATGGTTGCAATGGTTATGTCAACCGATGACAAAGAGCGCAACTCCATTATGAGTTGGAGAAGTATTGTTAGCGCAGTAGGTAACTCTGCTCCCCTCGTCGTCGTTTTGGTTATTGGTATGCTACGTAAGCCCGGACTAATTAAGAATGACGAAATAATGTACCTCGTTAGCGCAATAATTTGCTCCGTTGTTGGTATGATTACCATGCTACTCGGCGCAAGGTTCATAAAAGAGCGTACCACGTACGATAAAAAACCCGAAAATCCCCTTAAGAACATTAAATCTATTATAACCAACAAACACGCCCTACTCGTAATCTTGAGCGAGTTCTTAAAGGCTTTCCGTGGCCTAGCAAGCTATATGATGCCCTTCCTTGCTATAATATACTTTGGTAAGAGTGGTCAAACCTTGTTCTTTGGAATATGTACGGGCGTAGGAACCTTCGTTGGAATGTTCATTATTAAAGCACTAATGAAGAAGTTTAGCGAGCGCACCTTGTATATATGTTCGGGTATTTACTCGGTATGTATAAACTGCCTTGCCTTCCTCGTTGGTTACTTTGCTTTTAGCAATCCCGACAATATTTTCCTCACCATACTATTCTTCCTATTCATGTTCCTAGTAGGCTTCCAATACGGGGCTTCCAACCTACTCCCCACCCTATTTGGCGCAGATATAATTGAAGAAATAGAGGCTAAGACGGGCAAGCGCAACGATGCTAGCTATACTTGGATAGTAGCACTAGGCAGTTCCATTAGTGGCATAATAGTTCAAACGGTAGCCCCCTTAATCCTACTAAAGGACAACCTAATCGGCTACCAACCCCACTACACCGATGCCGTAACGGGCACTACCATATACCCCGAAAACAGCCTTAAAACGGCACTATGGATGCTAGCATTCTATACCATATTCCACGGCATTTGCATGCTTGCTGCGGGCATTCCCTTCTTCTTTTATGACCTAACCGGCGAAAAGAAGAAAGCAGTCCACGAGGCAGTTCTTCTCAAGCGTGAAGAAATACGCCTCGCCCAAGAAGCAGAAGCACAAGCTGTTTTAGAGGTTGCATCAAGCGAGGAATAATACATATTATCATTCTATAAAAAACAAGGAGCGAAATTTTTCGCTCCTTATTTTTACACACTTTTTAACCCTCACTATTTTAATTAAATCTTACCGAGGTATCGTCGCTTTCAACACTCTCGCCTGTTCCAGTATTGTTATCTAAAAGCTTTTCATCCAACACATACTCTACAAGCACCCTCAAGTTGGTAGCTGTGTAATCCGATATTCTAGCTCCCGTAACTTTGCACGTTAAAGTATACTCCGTCGCAGATACGTCCTTTGCCATAACAACCAACTCTACTGTTTCTGTTGTGTTATCATCTTGTGGAGTGTATGTTTTGCTAATAAGTTCATTTGTTCCATTCGTTAGGACTACGGTCATCCCACGTTTACCATAGTATAATTCTCCCAAAATAGTTAATCTTATAGCAACAACATCTTTATTGGTTACATTGCTACAAGTGTCAATTGTGAAAATAGACTCGCCTTGCGCCTCATCCCCAAACATCTTATAGGGTACCGTAATATCAGAAATTGATACCAATCTCGGAATTATCTTTAAGTTTGTGCAACCCTCAAAAGCGCCCACACCAATAAACGTTATAGAGCTTGGTATTACGCAACCTTCTTCAGAATTAGCAGAAAATGTTGTGAGGCTTGTACAGTTGGCAAAAGCGTATTGATCAATTTGATTCAATTTAGATGCCTTTTCGCCATCACCATCAATATATACAACCTTTTCTAAATTTATGCACTCTGCAAATGCCCAAGCGCCTATCCTCGTTACCGAAGTTGAACTAAAGGTCACCTCTTTGAGCTTTTTACAATCATAGAACGCTGCATCGTGTATGTTTATTATGTTACCACCAATTGTTACGCTCGTAATATTGGTATTAAAGAAAGCATATTTAAATATAATATTAATATACCTTGGTTTATTATTAGCGTCCACAAGCCCTGAATCTGTTAATACCTCGACATCATCCGTCTCACTTCCAAAATAGCCAAATATGTATATATTCTGACCATCATCATAAATCAAGTATCCACTATCTAACCAATGGAAAGTTCCTTTTCCTTGGAAACCACCGTCGTCGTTGGATAAATCTTCTATATAATGGTTTGTTCTCCATACATACCAGGCATATTGGGCAACGTTACTATATTTGTTATTTACCTCGTCTTTTAGTTCAGCGCCAGCGGTTGGAGTAAAATCAGGGGCTTCAACTTCTATTAATTGATAACATCTTCCAAAAGCGTTATCACCAATTTCAGTAACCCCCGCCCCTATTCTAACGAAGTGCAACCTGTAACATTCATAGAAGGAATGTGAACCTATAGTTGTGACCGAATCGGGGATTGTAACTTCCGTCAAATCAAAGTTGCGATAGAAGGCAAAGTCGTGTATTGTGGTTATGTATTTACCATCATAAGACTCTGGAATAAGTTGAGGAGGCCAGTCTTTCTTATCATCCGGTTGTGCGCCGTTGAAACTTAATGCTCCATAGCGTTTATCTTCATCACCAAATTTGTAATCACCGTAATATCCCATGAGCATCAAGCTAGTATCGTCCAATTTATAATATCTATACCACCCATAAATATTACCATCAATCTCAATTGCGACATCAATCAACTTGCTTTCGCCTTCTAACTTGCTTTCGCCTTCTACTTCTATAAGAGTATAAATATTTTGAGCATATTTTGCTACGCCACCATAGTTTTCTGAGCCAATCGTTATCTCCTCAAACCCATTAATCTCCTTAAGATTTGATTTGTTAAAAATCTCAATGAGTTTATAACAGTTTGCAAACGCATTAGTACCAATGGGATTTTCAACGTCTTTATCACCCAAAGATGCGCCCAAGGTAATGTTCGTTATATTATAACAACCATAGAAGGCTTTCTCTTCTATTTGGGTAACGTTATCGGGTATAATCAAACTATTTAGAGATACACAATTCTTAAAGGCGCTTCCACCAATGGTTGTTAATACGCTATCTTCCTCAAAAGTCACTTTTGCTAGACTATCACAATTCTCAAAGGCATTTTGACCTATTTTACTTAACTGTTTAGGAAGACTTATTTCAGATAAATCAATACAATTCTTAAAGGCTCCTACACCAATGGTTGTTAGCCCGCTGGGTTGATCACCTGAAGAGGCAAAACTAACGCTAGCTAAATTAATACAGTTATAGAAAGCGCTACTATATATTATCGTTATCGTGCTAGGTATTGTAACACTCGTGATTTGTTCACAATTCTTAAAGGCTTCCTCACCAATGACTTTTACGGCATATATTTTGCCTTCTTTATTGGATAATACGCTTGGGATAACGATGGCTTGCGCCGTGCAATCACCTATTCCCGTAACGACCCAACCCTCAGCGTCGGAGTCCCAATCAAATTCTAATCCAACGGTACATTTACACGTATCCGTATCACACAAAGCATCATCGTTGCCATCCTCATGATATTTGGGCGCAATTTGGTCTTTTGCATCACCCAATGCACTAGTGAAGTCTTCATACTTATTAATAAAGCCTTCTGCTTTATTAATATAAGGTTCTTCGTTAAATTCCTCGCCAGACAACTCAAGAAGATAGGCTTTATAGTCATTTATTAATTCCTCAGTAAAACTATCAATCCAACCCTTGTCATCTTTATCTAGTACGTCTGCATATTTGTATTTTATGTATTCACCATTATCACCGATTCCAACTTTATGACACGTTGAACAATCAACCGTAAAATAACCTTCCTTATTGCATGCTGAAGCAGTAACCTCTAGATCTAAAATGTGTCCTGTAGCTGATATGGCAACAGGTTCTTCTATGGATACCGTTAATCTTTCGTCAGCAAACAACGCATGACAAGTATCGCATTCCCAATGTTCGTTATAACCATCTACTAAGCAACCTGCAAGTTGCACATCCTTAAACGAGGTCGTGTGTCCTGTAGCTGATATGGCAACAGGTTCTTCTATGGATACCGTTAATCCTTCGTCAGCAAACAACGTGTTACAAGTTTCGCATTTGTAATGTTCTTCGTACCCCTCATCAGTGCACGTGGCTTCCTTAGCATCAACTCTGGAAGTTACGTGCCCTATTGCAGGTATTACTACCGTTTCTAAAACGTCTTTTCCATTAACGTCGCTAAACGTACCTGAACACTCACTACATTTGTAATGTCCTAGAGTTCCATCTATGGTACAAGTTGCTGGGACCTCTTTCTGCCATGCAAGGCTGTGTTGACTCATAGAAATAGTTTGCGATTCCGAGTAGTCACATCTTGTACAAGTTCTTGTCTTTGTGCCTTCTTTTGTGCAAGTTGCCGGATCCGTTGTTTCCCATTCTTCCGGCACATCGTGTCCCAAAGCATCAATTATCAAGTCGTCTTCCGTTACTTCATTTTCACACAACGCATCGCTAAACTTTATACCACAGCAAGTATAATAATCCACGTGTCCTGCTTCTAAGCAAGTGGGACTCTTCTCAGCCACGTATTCCTTGTGATTTACATGGAGATGTCCAAGAGCCGATGCATTAACGTAACCACAAACCACACATACTTGTGCTTCCGTTTCGGTTGGTGCTGAAACGTTATATTCATGAGCTTGTATTTCATCTATCCTAAACGCTCCACATATCTTACCGGTACTACTTGTGTTTGTACAAACGTAACCGTGTCCAATTGTAACACCATTTATAATAATATTTGTGTAAGTTTCCCTGTCGTAATTGTGTTCATTCTCGTTTAATTCAAGTAGTTCTAAGGTCTCATGGTCACAGTTCTCTCTTGTACAGTATGAACGTACGTAACCCTCTTTCACACAAGTAGAAGCAACTACCTCTTCTTTGCAGTCGTGTCCTAGCATACTTACAATCACACTTTCACTATAGTCGCAATCATTGTTCTTGCATTTGTATACTTTCTTTCCCTCTTCTTCACAAGTAGCACTTATATCTTCGCTTGGATTCGTATAATCAAGGTTATGTCCTATTGGATCGACCGTTGTCGTTACTTCTTCATTACAGTCGCCACAAATATACCTAATATACCCAACTTGTTCACAATATAGTTTTTCTTCTAACTTACCTGAATCTTTATAAGACCTATGTCCCTTGGGCTCGTAATTCTCAGAATCTTTATGCAACGCATCGCAATTATCATTAATGCATACGTTCCTCTTGTAGCCCCCTTCTAGACAAGTAGCCTCTTGTACTTCCCAATTATCTTCACTAAAGGAATGTCCGGTTGCAGAAATTAATATTATTTCACAAGCTTCATGTACACACTTTACTCCTTGGGTACAAGTAGGATATTCCTCCTCATCTCTCAAGTGTCCGTGTGGCAATATATCCTTAGTTTTAAGGACGGTTACGTTTCCGGCTTCATCCTTACAGCCTTCTCTCAAACAAACCTTGTGCGCCTTTCCGGTATAGATACAACTAGGAACGTTCCTTTCGTCATTAATCCATTCTTGAGATATAATATGACCTAAGGGCTCAATCGAGTTTTGTTTTACTAGAACTTCCAAACACGTGGAGCAACGTTCACCCTCGGTTAGTCCATAGTCTAAACACGTTGCAGGCACAGCTTCCAACGTTTCATGCACGTGTCCCGTTGCTGGTATTTTTACCCTTGCTTCTAAAATCGTTTTCTCATCAAGAGAGAATTTCTTACGACAACGCACACACGTTAAGCATTCTTCGTAACCATCTTCTTCACAAGTTGCCGGTTGTTCGCTCATGTAAGCAAAATCATGCTCATAACATTCCAGCGCACAAATAACTCTAATTTTAATTACGGGTAAATATACTATACTCTTTCCATCCTCAAAGGTTTTCCAAAAGTTTTCTCCAGCATTTCCCTTATTATTAATAGCAATCGTTAAATAGGTATCAAATTCTTGTCCAAAGGGTGCGTTATCTATTATACGTATACTATTGTTTTCCAAAGTAAACCAATTCCTATCCGTATTAGCGTTACTTAAAACGAACGAAGCATCAAATTTACTAAGATCCTCTGCCGTTAACTCTTTGACTTCTTGTTTTTGTGAGGGTAATGCTAAAGTCTTTACTTTTAATATATTTAATTCATCAAAAGTAAAAACTCGTTTCTCTTCCGAAGCATTGTCGATTAAGATTTCATCATAGTAATATTCGTAGGCATAAATTACTTCACTATACCCCATCTTAACAATCGGAATCTTGCCATCTAATTTTGCAAGCTTAGAAATGGAAACCGAGCCGTCTAGCACTCCCCATCCTATTGAATAGGTCAGGCCGAAATCGTAGTAAACGCCTATTTCCAAATATGCACCGGCATAATTTTCACCATTACTTGCAACGTGTGCCACACCGGTTAAGTCAGCATAAGCGCCAAACGTTCCGTATAATCCTAGCTCGCAAAAATCCGTAGGATCCGAAACACTTACTTTAATCTTAATTCCTAATTTTACGCCGATTTTACCAACAATGGTGAGTTCGTGTGACTTTGCCGTTGCTGTTTTATTAAAATCAATGTCTATACCATCGCCAACCACGGCTTTCATTACAATAGTGAATTCATTTGTTGTTTTGTATGAATAATCTATCGTGGCGCTTATCTCAAACCCCATTTGTAAATAAATATCAAGCTTAAAAGTAACGATTACACAGGGTATTTTTATTGGGCAAATTAATATATCTTTACTTGCCGAAGGTGCTGATTCCGCACGCTTGACCGCACTTTTAATTTTGCTTAATTTGTCACCCCAATCTTCATACTCAAGAGTGCGTTGAAGATCTTTTCTAAAATCGTTAGCTTCACCATTTGCTAGCCAATCCTTTTTATCACCGGCTAAGCAAGTGCCACAAGGCCAATAACCCTTTGCTTCCAAAGTATCAATACGGTCACTAGTGGACTTTTTATTACCGGGCAACATTTGATCTACGTGCCAACAGTCTCTTCTATGAATACATTTAGTGCTTTCGTTTAGAATATAATTTTCACTAGTATCAGCACTTATTTTTATTTCTATCTTAAAGTTAAAAGAGGTATTTTCTATTGTTTTAACATTTATATCAAACCCTTTTTTAATTTTAAGATCATTCTTTATCCATTTGGTGGTTAATTCAAATTCTACTTGCTCAACAAACTCAAAGCTAATATTAATGGTTCCTGAAGAATCACCAAACTTTCCTTCCTTTTTTAAGAATGGGATTGAAACAGTACCTAATATACCAATAATAAGTTTCGTTCCCTCTACTTTTAGAGTAGGATCTAAATTAATATTATCTAAAAATGATTTTGTATCGTTTGCCATCATAAGATCATAGTTCTTATTTTGGGCAAAGTTTTCCGCTGTTTCTTGGGTAGCTGCCAAGAACTTTAGATAGTCTTCTGAATTGTAGAAGGCATCCATTATATTATTTATGATTTCCTCATCGTTCGGGTCTATTTGACCTTCAAGCTCAACACTTGATTCTTTATATACTTGCAACTCTTTGAAAATTTCACTTTCATCAGCATGAGTAAGTTCAACAAAATAAATGGGTTGATACTCGCCAATTTTTTCAATACTCTTAATTTTACCAAAAACAGTTGCTTCATCAATTTGATCCAAACTCAATGAATCGCCCCTAGTAACTCTACCACCAAAAGCAACTACCTGTCCTATTGTTAATTTGGTTTTCCAATTAGCAATACCAGGTCTTTCCGGCAAAGATAACGAGGTAGTAGTAAAACCACCAATCATTTCCTCATCTTGTGCATCCGTAATTCCCTTGCCAACTTGTTGAATGATATAACCATCTAAATTATCGGGAAGAACCGCATCTCCACCGGGATTGAATCCCAAAACAACAACGTTATCATAAAGCTTAATGTTTTCAGCCTCTTCACCCTCGATAGAAAAAGCAAATTCATCCGTCTTGTCCTCTTCACTAGGAACAGTCGATCCCTCAAGAGGTGCATTTTGAACACCATTAAAAACATTTTCGCTATTACCATATATCGTCCGTGCCCTTAGAATGCTAATATTCCCAGAACATTGTGCAACGTAGTTTTCATATTTCTCATAAGTTTCATTATCATCATAAGCAGATACGATATAAAAACCCGGTTCTGTATTTTCTATACGGCCTATCGTTCTTTCTGCATAATCAAGATATTCTTCTTTAACTTCACTTTTTTCAGAATCCCAAAAATACGCATCATAAACATGCAAATTATTGCGTATGTAGTCCTCAGCATTTTGACCTTCCGTATCACCACAATAAATAAAAATTTTGAAATCGCTTGGACAATTTAATAAAATTTCATCTTCATTAATGTTCTCTGTTAGAGAATCGGGGTTTTGAGAGAAATATGCATAAATTATAGTATCTTTATTAATTACGAAAGAAAAAGCTTCATTTGAACCTATTTTGTATAACTCATCCGAAAACCAACCATCAAAATGATACCCTTCTTTTGAAAAGGCTTTAAGATTTACGACAGTATTTGCATCATAAGTTTGATTCTTAATGTTAACGTCCCCACCATCTTCCGCGATAACATTTAAAGTATACTGCTTTTTCTTACCAGTATAATTATAAGAAATCTCCGGAGTCCAGTCTGAATCATAATAAACTTCCCGATCTCCTCTCGCCTTAACTTTAATGGTAAGCAAACCATTTTCCACGCTAGACGTGTTAAGGTCGAAGGAATTGATCGTTGACATAAACTCCGTTCCCGATATATTAATCAAATAATCTTCGGCGTTGCTTACGTCATCCCAATAAATAACGTCCTCTACTACTCTTAGATTCGTTGGCTCTTTCAAATGCTTAACGCCTTTATCATTTGAACAAGCCGACAAAATTAAGCCTATAGTGCAAAGTACCAATATCAAAGACAGATATGCTATAATTCTTTTCTTTTTCATATTTACTCCCCTCATTTGAGAAATTAATTATATAATTATTTTATGATACAATTTTGTATCAGTCAAGTAGTATGTGATACTTTTTTGTATAATTAGACAATGGAATGCAATTTTTACAATAATAAAATTAAAGAATTAAGAATTGAAAAAGGGCTTTCTCAAAGAGAACTTGCTAAACAAACGGGCATTAAGCAAGCGAACATCTCTCGTTGGGAAGCAGGACAAGTCGTTCCCAACGTCATTGACGTGTGGACCTTAGCAAACTTCTTTGATTGCTCCATTGATTATCTAGTCGGTAAAGACCCCTTTTAGAAAACATGAAAGCCACTAAAAATTAGTGGCTTTTCTTTTACATAAAATGAATTATTACTTCCACGATTAGCACGGCTCCGGAGGCAAGCAATGCCGTCGTCACTAAACTCCTCTTGGTGAACGCGGAAATTAACGCTACCCCGGTGCCTATCCCAGCACTTAACAAATGTCCCGAAGAATACATTATAAACGGGAAGGTCATCGCCGATAATACCGCATACGGAATATAGTACAAAAGTGAGTTTATAAAACGATTTTTTATCTTCTTTTTGAACAAAATCATTGGTATTAGCCTAATAAGATAGGTTATCACCGCCATTGCGAGCACCATTAGAAAGGAGTATAATATCTTATCCATTACTCCCCTCCTCGCCTTCCTTCTCCTCTTTTATCGGGAAGAAAATCGCGCCCACCAATGACGCCACAATGGCACAAATAATATAGGCAATGCCACTAGAAACCGTATTTAGCACCGGCGTGAAATAAAACAAACACGAAAGAGCTATGCTTACGGCGACCACGATAAAAACTTTCTTGTCTTGCATCCCTGCCGGCACCACTATCGCTATGAACATAGCATAAAGCGCAATATTCAAGGAATTTAGTATGATTTCCGGCAAAAAGTTGCCCGCTATGGCCCCCGTCAGCGTCCCTAAAGTCCAAAATACTACGGGTAAAAGGATGAGTCCGTACATATACTCCCTGGACACAGCTTGCTTCTTGGATACCGCTACGCCAAAAATTTCGTCCGTTATGCCGTAGGACACCAAAAATCTGTCTAACAACGTGAATTTTTCGTCCAGCCTCTGTGACAACGTTATGCTCATTAAAAAATATCGGGAATTTATGACGATTTGCGTAAGAAGTATTTCAAACACGCTACCCATCGCAAGTATAACCGTGGCTCCGGCAAACTGCCCTGCCGACGTCAAATTGGTAAAAGACATCACCGTTGCAATATACCACTTGAGTCCCCCACTTACCACCGATACGCCAAAAGCAAAGGATACTGCAAAGTATCCCAGCGCAATCGGTATTCCGTCCTTTAAACCTTGTTTATAAGTGAGTTTTTCGTTCATTTTCTAATCGCCTTTGCTATTTTAGTAGCTCGATTATGTCTTTTACAGCCTCTTTAACCACCGTCGTAGCATCCGTCTTTATGGTTATGTCAGCCGTTTCCCTGTATATTGGCTCACGTTCCTCATACAACTTTTGAACGCCGTATTCCTTGGAAAGAGGTCTACCGTCCGTTGGAAGTAGGCTCAAATCCCTATCAATAAACAATACGGTGCCGTTAGCCCTAAGCAGTTTGCGATTAGTCTCCCTAAGCACTGCACCCCCGCCCGTTGCGATTACCACACCTAGCTTTGCTGAAAGAGAGGCTACTACGTCACTTTCCATATCCCTAAAGGTGGGCTCGCCCTTTTCCAAAATAACCTCTTTTGGAGTAACGCCAAAGGTTTCTTCAAACACCTTGTCCGTGTCGTAAAACGCCTTGTTTAACGCCCTCGCAATTTGCCTACCATAGGTGGATTTGCCAGAGCCCGGCATACCTATTAGCACCAAGTTCTTCTTTTCACTCAAAATTTCATTTAAAATGTTTCGGGCAACTTCATCATCTACTTTGGTATCCGTATAAAGCTCGTACGCCTTAATACCTTGCCATACCAACATGTTCAAACCATTGCCACATTTTAGCCCAAGCTCTCGCCCTTCTCTTACAAGCGAGGTTAGCAGTGGATTGTAAATTAGGTCGTAAACCTCCCGTACACTTGGAAGCTTCTTGAGGGATATTACGCTATCGTTAATGTTAGGGAACATCCCAACGGGAGTAGTATTAATTATGACTTCTGCGTCATTGTCAGCATAAAGCTTTTCATAACTATATGCGCCACTACGCGAGCACACGTTAACGGCCTTGGCTCCGGCCTTCTTGCTAACGTATTGCGCACACTTGGATGCACCGCCACTACCCAGCACGGCAACAACCTTGCCTTTCAAGTTAATATCACACTCGCTTAGCGCCCTAGAAAGACCGTAACAGTCGGTATTGTATCCGTACAACTTGCCATCTTTCTTAATAACGGTATTGACGGCACCCACGGCTTTAGCCTCTTCCGAAATAACGTCCAGGCAGGGAATGACCGTCTGCTTGTAGGGAATGGTGACGTTAAAACCATCATAGTCCCCCTCTTTTACCCAAGCAATAAATTCTTCCTCACTTGGAAATTCTTTGACACCATAGTTAAGTCCCAACCTAATATAGATATCGGGACTCATAGTGTGCCCAAGGCTTTTTCCTGTAACGAAATATCTTCCCTTTAATTCCATAACTAGTTACCTTTGTATTCCAAATATTTATCGTATACGGCTAGCGCAACTGCACTTTCTATTCCGGCAACAGCTCTTGGCACTATGCAAGCGTCGTGTCTACCCTTGACGGTAACTTTTTCCTCTTGCATCGTAGTAAGATTTACGCTTTGTTGTTCTCTTAAAATGGATGGCGTAGGACGAAGCACAACCCTTAAAGTTAAAGGCATACCATTCGTCAAGCCTCCGTTTATGCCACCGGAATTGTTCGTTAGCGTTCTGACCTTGCCGTCCACAACGTAAAAAGCATCGTTTGCAAACGAGCCACGCATACTAGCAAAGTCAAAGCCACTTCCAAACTCTATTCCCTTAACACCGGGCACTCCAAATACAAGACTGGATACTGCGCTCTCCATGCCCTCGAACAAGTTGTCGCCAAGCCCTACCGGAAGTCCTGTAACAACACACTCTACCGTGCCACCAATGGAGTCACCTCTTTCCTTGGCGCCCATAACCTCGGCAACCATCTCTTCACCATTGCTTAGTGTGGGAAGCTCCTCCTCGTGACACCTTTCTATTTCTTCCATAGAAATCATTTCGGTTTTGTATGAACGCCCGTTTATGCTACCAATACTTGAAATATAGGCACCCAATCTTATTCCTTCGCGTTCCAACAAATCCTTTGCAATTGCACCTGCTATGCACAAAGGAGCAGTCATTCTGCCACTCCATTTTCCACCACCCGAAGGGATGTAACCATACTTCACGTAAGAAACGTAATCGGCGTGTGAGGGGCGTGGAACAACCCTAACGTTACCATAATCTTGGGGACGAATATTTTGGTTATAGATGACGGCTTCAACCTCGCCTGTTACTATGCCGTTTTCCACACCTTTTAAGAAAACAACTTCGTCTTTTTCCTTTCTTGGCGTAGACCACGGCGTTTTAGTCGCGCCTCGTCTAGCAAGCATTTCATCAATTTTACTCACTTCAATTGGTGCTCCACAAGGCAAGCCACCAATAATTACGCCTATCTTTTCAGCGTGAGATTCGCCATAAATTTCAACCTTTAACTTATTCATATTTGCCACCTAATAATGCAAAGTCCTTTAAGAAATCGGGATAGGATTTGGAAACGCATTCAACCTCTTTCACCGTGACGTCACCACTTGACACCGAGCCTAGAATTATTCCACTCATCGCAATTCTATGGTCGCGCACGGAATCTATTACGCCACCTTTAATGTTATTTGTTCCCCAAATTTTAATGTGGTTCTCACCACTTTCCACCTTTACGCCACAAGCTGAAAGCATGTCGGTTACAGCCTTGACTCGGTCACTCTCTTTTAGCCTTAATCTTCTCGTGCCGGTTATGGTGGATACGCCCTCTGCACAAGCGCAAGCAACGGCTAAAATAGGCACTATATCGGGTGATCCGTCAGCGTCGAATTCAATTGCCTTAAGATCACTTTTCATTGCCCTAACCGCCCCTTGATTACAAGTAACCTTGCCTCCCATTTCCTTAATTACGGAAAGAATTATACTGTCGGGCTGGTGATCGGGATATTCCAGTCCCTCTATAGTAATATCGCCGTTAAGCACGCCGGCAACAATCCAAAAACATGCGCTGGACCAGTCGCCGTTTACCCTAATTTCTCTTGGTGCAACCATGCCGTTTGGGAGCGATACCGTGTAAACGTTATCCTCAAAACTAACGCTGACACCATACTTTTCAAGCACGCCTATAGTTATATCGATATACCCTTTTGAGGTTAGTTCACCCTCTATTTTTAGAGTGCCACCCCCTAGAGCAACCAAAGTAAAAAGCAGTCCTGTTACAAATTGACTAGACACACCTGCATTGACGGAAAAATGGTTAGAGCAGTATCTACCTTTTACGCTAACGGGAAGAAAATCTTTGTCGACCTCTACGCCACACTTACCCATTGCATTTCTTAACGCACTAACCGGGCGCTCTCCTATTCTCCCCTCGCCTACCATGCTAAATTCACTTAGGTACGCAGGGAGTAATGGGAGCAGAAAACGCATGGTGGAACCACTCTCGTTAACGTTAAAAACCTTACCATTTGGAGTGGGGTTACTTGCCTCTATTTCTACACCGTTTTGGCACTCGTTTACGGTTGCGCCAAGTATTGACATACAATCCAACGTTGCAATAATATCTTTCGAATTTAGGCTACCAAAAATGGAAGAACGAGAGCCCGAAAGGACACTCGCTATAATCATACGGTGTGCTACCGATTTCGAGGAAGGTACTGTGACCTCACCCATCAATTTTCCATTTTTTACGGTAACGTTCATTGTCTTTTTTCCCTTGCTTTTTTGTCGGCTATTTCTTTCTTTTCGGTGCCATCTTGAAGCAGTTCCATTAAGCGCTCTTCGTCATCGTTTTCAATAGCCGTTTTGTATTCTGAAATTCGCGTTTGAATATCGTCGATCGCTTCAAGAAGGTATTTTTTGTTTGCTAAAAACAGCTCTGTCCACATTGTAGGGTTAAGCTTTGCCACCCTAGTAAGATCCCTAAATGAGCCGGCAGAATAGCCAACGTGCTCGCTCGACAAAGGGTTCTTAATGTAGGAAGAAGAAACAACGTGTGCAAGTTGCGAAGTGTAGGCAATAATTTTGTCGTGCTTGTCATAGCCAGAAATCGTTATACCCTCGCACTTGACTTCTTTGAAAAATTCTTTCATCCTTTCGAGGGCACAAATATCGTCCATATCAACGGGAGTGAGGATGATATAGGCCTTCTCAAAAAGAGTGGCAGTCGAGTGCGATAGGCCGGAGAACTCTCTTCCTGCCATTGGATGGCCACCAACAAAGAAAACGTCCTCGCGCGTTTGCTTTAGCGCCTCCATTTTCTTAATGACGTCTTTTTTAATGCCGGCACAGTCCATTATTATTGCGCCACTCTTAATGCGTGGCACTACGCTTTCTAATATTTTTAAGGTAGCCCTAGGATTAGTCGCGATAATTAAAATATCAACGTCGATTTGAGGGGCATCGATATCCAAAATATCGTGATAGGCATTTATTAGCGCGCCCTTCTTGAGCACCTCGTCGCTAATATCGTAGGCAAGAACGGTATGCTCGGTATTGCGCATAATTTGTCTTGCAAGAGATCCACCTATTAATCCCAGACCAACTACTCCAACTTTCATTCTTATCTCTCCTTGTTTACAAGAGGTAGCATTACGTCTATCGCCTTAACAACGTCTGCGAATTGCTCGGGGCGAAGTGATTGTGCGCCGTCACAAAGGGCCTTTGCAGGATTATTATGAACCTCTATAATCAAACCATCTGCGCCTGCGCCAACCGATGCCAAGCTCATAGGCTTAACAAGACGGCTTAGTCCGGAAGCGTGTGACGGGTCTACAATAACCGGAAGGTGTGTCTTTTCCTTCAAAATCGGTATAGCAGAAAGGTCAAGGGTGTTACGGGTATAGGGCTCGAAAGTACGGATGCCACGTTCACAAAGAACTATGTTGTTGTTACCCTCACTCATAATATACTCGGCACTCATAAGCCATTCTTGTATGGTGTTGGCTAAGCCACGCTTTAAGAGTACGGGCTTATTCAAACGGCCAACAGCTTTGAGAAGGTCAAAGTTTTGCATATTACGTGCACCAATTTGAACCATATCTACGTCTTCAAAAGCATCGATGAATTTCTCGGACATGATTTCGGTAACTATGGGAAGGCCAACTTCTTCTCTTGCCTTTTGTAAAATCTTAATGCCGTCTACGCCCATTCCTTGGAAAGCATAAGGTGAAGTACGGGGTTTGAACGCACCCCCACGAAGCATGGTTGCACCAGCTTCTTTAACAGCCTTTGCGATTTCTATAACTTGTTTTTCGCTTTCAACGCTACAAGGCCCTGCAATAATCGGGAAGTGTGTCCCACCAAACTTTACACCCTTAACATCAATTATACTATCTTCGGGGTGAAACTTTCTATTAGCATTCTTAAATGGTTCTTGGATGCGCGTAACTGCTTCTACTATTTCCAAAGAATGAAGAAGTTCGATATCTACTCTAGAAGTATCGCCAATTAGACCTATAACGGTTGCATTGGCTCCTGCGGATACGTGGGTATCAAGGCCAAGTGACTTGATCCAAGAAATAAGTTTGTCGAATTCGCGTTTGCTACATTGATTTTTGACTGTGACTATCATAAGTTACGCTCCCATGCGATTAGATTTCTATAAAAAAACCACGCTTTTGCGTGGTCTTTTAATTAACTATATATTATAAAAAAGCCCACGCTAAACTATACCGACTTGCGGTAAAAGTAATAAAAAGCATAAAAGTTAGCGTTAAATGACTTTTTCATACTGCAATTATATTCTCATTAAGTCTCATTGTCAAGGGGTGAAATAAAAATAATGCAAATTTATATTTCACTATAATACTTTTACCGTTTATGAGTGCAAAAAGTTTTACTACCTTACAAAAGTAAATTCCTTACTTTCACCACTATCAAACTCGCTTTCTATTTCCTCGCCCCCATAGCTGGAAATTTTTATCTTTTGATTAGAATAACTGGTTACGGATACTTTCACCTCATTTTTGGTCCACCTAATGTCAACTTCTGCATTTGTTCTTGCACGAAGTCCTTTTATACTACCGATCTCCCAATCGCTCGGCAATGCGGGTAAAGCTTGTATTACACCTGTATTGGAATATAATAACATCTCGTTAATTATACCAACCATTCCTATACCTGTATCGGTACAATATACACCGTAACTTCTATCGGTATTGTGGTCTGTCATCATAGAAGTATAATATATTTTACTGCTTGCAAGAGTATGTAACGCAAAGTATGTTGACTCCGCATTTTTTAATCTGGCACCAACCAAAGCTTTGTGTACCCACCCATGCGAGGCTGTATCATCCTTACCAACGTTAAGACGGTTACGATTATCTATTGCAATATTGCAAGCTTCTAGTAATTCTAAATCTTCTTGCGTTTCGTAGGCGGGCCAAGCCGGATACAAGTGACTAATATGTCGATGCTCGTTGTTTTCTTTATATTCATTAATTGCCCATTCGCGCAAAGCACCTGTTTCATCATATTTGTATTCCGGTAGAAGAGAAAGTAGATTACGCCATTTTTCGATACGCTCTTTATACCCATTAGCCTTAACAACGTCTTCCATCGCAATAGTCATTTTCAACCCTTCACGTGCGGCAGAAATATCCATAGTAGCATTTGCTGTTATGGTGGAAGTATATCCTAACGGATGGTTTTCCGGTGAATAACTGGGAATTATTAAATATTTTTCACCTTCATTCAAAGAAGTTTTACCATTTTGGTAAGTGGCTTTGCCGTTTACATCAGTATAATACTCAGGAGAGCAAAGTTGATCCCAAAAATTGGCTTGTTTAGTAAGTAAAGGCAATAAAATATCCCTTTCAAGGTCAAGATTTTCACCATTATAATAAACAGTCACGTTCCCATAACATTGCCAAAATTCGTAGATGGGAGTAAGCAACCAACTGGCTCCCGCATTCCAATACTCAAATGGATACCAATGGTCATACTCAACCATCATTGCACGATCACCATCAGTATTTACAGGCGCTTGGATGGCATTTTCCATGCCATAAACCTTTTTAGCATTATCCTCCCAATCGGGAATTTGGCGAAGAATAAACTTGATATATCCAATTCCCGCCTCGTACACGTCACTAGTATTCATACCACTAACTTGCAAGTTCACGTTTGCATCCATAGTGTATATGCTACGCCAGCCGGGATTCCATTCGCCTGTCCACATGCCGTAAAGTCTGGGTGCCAATTCCCCACCACAACAAATCTGATTATATCTACCTTGGTTATACGCACGTTCTATAAAAGCGCCGTCAACCACTTTGGATTTTCTTTGGTTTTTTAATATTTTTTCATTTGAAAGAGTTGATTGACCGTTGCCATCAATATCAAAGGATACTTGATTATACATTATACTGTGCTTTTCGACATGCGGTTTAAGAGCATTCTCATAACTAAAAACACCATTGGCTGTATATTTTTTTACTACGTTATCGGTATGAGCGTACAATTGATTTAACAGTTCATAGTTTTTTGCACTACTAAACTCACCAATAGCTCCCATTGAATGGGTTCTATCCGATATTGTAATTAAATATACTGCCGATGCATCACTAATTTTTACGCCATAATTATCACCAATACAATTGGCATCTTTGGACTTTTTGAGAGTTACTCTTTCTTTGGTACCATCCTCAACTATAATTCTAGTAAAACCACAATATCCGCCATCTTTGAGTTCACTATTCTCATACTCCGGGTAATGAGCTATTTCCGCAATATAATTACATTCCTCGTCCACGAGTTTTTTATAAAGCATATTTACCTCGTCACCGCGACCATAGTTTGGCATGGTGGAGTTATCGTCTATACTCAAAGTAAGGTTTACCTTTTTACCCTTACTGGACTCCGTAACCTTGGTTATTGTAACGTTATCTTCTCTAGAAGAAAATGTCAAACGCTCCCAAACACCGTTAATATCAGTATACTTTACGCCCAATTCGGCAGTTTCATAATTTGTCCAACGTATATAATTCCTACACAAATGCTTATCTTGGGCTATCCTTAGTCTGTGCGAGGGATGGAAAGTATAGTCAAACGTGCGATTTCTACCGTTAACGTTCCAAGTATCGTCAAAGTTTATTACCGCTTGCCTTGCATCGTGAAGTTCAGCGCCAACCTCGTCAGGAGTGTAACGAGGATCTCTTGAAGGCATTATGAAAAATATGTTTTGATATATTAAAGTATCGTTATATGGAGTACCAGCAAGAATAACTCCGTTTTCCCCATTACCGCTCACCATACCCTCACGCCAACTTACACTGTTAATTCCGTTTGAATATAGCTCGCTAAAGGTGTTTGAGTAGCTAATATTTTTCCCATCTCCAATCATACTTATATCTCCATATAAAATACACTCAACAATCGTAGGCAAAACACCACATAAAACAACCGCACAAGTTGCGACTGCTAACAAAACAGCTATTAATTTTTTAATTAGCTTTTTTATCATACAATGATTAAATTAAGTCTCGGAATCTCATTGCCAAATATTTAATAGCGTGTTTTTACCATTTGTTGTACATTTTTTCGCAAAATGCATACATATCCTTTATTTCAAGGACGGTGCCGTCATCAAGGGTTACAGTGCCATTCCAATAGCCATGAACTTGGTGGCAAACGGTTTTGGCAATACCAACATTCAAAGGATTAAAGTTATCAAAGAAGGGAGTCATGACTAAATCCAATCTGCCATCATCGGACTTAAAATGCCAGGGTTCGAGCCAGCGTCCATCGGGTTGATCAACAACGTCTACCACGCCTATCTTGTGTGCCTTGCCGTCATAGAAAAGCATAGTTTCGGTAGCGTTATCCTCAATTCCGATACCCCAAGTTAGCTCAAAGCCGAAAAGTTTACCATCGGGTAAACGGGTAGAGCCGTTTGCCCAATACCACATGTTTTTATAGGGCCAAGGACCACGTCCCCAGTCGAGGACCATGTATGAGTTTTCCGGGTTAAATGAGTAAATTTCCTCACCATTTGCCTTGATCGTGCCCTTGGTTGGCATACAATTAATTTTGTTGGTTAAGAAAAATCTCGTCTTGTTCTTAAATGGAGTCGCAATAGTAATACTTTCTGCATTGGGATCACGCTCGGCAATAAGGTCGATTTCTAATTTCTTGTTCTTAAAGTACAAGTGTCTTTCGGTTTCGGTCACGTCTACTTTGTAGAGTTTGCTACCTTGACGATCCTCAAAGGAATACGGAGCATCGCCGTTACGGTTTACTTGGTGGCTGTTTACCGTGAGTAAATGGAACATCATATCGTTCCATCTGTTGCCCGTTTGCATATCAAATACTTCCACTTGACCAACGGATGCAATAGATATATTAAAGAAATTCATTTGTACGACAAATCTGCCGTCACTCACTTGATAAAAATCCCACTCTTTAATGCGAAGTTTGGGGGCTTTGATGGCTTCACGATTGTAAACGTACAAGTTACGCTTACAATATCCCGGTTGCTTTAGGGATCCGTCTTCGTTCAAAAGCAAGGTTGGTTCTTTAATCTCGATTTGTTTTTGCATATTTGACTCCTTTATGATAAATAGGATGTTATTATAGGATAAAGCTTTTTAGAATTTATGACGTAACTTCCGTGAGTTTCGCCCTTTAGTATTTTAAAGGTGGCGTTAGGTATGCACCTTGCAATATATTCCGAATGTTTGTAGGGTACCATATCACGGCTACCGGCAAGAATAAGCACGTTTGCCGTTATTCCCTCAAGCTCTTCTTTCGTTATATTCGGCTCTTCTATCATAAGTCGCAAGAAAGGGCTGGGTTTGAAGAAATTTTGCACTTTGAAAAAGGTGCGTATATACCACTTTAGGCCATTGGGCGTAACGTTTGCTCCACTGGATATTAAAGTGGAAATAAGGGTGGGATATTTGGAAGCAAGCACGAGGCCTACAATGCCTCCGTCCGAAAAACCGTAGACTATGGGTTTTACCAAGTTTAGGCTCTCGATAAAGCACTTTACGTCTTCCGCCATAAGGGAATAGGACAATTCCCCCTTACCGGATTGACCATGCAAGCGCGAGTCGATAGCATAGACTTTATAGTGATTTTTCAGCTCGCTAATAAGCACGTTAAATATGGTATGATCTTCGCCATTACCATGCAAAAGGATGAAGGGCACACCCTCTCCATATTCTTCATAATACAGTTCTACGCCGTTAAAATTGCCTTTCATGAACATAATATAGCATATTTATGCATATAAATTCAATACTGACCCCAAAAAAATACATTTTTTTAAGAAAAAATTATTGCATTATACGCCATATTGTATTATAATTAGAGAAAATTTTTTTATGAGGAGAAATTATATGGAAAAAGTTTATAATCCTTTTGATAACTTTTGTTCCGTTCTCGACAAGGCCGCAAGTGCCATCAATATGCCTAAAAACGATTACGAAATTCTCAAGCATCCCGAAAGAGAATTAAAAATCGCTGTTCCCGTTGTTATGGACAATGGTGAACTTAAAGTTTTTGAAGGCTTCCGCGTTCAACACAGCTCACTGCGTGGACCTTGCAAGGGTGGTATAAGATATCATCAAAACGTTAACATCGATGAAGTTAAGGCTCTATCCGCTTGGATGACCTTCAAATGCGCAGTTGCCGACATTCCTTACGGTGGAGGTAAAGGCGGTATTACCGTTGATCCCAGAGAACTTTCTACCAAAGAACTTGAAAGACTTACTCGCAAATATGCAGCAGGCATTACTCCTATAGTTGGACCCTTCCAAGACGTTCCCGCTCCAGACGTAAATACCAACGCTCAAATCATGGACTGGTTCCTTGACACCTACAACACCTTGAAAGGTGGAGATTTCCGTGGCGTAGTTACCGGTAAATCTCTTGCAACCGGTGGTTCTCTTGGTAGACCCGATGCTACCGGCCGTGGCGTATCTATCGTAACCGAAGCTCTTCTTAACGTAAATGGTATCGATCCCAAAAACACCAAGATTGCTATCCAAGGTATGGGTAACGTTGGCTCCGTAACCGCTAGAATTTTGAACGGTGAAATCGGTGCTAAGATCGTTGCAGTTTCCGACGTTTCCGGCGGTCTATATTGTGAAGATGGTCTTGACATCCCCACTCTATATCAAATGGCTCTCAAACGTCAACTCGTTGAAACCTACGATGCTCCCGGCGTTAAGCACATCACCAACAAAGAACTCCTTCTTTGCGACTGTGACGTTCTCATCCCCGCAGCTCTTGAAAACCAAATCAACGTTGAAATCGCAGAAAACCTCAAGGCAAAAATTATCATTGAGGCAGCTAATGGTCCTACTACCGTTGAAGCAGACGCTATTTTGGAAGCACGTGGTATCCAAGTTCTTCCCGATATCCTCTCCAACGCAGGTGGCGTAGTAGTTAGCTACTTCGAGTGGTGCCAAAACATCCAAGGTTACTACTGGAGTGAAGAAGAAGTTAACGCTAAACTAAAGGTTAAGATGATTAACGCATTTAACGACGTTATCGCAATGGCTAAGAAGTATAACCTCTCTTACCGTCTTGCTGCTTATGCAGTTGCTCTTAACCGCCTTGTTACCGTAGCTAAGGCTAAAGGTATCATCCTCGGCGCATAATTAGAATTCGTAAGGCATACAAAGCATTTGTTATCGTTGTAGTCGCTCTTTTTATAAGTGTCGGTATCTCTTGCTTTGCACCTAAGCAAATTGTTAATGACGTGGTGGAACCCTGTGTTCCACCACTTTCTTTTGACGAAAATGGTGATTTTACCATTCTTCGTTTGACCGATTTCCACGAGTGGCTGGGAATCACCCCTATGGCACAAGCACAAAGTTACGATGACGCGCACTCTCTGATGAGTGGTAGAATCGTAAAACTAAACTCGAACGGCAATTTTAGCACCTTCGTTTTTGATTCTATTGATATGCAACCAGATGAAAATGCGTGTTTAATATATAATATATAATTATATATTACTTATTGACTTTTGCTCTCTTTTGTGGTACTATTCAAGTTAGTAAAAACAAAGGAGTTTTTTTATGCCAAAAATTACTGTTGATTGGAATACCGTTATCAATTTCGTTACTGACGCTTTTGTTGGCGTTGGCGTTCCCAGAGAAGACGCTAAAATAGTAACCGACGTACTAGTTGAATCTGACCGCAGAGGTATTGAATCTCACGGTGTAAACCGCTTTAAACCTATCTATATAGATAGAATTAACGCTGGTATTCAAAATCCTGTTACTAACTTTGAAATTATTAAAGAAACCCCCACGACCGCTGTTGTTGACGGCCACGATGGTATGGGTCAAGTTATTGGATATAAAGCTATGAGCATGGCTATAGCAAAAGCAAAGCAATACGGCATGGGTATGGTTGCAGTTCGCAACTCTTGCCACTATGGTATTGCCGGATACTACGCAAGCATGGCTACAAAAGCAGGTTGCATTGGTATGACCGGTACTAACGCTCGTCCCTCCGTTGCTCCCACTTTTGGCGTTGAAGGTATGTTTGGTACCAACCCCTTCACCGTAGGTATCCCCACCGATGAAGAATTCGATTTCATCTTTGACTGCGCTACCTCTATTACCCAAAATGGTAAAATCGAGTACTATGAAAGAATTGGCGAGGCCGTTCATCCCGGCACTATAATCGACCAAGATGGTAACGCTGTTGAAGGCGATGCCGGCGAAGCTCTTCGAGCTATCCGTAAAGGCACTGCTGCTCTTACCCCTCTTGGTGGTATCGGCGAAGCTCTAGGTGGATACAAAGGCTACGGCTTTACTATGATAGTTGAATTCCTTTCTTGCATACTACAAGACGGTATCTTCGGAAAGGCTCTTGACGGCAAAGATGAAAACGGCAATATTAAGCCCTACCAACTCGGCCACTACTTTATCGCTATAGATACCGACCACTTCCTCGGCGAAGAGCTCGCTCGTAAGAAAGCCGGTGACGTTATCCGTGCTACTCGCGCTTCTAAGAAAGCTCCCGGCGCTGAAAGAATTTATACCGCCGGTGAAAAAGAATGGCTAATCTGGCAAGAAAGAAAGGATAAGGGCGTTCCAATTAACGAATCTGTTCAACAAGAAATGATCGAAGTTCGCAATAAGCTCGGTCTAACCCAATACGTATTCCCCTGGGAAAAATAAGGAGTAAAATATGGATTACGCAAAAGAATCTCTAAAATGTCACTACAATTGGAAAGGCAAAATCGAAGTCGTTCCTCGTGCAACCGTAACTTCTAAGGAAGAACTATCCCTTGCTTATACCCCCGGTGTTGCTCAACCTTGTCTTGAAATCCAAAAGGATATCAACAAGAGTTATGAGCTAACTCGCAGATGGAACCTCGTTGCAGTTATCACCGATGGTACTGCCGTTCTAGGTCTTGGCGATATCGGCCCCGAAGCAGGTATGCCCGTTATGGAAGGCAAGTGCGTACTATTCAAGGCATTTGCTGACGTTGATGCTTTCCCTCTTTGCGTTAAGAGTAAAGACGTTGATGAAATCGTTAGAACCATTTCTCTAATCTCCGGTTCTTTTGGTGGCATTAACCTTGAAGATATAGGCGCTCCTCGTTGCTTCGAAATTGAAAGAAAGCTTAAGGAATGCACCGACATCCCAATTTTCCACGATGACCAACATGGTACCGCCGTTGTTTGCGCTGCCGCTGTTATAAACGCAGTTAAGGTCGTTGGCAAGAAACTTGAAGATTGTACCGTTGCATTTAGTGGTGCAGGCGCTGCAGGATGCGCTATCGCTAAACTCTTCCTACAACTTGGTGTTAAAGATATCTATATGTGCGACCGCCAAGGCATACTTAACATTGACGATCCTAACATAATGGAATCCAAAAAAGACATTGCCGCAATCACCAATTTTGCAAGAAAGAGTGGTACCCTAGCAGACGCTATGAAGGGCGCAGACATCTTTGTTGGTGTTAGTGCTCCCGGTGTTGTTACCGAAGAAATGGTTGCATCCATGGCTCCAGGCGCTATCGTAATGCCTATGGCAAACCCCGTACCCGAAATTATGCCTGACCTCGCTCTTAAAGCAGGTGCTGCTGTCGTTGGTACCGGTAGAAGCGACTTCCCCAACCAAATTAATAACGTTCTCGCCTTCCCCGGCATCTTCCGTGGTGCACTAGACGTTCGCGCAAAGGATATTAACGAAGAAATGAAGATTGCTGCTGCAAAAGCAATTGCATCTCTTGTTTCCGATGAAGAACTATCCCCCGATTACATCATTCCCAAAGCATTCGACGAACGCGTTGGCAAGACCGTTGCCGAAGCTGTTGCCGAAGCTGCAAGAAAGACCGGCGTAAACAGAATTTAGTCCTTAAAATCGTTATAATAAGCCCAAGCGCATGCTTGGGCTTAACTATATATTATACAAGGAAAATATGAACCTAGATATAATGTTTTTCGTTAATAGTTTGCTTTTGGGCCTAGGCCTTGCAATGGATGCCTTTTCGGTATCACTTGCAAACGGCTTGTGCTACCAAAACATAAAGTTTCCAAAAGCAAGCCTGATCGCAGGAACCTTCGGTTTCTTCCAATTCCTCATGCCTTTTATAGGCTGGGTGCTGGTTAGCACAGTAGCAAAATACTTTACCTTTATAGAAGTCGCCATACCCTATATCGCACTCGTTCTCCTTTGCTTCATAGGTGGTAAAATGATATATGAAGGCGTAAAGAAAAAGGAAGAAAAGGATTCTTGCCCCGTTAAGCCCCTATCAATGGGCCTTCTTGCCGTACAAGGCGTTGCTACCAGCATAGATGCCCTATCCGTTGGTTTTACCATTTCTAATTATAACGTATGGGAAGCACTACTCTCCTCCGGCATAATTGGAATACTAACGATTGGAATATGTCTTGCAGGCGTTTATATTGGCAAAGCCATAGGCACTAAATTCCAAAACAAAGCAAGTATATTTGGTGGGGTTATCCTTATAATAATTGGTTTAGAAATATTTATAACTAGTTTCTTTTAAAAGCAAAGCACCTAACAAGGTGCTTTTTTAATGCTAAAGTTATATTCACTAAATGGAAATTAAATGCGGAGTGCGGAGCGCGGAGCGCGGAACGCGGAACGACCTCATTTCGCTTACGCTTCACTTACAAGGAATAATTTTAGTTTTTTTTATTTTAACTGTGTTAAGCCTTTGATAAGACTTTGTATTTTGTGAAGTTATTCGCTCAAATAGCGATGTTAGAAGAATAAAGGTATAAACTTGCTAGTTCTTTAATAGGTTTTAGGTAAGACACGCTAGTTGAGATGAAGAGCGAACAAAAAGAAAATCTCCCAATGGGAGCGTACTAAATCGTACGCGACCTGAAGGGAGATTATGTTTTGTGAAGTTATTCGCTCAAATAGCATTTTAGAACGATAAACTTATATTATCTTTTTGTCTAATAGAATTTAGGTAAGACACGCTAGTTGAGATGAAGAGCGAACAAAAAGAAATCCCTCCGACGGGAGTTTACTTAGCGTAAATGACCGAGGAGGGACTTTATATTTTGTGAAGTTATTCGCTCAAATAGCGTGTCTTACTTGTCTTGAGCTGCAAGACGCTTCTTATAATCCTCAATAATCTTTGTAGCTTGCATTGCGGGAACTTCTTCGTAACGTTCGAATGCGAGGGTGAACTTACCACGGCCTTGGGTCATGGAACGAAGGTCGGTTGCATACTTTGCAAGTTCAACTTGGGGAGCTTCTGCGCTAACAACGGTCTTGCCAGCAACGGAGTCGGTACCAAGGATTCTACCACGACGCTTACTCATATCGCCCATAACGTCACCCATGTATGAATCGGGAACGATAACGTCAACGTGCATAACGGGTTCGAGGAATACGGGGTTAGCCTTTGAGCAACCATCTTGGAAAGCAAGTTTAGCTGCGGTGATAAATGCGATTTCCTTACTATCTACGGGGTGGTATTTACCATCGAATACGGTGCACTTGAGGTTGATAACGGGGTAGTCAGCTTGAATGCCCTTAGGAGCTGCTTCACGGAGACCCTTTTCAACAGCGGGGATAAATTGACGTGGAATAGCACCACCAACAACTGCGTCTACGAATTCGAAGATGCCGTCTTCTGCACCGGGCTCGAAGCGAACGGAGCATTGACCGAATTGACCAGCACCACCGGATTGCTTCTTGTGCTTACCTTCTGCTTCAACGGTCTTCTTGATGGTTTCACGATATGCGATACGAGGCTCACGGAGAACGGGAGTTGCGTTGAACTTGTTCTTAACTTTCTTGCAAAGAATATCAAGTTGCATTTCGCCCAGACCGGAAAGAACCATTTCGTTGGTTTCAGCATTCTTTTCAAGTTTGAAGGTGATATCTTCGTCCATTAGCTTAAAGAGACCTGCGAAAACTTTGTCTTCACTGTTCTTGTCAGCAGAGGATACTGCAAAGCTGATAACGGGAGCTGGGAATGCGATAGGATCGCACTTAACTACGTCGTTAACGTCGCTCAAAGTGTTGTTGGTTTGGGTGTAGTTGAGCTTTGCGAATGCGCCCATATCACCAGCATAGATAACGTCCATAGCGTCTTGCTTCTTACCACGAAGAGCAACGATGGAGGAAATCTTTTCGTTTTCGTCTTTTTCTACGTTGATAACTTGATCGCCGATAGCAACCTTACCGCGTAGAACTTTGAACATAAGAAGTCTGCCTACGAAGGGGTCAACGATGGTCTTGAAGATTTGAGCAACAAACTTGCCGTCTTCGTCACATACTAGTTCGCCTGCGCTGGAGTTGGTCTTGGTAGATTCGCCGGGAGCGGGGAACAAGTCGATGAAGTGGTCGAGTAGTCCGGTGATTTGGGAGTTACCAACAGCAACACCAGCCATCATGGGGAATACTTCTGCGTTTACGAAACGAGATTTAAGACCTTCTTTCTTTTCTTCAACGGTAATATCTTCGCCACCGAAGAATTTTTCCATGAGTTCTTCGCTTGCTTCTGCAACGGATTCCATAAGGGTGCCGTCTTCTTCAGCATATTTGTCTGCTAGACTATCGGGAATAGCGATTTCTGCGCCCTTGGTATCGAATGCCTTACCTTCGATAACGTCAACGTAACCTTCCATAGTGGTTCCCTTCATGATGGGAAGTTCAATGGAGATAACCTTTGAGCCATACTTAGTACGATATGCATCGAGAGTTGCTTCGTAGCTACTATTTTCTTTATTTACGCCGTTTACCCAAATAAGAGTGGGAACGCCTTTTTCTTGACAATATTCAAGAGCCTTTTCTGCACCAACGGGAACGTTGCCGTTTGCACTGGTTACAACGATAGCTGCATCTGCTACTGCAAGTGCGGAAACCATTTCACCTTCAAAGTCGAAGAAGCCGGGAACGTCAAGAACGTTGAATTTATAATCCTTGTAAAGAACGTAAGCCATTGAAAGAGATATGGACATCTTACGTGCTATTTCTTCTTGGTCATAGTCGGAAACAGAGTTACCATCGTCTACTTTACCTTGACGATCGATAGCCTTGGTCTTGTAAAGAATAGCTTCGAGAAGGGAGGTTTTACCTTCACCGCCGTGTCCTATCAAAGCGATATTTCTAATCTTATCTTTGTGAAAAACTGCCATTATATTTTCTCCTTAAAAAGAATGCGTGTACATATATAATACTATATATAAAAGTAAAATTCAAGGATAATTAAGAAATTACTTTGTTTTTCACCATATTTTTTGCTATATTTTGGCAAGGATTTCCAAGTATTCTTTCTCTTTGCGCGGTCCTGTAAATATAAATCTTAATCGACCTTTACCATTGCACGAAGAAAGCGCTCGCACTTCCTCTATTACCTCATCGTAGCAGTTGTTACATTTTACTCCCGTAACGCCCTCTATTTTCTCTTTCAAGAAGACGTAATGGGTGCATCCTAGGATGATTTTTTCGTTTTTAGAGGCCTCTTTTAGTTCGTGACGAAGATACTCGTCCAGAACGTCCAAATTGGCGTGATAGCGCTCGATTAACGGGGCTAGACAGGGATTTGAGTATATCTTTGCACCCCTCTTTTCATATTCTTTTATAAGATCGCTTTGCGCCGTTAAAGGTGTGCACATTATCAGGGTGTTTCGGGTGCTTGTGCATATTGGTTTTACTCCAATTACGGGAATGCATAGAGCTTTGCTAACGTACTCCAAAGCAACGGTTGACGCAGTATTACAGGCAAAAACTATCATTTCCACACCCCTTTCGTACAAAAGCTCGGAAACGTTCTTTAAACGGATTTTTAATGCTTGTGCGTTTTGCTTGCCATAAGGGTGAGCATAGGAGTCGGCAAAATACATATAATCGTTTTGTGGACAAACTTCCAAAAGTTGTTTTAGTAGAGTTAAGCCACCTATTCCAGAATCAATCAAGGCAATTTGCATATTTAATAATATGCAGAGCCTCGTTAAATCTTTCCGTGCACCGCCTTATTTATTGCATTAGATATAATGCGTGAAAAACTATCGATATAGAGGTCTATTTCTTTTGCAGTAACGACAAGATCACCCGTCAACTGGGATATCGTGTCAAATTTAACGTTTTCCGTGCTTCCTTTAAAATAGTTTAGCAAAAGATTGCGTGCATAAATTATTAACGGCACACCGATGCCAACAACGGGCACTCCAAGCGTAGCCCTCTCAAGAGATCTCTTTTCATTACCAACGCCGGCACCGGGCGTTAGCCCACTGTCTTTTATTTGTACGATCGTACCCAATCTCTCTACGCTTCTTGAGGCAAGCGTATCCACGCAGATAACGAGCTTTGGAGCTAGTTTTTCAACCAAGGCTTTGACTATGTCAAAAGAGGCTATTCCCGTCACACCGCCCACACCCGGAGCATAGGCACAAAGATTGCCGTACCCACGCTTATTTTCTAGGTGTGAGGTAACCAGCATTTTCTCCACCACTCTTGCTCCCAAGCTGTCTGCCGTCAAGCCCTCGTTACCAATTCCCACAACCATAATTAAATCTTTTTTCGTTATTTTTAAATCTTTAAGTATTCTCTTTATTGCCACTTGTGTAAGCGAGGTTAACGCATTTTCCAGTCGCTCATTGCCAATCACACAATCCTTAATCGAGGCGTAATATACAATGTCACCCTCTCTTTTAGCCTTTGTCAACGAGGCTTTTCCCTCTTCCATAACCACTCTTTGAGCACTTTCCACCTTAGAAGCACTCAAAAAACCACTATCGAACAGCTCAAAATAATCTCTCATAGAAAAAGTGTTAACTTTTTTAATAAAAACATACAAAAATTGTTTGCCAATAAAAAAATATTGTGATATTATAATTGGGAACGCAAGACTTATAGTTTGTAACTGTTAAGGAGATTACAATGGCAAATATCAAATCACAAAAAAAGAGAATTCTAATCACTAAAGAAGAAAACGCAAAAAACAACTCTCTTCGCACCAAGTGCAAGAACGCTGTTAAGAAGTATGAAGCAGCTATCGCAGCTGGCGATGTAGCTCTTGCAAGCGAACTTCTTCCCGTTACCGTTAGCACCATCACCAAGGCTGGCATCTACAAGGATAACACCGTAAGCCGTAAGGTTGCACGTCTTTCCAAGATGCTCGACACTCTTAAGAAAGCTAACGCATAATTATTTTTAGAATTAACCGCTTAATGCGGTTGACTGGGTGTGGCGCAGCTTGGTAGCGCGCTTGAATGGGGTTCAAGAGGCCGGAAGTTCAAATCTTCTCACCCAGACCACCAAAATACTGCAGATATCTGCAGTATTTTTTATTGCTCCCCTATTTGTTTTAAATATAAATCAATTTAATATTAAAATAAATATCCACCCGTCTAACGGGTGGTTTTTCATTTTCGGGTATAACCCTACCCATTACTGGCAACGCACAAGTGCGTCTTTTGTTGGCCTCCCAGCCATGCAACTCCTACTTA
>JAZNIY010000013.1:0-104703 GCA_045577735.1 Candidatus Stercoripulliclostridium sp. | reverse complement strand
GGGTGAGTTTAGGGTGATTTTTGGGTGAGGGTGAGAAAAAATAAAAAAATAACCCAAAACGGGTTAGTTGTGTTTTGGCTTTTGCCAAGTGGTATTGGCGTTGCCGTGATGTCGTTATCACTGCAACGCAAACATCACACGCCCTAGCGTACATCACTCCATAGGATATATCACCCTAATTAGCGCTAATTATTTTCCATTAAGTATATCGCTAAGCTCGTCCTTCCCTTTTACGCCAAGTTTATCGTATACGTGGGCGGTGTGGGTCTTAACGGTATTCTCGGAAATGTTTAGTTCCTCGGCAATTTCGCGCCTCTTCTTGTTTTCGATTAGCGCAATAAGAATTTCCTTTTCACGTTGGGTTAGGCTTTCACCCTTGGGAAGTCTGGTGAGGAGTAAAGCTACCTTATCTTCGTTAGTAACGTCCATTCCCATTGCCACTCTCTTTTGGAGTATGCTCTTTTCAAGATCCTGTACCATCCAATATATGGAAAGTAGAACAAGTTCGCTTAGAAGATAGGAAATTGACAAAAACTCAAAGTTTAGTTCTATCATTTGCTCCATAAACCATACTGCGATATTGCCAAACACCACCCCTGCCATTAGTATAGTGTGCTTCGATACAGTTTTTTTCTTGACTGCAGAGTATATAATGCCCCCTATCATGGTCGCAAAATATAATACGAGGTATATGAGATAGGTAATGTGCGCAGGGCCATAAACCTTAATTAATTTACTTGCACCATCGGCATAACCTAAGCTTACCTCTTTGTAGTACCAAGGGAGATATCCACTGGTGCAAACAAGGGCAAATATCAACACTCCAATTACGGCAAGAGATATGGGTAATACTTTGTTGTAGTGAATACGATTCAAGTCGAATATCGTAAGGAGCATAAACATCGGTAGAAAAACGGAGCCAAAATAGGCAATTTTGTTTGCTACAAGAGCAAACTCCACCGATTTTGCAAGAGAAAGCATAAAATATCCGGCATTAACAATGGTTACTGCAACAAAAACTGCAAGCAACCACTTGTCTTTTTTACGAATAATAGAAACGTAGCCTATTAGCATCATTAGCGAAATCGCCATCGTAACACCATAAACTATGCGCATGCCAACTCTCCTTTTCCTCTTTTTTGTGATTATAGCACATAAATATCATAAAAACAACACTAATTTTTTCCACCTCGCGTGCGCGCCATTTATAGAAAAATTTTTTATTTTCACATTTTTTTTGCATAAATTGTTATTGAGGTACCTATTAAAACGCGGAACGACTTCACTTCGCGTTGCTACGCTCACAAAGATAAATTTTAGTTAGCGTTAACTTTTTTGCGCCACTAGAAAACTTAGAAAACGCCTTTATTTGGATGAAGAGCGAAGTAAAGTGAGAAAGCCCCCGACGGGAGTTTACTAAACGTAAATGACCGTGGAGGCTTTCTAATTTTTTAAAGCTATTTGCCAAAGAAACGCGTTTTAATACTGCAACTTCTTGTTAAGTTCCTGTATCTTTTCAAGGTCAACTTTGATAACCTTTCTATCATAGGTGAGTAGTCCGTTGATTTCATCTTCTACGTCGGTAAGTTGAGTATAGACGGTTGCTGAAAGGCCCTTGTCGATAATGGGAAGAATTTGGTTTTCAAAGAGTTTGTGGTATGCCTTGTCAAAGTCTTCGAGTGAAGAGTATGCCTTGTAACCAAAGCTCTTAGAAAGATTGAATACGTGGCCTTCACAAGGCACGGAGTATCCACCAAATTCGCTGAGGATTACCGACCTACCCTTGCTATCAGATTCGGGAATGGTTACGGGACGGAAGTAGATGTGTAGAGATAGGAAATCTCCACCACCTTGGTCTATCCAACCACTAGCGTGGTCAATGGGACGAGTGGTATCGAACTTCTTAATGAATTCTACAGCTTTTAGTGAGTCAAATTGTCCCCAACTCTCGTTAAAGGGTACCCAAAGTGCCAAAGATACAACGTTGTAGAGTTCCTTAATGGTTCTCTCGGCATCAACGTAATATTCGTCGCGACAAGCCTTGTCTTGACGTCCGCAAAGAGAATACCAGCTGTCTTTTGCTTGGATGTGGAATAATCCAAGTGCGCCGTTAAACAACTTGTTTGCGCCCATGCCACCATTAATGAAATCTTGCCATACTAGCACGCCAAGTCTATCGCAATGGTAGTACCAACGTAGAGGCTCAATCTTAATGTGCTTACGGAGCATATTGAAGCCCATCTTCTTGGTAATTTCAATATCATAAATCATAGCTTCGTCACTTGGAGGAGTATACATACCATCCGACCAATATCCTTGGTCAAGTAGCCCGTTGTGGAAATAGGGCTTGTTGTTTAGCATAATACGTGGCTTGCCATTATTGTCTTTGCCTACGGAATATTTACGCATACCAAAGTATGAGTCAACCTTATCATCGCCCATCGTAACAACTAAATCGTATAGGCGAGGATTTTCGGGACTCCACAATTCATAATCGCTAAGGGTAACTACAGCTTCACCATCTGCTAAAACGGCGGTTGCCATAACCTTTTCACCATCTTTAACGGTAACCATGCCCTCTTTAACCTCACCAACTACGTTAGCCTTTACTTTCAAAGTATTGGTATCGATGTCGGGGGTAATCATTAGGCTGTCTATGTAGGAAACAGGAACGGACTCTAGCCATACAGTTTGCCATATACCCGATTGAGGAGTATAGAAAATGCCTCCCCTCTTAAGCTTTTGTTTGCCCCTTGCTTGACCATAGGTATCACTTGGGTCAATAACTTCCAAAGTAAGGGTATTTTCTCCATCGATTAGAGCATCGGTTATGTCTGCATAGAAGGGGAAATATCCACCTCTGTGAGTGATGACTTCCTTGCCGTTAACCTTTACAACTGCAATATAGTCAACTGCGTCAAAGTGCAATAGCACTCTACCTACGTTGAAGCCCTCTTCGAGTGTGAAGGTGCGTTTGTAGTAAAGAATATCGTTGGGGGTAACAATTTTTTCAACGCCGGACAAAATACACTCGGGTGAGAAAGGTACTACTATCTTGCCTTGATACTCTACCAAACTTTCTCTCTTAGGAAGAATTGCATAATCCCATTCACCGTTAAGATTAACGTAGGAATTTCTAACCATTTGGGGACGAGGATACTCGGGAAGAGGACAACTCTTGTCTAGTTTTTCACCAAAGGGAGTGAGAAGTCTATCAAAATTTTGCTTTGCCATAATCTATCTCCTAAATAAATTTAACTCTACCTTATATGATATACCAACTTTTACCATTTTGCAATAGCCAATTTTGCGTGCGCGTGCAAAAAGCCTATACTATTTTGCAACTTTGTGCTATAATACTAATATGAACACAAAAGGCCTTAACGCACAAGCTGAGCTTGACAAACTCATTTTACGCTGTGAAGAGCAAGGGACAACCCCTAGCCTGCTTCTTCACGCTTGTTGCGCCCCTTGCGCCAGCTATCCTCTAGAATACCTAGCAAATACGTTTGATATTACCCTTCTATACTACAATCCTAACATTACGGAAAGAGAAGAGTATGAAAAAAGACTAGCGGAACTACGCCGTCTTGCCCACGAGTTTGGCTTTAACGTTATAGACGGGGTTTATGACGATAATGTATTCTTTGAGCGTTCAAAAGGACTAGAACAGGAACCTGAACGTGGATTAAGGTGTAAAGAGTGTTTCACCCTTCGCTTGCAAAAAACAAAGGAAATAGCTGGTGATAGCTACGACTATTTTGCTACCACCCTTACCCTTTCACCGCTAAAAAACGCCAACCTTATTAACGCCATTGGGATTAGCTTACAAGAAGAAGGAAAGGCAAAGTATCTCCCCACTGACTTTAAGAAAAAGGGAGGCTACCTTAGGTCGATTGAGCTTTCCAAAAAGTATGACCTATATCGCCAAAACTATTGTGGTTGCCTATTCAGTAAAAGAAAAGATTGACAACAAACTACCTTATATATATAATTAAGAAAAGCATTAGGAAGATTTAGGAGTATATCATGACTAAATTTGACATCGAACTCGTTGGCAAGGTTGGCTCCATGGCCCTCATCGACAAGGAAAACAACGACATCGACTACAACGTTATTGCTCGCATATCAAGAGAACTCAAACCCGGCTATCTTTGGGTTACTTCGGGTGCAACCGAAATAGGTCGCCTTGACTACATTCATCGTAACGGCAAGGAACTCAAGGGCGACTATAACGACGTTAAAACCGACTACGCTGCGCAAGGTCAATCCATTCTCCTTGAAACCTATCGAAGATTCGTTAACTCCAACTATTCCATACGTCAATTCCTGGTCGAACATCAACATTTTAACGATGCCATGAAGTGCGAACATCTTAAAAACGCCCTTCTCCGTTGCCCAAAGCAAGGCGCTATACCAATCATTAATTATAACGATCCCGTTTGCTCGGAAGAAAACCGTAAAATGGAAATTCAATCTTTGCGCTCCAAATCTCAAAAGGTCGTAGAGTGCATAGATAACGACGAAACTGCATCGCAAATAGCCTGTTTGGTTAAGCCAAAAAACCTACTTATCCTTTCGGGTGTGGACGGAATCTTCACCGATATGAACGATAAAAATAGCCTTGTAAGAACCATTAGTGGAAAGGATATCTACGACGTTATAGAACACATAGAATACTACCAAAACTACTGTGACGGCGCATCAAGAAAGGGTGCTAACGGCGCTCGCGCTAAGCTCGAGTACGTAAAAGAACCCGCAAAGCTGGGTACCACTATTTATATTGCAAACAGCAAGTTTGGTATTAACGATATTCTAAACGAAAAAGTGCCTTGCACTAAGATAGGCATCGACCTAAAATAAACCATATCAAAAAATAAAGCGTCGCTAATTGCGACGCTTTTTCTTTTACAAAACCTTCGAAAGGAATTCTTGCAATCTTTCAGATTTTGGGTTACCGAACAATTCTTCCGGTGTTCCCTCTTCTGCAATTACGCCCTCATCCATAAACATTACGCGAGTTGCAACTTCTTTTGCAAATCCCATTTCGTGAGTAACGATTACCATAGTCATTCCTTCTGATGCTATTTGCTTAATTAAGTCAAGAACTTCACCAACCATTTCGGGGTCAAGTGCTGAAGTAGGTTCATCAAAGAGCATTACTTTGGGGTTCATCGCAAGAGCTCTAACAATAGCAATACGTTGTTTTTGTCCACCACTCAAAGTAGAAGGATATACGTCTGCTTTCTCTGCAAGTCCTATACGCGTTAGAAGTTCCATTGCCTTTGCTTGTGCCGACTTTACGATTTCTTCTTTACTATTGAAAGGTGCTTCCATGAAAGTTTTAGGCACGGGATAGGATGTTCTTCTAATTTCTCTTTCAGCGTTTTCTATCTTCGTAACAAGCTTTACCTTTTGCTTGGTCAATTTCTTGTCATAGGTAACAAGTTTTTTACCGGCCTTGTTAATTACAACTTTTGTTGCTTCCCATTTTTCTGCTATTGGAGCAAGAACAACGTTGGTTTCATCTACTATCTTTTGTTTTCTAGCAAGCTTTTTGTCGATGTAGGCACAAATCTTATCATTGTACTTGGCCAACAGCTTGTTGTACAACGGCATAATTCTGTTGTTCCATTTTGCCTTGCGCATCTTTTGTTTATTAACGGTTATGGGAGCAAGAGTAATATTGTCCATAACGGTTAAGTTGTTAAACAAATTGAATTGTTGGAAAACCATGCCCATATCTTGACGACATTCGTTAATGTCTATTTTAAGGTCGGTTAGGTCTTTCCCTTCAAATATAACTTTACCAACGGTGGGATCTTCCAAAACGTTTAGACAACGCAAAAAAGTACTCTTTCCACCACCACTAGGTCCAATTATTGCAATTATTTCACCCTTTTTTATGTTTTCGGAAATATCGTCAAGAACTAGAAGGTTTCCAAACTTTTTAGTGAGATTCTTGATTTCTATCAAGTTTTCGCCATAACTAGCTGAATATACTTTTTCATTACAATTAACTGCGTTCACTTCTTGCCAACCTCCTTTCCAAAAGCTTCAATCCAAAGGTAATAACGTATACCGAAACGAAGTATACCGCTGCTGCAAACAAGTAAGGAGTAATAACGTTATAGGAGGTGTTAACTATGCCTTTAATTGCCGTAAAGAACTCACTAACACCAATGATTAGCGCAACGGAGGTTTCCTTTAGTAGCACTATTGCTTCGTTACCAAGAGGTGGCAATATGTTTTTAGCAGATTGAGGCAAAATAATCCTTTTCATTGTGGTGCCATAACTAAGGCCTACTGCCCTACCTGCTTCCAGTTGCCCACGATCAACGCTCATAATACCTGCACGCATAATCTCTGCGACGTACGCTGCACTATTCAAGCCAAAGCCAATGGTTGCAATAATGTATGGTGATACTTCTCTATTGAAGAAAATGACGTCTGCGAAAATAACGAAGCAGATAATCATTAGTTGTACTAGTACGGGCGTACCTCTTATGACTGCCAAATAAACTTGAGAAAAACCATTAAGCACCTTGTTGAAAAACTTGTCTTTAGGTAAAACCATAAATACAGCAAGAATGGTTCCCAAAATTATGCCTATGGCAAGTGCCATTACCGTTATTGCTACCGTCCAACCATAGGATTTTAGTAGCAATAACATTATTTCTTTCCTAAAAATTATGCTAAAATCTAATTTCATTTATCTCTCTTATACATAGTTTTGGGCTGTCTCATACGAAACAGCCCAAATCTTTATTATTTTTCGTTTTGAATATTAACCAAAGTATTTCTTGTTGATAGCATCCATGGTGCCGTCTGCCTTCATTTCATCAAGAGCAGCGTTAATCCAATCTACTAGTTCTTTGTTGCCTTCTTTAACTGCGAATGCATATTCATCGTCAAATACGGATTCATCAGCAATCTTGGTGCCAGCATAGTTTTCAACGAACTTTTGTGCAGGGAACTTGTCGATGATAACTGCATCAACTTTACCTTGGGTTAGAGCTAGAACAGCTTCTGCGCCAGTGGAATACTTGGATACGGAACCGGGAGCTGCTAGACAAGCATCTTCACCTTCGCCTGCCCAATCAGGATCCATTTCAGCAAGAAGTTGACCAACGGTACCGCTTTGAACGCCTATCTTCTTTCCACCAAGATCGAAAGGTCCATTAATGGTGCTGTCGTTCTTAACAATGATAACTTGTGAGCTATCGAATACGCCCTTAGAGAAGTCAAGGTTTTGATCTCTCTTTTCGCTATAACTAATACCTGCCATAGCAATGTGAGCCTTGTTAACACCAGGGGCAAGAAGAACGGAATCGAATTCCATGTCTTCAATAACAAGTTCAACGCCAAGTTTGTCTGCTAGTGCTTTAGCAATGTCCATATCCCAACCAACGATTTTACCGTCAGCATCTTTGTATTCAAAGGGAGGGAAATAAGCGTTGGTAGCAACTACCAATTTGCCGTATTCTTTAATACCATTGGGAGTGGAATCGGTAATACCTTTATCGTTACAGCCAACAAGTGCAAATGCACCTACAACCATAACAGCTATTAATAAAACGGATATAATTGTTTTTTTCATGAATATAATCTCCTTGTTTTGTGTCGATTTTATGTAATATGCCGATATAATAGACCATTCAAATGCATAAAGCAACTATTTTTATGCATAAAATATAAATTTTTTGCATTTTCTATAATTTGCCAACTGCTTGTGCGAATTTTAGGTGAATACTATTGTAAACGCGCGCAATTTATGTTATAATCGGGCTAATGAAAAAGTTTCTATCCTTAATTTGCATAATCGTGGTTGTTTTACTCCTTTTGGGGAGTGTATTTGCTTGTACCGACGGCACTAGAAAACTATATTTTACCGAAACCACCTACAAAATATATCTTTCTGACGAAAACCACACCATAACCCCCGAAGTTTTTACTCGCCCCCGTGGTAATGAATACGTCCTTTCCGTTTCCAACCCCACCATTGCAAAGGTTGAAGGTAACAGCGTTACCGGATTGAAAGAAGGCATCGTTACCCTAACCGCAACGAGTGGCGATATGACGGCAACGGCACAACTCATAGTGCATCTCATGCGCGATGCAACTAATGACGACGACTTGCAAAACGACGGTAAACATAGCGTATATTTCATAACAGAATACTCCGCCATCCCCGCTCAAAGAGTGGATGACGGTAAGTGTGCAACCATCCCGGTCTCCCCCGTAAGAGCCGGCTACACCCTATTCGGTTGGTACCTTGACGAAAAATTTACCCAGCCATATGACTTTAATTCCCCCGTGGTTAAAAACATAAATTTGTATGCACTATGGGGCTACTCTGAACCTGCTTTTAGGTTCACCACCATTGATGACAACGTCTACGTTAGTGGTCTTCAATACCCCTTTGTGCCATACGCATCTCTTAATCTTCCCCTCGTTGACGATGAAGGAAATAGCGTATATGGTGTATCTTCTGCCGCATTTTCGGGTAACCAAAATTTAACATACTTAACAATTCCCGAAAGTTATAAGGTTATAGAAAAAAATGCTTTTGACAAAATGCCAAAGTTGGAAAGCGTAACCATTGAGGGCGAAGGGCTAGAAAAGATAGAAGAACTTGCTTTTAGTGAGTGCCCACTTCTTAAATCGGTTAGTTTTGGTGGCGAAGGTCTAACAAGCATTGGTAACTCTTGCTTTTCAAGCTGTACTTCACTAACCAGCATCAATCTTCCCAACTCCGTTTCATATTTGGGTAGAGGTGCTTTTAATGGTTGTAACTCGTTAAAGATAACCCACCTACCATCCTCTCTTAAAGTAATAAACGCCCAAACGTTTGCCTTTACTGCAATAGAAAGCATTGACCTAAGTGGCATAGAAGCAATATATAACCAAGCATTCTGGGGTGCAACCTCTCTTAAACAAATAACCAATCCCGACTCTCTTCTTTTCTTGGGAAGCTACGTGTTCGGCAGTATGCTCTCTACCGAGCAAGAGCACGCCACCGCTTGGTTAAAGGACACAAGCGAAGTTACTAAACACAACGGAAAAGAAGGCTCTCGCGCAACCTATCTTGGCAACGTCTTGGTTTACGTCAGCCCTGTCGGTGTTGGCACTAAGCCCCTACCTACCTACATTAAGCAATCAACCACTACTATCGCCGGTCAAGCGTTTAGTGACGTAAAAGGAGCCTGTGCATATTTCATAGGCGTAAATCCTCCCACTTACGGCTCCGCCGCCTTTGGTGGTGGTAATTCTGGCGAAATTTCGCCTACCGTTGATATAGTTGTACCGGAAGGTAGAACGGAAGCATTCGCTCGCGCCTTCCTAATTACAGACCAAAACGAAGAGGGCTACTATAGCGCAACCACCTATTCCTTAGCCCTAATTCAAAGAATATATGAGGTTACGGTATACCCGACGGTCATTAATGATATGCTTATGTACGAGCGTTATCCATTAGTTCCACACGAGGGTGGCTCATTGTATTCACCCACCGAAGCTAAAGAGGCTGGCGATCCCTTTGCCGGCATAAAGTATAGCACCGACAAAAAATATTTTGTGCTTCACTCCTACATGGGACCGGCAACGGAATTGGACATGAAAACCTTGTTCGATAACGATTGCGTATCTCTTGGATATACTCCCATTATCGAAAAGATTTGTTCCTATGCTTTTAGTACAAACACGACTTTGGAAACTCTAAAACTGACGAATAATATTTTGCATATTGAAGCTTTTGCCTTTATGGAATGCACAAAGCTGACCGCCATTCATTTGATTGGCGATGATAGTTTTATTCCCTCTTCCGAGCAAATAGACCAAAATAGTTTTAACGCTTCTCTTATGCCTAAGGATCTAAAGGTATACGTTAACGCTACCCTACTTAACTCCTACAATGCTAATTGGGGTGCAAAATGCTCCTCCGTTCGCAATAAGTTCGTTGCCATTAGTTAATATGATTGCAATATATATACTTTCTGCATTATCCGTTGTTTTGGGCACTTTGAGTGGATACTTTAACTTGCGCAAAAACCCCACTAGACGCATATTTACCAAGGGACTTGCTTCCCTATTTTTTCTTGCAGTTGCCCTCATATCTTTGTATATTAGTGGCGCAACCCTTTACTCCGTACTGGTCCTAGGCGCACTTATACTTGGTACGATCGGGGACTTGTACCTGTGCCTAAATGAAAACATTGCACTCAAAGAAAAAACTTCCAACCTTTTCTTGATTGGTGGAGCATGCTTCTTTGGTGGACACGTGCTCTTTAGCACCGTATATTTAGTGTGTGTTCCCTTTGAATTGTATCTTATACCCTGCATTTTTATCATCCCAACACTACTAGGAATTGCTCTTGCCATTATGAAAAATAAAATAGCTCTTGGCAAAATGGTGCCGTTTGCTTTTGCCTATGGGGTGATTTTAAACCTTATGTTGGTGGTAACCATAAATGCATTTATACACAACGCTGACAACGCGTTTGGCACCTTGAGCTTGGTAGCAGGTATCTTGTTCGTTATATCGGACGTATCGTTACTCTTCAAAGAGTTTTCACCCCTCAAAGGTAAACCCGTACTTATTTACGTCGTATTAGTGACCTATTACGTAGCGCAATGCTTATTTGCTTGCTCTATACTAACATATTAAATAAAAGGAAGAGATTTATGAAAAAACTTACCAAACTTCAGCTTGGTTTACTACTAGGTGCCGTGGGCATAATTTGCTTGGGTCTGGTTTTCTTGGTTTCTGCAATGCAAATATTGCCTTTATTTAACGCAATTACCAACGCACTTGGCAGATATTTAATAGTCATCGGCACAATGAGTTGTGGCATTATGCTTTTTTCCAACGTCGCTCTCACCATAGAGGACCATAAACTTAGAAACGGACTTACCTTAGGAATAACTATTTTTGCATTCATTCTCACCCTACCACTAGTTTACGTATTTATCGCCATATTCCCCGCCAACGTAGGCATTATGGGATTTGTCGGCCGTGAAATAATGATGTTAGATACCATTGTTGCCGGCTTCCACGGCTGGTTTGGCAGTGGTGCTTTCGTATACGTGGTCTATGCTTTTATGCTTGTAGTATCCATTGTTTTCCTACTTGAACCTTTGGCGGTCGGCATACTTGCACTAAAAGGCAAAACCTTGGTGCTATTCAAAAAGGGTGGTCCCTTGTTTTCCATAGACGAACTCCCCGTTCTAAAAAAGATTAGAGAAAGAGAAGAAACAAATGACTAATTTTTACGAGCGCACTCGTCTCCTCATAGGTGACGATGCCATTGAAAAACTAAAAAATGCTCGCGTTGCCATCTTTGGCGTAGGTGGCGTGGGTGGATATATCGCGGAATCCCTCGCTCGTAGCGGAGTTGGTGCTATCGACCTTTTTGATAACGATACCGTCTCTCTAACTAACGTAAATCGCCAAATAATCGCCCTTAACTCTACGGTGGGAAAATACAAAACCGAGGTTATGTTAGAGCGCATAAAAGATATTAACCCAGAATGTAAAGTGGGTGCTTACAATTTGTTTTATGACGTTGAAAACGCGAAGGAGGTTGATCTTTCCTCCTATGATTACGTTGCCGATGCCATTGACACCGTAAAGAGCAAGGTAGAACTAATCAGAAGAGCAAAAGAGTGCAATACCCCTATAATTAGCGCAATGGGAGCAGGAAACAAACTTGATCCAACGGCATTTAAAATTAGTGATATTTCCAAAACCAACGTGTGCCCACTTGCGAGAGTGATGAGAAGGGAGCTAAAGATACTTGGCATTAATCATCTTAAAGTTTGCTACTCCGAAGAAATTCCCCTTTCACCCTTACCCTCCAAGGAAGACAGTGGCAAACGGGTTACTCCCGGCTCAACAGCCTTCTGTCCAAGCGTTATGGGTTTGATAATTGGTGGCGAAATCGTAAAAGACTTAATAAAATAATATCAACAAAAATAAAAGAGCCCGCTTGCTGGCTCTTTTTTCATATTTGTGGAGGAGGGATTGAGAAATTCAATTATATTATTAGTTTTTTCGTAGGAGTGCCGGCAAGCGGAGTACAAAAAACTCGAAATCGGCTTCCTATCGTGTCTATATTTTAACAATATAATATGAATATTCAAGGTAGGAAAAACTGAAAATTTTGTGAATGATTATTGAGACCACTATGAATTGCCCCCTATCTATTGCCTAAAAGCATATTTTTTGTTAAAATAACGATATAATTGTTTGGAGATAGTTATGAGTACGGTAAAATGTATACTTTTTGACATGGATGGCACCCTTTCCGACACGCTCGACGACCTCAAGGTTGCACTTAATTATACTTTAAACAAACTCGATTTACCATTAAGAAGTCGCGAAGAAGTGCTTAGTTACGTCGGCAACGGCATTGACGCCCTTGTTCTTCGTGGTCTTCCAGACGACAATAAAGAGGCTTTTAACCAAGCTCTGCCCATATTCAAAGCATATTACAACGAACACCTGACCGATTACACTCGTCCATATGACGGAGTAAACGAGTTGATCGATATCTTAATAGAAAAGGGCATAAAAATTGGCATAGTATCCAACAAATTGCAAGCGCCCCTTGAGGACATAGTGCGTTCCTTCTGGGGAGATAAAATTAATGCCGTGTGTGGCATAACCGACTACTATGCACCAAAGCCCAGTCCCGATATGGTAAACGTTTGCCTAAAAAAACTTGGTTGCTCCCTTGAAGAAGCTTTGTACGTAGGCGACAGCCTGGTTGACGTTAAAACGGCAAGCAACGCTGGGGCAACCTTTATTGCTTGCTCTTGGGGCTTTTCTACCAAAGAAGCACTTTTGAACGCTGGCGCAAGGAACGTAATAGACAAACCAATTGAACTACTTAAATATATAGATTAGATTCCCAATAATGACCAAAATGACTCCCGAAAATCTACTTTCCAAAGCAACAATCACCTTTAAAGATATTAAGGTGAACGCTTACTCGCGCCCCATTAAAGAGGAACTTGCTTGTTACGGAAAAGAGGTCTTAATGGACGTTTATACGGACATGCTCTATATTAGGGAGTTTGAAAACACCCTTAAGGTTTCTAGAGAAAAAGGACTACTTGGCTACAAGTTTTCATACCCGGCACACCTTTCCATTGGGCAAGAAGCCGTTGCAGTAGGACAGGCCCTCGCCCTTCAAAAAGAGGACGTCATTTTTGGCACACATCGCTCACACGGAGAGTTCATTGCAAAATCGCTAAGGGCTATTAGGCTTTCTAGCGAAGAAGAGTTGGTATCCCTTTTATCCTCCTACCCCTCAGACACGTATTCTGCAGTTAGAGATCGTCTTACCTCCAATCCGCATCAAAATGCCGTAGACTTTATTCTCTATGGTGCATTTAGTGAAATATTTGCGCGCACAACAGGTCTAGAACGCGGACTTGGTGGTAGTATGCACCTGCATTTCACCCCGTTTGGCTCTTACCCAAACAATGGTATTGTTGGTGGCTCTGCTCCCCTTGCCGTGGGCAGTGCTTTGTACGATCGCGTAAACGGGCTTAACCACCTCACCGTTGCAAACGTAGGTGACGGCGCACTAAATTGTGGTGCCGTGTACGAGTCCATTGCTTTTGCAACCATGAACCAATTCAAAGGCCTCTGGCAGACAAAGAAGGGGCTCCCCCTGCTCTTTTTCGTAATAGATAATTTGTATGCACGCGGTGGCAACACCAAATTGGAAACGGGCTCTTACGATAATCCGGCGCGTTTGGGGGCCGGCTTTGCCTCCAACCAAATGTGCGCAGAATCGGTAAACGGCCTAAATCCCTTTGCCGTTGCTGATGCCGTTAAGCGTCACAGAGAAAACATTCTTAACGGCGAAGGGGCTTCTCTCATCAGTTGCACAACCTATCGTCATAGTGAACACAGCATTGGGGATAACCCAAATCGTAATAAAGAAGAAATTGAGAGTTGGATCGCTCTTGATCCCGTCGAAGCATACGCTCGTTCCTTAATTGAAAACGGTATTGCGACAAAAGAGGAAATTGATGAAATAAAGATCCAAGTATCAGCACGCGTTCTAAACGCATATTCGCTTGCTATTGATGAAAGCATTAGTCCTTGCGTTAACCTTAAACGTGACAAGAACTATATTTCCAAACATCTGTTTAATAATGGAAACCTAGTTAAATCTTCAAATGATTCAAGCCTAAAAGAGAGTGAAATTTACCAAAAGCTAATTAACAAGTCGGCAAAGGAGTTTACCATACGCGATGCTATTTCTCTTGGAATTTTGGAGGGTTACGCTTCTCACCCATCCTTTATTGCCTATGGCGAAGACGTACGTGGTTGGCAGTCTGAAAATTCGGTATTCTATAATTTTGAAAACGTTCTTCCTTACGAAAAACTATTTAACACACCTATCGCTGAGTCTGCTATAGTTGGGGCTGAAATAGGTTACGCAATGCGTGGAGGCAACGTTATTGCAGAACTTCTCTATGCTGATTTTCTTACTAGGGCAAGCGATGAAATAATTAACCAAGCCGGGAAGTGGCAAACCCTTTCCGGTGGCACAATCTCGCTCCCTCTAACGTTAAGGCTTCCGGTAGGTAGAAGTTATGGTGGACAACACTCACAAGACCTTTCCGGGCTTATTGCAAGAGTGGGTGGGTTAAAGGTCTATTATCCCAGCACGCCAAGCGATATGCTTGCCGTTCTTCGCTCCTCTATTGCCTCTACCGATCCAACGATAATATTTGAGCCAAAAGAGTTCTATAAGCGCACTGACTTGACAAATACGGCACCCCAAAGTGCGGGCATTGTCGAAAATTCATCAATCAAAATGATGGGAGATAGGCTCACAATTATTGCCGTTGGTCCCACCGTTTACGATGCCATTGAAGCACAAAAAGAAAGTAGTTGCGACCTAGAAATAATCTCCCTTGTGCGCCTTGCACCAATAGATTACGAACCAATAATTGCTTCTGTTATGAAAACGGGAAGAGCCGTCATAATGGGCGAAAGCTCCATTGGCGGAGGAATCATGACCGACGTTGCATCAACCCTTCAAAAGGCTTGTTTTAACGTCCTAAAAGCCCCTATTGAAATACTTTCCACCCCTAACACCATAGTGCCACCAAACGGCTTAGAGTCCGGCTACTATAATCTTAAAGAACAACTTCTTTCATTGCTACAATAATTAAGACAAAAAATACGGCACCCATAAACGGGTGCCGTTTTCTATTTGTTTAGATTAGTCAACAAGTTTGCAGTATTCGCTCATATATTGATAGTTATCAATATTGGTCCAGTATTCATCAAAGTAATAGGTGGTGGAGAATACGAGGTCACTTGCAACCATACCTTGCCAAGTGTCTTCTGCTAGGAAGAAACGAGGATAGCCGTTGTCCCAAATTTCGATGGTTTGGTCAAGCTTGCTGTAGTAAGCATCGGGATCGTTTGCGTTCTTTCTAAGGTTGGGAAGGGTGATGTTTTCGGTAGCCTTAACGAGGTCGAGCTTCAACTTCAAAGTGTAGTAGCCCTCTTCTTCGTTATAAGTTACGGTTGCTTCGGAAATGGTTTCGACAGTGACGTCGTGGTCGGTTAGACGATAACCATAATCGTGCTTTTCCATTGTTGAAGTAGTTGCTTCGCCCCAAGGAATATCAAACGAGGGATAGCCAACTTCATCAATAACGGGGGTGGGTTGATGGTCTTGGTCGGGAGCAACGTACTTAGTGGATTGGATATAATCCATGCTATCATCGGTATAGCGAGCTTCCGCAAAACGAGTGCTATCGCCGGCAAATGCGCCCATAAAAGCCATAAGAACCTTAATGGTGGGGTTGTTGGTGTCACCATTAATGTATGCGTATTCGGTATAGTGAGTTCTGTCTTGGTTGCGTAGGTTGAAACGATAACCTGCAACGGGAACGTTAAGCATGGTGTTGGTGTAGCTGGTTTGATATGCTACGTTTTCTGCGGTGCAATACTTTTCGGAAGCAATTGCATAAAGGTCTGCTGCAAACTTAATAACTGCTTCGGTATCGTTTGCATCGGGCATAACCAAGTCAAGCTTTTCACCTTCGGGTTTTTCACCGGGCTTAAATGCTTCTAGAGTTACTGTGCTCTTTGCCATCATGGGGGCAAGGAATCCTGCAAGCACTACTGCTATTACTAACATTGAGCCAAATGCTGCTATAAACTTTTTAATCCTTTTCATCTTTTTTCTCCTATTTATTTTTTAACCGTCTTCACCCAACATTTCGAGTGCACTCTTTGGAACAGCCTTACTGTCGCCGTGTTTTACAAAGAACATAAGAGCAATAGAAATTATTACGCAAATTACGGAGTACAAGAACAAGTACTTGGTGCCCCATTCGTCCATTATCAAACCAGCGATGAAGGGGGTAATTGCTTGAGCAGACATCGTTGCGGTATAGTACAAACCGGTGTACTTACCGATGGTTGCATTGGAAGAAAGTTCAACAACCATGGGGAAGGTGTTGACGTTACCAATTATCAAACCGAAGCCTGCAATCAAGTAGAATATTGCATAGAGGTAAACTGCATAACTGCTGGGAGTTGCTGCAAAGAAGAATATTAGCAAGTAGCTTATTACTGCAAGGCCAAAGCCTAACATAATGGACTTTCTTCTACCAATCTTAACTGCGAGCCAGCCAACAGGAATGAATGCTACGGCACTAACACCCATCGATACACCACTTATTACGCCACCGATACCGGCTGATTGACCCAACGTCTTGGTGATATAAATGGAGAGGTTAGAGGAAATTGCATTGTAGCCCATGAACCACATAAAGATGGATGCAAGGATGAGGAAGAAGGAAATCATTCTTGCCTTCTTGGATTTGCCCGTTTCGAGAGCAAGGTCTTCTTCATCTACGCCGGCTTGAACTTCTTCATCATCGTCGTTACTAATTCCGTACTCAGCGCATAAGTCTTGACATTCTTGGAATAACTTGGGTTCATTAACGAGCCACAAGAAGAGTGCAAGAAGTATGAGCATAGCGCAAGCAACTGCAATAAAGATTGCCATATATCCATAGGGGTTAATCATGAACGTGATGGTATAAATTAGGAACGCTACCGCGCCACCGGCGCCACCGGCGAGGTTTATCATTGCGTTTGCTTGTGAACGCAAGGGCTTGGGCGTTACGTCAGGCATTAGAGCAACAGCCGGTGAGCGGAAGGTTGCCATCGCTATAAGAACGAGAAGCAATACTACCATATAGAGAACTAGAGGAGTGATGTTACCCTTAGTAATCTTTTGGAAAATTTGGTCGGTTGCATAACTGTTGATACCCGTCTTTACAAAGGTATTATACTCTTCGGTATATTCACCATTTTCATCAAGGGGATTTAGGGCAATCTTTAGGTACTCTTCCAAAGTTTCGCCACCAAAGTCTTTGAAGTATTGACGGTCGCAGTAGTCGGAGTTGTGCGCGCCCTCGTTGTAGAGCATAGTATAAAGCTCTTCTGCGTTGTATGACTTGCCTTCATGGTCGGTGTATACGTAACCTTCCACATGGGTTGCAGTAATCTCGGAACGCAAATTCAAAGACGATTTTAATTGTGCATTGGAAGTGATAGGAACGAAAATCATAATGATAACGCTAGCTATCGTACCAAGCACGATAAAGGGAGTACGACGTCCCCACTTTGTGTTCGTCTTGTCACTTAACTTACCAAAAATGGGAAGTAAGAAAAGGCTTAGAAGGTTGTCAGCACCCATTATCAAACCACGCAAGCTGTTGGAAAGACCAAAGGTGTTTTCAAGTAATAGCGGTACAACGTAGTCGTATGCCGTCCAGAAAACTTGAATTACTGCGAACGCTAAACCAACTTTTAATGTTCTCCAATAATTGAGTTTCATCATTCACCTCAAAAAAAATTTTATCCTTTATCCATTATAAACGAAAAAGAAGTCTTTTTCAATACCAAATATTGAATTTATATGGAAATTATTATATAATTTATATAGAGTATATTTTAAATAAATATTAAAGGAGTTCGCTATGGCAAAAAAGATAACTTTAAAGTTTAACAAAACCACCCTACTCATTTTAATTGTTGTTGCAGTCATATTGGCGCTTGTAGTCGCCCTCGCTTTTAGCCCCCTAGCACAAGGCCTTATTGATGGCATTAATCAAAATGCTGGCGATTTGAGTAACCAAAACAACGGATATGGTGTGCCACAAGTGGTTCAACTTGGTGGAAATTTGAGCTCAGCAAATTCTACGGTCATACTTGAAAACGTAACTTGCAAAGTGCATTTCATAAACGTTGGTCAAGGGGATGCCATACTTTGTCAATTTAGTGACGGAGTCAACGTACTAATCGACGCAGGTAGTGGTTCTACCCAATATCCTTCCAAAGAGATTAAGGATTCCTACCTAGAATATCTCTTTGCCGTAGGCGTTACCGACACCATAGATTACTTAATTGCAACACACCCCGACACCGACCACTACAACATCTTCCCCTACGTTTTGGATAGTTACAGCGTAACCAATATAATGTACAACGACGTAGTAAAGGGAACGGAATCTTACGAGAATTTCAAAGCCAAAGCTAACGATGAAGTGGCAAACGCAAGTAATCTACGTAAGATTGACGCTGACGGCGAATTCTATGACAACTATATTTCCGGAAATGGCTACGAAATTGACGTATACGCTCCCGGCTACAGCACTTTCCAAGACGATGATCCCGCTTTTGATTCCGAGGAATCAAACGGCATGAGCCCCATCATTCTTCTTACCGCTTCCTCTCGCAAAATACTTTTAACCGGTGACGCTACCTTTGAAACGGAAAACTGGTTCATAAACGAGCTTGGCGAAAGCGCCCTCGATATTGACGTATTAAAAGTGGGACACCACGGAGCAGCAGGATCCACGGGTGAAGAATTCCTCCAAGAAATCAGCGCCGAATACGCTATTATATCTAGTGATGAAGGTGGTGCTTACGCTCATCCCAGGCCCGAACTTATGACAAGATTGTTTAATGCAGGCGTTGTTACCTACCGTACCTCTAGGCACGGAAGCATTATCCTTAACGTTGACGAAAGCGGAGATTTCGCCTTCCAAGTTGAAAACGAAGTTATGGTAGAAAACAATACGAAAGGAATAAACGATAAAATGCTAATCACCCAAAGCGCCGACTAAACGAAAGCACGCTTACCCAAGGGTTTAAAAAAGAAAAAGCTCCTTTACGGAGCTTTTATTTTTGCTTTTCTTACTATAATTATTAATGCTATTTGCAAGCAATAGATGCCAGCTTATAGGTCAAATTATTTTCAACAATCTTAACTGGAATGTGCGTGGAATACAAACCGGTAGAACCTGCCCCAAGAACTGAAAGACCACCTTCTCCTTCAACGGAATAGGTAATATAAATTGGAGTTCCAACAGGAGCTTCTGCTCTTTGAACTTTGAGTTCAACACACTTTACGTTGGTTTTCATGTCTTGCTCTACTCCATCGGAGAAAATGCTTATTCCTTGCACCTTTTCACCGGCTACCTCGTGAGCAGTACCATTATAGCGAACCTCGGGATTAGAAGTTGAAATGTTCATTTTAACTTGTTCGCCTGCAACGTTATCAATAACGGTATAGGTGCTGGAATAGTTGTTTTCCAAGGTGTAAGCACGAAGAGTGGTGTAGAGAAGTTCGTTGTCTACAAAGCCGGTTTTGATTCTAATCTTCTTTTCTTCGCCACCATTTACGGAATAGATATAACGCTTGCCGTCATAACGAGCCTTGGTAGTGTACTCAGTACCTTTGTAGCTTACCTTCTTTGCACTTGCAAGAGTAGTGAAACCATTAAGCAAACTTTCGCTTGCCATAATAACGTTGCCCTCAAGGTCAGTTGCAGCCATGGTAACTCTAACACCTCTGGTGGAGGCAGAAACCTCGTGGGTCTCGCCGGTCATATTTAGGGTTTGAGCGCCGGAAGCAACTCTTTCGGTCTTAATTACGAGAGCACCAACAAGGGTGTTGCCGTCGTACATTTCATAACTTAAAACTTCTTCGTTAGTCCATTTGCTACCTGCATGGTCCACGTCATTGTTACAAGAAACCATGCTGATACCAACGCATACGGTAAAGACTACAACGAGCATAACGATTAAAAATTTACGCATTTCGTACCTTCTTAACTAAAATAGTACTAGTATTATAACTTATTTAACTTGCATAGTCAACAATTATAAACTAACACTTTATACAATGAGCTCGCCTTGATTTTCGTCTTGTATCACCCTCATAACCTTAATTTCTTCGAGCGTTGTTGCATCGTAGTAGATATAATAGAAGGCATCGTCGTATTTTCCCGCGACTTCATAAGCTTCTATTTCCGTGTTCCACTCCGTTGGAATAATGACTCGCCTTTTTACTACGGCCTCAAAGCCCTCTTTGAAAGTAATCGTGTTAACGTCACCAAGGTTCTCTTTAAGCGTTCTTTCCACGTGGTTGTACAAAAAGTTTTGTGCATCAAGCCCCAAAATTTCTCCACCGACCAAACTTATTTTAACCTTGATTAGGTCCGGATAATATATTACACCATCTTTGACAAAAGCAAAGTTTATATATGCCATATAACTATTTATGGATACCCATACTGCCTCAAGTCCGTTATATCCAATATTTTCTAAAAACCCTTTTGCCGTGCTTAATGCTTGTTCCTTCGTGAGATTGACTTCCCCCTCATGAGAGTCCCTCGCTATCTCCACGATATAGCCACCTACTTTGCTTACTTCCACACTACCGTCCGGTATGGAGTAAAGGTAAGATGGTATTGCACCACTTACTTCGCCCTCGCTTTCGCCACTACCATACAAAGCAATTATTTTCTCTAGGCTAACGCTTTCCTCTACCTCGTTTTTATCTTTAAGAAATTTTGCTTCCCTATCCAATAGTCCTTCCGAAAACGGTCCGTCATAAATCATCTCGGGATAATCCACAGTAGTTTGGTCAAAAGCATCGTATACTCCACTTAGCGTTTGTATTCCCTCGCTTAAGGTGTTGTACAAATTACCACCTAGCGCCACGGCATCCCCGGCCTCCGAAAAGGCTTTTTCCAACGCAGAAACCACCTCCGTCAGTTTCATAAGTTTTTGGTTTTCTGCTTCCGTTACGTTCTCGTCGGGCAATTTTTTTGCAAGGTATGCAGAAAACCCACCTAGCTGATTGACGAATTTTATTACTTTTGCCGTATCAAACTCTTCGTTATTTAGCCTTGCAAGATTGACTGCCGTAACCTCGCAATCAACGTAAACTTCTTGCAAGAGTTGCTTTTTGGTTTTGTTATAGTTGGAAACTTGAACCTTTTTTAGTTTGTTTTCCATATCCCCTAAGCCATCGAGCGTTTGATAAAACGCACCATCGTATACAGCGCCCATTTCGGTATTAAAGACCTTAACCTTGTGGGCAAGTATGCCTAATGACGTTGCAAGAGCACCAACAAGTAGCACACAAATTATGATTAGCGCAATCTTCCATACTTTATTCTTTTCCATACTCCCTCCTACAAGCAAAAGACGTGTGAACCTATTGAAAGATGTACTTCCTTTTGACGTATCCAATTGCTTGTTGCCGTTCTAGGGTTGTAATAAAACAAGCAACCATAGGTAGGATCCCAACCATTAATTGCGTCTTGCGCCGCCTTTTTTGCCGTTTCGTTCGGGGTAAGGTTAATTTGACCATCGTTGACAGCGGTAAACGCCCAAGGCTGATATACAACTCCCGATATGGTGTTTGGAAATTCCGAGCTTTTTACTCTATTTAATACAACGGCTGCGACTGCCACTTGGCCAAGATATGGTTCACCACGAGCCTCACCATAAACCACTCTTGCAAGAAGATAGAGGTCTTGCGAGGAGTAAGAGCCGTTTGAGCTACTGCTAGAGGAAGACAAGCTCATTCCAAGTGCTTTAGCCGTCTTAGTCCCCACCTTGCCGTCTACCGTAAGTTTATTTACTCTTTGAAAATATCTAACGGCCGTTTCCGTCCTTGCACCATAAATGCCGTCGATACTTCCACTATAATATCCCCAATTTTTAAGCTTGGTTTGCAAGGTTCTAACAAGTGCGCCTGAAGAGCCTCTTTTTAATACGGTTGCCGCCTCCGCGTACTCATCGTTAAATCCGTAAGCATTCAACGCAAGCAAAATTAGAAATACGATCACTACTATTAATAATGGCGCGACAACAAATCGCAAAATCTTTTCCCTTTTCATTTTCACCTTCCTTTTGGTTGATATGACTTTTTATGATTATAGGCAGACAAAAATTTTTTACACCTTAAAGGGCTAATTTTTTAGAAATATTGACTACTTTGCCTTGGCGCGTTATAATACTAAAGCGAAATGTACTTCCCACGTTTCGTAAATATTGCCTAAAGTAGATAATTATGGATTTTGCACTTGTATTAAACGCCCCCGACCTTGACGTAGAGGTAAAAGAACAATATATAATCGCTGCCGATGGTGGCTATAGGTTGGTAAAGAATAAACCCGTATATGCCGTAATTGGGGACTTCGATACCCTGGGTTATATTCCAAGTAACGTGCGTACCATAACGCACCCCGTTGACAAAGACAAGACCGACGGCGAGCTTTGCCTGGATTTTATTAAGAATAACGATGGAAAATCCGTTACCATATACGGCGCACTGGAAGGCAAAATCGAGCACGTACTGGGCAACCTTAATTTGCTCGCTTATGCCGATCACGTTGGGCTAAACGCCAAGATTGTGGGAAGTAAAAACGAAATTTATTTTTTAACCTCATCTCTCAGCATTGATTCAGAAGCCGGCAATATGCTTTCCATTCTGCCTTTTGGCGGAGAAGTAGAGTTTGAAGCTAGTTCGGGACTTAAATATCCACTTGACGGACTAAAAATTTTACCATACTCTTCACTTGGTATTTCCAACGAAATTACCATAGGTAAAGTAGAAATAAAGGTCAAAAACGGGGCTTGTCTTGTGATTATTTCCCAAAAAATTAACAAAAAATAATCAAAAAAGGTGTTGACAAACACTTTTTGAGGTGCTAATATAAGCACATCAACTAAATCGTGCTAGGGGTGATAGCAAGTCGCTATCTGAGATTACACCCTTCGAACTTGACCGAGTTAACACTCGCGTAAGAAAGCCATTTTCCTAGGAATTTGTAGTTCAAGTAATCTCGCTTGAACTATTTTTTTCTTAAAAGGCTCCTAGCAAAAGGAGAATTTTATGTTCACAGACCCATTTGCCACTTTATCCTTGTTTGATAAGGTCGCTACCATCGCTCTTTACGTCACTCTTGGCGTAATAGTTGCCGTCATTCTTTCACTGGTCCTTGTAAAAAAATACAAAAACGAAAGCATGCGCAAAGCTACCATAATTGTGGGTAGTGCCGTAATCGTGTATACCATTGCATTACTTGCTACCTTGCTTGGATTAAAGCTAGACGAGTATATTAAAGAAGGCTACGTTGATTACCTTACCTTTATACCCATCGTTGTGCTCGTAGGGGTAATCGTTGCGCTCGCCGTCATTGGCTTCGTACTAGCGTTAAAACGCAAGGAGTTGCTACCCAAGTTTGGTCGCATTTCCCTTATCGCAGTTGGTGCTTCTGTCCTTGCATTAATCATTTCCACACTAGTTAAAACCTACACGAGTGGTGCAATCGTTGACGTCACGGGCGAAGTGCTAATGTACCTGTTTACAGCCGTTCTTGTAGCCGTTATTGCCGTACTTGCACTCCTCTTTGGCAAAAAGGTCGCAACCACGACAAAGAGCATTGTATACGCGTCCGTTACCATTGCTATGAGCTTTGCCCTTAGTTACATACGCTTCCTAGAACTTCCTCAAGGAGGCTCCATAACCTTTGCTTCTTTACTACCACTAATGGTATATTCCTATATGTTTGGTATCCGTAAGGGCGTTGTTGCGGGCATTATATACGGGTTTTTGCAATTCATACAAGCACCCTGGTTTTACCATCCCATCCAATTCTTACTAGACTACCCCATTGCTTTTGGCGCAATAGGACTTACTGCAATACTAAAAGAAAAGAAGATCTTTTCTAAAAATGCGCCCGTTCAATTTGCGCTTGGCGCACTCTTAGGAGTAACCCTTCGTTACCTTTCTCACGTTATTAGTGGCGTATTCGTATTCGGCTCATCCGACCCGAATTACGGTGCCGTTGCTTGGTCATTCCTTTACAACGCGTTCACCTTTGCCGACCTTGCCGTATGCTTGGTTGCAGGATGCGTGCTATTTACCTCTAAAACGTTTAATAAATTACTTGAAAGAGTGTAACTAAAACAAAAACAGCCCGAGAATATCGGGCTGTTTTATTCTTTTTATAGGGTTTAATAGCACAATACTACGTTTTCTAAAATTGTGGCGACTGCCTCTAAACATTTATTACATAGCCCATCTTTATCATGGTTTTCACCTTCAATAGGTAGCGTTAAGCCTATCTTAACGTTCAAGTCTTTGGAAGCGTCGCATGAGAGCGCCATACAATATTTGCGCTCGTCGTTATTTTTTACCATATACACAATGCCATTTATGGTTACGTTAGACACCGTTGTTTCTACTAGTTCATACCATTCGTTAGTGGCATTTACATGTTTTTTAATACCATTCATCCATTGATTTTTGGTAAGTTTTGAAAGCATGGAGTTGGAGGGATTTGTGGTAATATCCACTCTTACCAACTCCAAGCTTTCCGTATCCTTAAAACTAAGTTGCCAAACGTTTCTAGTTCTAACTAATTCCCTGTTCTTATAATATAGGGTCGTAGAAAACTCCCCTTCGCCACGCTCTTTTTCAAAGAGTCCGGGCATAAGTGTATAGCCGTATTTTTGGCTATTTTCCCAGAACTCAGACTCGTTTTGATACTTGAAATGATTAAACTCGGTTGGACTTTTTATTCTATCTTCAATCAAAACAGCGCCAACAAACAGCCCCAGCACCAAAGTACATATTAATATTGCTAAAAAGGATATTTTAATTGCTTTTTTCATATTTCAGCACCTCATTAATATATAACGCACACGTCCGTCAAAATTGTTGGCGACAATACAAATTATTTATAAAAACATTGTAGCATTGCTTATTAATAGTGTCAATATGCCATATTATTGCTTAGAAACGTTCAATCATGCTAAAGCTCACTGGTTTAGATGAAGTTTTACTGTCGTGTGCGACAAAAATCCCCCGGCAAGAGGAGTTTACTAAACGTAAATAACTCACAGTCGGGGGACTTTTTAACAATGTAATGCGCTCAAAGGCTTATTGGTCCTTAGCACTTCATTCCTTTCGGAGCATGGTAGACCGCGTTTTTAAGATGCAGTACGCGACAAAAATCCCCCGGCAAGAGGCGTTTACTAAGCGTAAATAACTCGCAGTCGGGGGACTTTTTAACAATGTAATACGCTCAAAGGCGCGGTCTACTCTTCACCGCGTAGACGTTTCATCCATATAGGCCTTCCTTCGGAATCGGATGCCGTATCGTAATTCTCCCCGGGCATGGTGTTAAACTCTTCGTTGGGGGAATAATTCATAAGGAGTTGAATGGGTTTGTTGCCAAGAGCATTGATAATGGGACCCATGTCTTTAACGTCAGCGTAAACGCTCTTCCATTCGTTTGCGTTGTAGTTTAAGGGCATCTTTGCAGGATCGTACCATACACCCATAGCGCAGAAGGTAAGGTTGACGTAGTCTTCGTTACGAGCAGAACCGGTTTCCCTATTCTTAACCTTCATATCATCATAAGCTTCTAGAGCAAGGACCTTTTTGAAAGTATCGTTAATCTGTCCATTAATGGTGTCGGCTAGGCCGGGAATGGGCAAAGTGGATTCTTCAAGAAGGGCAAGGTCTATGTCCTTAATCTTCTTCCAGTTGTAGATGTAGTTCTTGCCCTCTATGCTAATATTCATTAGTGAGGGATCACAAGAACGACCTATGGGTGGTGTAACCATTATTGCCGGTGCAAGAGAGTTTGCAAATATACAATTATTGATGGTAAGCGACGTGCCTTGGTTGAATTTTTGCATGGGTGAACCATTGGATACTTGCTCTTCCTCGGTGTTTGCAAATTGGGGGCTGTACATTATTGCTGCCGATACCGTGTTACGGAAAATACAGCCTTCCACCAAAACGTTACCACGCTTTACAACCAAGGAGTTAAAAGTATTTTGTATTTGACAATAACGGAAGGTCACGTTAGTGTCACGGCTCAAGGTGTAGCCATCATCGTAGCGATAGTCTTTTTCCCACGTTCTATCTATCCAGTTGGTATAGGTATCGTCTTCCCAATAGCCGTAATAATCGTATTCCCAGTCTTCCCAGAATTGGTTTCCTATGCCTGCAATATATCCTCCCTTTTCCTTCAAAGAGGACCAGTCACCGGAATCGGTGGGAGGCGTTGCGCTATTAAGGACTAGGTTTTGGAATACTATGTCACCACCAAGCGTACGATTCATCTTAAGAAGGAAAGAGTCGTTTGCCGAAACCTTGAATCTGCCGTCAATCTTAAAGCCGTTGCCATAAATGGAGGTCAAAATATAGGGCTCCCAGTGGTCGGGGTGGTAATAAATATCGCTTTGGAGAATAATGTTTTCTTTCTTTAGTTGCTTGCCGTCAACACATTTTTCCGGTCTATCATATTCCCAATACCAGCCCTCTTCAAAGTAAGCAAACATCATTGCCAAATCGAAGTTTACAAGACTGGGGTCATTCGTCAACTTTTCGAGGTTAACACAATCGTCGTTTTCATTAATTTCCCAACCGAGGTTGATGCCGTCTACTACGTTAAATACGTATCCGTCATGAGCAGAGTCTGCGCCATAGGAATACCTAGCAACCATATAGATGCCAACCTGATGTCCTATTGCTTCTTTCTTGAAGGTTATAACGCCGTTTGAATCTACGGTAGCATATTCTTCGTTGGTTGAATAATAATCAAACGTTAGGTCAAGACCCGCTGTTCCCATAGCTGGTATGGTGGATGCAATTTCAAACTTATAGGTGTTGACGTAGCCGTACATAAAATCTACGGTAGGACGAGTTACGGTACTCAAATCGTAGCCTTCGGGTAGATTTTCTACCTTTACTGCGAATTTGTCGCCCCAAACACGAACCCCCTCTACTCCTCGTTCATCCTCATCGTTATCGATGGTTATTGCAACGTGTTCAAGAGGTATTTTTACTTCCAGTTCTATAACGGCATCCTTAAAGCCACTAGCACTTGCGCTAAGCGTTACCTTGCCACTATTTAGTCCCAGTAGAGCTCCGTCACTATCACGTTGAACAACGTTATTGTTACTAAAAGTATAGGTTATGCTTCCGGGTAAAGCACCGGTATAGTCATCGTTGGCAACGACTGCATTCAACACGAATTCATAAGTTTTTAAGCTAACGTATGCTCCGTCTGCCCAATGATTTAATAGTAGTACGTCTAGGTTAGCATAGGTTAATTCTATTTCACCCATTGTGAATCTAACCGTTAGGTTTTCTACCCTTTCTCCCCTCTTGACCTTGAGCGTTACTTCTCCGGCCTCACTTCCGGTATAGGTAAGGGTGGTGCCGTTCACCGTTGCGGAACCTACTACGTCTATAAGCTCGAATCCACTAGTATAGGCGTAGTTTAAAACGTCAACGGAAGATGCGCCTATGGTTAAATAATTCTTCTTTAAAATGGTGCTGGTTGCGTTTACCGTTAGCGTTACGCTAGAAGAAACGTATTCTCCCCTTGCCGGCTCGTATACTGTAGCCGTAATTTCACTAACGCCACTTGAAAGTGCTCTAACGATACCGTTACCATCTATGGTTGCAACCGTCCCGTTCGAAGACGTCCAAGTCGTTTTCTTTTCCTTAATCGCAGGGGCCGGAAGTACAATCTTCGTTAAAACTAGGGTCTCACCAACGTTCATACTGAGCGCGCTTTCATACTCGCTCTCCCCCTTCTTTACAATTTGAATGGAATAGAGTTCCGTTCCAGTAACGTAGAAAACTGCCGTTGCACGAATGGTAGAATTATTCTTGGATTGACAGAATATTTTTACCTCGCCAAAGCCCTTTCCGGTAAATGTTACGTCACCGTTACTATCAACACTCGCAATACCCCTATCGGAAGAGGTCCATATCAGTTCCTTTTTCGCTATCGCCGGATAGGTGACGGCCTCAATACGATATGCGCGATTGACGTAATCGTTAATTTCAATTTCTATCGGGTCATCGGCAACGATCAAATCACCATCGTGATATAACGTAATTTCTTCTATAGTAATATCGGTTTCCGACGCAATGATATCACCACTTATATCAATAGCAAAAACTATTATAAGGGGTATGCAAACGAGTAATCCAATAAGTATCTTTTTCATATTTTACCCCCTATCTAGCCGGTGAAATTTTAGCGTATGCCTTCTTGAGCCCAATGAAGCACCATAGCGCAGAGCCCAAACAATACAAGAAAGCAAGCAAGAATAAAACGCCTAGCGCAAAGAGTGAACCGAAGATATATCCACCTGCGATGCCCCAAATGCCACCTATAACGGCAAAAATAAGGCCTATTACAAGGGAAATGAAAACGTTGGGTGAACCCGAGGTCATCTCTCTGCCCTCGCCCACAGGGAAACGAGGCTTTACAAGGTCAATCTTTATTGCCATGCAGGTTTCGCCTACTGCAAAGAGCAAGCAAATTGCTAACATTATGAAGAATACCTTAACGTCAACAAAGCCACCAAGGAATATGGCAAGACAACTTAATATTACTACCAAGCCCGAAACTATCATATATAACGTAAACTTTGCAAGAACCTGAACGTTATATGGTACGGGTGAAAGTTTGGTCATATAGAAGGTATCGCCCTCGCGAGAAACCGTGGTTGCTGCAAAGCTGACAAGGATTGCAACGAATAGTAGTATTACCATTATGCCAAGAGCGGGAGCAATGGTTTCGCCAATGGTTTGCGAGCCTATAGCTACTGCAAGCCTAGTACTAAAGTAAGACATAACGGGCGCCGATGCGCTCATTGCTAGATATTGGAAAGAATAGTTAAAACTCCTAAATATCTCTAAGAAATCCTTTTTGAGCAAAGAACCAAAATGAGGACGAACAACGTCGTTGCTATATTTGCTGAACGAAGAACCCTCTATTTCTAGGTTACGAAGCATTATCTTCAAATAGTATTTCTTAACCATTAGGAAATCAACAAGCAATATCAACGTAGGAGCGGCTATAGCCACAGGAATAGCTACAGCCAAATTCTTTAGTTCCATCAATTCGGTTATTTGTGCAAAGGGATAAAAATATGCGCTTGCCTTAAAAATGGAGCCCATAATACCATCGCTAAAGAAGGAAACGGCTTTGGATTGCATAAATTCCATTAGCGATTGTACTGCTACCATATAGATTGCAAACAACCCCGCAATCGTTATGGTGGAAACCACCAACGTGAAAACGTACTTGTCTTTAACCAACGTTTTTACACGCATAAATGGGATGGCAAAGAGTATGGATACTCCAAATACCACGGCATAGGTAAGAATGATGCCAACGGGAATCATTAGGTAATAGGCAAGTTGTTGTTTGGTTACTTCGCCGTAAACCAGCATTAGGGGCAAAAGAATAGCGACCAAGTAAATAAAGGTCATAACGCCTTGAACAAGCACTTTTGCCGTAAACACGTCCATAACTTTAACGGGGAAACGAATTAGTAGCTCGTTGTCACCACTAAAGAACAAACTCTTAACTATACTACTTATTCCACCAATCGCCATTACGAAACCAATCAAGCTAACGAACAACTTTAGGAACAAGCTCTCGCGATTGTATACGTAAAAACTCAAAATGATGCTTTCAGCAATAGTTACGTACAAATAATATATTGCACATATTGCCATAAGCCCAAAAAGAGCCTTTAGAATGCCACTAACGGAATTAAGGCGTACTCCTGCAAAGCGAGAGTTCAGCTCCAACTTAATGAGCGCCTTAACTGCGTGGCTTGAGTGGCTATCTCTCATTAACGCTTACCCCCTTTTAGCATATGGAATCTGGGAGCATTGGGCTCCTTGTTAGTCTTTTTCCTAAATATTTCACGGAATTTTATTCTGCCGGTAGACACGCTTTCCGTAGCGCTGTTTTCAACGGTCACTTTGCCCTCTTTTAATGCCTTTTTGTTGGCTTTTCTTGCCTTTCTGCCCTTCAAAGCAGAAACTGCTTCAACCGGTTCGCTGGTATAGGCTAGGAACTTTTCTTCTAACGTTTCTTTGTTTCCTTCAACGTGGAGATCTATTATTTCGCAAAGCTGCCCTTTACGTATTATGGCTACTCTGTCACATAGTTTTGCAACCATATCTATATTGTGAGAGCTGAAAAACACTGTGTTTCCCTCTGCACAATGATCCTTCATCTCTTGAATAATATCGTTTATAGATTGAGGATCGAGGCCCATTAGAGGTTCGTCCAATATCCAAAGTTTTGGCCTATGAATAAGGGCTGCAATGATGCAAATCTTTTGCTTCATGCCGTGGCTATACCCCTTTATTTGACGATCGAGAGCGAAACTCAAACGGAACTTTTCCGCAAACTCCTCTATTCTCTTTTGCCTTTCTTCCTTGGGAACGTAATAAAGGTCGGCTACGTGATTTACGTACTCTCTACCCGTTAGTTTCTCGTATACCGAATGGTTGTCGGGCACGTAACCCATGCTGAGTTTAGCGTTAAGGCTATCGTTTTTAATATCGTGACCATCAATTTCTATGGTGCCACTATCAAAAGGATAAATGCCGGTTATGCATTTGATTGTAGTTGATTTACCTGCACCGTTTAATCCTAAGAAACCAAACATTTCGCCCGGCTTTACTTCCATACAAAGATCTTTTACGGCATATACGTCACTATTAATGTACTTCTTGCAAAGATGGTCTATTTTTAACATCTTTCTCTCCCTTAAAAAGTTCTTGTTTTAGCGCACTCACTGAGGCACGCTATTTTTATTATATATTATATACGCGCGTGTGTCAACTTGAAAAAAAAAGACGTCCTAAGACGTCTTTCTCTACAAAAATACTTTATTCACTTTTAAGAATTGTGCTTATTGCCCTTTTAACTGCCATTGCCGTATCGCCGGCAAGCATACTAAAAACGTTGTTTTCGCTCTCCTCTAGTGCAATTTCTCCAGCAAGGCCGTTTATGAACGCTCCGGCACAAGCAATGTCGAATGTGGATTCAAGGTATCCCGAAAGACCGCATAGGATACCCGAAAGTACGTCTCCACTTCCGGCCGTCGCCATTCCAACGGTTCCCCTATCGTTAATTGAAACATAGTTCCCGTCCGTTATTACACTAGTCGAATTCTTTAGAATCAACGTTACTCCATTCCTTTTTGCAAACGCCTTCGCTATGGGCACGGGCTCTTTTAGAACGTCCTCTTTTTTTATACCCGACAACCTTTCAAACTCAGCTACGTGTGGGGTAAGTATAACGTTTGCCACTTTGTTTTCTAGTAGGTTTAAATGCTTTGCAAGCGTGTTTAGACCATCTGCGTCAATTATGAGTTTAATGGGCAAATTAAGTAGGAATTTTAGGTATTCTAGGTTATCTCCTCTTTGCCCTACTCCCATGCCGAAAGCAACGGCTTTTAGCCCTTTAAAAGCACTACTCAGTTCTTGTTCGTCATAGGCTAGATAGCCCTCTCTTTCCGGCAAACCAAGAAGAGTGGCCTCCAACACGTAGGGCATGACGGAGTGTAAAATGGTACGTGGTACCATTAGTTTTACCACCCCTGCTCCACTCCTTAAAGCGCAACAAGAAAGGCCCGCTAGTTTGACTGCGCCACTATACTCTGGCGAACCACCTACGAGCCCTACGTATCCAAAATCTCCCTTATGGGAATGGGGGTTTCTTTCCCCCAAGATGCGCTTAATTTGGCGCATCTTGAGAGTATTTTCATTGGTCATTATTCTACTTTCTTCTTACATTTTGCGCATATGATTGCGATTACACATACAATCACTACTGCAATAACACAAATGATAACAACGATTTGTTCAACGGTGTGGGGGCAAGGACGAAGTTCGGAAATCTCACCCGTTTCGAGGTCGTATTCATATCCTACGTAGAACAATTTGTCGCCATCGTAAACAAGCTTACCAAAGGTGGGGTTAGAAAGTGCTGGATCGTGTAATTCTTCACCAAAGTCTACCGGAACTTTGCTGTTGCCAACGTAATCGTAGTACTTGTCGCCAAAGGTTCCTAGGGTAATGTAGAGAACGCCGTTGCCTCTACCAACTTCTTGCTTGCCGGCTAGTTTGTTTGATACAACCTTGCCCTTTGAATCGATGTATGCAGTTTCGGTATAGGTATGATCGTGACCTGCAAGAACCAAACTTACTTCGTTTTCTGCAAAAATCTTGGTGAGTTGGTTTCTCATTGCAACAACTTCAAAGTCATTGGTGTGTGAACCAACTGAATAGAGTGACTTGTGCATAATAACTACTTTGTAATCCTTCTTGGTTGCTTTCAAGTCGTTCTTTAACCAAGAAATTTGTGCTTCACTCATGTTACCCTTTTCATCGTAATCATTGGTGTTGAGGACGGTGAAGTGTACGCCACTATAATCGAAGCTATAGTATGCGCCCGTGGTATCATCTTGCTCGGGATAGCTTAGACCATAGTGGAGAAGTAGGTAGTTGTAAGAGTCCATGATGGCATCTTTGTCTAACCATTCATACTCGAACTTCATATCTTCTTCATCGGGCTTTTCATAAGCGTATTCATCGTGGTTACCATTAGCAACTACGGTTGTGGTGCTTGCCCAATATTTTTGCAAACCACCACTCAAATAGTATTCCCATTGTACCCAGTTGCGAGTGTTATCTACAACGTCACCACAGTTGATAATGAAATCATAGCCGTTGGAGAATACTTCATTAACGTTTGCCATAATAGCTTCTGCTGCCAAATAGGGTTTGTTTGCCGAGCCTTGAATATCGGTAATGAGTAAGAGCTCAAAGGGTTGATCGTCTTCGGGAGCAGTCGCAAATGTGTATACTTCACTCCAGTATCCAAGAGCCTTGGAACCTACTCTATAACTATAGGTAGTACCACTTTCTAGCCCCTTTAATTCAATGGAGTGTCTGTTTACTTCGATGTGCATTAAGGTTGCATATACGCCAAGGTCGATGTTCGCAGTTGTGGTTGCATATTTTTCACAAGTGCCAACTACTTCGGTTGCCTTGCTTTCGTCAAACTTAGTGCCTTTTACGTATTGAACGTCGGTTCCTACAACAGTCTTGTCGGTAAACCATACGATGTTTTTATCGGTCTTGGGGTTTTCACCAAAGGTTACGGTAATCATGCCGGGAAGTTGTCCCTTTTCTACGGTGGGGGTTGTGTCTAGTGCTCCTTCAACGTAGTTTGATGCAAGAGTAACGTCGTGCTTATAGATGGTATAGCCGTTAAAGCTGTTTTCCATATTGGCATTTTCATCAACTTTAAAGCTATAAACAATGCCGTAAGCAATTTCGCCAAGGCTGGTGTATAGAGAATCGGTTAGGTAGCTGTCGATAAGGTGGTTTAAGAATGCTTGTATGCCATCGTTACCAAAATCGATACCGAGGTCAATACCCATGCCACCAAGTAGTTCAAGTACGCCGGGAACAAGATCGTCAAGCTTAACGCTGTGGGGATCCCACTTCATCTTGCTATCAACGATCATTAGAACGGATTTTATCATTGCTACTTGGCCATCATCCAAATCTTTTGCAAGGTCAATGGGCTCGAACAATCCGTTAATGATGCGAAGTAGTCCACTCTCTTCATCAAGAAGGATGTCTATCAATTTTTGTACGTTAGTACCGTCTTTGAAGAGTGCAAGAGCTTCCTTTTCGCCACGAGAAAGTTGTGCGTAAGGAACGTCACGGCCACCAATGTGGTCAAGATATGAGTTAATTACGAAGTCAAACAATGCCAAGCCTTCGCTGTTAACCGGCATATTAAGAGCTTCTTGTAGTAGTTCGTCAACGTAACCACAAAGCTTTGCGCCACGCACTTTGCTCTTAAATTCGGGATTGCTACCTCTATATACGTAATCACTTAATACAACGTCTTCTAGGTGGACAATTAGGTTGTTGATTAGAGGCTCGACTATGGGCTTAATAGCATCTACAATGCCACCACTGGGAAGCAGTTCGTTAATGAGGTTACCTGCGTTACCAATAAAGTCAACGTCTATGTATTGGTATACCATGTTATCTACTATCTTGAGGAGAACTTTGTTTGCAGAATATCCTGCGGCATCGGTAATGATGGTTCTGCCACCCTCTTCAGTAATGTAAGGATAGAGGTCATATCTGTCGAAATATGCATCGTCAATATAGCCCATTGCTACAAGAGAAGTGATATCCACGGTTTCTATCTTCTTAACGTAGGTAGAGAAATTTTCTGCATACTTTCCATCAACTTCACCACGCTCAATTTTGGTGTAGCGAACTGCAGCGTTATAGCCGGTAGCGGATGCCGTTTCAACGTCGGTAATGAGATTGCCGTTCAACGATATGCGAGATTCAATATCGTTAGCGTGCATGTGTCCGCTGTAAGAATAACGAACGCCCAGGTCTGCTAAGAAGTCTGCAGTTTCAAAGGTGTTATAGAAAGTAAAGTCTTTTAACAAACTATCTTCGCTGACAAAGTGAGGAAGAACGTTACGGTGAGAAAGTGACACTAGGTTCTTGTCTTCAAATTCGCCATCTACCTTCTTAGCACTCAAAAAATCTTGTATGTTTTGGTGCAAAATACCACCAAGATGATGCTGTGTTTCTACGGTAGCTACGCCCTCGTCAATACCAATAATGGCATAATCTTTCAACACGTTTGCAACGTAGGATATTTCACCTTGGTCATAATCGGTAATGTCTCCGTTTAATAGTGCTTGTTCTGCACCATTCTCTCTGTATATCCATTCGATACTGGTCGTACTTGCTGTAGAGCTATTTACGAACTTCACGCCTGCAGTAGAGTTGCCACTAACGTAAGCATCGTCATAGGGACAAAGTGTAGCGGAAAGATCTGCTTTGGTGTCATAATATGCACTAATTTCTGCATCACTCAAATCGGGATAACCAAGTGATGAATAAACCTTAGTCATATCATATCTGGTTGCGTTAGGTAACAAACGAGCAGAACCATCGGTGCTATAGTCAAAAGCCTCTTCGTTGTATAGGTCGTGGTTACCAAGGATTACGAAAATTTGGAAATCTTCGTTACCATTCGCTCTCACTCTATTTTGGGTTTGACGAAGAAGGTTTGCTATCTCTACGTGAGCCTGTATTTCACCATCCGTGGTAAGGTCGCCCGTAACTACCAAATATTCGGGATTTTGCTCCACGATTTGGTCAAGAGCTTCCATAACGTAAAGGTGGCTTTCTAGCGTTAGCTTAGACGAGGTAATTACCTTCTTGGAAAAGTCCGTGTCATCGCCAAGATAGCCATAGCTCATAGGAAAGTAATGAACGTCGGTTAAGTGCCCGATGATAATTTCATCATTAGCAATAAACTTTGCTTCTTCCGCTTCCGCAGTTTTCTTGTCGAAATCTACCGAAAATACTCCGAGTAGTACGGCAAGTGCAACTAGCACTACGGAAAGGGTTAGGAAAGTTTTGGATAAAATTGTTTTCTTGCTCATTCCCAGCTCCTCCGGGCGCGCGCCCGTATAAATAGATAATATTAATTATATTACTGTAAAAAAGCTTTGTCAATACCGAAAATATCTTTAGATATTTTGCTTTCTCCCTTTTTCTCTTTCTAAAGTATAGTTTTTTGAATATTTAGTCCAACAAATGTTTACCCCATACCAATGTTTTGGGAGCCCAAAATAAAGGTTTGACCAAGCCCATCTTTTATGTTATATTATAAAAAAGTTGTGAATAATATATATTATGAAAAATGATTGTCTAATAGTTATTAACAAACTTTCCGGCAACGCCGAAGCCCTCAACCTAGAAAGCCTTAAAGAGAGGCTGTCCTCACGCTACCAAAAATTCGAGGTAAAATATATCCCGGAAGATTTGGAAAACATAAAAATGGAGGACTACGAAGGGGTTGCCGTGTGCGGTGGCGACGGCACGTTAAACCATATTATCAACACCTCTATTCCCGATCGCACCGCCTTATATTACGTGCCTTGTGGCACTCTCAACGAGGTCTATAACGCACAAAACGAAAGCACCCTCAACCTCGTTGGACACGCCGGAGACATACTTTTTAGCTACGTTTGCGCAACCGGCACATTCACGCCGTTAGGCTATGCCGTAAACACAAAAAGCAAAAAAAGATTCAAAGCCCTTGCCTATATCAGCAAGGTGGTAAAAGAGTACAAAGTAAATGATATTTGGGCGAGAATGAACGTTGACGGCTCTATAACCGACGGCGAGTACACACTAATTATGCTAATAAACTCACCGAGGTGTTTTGGCTTTAACTTTAATAGGCTTTACAACAAAGGCGAAATGTGTCTACTTACCATCAAGAGCCCCGGGAAGGATACGTTGCTTAACAAAATTAAAATCTTTTTCCCCTTTTTCCGTGCCTTTTTCATCGGGTTCAACAAGCCTTACAAAAGCAAGAATATTCTTTTCACCCCTTTTAAGCACGTTGATCTTGAGTTACTTTCCCCTACTCCATTTTGTGTAGACGGCGAAAAATATGATATCGACAAAACGATAGGAATAAACATTACCAAACTTAGAAACCCAATAAATATTATTTCTAATTAAAAAGAGGTACTTGCATACCTCTTTTTAATTTTATTCCTTTAATAGACTTTGTTTTTTGGATGAAGTGCGAAGTGAAGGGAAACTTTTTCCTTCACAATGCAATTCGCCAAAACCTTATTATTCAGTTTGAGTTTACTTGCACCAGTTTTAGACCACGGTAGACTTTGGTTTTTGTGAAGTTGTTCGCTAAAATGCGCGGTGGATTGTAGTCGGTATATGTGGTGCCTCTTAAAACGCGTTAGTTTAGATGAAGAACGAGGCAAAACAAAAGAGCCTACTGACGGGACTTTACTACTCGTAAACGACCGAGGGAGGCTCTTGTTTTGTGAAGTTATTCGCTAAAATAACGTGTTTTTAGAAGGTGCGATCAATATAAGCACAAGCCCCTATCGCCGCGTTGGCTCCGTCGCCTACAGCTGTGGTGAGTTGGCGTACGCTCTTGGTACGACAGTCGCCGGCGGCATAGATGCCTTCGGTTTTGGTAAAAGTATCTTCACCGGCTACAATGAAGCCTTGTTTATCGAGCTCTACTAAATTTTCATATTTCTTATTATCGGGCACTTGACCTATTGCTACGAATACAGCACTATTTCTAATTTCCATAGTCTTGTCGCCATAGGTTTCTTTGAAAGCTATTCCCTCAAACTTGTCTTCACCTAAAAATGAGGTGGAAGCATAGCCCATAATGATTTCTACGTTAGCGCGCTCTTTAAGGCGATTTACAAGCATGGGCTCGCCTGCAAAGTAATCAAATAGCGTTACAACCGTAACTTTGGAACAAATATTGGAAAGGTAAAGTGCATATTGGAGCGCAGAGTTGCCGTCCCCTATTAGGGTTACTTCTTGGTTTTCATAGAATGCACCGTCACAAAGAGCACAATAATAAACGCCCCTACCAATAAATTCTTGCTCACGAGGAAGGCCCAAATGACGATGCTTTACTCCCGCTGCAATAATAACCGCTTTTGCAGTATAGGTATGGTAGTCGGTGGTAACCTTAAAGCCCTTCTCTTCTAACTTTTCAATTTTCTCTACTGTTTCGAGCTCAAAAGCCACTCCCTGGTCCATTATTTGGTCAAATAAGCGGTCGCTAAGGTCTTGTCCGCTTATTTCCTTGATGGTGGGGAAATTTTCAACTCTGGGCGAAAATGAGATTTGTCCACCCACCGTTTCTTTTTCTATGATGAGCACGTTCTTGCCACCACGAAGGGCATAAAGAGCAGACGTCATACCACTAGCACCTGCACCAATAACTATAATATCGTAATCGTAATTCATATCTCTTTACCTTAAAATCGCCCCGCTTACGCGGAGCGATATCATTTGTTTTTTAACTCTTAGCGTGCGCTATTATCTTCAATATACTTCTTGATGTTGCTTGCGTTTTCGTACTTGGCACCATTTACCATAAGGGTGGGGGCTTGCTTGATTTCGTGAGCATCAAATCTTGCCTTGGTAGATGCATCTGCAACAACGGTTTCGTACTTAATTCCGGCCTTATCAAGGAGCATCTTTACCATTTTGCAGTTAGGGCAAGTTGCAGTAGTGTAAAGGGTGATGCCCTCTTCTACTTGGGAAGCGCACTCGGTTTTAACGTCCCCTGCTACTTGGCTGTGGGGGGTATTGTACTTGGAAATATTGTATACCTTTCTATCCTTGAATTCTTGGCTCTTGCCATCGTTCCAGTTTCTTACGGGACGGTAGTAACCGGTGATACGGCTGTAAACTTCGGTGGTTTCGCCACAGATGGGGCAGGTATATTCTTCACCACTAATATAGCCGTGGTCTTTACAGATGGAGTAAGTAGGGCTCATTGAATAGTAAGGAAGACGATAGTTTTCTGCAATCTTTCTTACAAGGTTCATTGCACTTTGCCAGTTGGGTAGACGCTCACCAAGATATGCGTGGAATACTGTACCGGAGGTGTAGAGGGTGTGTAATTCGTCTTGTAGGTCAAGAGCGGTGAATACGTCTTCGGTATATCCTACGGGCAAGTGTGAGCTGTTGGTGTAGTATGGGGTGTCATCTTTGGACTTAGCGGCAGTAATGATGCCGGGATAACGTTGAACGTCATGCTTTGCAAGACGGAAAGAGGTTGATTCTGCAGGGGTTGCTTCAAGGTTGTAAAGGTCGCCGTATTTTTCTTGGTAGTCGGACAATCTTTCTCTCATATGGTTTAGTACCTCGATAGCAAATTTTCTTGCTCTTTCTTCGGTTAGGTTTGCTCTAATCCAGTTTGCATTTAGGCAAGCTTCGTTCATACCTACCAAGCCGATAGTCGAGAAGTGATTATCAAGATTGTCAAGATAACGCTTTGTGTAGGGATATAGTCCGTTTTCCAGTAAGTTGGAGATAACGTCACGTTTAATCTTCAAGCTTCTTGCAGAGATATCCATCATCTTGTCAAGACGAACGTAGAAGTCTTTTTCGTCCTTTGCAATGTAGGCAAGTCTAGGCATATTGATGGTTACAACACCGATAGAACCGGTTGATTCGCCACTGCCAAAGAAACCACCACTCTTCTTGCGAAGTTCGCGAAGGTCAAGACGCAAACGACAGCACATTGAACGAACGTCACTTGGTTCCATATCGCTGTTAATATAGTTACTGAAGTAAGGCGTGCCGTATTTTGCAGTCATTTCGAAAAGAAGTTTGTTGTTTTCGGTTTCCGACCAATCGAAGTCTGCGGTAATGGAGTATGTGGGAATGGGATATTGGAAACCACGGCCGTTAGCATCGCCATGAATCATGGTTTCGATGAAGGCCTTGTTAATCATATCCATTTCCTTCTTACAATCTTTATATTTAAAGTCTTGCTCTTCGCCACCAACAATAGCGTTAAGCTCTGCAAGGTCGTTTGGAACAACCCAGTCTAGAGTAATGTTGCTAAATGGTGCTTGAGTTCCCCAACGAGAGGGAATATTTACGCCGTAGACGAAGCTTTGAATGCACTTCTTTACTTCATAATATGAAAGGTTATCCTTCTTTACAAAGGGAGCAAGATAGGTGTCGAAAGAGCTGAATGCTTGTGCGCCGGCCCATTCGTTTTGCATTATGCCGAGGAAGTTAACCATTTGGTTACATAGAGTAGAAAGGTGACGTGCGGGAGAAGAAGTAATCTTGCCGGTAACACCACCGAGTCCCTCTTTGATGAGTTGTTTTAGTGACCAGCCTGCGCAGTATCCGGTAAGCATACTCATATCGTGAATGTGAATGTCTGCCTTACGGTGTGCGTTGGCAATTTCTTCATCATATACTTCACTTAGCCAATAGTTAGCAGTAATTGCGCCACTGTTGGAAAGAATGAGTCCGCCTACGGAGTAGGTAACGGTACTGTTTTCCTTAACACGCCAGTCGCTTACGCTTAGATAATCATCAATAACCTTCTTGTAATCCAAAAGGGTACCTTGAATGTTGCGTGCTTTTTCACGTTGCTTACGATAAAGGATATATGCCTTCGCAACGTCTGCATATCCGGCTTGAATAAGAATGGTTTCTACGCTGTCTTGGATGTCTTCAACGGAGATGAAACCATCTTTAATCTTGGGGTTAAAATCTGCAGTAACTCTAAGAGCCAAAAGCTCAAGGGTGCTCCTATTATAATATTTATCTAATGAATCAAAGGCTTTGGAAATTGCGCCTATAATCTTGTTAGTATCAAAGTCAACTATTTTGCCTTCTCTATTGACAACTTGGTACATAAACTACCTCCTAAAAAAATGAAATCGTGCAGTAATATCCTACTACACGACTCGCCATTCTGTCAACAGGTTTTTTACAAGATATTGTGGTTATTTTTTTCCAAAACCCCTTTTTGACCACAAAATATTGTGGTATCCCTGGCTACCGAGTTTTCACTTCCCCCACCGAAACAGCCAAAATTTGTTGAAATTCTTCCATTTTTTGCTCATTTAGTGGAGTAAAGCTTCCACACAAGATATCGCCCGAATCCTTGAAAGATTGTATAAAAAATTTTTTTGCGCCACTTACCCATTTTTCGATGGCCACAAAGTCTTGTGTTTCATGATACTCAGCCATTGTGGTAGTGCGAAATTCGTAAGGTACGTTACCATTTTTAATGAGTTCCACACTTTGCTCAATGCGCGTAATATCTATATTTTGTAGCCCAGTGGTACAAGCATACTTCTCTTTGCTGTTTTTTATATCCATTGCAACGTAATCGAGAAGCCCCTCGTCCAAAAGCTCTTTTAGCCTTTCGGGATGATAGCCGTTGGTGTCAAGTTTTACCTTGTAACCTAGTGTCTTAATCTTTTTGATGAATTCTTTTAGGTCCTTTTGAATGGTTGGCTCACCACCGGTTATGACGACTCCGTCCAAAATTCCTTGGCGTTTTTTAAGATAGGCCAGCACCTCTTCTTCGCTTATATTCTCTCCCTCTCCTTTCACAAGCGTTGCATTGTGGCAAAAGGGACAACGGAAAGAGCACCCTGCAGTAAATACTATGCAAGCTACTTGTCCCGGGAAATCGAGTATGGTTAATTTTTGTAGTCCTTGGATAATCATTTTAAATTAGGTTTTTTTAAAACAAGTGCGTGCGCGCCATAGGCACGCACGCCCCTTGCTGATTTTAGTTAATATTAGTTAATGAACTTCTTACGGAAGAGGAAGAACATTCCCATTGCCAGGAAGATGATAAGCATACCACCGGACACAACCAATATGGGAGTTGCTTCGCTTCTTTGAGTTACGAAGAGGATGTGATTGCTGTCGGCAAGAGTTACTTCTACAAATCCTTCTTCATCGGGAGTGGGTGCTTCGTATAGGACGTTGCTGTCACTATCTACGAACCAAGTTTCTGCACCTATCTCGGTTAGTTGGTCATTTAGCTTAATCTTAATGTGGGCTTCTCTACCTTGCATATATTCTTGGAGAGGTACTCTGTTTTCTCCTTGAACAACGTAAATGGTAAGAGCCGTATCAATCTTGGAAGAGAAGTCTTCGCCGGAAAGAACAACGGAAGGATCTTTCTCTATTTCTAGTCTTTCTTCTGCGCCGAAGCCGTCGACCTTGGTAACTTTAACCACAACGCCATCATTTTCGGTTTCGAGCACAGTGGGACGAATTTCGAAGGTGATGCGATAAGGATCGGGAGAAGCGTACTCGCCCTTGACGTCGGCATTAATGGAGAGGTTGTATACGCCAACTTCGGTGAAGGAGTTTTCAACGAAGATGCCGTCAATACTGAATACAGGTTCTGCTCCACTTGATACGAATACGTCAAATACGTAAGGAACGCCGTCGTAGAGTTTGTATACGATGGGGTTATCTACGCTGATTTCTGCAACCTTTCTCATAATGAAGACACCTCCCTTGATAACAACTTCGTAGTTGGGATTTGCGGTATAGGTTGCGCTCAAGGGATATTCGCCGGGAGTGCTTCCAATTTCACCAACAACTTGGATGTTCAAGTTATCGCCCTTCAATATCTTACCGAAGGTCTTGTATGCTCTCTTGTTGAGTTGTTTTGCAGAAGTACCCTCTTGGTTAAATACTTCTACGGTTATTAGGCGAGGAACAATCTTGTATACGCCGGGAATTACTTTAACGATATAGTTGGGGTTAACAACGCTACCGGAAATAGCATATTCGCCGGGGGTCTTGCCCGTTTCACGAACGAGGGTGGATTTGAGTTTGTCTTCACCAATGAGCGTGCCTTCCGTTATTTTGAAGCTATAGGGCTTTTCTTCATCGCCGTATTGAGCTTGTTCGTTATTAATCGTAACGGTTATGGGACGAGGATTGATGGTGTAGCTACCACTTGCAATGGTTACGTTGTAGTTACCACTTGCCATAGTGTTAGCGACAAGCTTATAAACACCAATTGGATAGCTGTCTTTGGGTTCAAGTTGTATGCTGAGGTCAATTTCATCGCCCTCAACGAAGGTTCCTGCTATTACATTAATACCATTGGGATCGAATTCGGGAGCATCGCCGTAGTAACCGTGTTGATCAACAACCTCAACGGTGATATCTATACGCTCAATTTGAACGTATGCTGTTTCTATCAATTCGGTGGGACGTTCGTAGTTAACTTCGTCATAGGAATATATTGCTTTAACGATATAGTCACCTGCATTCTTGAAGAGGAATGGTGCTTCTTGGATGGTATCTTTATATGAATACGCAACGGTGATACCTGCAGGTAGATTTACTACTTGAACAGAGCATTCTTTGCCGTCGTACTCTTTAGATAGACCAGCGAAAGCATAATCTAGTCCGGTGAAGTCATATCTAGCCTTGTTGATAGGAACAGTTTGAGTAAAGGTTGCCGGGAAGTAGTTCGTGGTTTCGGAAAGGGTTAGCTCTACGAGTTTGTTACCCGTTTCGGGAACGTCTTTGAATACTTCACCCGACCAAGATAGGGTTACTTCATCAAAATCTGCTTTGACTAGCAAATCTTCCTTGGATGCAGTAATATATTGCTCTACACCGTTATAAACGTAGGTCTTGTTTAGAAGAACGGACATATTAACAACGGGATTTGCCTTAAGAACTACGATATTTACGTCAACGCTAGCAGAAGCGTAGTTGGTGCTCTCGTTAATGGAGAAGGTTACGGTATAGTGACCTGCGTTGATTACGCTAACGGTGGGAAGCTTAATGCCTGATTGATTATTGGGTCTGTTGGTATATACGTACGAGGTATCGGTCTTAAAGTTAATTGCGTTACCGGTATAGGTATATTCTTTTTGTAGCTTTTCCGTATAGAATACGGTTGTTGCCTTAGCAATAACGTAGGCACCGTTAATTACCTTAACGTTGTAGTTTGTGGTTGAGGTTGTTGCGCTAAGAACGTGGGTACCGGCATTCAAAGAAGAGCTGTTTACGGTTACGATTACGCCCAGATCTTCTTTCTCGTCGTCATATTCCAAGCTGAAGCCTTCAACGAGTGCAAAGTCATTCTTGATAACGTACTCTTCACCATAAGTGGAGTTTTGGTCGGCAACTTTTATTTCGATATACTTGGCTTCTACAACGTATTTTGCACCTATTACTTCAACCACGTAGTTGTCGTTAGAAGCGGTAGCGGAAATGCTATAGTCGCCACCAACAACGTATTTGTCGGCTTGAGTGATGCTGAAGACTAGGCCGAGGTCATCGCCTTCGTCTGCTAGAGTACCACTTGTGAGGGTATAGGTAGTGGTAGCATCTACGTCATCGCCATAGGTTGCAATTACGTTGTTCAAGGTTATTTGGATTGCCATTGCAACAACGGTGTATTCTGCATCGATAACGTCAAATACGTACCATTCGTTGGGTACTATTTCTGCAGTAATAGCATAGCTTTCGCCTACTTCGTACAAGGTAGCAGTTTCAACGCTCAAAGTGATAACCATATCGCCTTCGTCAACGAGTGCGCCCGCAACGATATCGTATTCCCCTTGTGCTATTTGAGCCGTCTTACCATATCCGCCAACTTGATTTCTTAGTTTTACGGTTACGTTTACCTTAGAAATGGTATAAACGTTCGTGGTTACGGAAACAAGGTTATAGTTGGTATTGGAAATGGTTGCATCAAGGTCATATTCGCCATGATTTGCATTCATAACGTCGCTCTTGGTGATAACTACGCCAAGATCGTCACCTTCAATAAGGGTACCACTTACGGTGTAGTATTCGTCACCTTGCTTTACTTCTACTGCTTCGCCGTATACTGAACCTTGAGGAGCAAGGGTGAGTGATACGTCAAGAGCCGTAATGGTAAGAGATGCTTCCATGGAGGGGATATTGTCCTTGTAGCCCTCGGTCTTAACTCTAAAGCTTGCAATTACACTATATACGTCAACGTCCTTGTGGAAAGGTTTACTATAGGTGTAGGAAATTTCAACGTCAACTTCTTCGGGTTGATCGTTCCAAACAACTTCGAGGTATTGCTCTTGTCCGTTATAGGGAAGAGATTTACTGGTGAAGGATAGACCGCTAATATCAACGTCTTTTTCGGAAGCAACAACAACGATTGTGCCAACGCTTACGTAGTTGAAGATATATTGATCATCGTTACCTACGATATACAAAATGGTATATTCGCCAGCTTCGGTTGCAGTAGAGATAATAGCATCTAGGTCCACGGAAACGGGGGTATCCAACAAGGATTCGTCATCCGTATATTGCCAGCCGACATATTCGATGGTGAAGTCGCCGGTGGTTAGAGATGCAACGTCGATATCAAGGACGGATGCCCTATTAAAGCTGATAGTAACGTTCAAGGTTGCTTGGGTTATGGTATAGGTTGCCTTGGTAACGGCAACTTCATAGTTGGGAGCCACAACGACAGCGTCAAGTACGTAGCTTCCTACCGTTATGCCCTCTTCCTTGGTAATGGTTAGAGAGGTTAGGCTGTCGCCCTCAAGTAGTCCGGTTAATTCATAGTATTCCGTACCTTGTCCAACAACGGGGGCTATGCCGTAAACTGAAGTTTGGTCTACAAGTACGAGAGAGGCCTCTCTCTTAGTAACGGTTAGAGTACCCTCAACGTAATTGAAGACATAGTTTACTGCGCTTGCGCCCTCGGGAGCAAGAGCGTATCCCCCCTCTTTAACGTTTACGTAACTGTTTTCACCGAGAATGGTAACGTTATCTATGCTCTCAAATGAAACGGTTGCCTTGGTAATGACAACGTCTTCGTTATCGGAGCCCTTGAAGCCGGAGTATACAACAGCGCCTGTGGGAGTAGCACCGAATACGATGGACTCGGAAACGTAGGTGGCAGTAAGGGTGGCGTGCGTGATGTCGTAGTAGTCACGAACAAACTTGATGTCATAGTTGTTAAGAGCATCTCTACCGCCGCCGTAAACGTAGGTCGCGTATACTAGATATTCCCCTACTTGCGCCTTGGGAGCATTAACAGCCAAGTTGTAGTCGAATCCTTCGCTTTCGCCAAGATATTCTAGGCTTTCTCCGTCAACAAGACCACTTACCACTACTTTATCCTTGGAAGGAGTGGGGATTAATGCATCGTATACTTTGCTTTCACCTTGATAGGTCAAAGTCAATTCTTTCTTGTAGACGTAAAGGATTTGAGCAGTATGGATTATTTCATAATTGTCTGCCGTTGCCTCTTGGCTAATGAGTGTAGCAAGGTCATAGCCACTTTCATTTGCGCTTACGTATCCCTTTTCGTTGGTGATAGAAGCAAAATCTACAACAACCTTTTGGGTGAGAGCCGTGTCGGCGTTTTCGCCATTTACAAAGTTCTTACCGGTGGTGCCGTAGGTTACGTTCAAGGTAATGCTGTCACCATAGTGAACAACGGTGCTAGGTGCCCCTATTATAACTTCTAGTTGAGCCTTGTTTATCGTTAGTAAACCACTTACTTCGGTTACTTCATAGTTGGTTGCTTGGAAGGTGAGGTTATCGCTTGTAATGGTGTGCGTGCCTGCGCTAGTGGGCAAATTTGCAGTTAAGGTTAGTACGCCAGCGCCCTCTTCACCAATTAGTCCGGTAACGGTAAATTCACTTGCGGTTATGCTGGTTACAGGGCTTTGACCATAGGTGATTTCCTCGATGTAAGCAACGGACAAGCTCTTCTTCAAAACAGTGAGCGTGCCGGCAATATAGTTAAAGTCGTAGTTGAGAGCTTCTGCTCCCTTAGGAGTAATTTGATATCCTTCTCCGTTTGCAGTAATATTGCTTCCGGTGTATGCAAGGTTAGCAGTATCTAGCGTTGCCTTTGTAGTAACAGCGTCTTCGTTATCGGTATACTTGAATCCGGCGTAGGTTACTGCGTAACCGGGAGTGCCACCATAGGTGATAGTTTCACTAACGTAGGTTACGTCTAGGGTTGCCTTGGTAATAGCATAGATGCCACTAGCACCACTTATTTCGTAATTGTCGTTATTCCAAGTAAAGGTTAGTTCATATTCTCCTGCGTTTATGCCGTCTGCCTTGGTAATAGTAACGTTAAGATCCTCTTTGGCGTCACCGCTAGCAAGGTCGAATTTTCCATCGGTGGTATCTAGGCTGAAGTAGTCAACGCCTTGGTTTACTACGGGAGTTATGCCGTAAACAGAACCTTGAGGAGCAAGAATAATGGTTATTGCCCTTCTGGAAATGGTATAGATACCGGGAACGATGGTGTAATTGTAGTTCTTAACAACGTGAGCATAACTTACGCTTTCGGTGTTTAATACGCCACTAAGAGCATATTCGCCCTTTTGCGTGCCGTCTGCCTTGGAAATTATGACTTCTACGCTGTCGCCACTAACAAGTCCCGTCGTGGTGAATACTGTGTTTGAAAGGGTTATTGCTTCACCATATACCGAGCCTTGTGCACCTAAGGTGATAGTAAGGTCGCGTTTGGTGATAACAAAGTTGTTTTCGATTACGAAGTTTACTTCGTGGTTGGTGTTGGAAGAGGTTGCGCTTAGAGCGTGTGCGCCTACTTCCATATCCCCTGCTTTAGAGATACTAATACCCAAATCGTCGCCAAGATAGGCATAACCACCGCTTGCAGAAACTTCGTAAGCTCCTTGGTCAACACCGAGGTCGGGAGTACCGTATACGCCACCTTGTTCCTTTAGTGTTACGGTAACAGGGCGCTTTGTAATGGTGTAGCTACCATCCACAGCAGACAAGTAGTAGTTTTCATTGTTGTTTTCTACCGTTGCAGAAATGGTATAGTTGCCGGCGTTAGTAACGCTCGGTATGGTGATAGTTATATTGGAAGCACTTTCATCGTCTGCCGTTACGAAGGTGCCGTCATTGTCACCGTTGGTTGCGCTAACGCTATAGGACGATGCGGGAGTTGCTTCACCATATACCTTAGTTTTGTCATCAGCCGTTATGGTAAGATAACGTTTTTCGATTATACCACTTACGTCTTCGGGGTCTTCGGTCCAATAGTTAATACTTTCGGCACCAGATACTGCAAAGACAATACTAATTATTCTGTTTATAGAAGCATTGCTATCGTCATAGGTTGCAGTAACGCTAATTGATAGTCTAGTATTATCGTCACCTATATAACCGCTTGCTTGAACGTCAGATACGCTTGCAGTAACGTTGCCGTCATATACCTTAGAGGTTGTAAGGAGATAATCTATAGTTAACTCTATTTTACTAATCGTTGCATATAAACTATCGGCATTAGTAGTAATGTCGTAGTTTGCAAGACTAGTACCCTCTCCAGCCGTTGCTACGGGGTTAGTTAGGGTTACCTTCTTGTTGTCCCCTGCATACTTGTCGGCATAGGTTGCACTAAGGTCATTGTAAAGAATGCTTTCTGTACCAATCAAACCCGTAATGCTACCAACCGTAACGGATGCCGTAGCGTTGCCGTCGTAGGGCTTATTCGCCACCTCGAATACTACTTCTACGGGAGCCGTGTTGATAGTAAAGGTCTTAGTGTTATCCGTGGGGTTGGTAAGAGTATAATTTGCACTACTGGTCCCATTAAGCGTTGCACTAATGCTTAACGCTTTGTTTGCACCAACGTTGGCATCAGCCGTTGTAGCGACAACGTCTAGCCCTACGTTATCACCATAAACAAGATTGGAAAGAGCATAGGAAACGTAACCGGAGAAATCATTACTTCCGTTATAATTACGGGCAGTACCTGTCAAAGTATAAGTAGCCGTGGTTTCCCTTTGAGCAATGGTAAGATTTTCCGTCTTTACACCAACAACGTTGCCATTCCACGTAATGGTTGATGTCGCAACATAGGTTCCCGCATTAATAGGTGATGACGTCGTTGTATTAGATGCTGAATCGGTATAAGAAACAGCAAGTTTACTCATAGTTCCAACACCGGGTGCGTTGGAAACGTCACCTATTGTAACGTTTTTTGCCATACCATCATAGGTAGCACTATTATTAGTGGTGGGAATGCTCTTAAAGTGAGCCGTTATATAGAATTTACCATCGGCAGGAATAATGACGTTGGTATAGGCATTCCAAGTGAACTTATATTCCCTAGTATCACCATTAATAGTTGAGTAACTACCATTGGTACCAGAGTACGTACCTGCCGTACTAATGCTTTGGGTGATCAAATTCAAATTAATATTAGAGTAGCCATTTATAGTAAAGCCAGCAAAATAATAGCCGTCGTTGGGGTGTGCCCAAAGATTGTATTGCATAGTATAGTTACCACTATGACTAATCTGTTGCGATTTGTAACTGCTTAGGTTGGTGTAGTCTTTACCAAACACTACGCCTCCACCGCTATAGTCACCTTGCGTGCCATCCGTATTTGCTTGAGCGTAAACGGTGGAATAGAAATAGGTAAAACTAATGGTTATACTAGAATATCCCCAAAGATCTACTGCTGAAAGAGTATAATTTCCTTGCTTTGGCAAAGTAATCGTTGTAGATGTTGAAAACGAAGTGTTAGATATTTTTGCAACTTCTATTCTATTTCCATTTAATAAGTAATAGTCAACGCCCGGATTGTCGGAAATCGTAACCGCATTGTTGGTGGAGACAATATCCCCTGACTCTATATTAAATATAGGACCACTTTCATCCTTGTTTACAGCTTTAATCGTTATGTTAAAATAAACTTCCGACAAAGTAAAATCGTGTTGAGAGCCACTAGTGCTACCAGCCGTAGAATATCCCCAAAGACCAAAACGAAGGTATTTATCATTTCCATTGCTTGCATTTCCGTTGTAATTTTGAGTAACTACTCCGTTTTTTGTAAAAACAAAATCTGATAGCCTATTGGCTGCTGAGCCATTAGTACTATAATCGGAAGTCCCTTTCAAATGTCCTCTTGCACCAGACAAATAGCCTTTTGTTTCAATAAAACCATTTCCCGTTTTAACTGCATCTTCACTTGCTGCGTAACCCAGTCCAATATAGCCCCACGTTCTTGCCGTTGCACTTGCGCCACTATACGAGCTAGTTGGCTCAAAATCAATAGCAATTTGTCCAGCTAGTAGTGCATTATATACGTTTTCCGACACTCTTAAGGAATAGAACATACCATACAAAGCATACTCACCAACTTCTAAACGAGCCTTATATATATTGCTAGTACTAGTAGAATTTTCCATATTAAGCGAACTAACACCTGCAAAAATAAGCCCCGATGAAATACCATCTGTTCCCCAATTGTTCTGAACTATATTATAATTGGTTGTTTGAAAATACTGAGAACTCGTCCCACTTGCCACTAATGAATACTTGGGACTGGTTGAGCTATTAGATATGGTGTACATTGAATCTTGTTTGTGGAAATTACGAGATTCTGCACTACTATAAAACGTTCCAGGAACGGTAATTCCTGATGGTTTTGTCATATTGTTTGTATAAGATGGTACCGTTGTATCTACTGGTATTTTTTCTGACATTGTAAGGTTCATTCTTACATCTGTAATTTGTGCAGTGCCACCACCAGAACCTGGCCAAGCTTCAAACCACATACAAATACGCAAGTATTTATTGTAATCATTTGGGTTTGTTGCAGTTAAAGTTACATTACTAATACTATTAGCAGTGCTCTGTGTTGAAGCAGATCCACCTGAAGATTGATCATACTTCGTTCCTTGCGCTCTCGTTATTTGCCTAAATCCTTCATATGAAACAGCAGAATTATCGTTTGGAGAATATCCTATACCAACGTATAGCCAAGAGTCAACGTCACCATCTCCCGAAAGAACACCCCATTTTGCCGTTGCTCCCAACGATATAGAAACATTCCCTGCTATGATTGCATTATATACGTCGTTTGTTAGTTTATATGTGTACATAAAACCAACTTGATAAAGTTGGTTTCCACCAGCAAAAGACCAACCATCGGAGTTGTAGAATCTTCCAGCTACATTCGAACCGGTAATATTATCTATTGCTGTTGTATCTACGTTTGTAAATTTGTCCTGCGCCGTTTGGTTGTCACTATAACGATAGAAATCCGCACCTATGTTACTGGCCGAATAATCCAGCGTATCGATTGTTTGAATCAAATTGCTCGGTTGTTGATGATAACCAAATACTCCACTTGCGGGATTTGCCGTGTTTCCACCAGCCATATCACTAGCATACCAGGGCTCAACGGCACTATTATTATCGCCTGGTACCGTCATGGATGCCTCTGGTTCCGTTATAGTAACACTCAAACTATTAATGGCAACCGTCATATTCCTATCTTCCCAGTTCCATACTCTACCAAACAAGCCTATTCTTAAATACTTTCCATAAGAATTGCTTATATTTGAGTTATTATTTAGAGTTTGAGAACTAATGGCAGGTGCCGTATCGGATGTTGGATAGGTTGCATTAGAAACTTGATCGCCAAAGCCACTCGTTACCGCACTAATTTGAACAAAATCGTGTAAATATACTGAGTTCTCATCGCTACTAGCATAGCCAACGCCAACATATAAACCAGAAAACCAGTCGCCACAACCAGAACCATAGGTGGTTCCAGCTTGGAAACTACCACTAACACTTATGCTAACCATACCATTTATTATGTTTTCATATAAATCTTCATCCAACCTAAAAGTATAAAAGAATAGCATAGTATTGATTGTCGTTGAACCAACCGTATTATCATAAGCCATATTCCTTGACCAAGTTGAGCCATTATTTGAAAAGTGCCCTGCCGCTGTATCATCCGCTGTAGAAAAGTCAGAAGTTATGGTTTTAGTTGTGCCAGCTGTCAACGTTGTATCAACAGTATCTTGTAAAAAGTTTGTACTAGCATTTGTCTCTATTCCTTTATAATATGACATGGACGTAGCATGATTGCTTTGTGGATCGGTAGGCACGCTCATATTTGTTGCAGCGCTTGCAATCAAGTCTTTGTTTAATTGTATAGAAGTAAACAACAATCCGCAAATAAGCGTTAATGCTACTAGCATTACTATAAATAACGTGGGTTTACTTATTCTTTTTACTTGTACTCTCATCATAATTTATTCTCCTAGATATTGGCGTTTCCGCTAATAAGTGGATTCCTTAATTTTTCTCGTTGTTTGGTTTTTTGTGATCTATTTGTTCAGGTATATCTCTTTTAGATATTCCATGCTCTCTTTCGTCGTTTTGTCGGGGTTTCTCGTTGTATCGTGCTCTATTAGCGCACTTTCCGTCCCCGCCCTTTCGGCATTTTTGAGTATGCTCTCAAAGTCTAACTCGCCCTTTCCTACGTCTTGGAACCTTGGTAGCTTGAGTATACTCTTCTTCCAATCTTTAAGGTGGATATCTCTCACTCTGCCCTCTAACTTTAATATCCACTCGCTAGGATCATGTCCCGCGTACTTACACCAAAAGGTATCAAATATGAACTCTAGGTCGGGGCAATTGTCTCTTAGGTGCTCTATAACCAACTTGTCCCCCATTTTCTTGAATTCCATAGAGTGATTATGGTATCCAAACCTTAGTCCATAGGGCTTTAGCCTTTCCCCTATCTCGTTCGCCTTGTTACAAAACTCTTGGAGGGTGTCGTAGGAACGTAGGTATTTAACGTCCATCATGCCAAGTCCAACGGTGTGCGCTCCAGCTTCCAGGTGCCACTTTGCGACCTTGTCCGTCTCCTCCACTATCCTCTTCCACGGGGTGTGGCTAAGTGGTATCTTTATGCCCTGCTCCTCACCTAACGCCTTGAGTGCGCTACCCTCTATTGGAACCTTAACGCCACTCCATTGCGCAACGGTACAGCCATACTCTTTAAGTCTGGTAAATACGGCCTTTAGGTCCTCTTCCGTCTTTATAACAGAACGATAGGTATAAAGTTGTGAACCACAATTAATTTTCATCTTTCCCTTACGCGCGTGCGCGCTTATCATTATTATTCTTGCCCCTTGGCTCGCCCGAGGGCAAGCCAAAGGTCTTTTTAGATTAGTCTAGTTTCTTTCTCTTACCACGAATGAGGAAGAATGCCGTGCTCAATACGGTTAATCCAAGAAGTACGCCACCTAGGATTATCAACCAATCGTAGTTGGATTCCGCCTCTATCGTTAGCGTGGTGGTGTATACCGTTTCCATATGGTATTCGTCACCGGCATAGGTTACTACTACGGTATACTTACCAGCTTCGGTGGGCATCTTAGCATAACGAGTGCCGTCTGCTGAAACGTACTCTATGGTTACAAGCTCGCTCTCGTTGTGGCTTAGTCCGTTTGCAATACCAATAATTGCGCTGGGACTGGTTTCGGATTGTACCAAGTTACCACTAATTTGAATGTTCGCTTGTGCCTTTTGTACCTTGAGCTCTATGGTACCGGTTATGGTGCTTCCACCTTGTGAGTTGCCTTCATAGAACTTGTAGAACTCTTGAGAATGAGGTGTGAACGTCCAGGTATAGGTGGTAACTCCGGGTAGTAGAACTTGACCGGGATCTAGTGCAACGGTGCCGTCTTGTGAGTCGGTACGTAGCGCAGGAAGTGCATCGCCATAGGTCAAAGTGCCGGGTACGTCAAGTACGTTTAGACTATACTTTGCCTTGGTGATTACTATGGTTAGCTCTACTTCTTGGGACACGTAGTTGTCCTTGCTTACCGTTGCTATAATGCTATAGATACCGGGTTCTACAAAGTAGGGTGCCGTGCTGGAACCGGAATAGGTTACCTTTGCCCCTCTTTCTACGTTCTTGAGTTCAAGATAGTGCTTGAAGCCGTCGTATACGATGTCATCCCCTCTTTCAAATACTATGGGTGCCATGGTTGCCGGATCGATAAAGTAGTAATCACTATAAATACTGCTTTCGTCTTCAAAGTTTCTGCCACCTTCAATATAGTAGTTGTCAGTTTTTAATGAAATCTTGGTGCGATAACCCGTTGAGGTTACGTTAACGTTGTCACCATCATACTCTTGCTTTGCATTAAGTACAAGCTCGGTTTCGTTGTTAACAAGTCCATTAATTACGTAGCTTACGTACTTGCCTTGTCCGTCATAGATGGTATTGTCGGTGCCAACAAACTCGATTTGAAGTTTTGTGCGTTCAATCTTGTAGAATACGCCACCTACGAAGTTAATGCTGTAGTTTCCACCAATTACAAGGGAGCCTTGTGTGATTTCATATGCGCCAGCGTTTTGTGCGCTCAATCTCATGCTACCATTCCATTCGTTGCCTGCAATGAGGGTGGTCTTTTCTACTTCGTATTCTGCGCCATACAAGGTGGTTACGTCATAGAGCTTACCACCACGTACTACGTTGTAGGTGAACTCTCTAACGTCAACGCCAAAGCTCTTCTCTACGCCGTCTACTACTTGGTAGATTCTCTCGTCTTCAGCGTCAAAGAAGTAGAGGTTGTTAATAATTCTTGCAATCATGTTTTCAAGGTCAACGTAGTAAGTATCGCCATAGTTACTGTAATACAAGTATACGTTTTCTCTTGTCGTTGCATAGAGGTTGGATCTCATGAAACGGTCTTCAAGTCCGTTATAGTCGATGAATGATAGCATCGTTCCGTTTTCCTTAACAATAAAGAAGGTGGGTATTCTTACCGTCTTTGCCTTTAGGTCAACAATAACGCTGAGGTCTTCACGGATTTGGTAACGACCAATATATGAGTTCTTGGTGTATAGAGCAGTCAAGTCGCTAACGTTAAAGGTTACGTTCTTTTCTTCGCCTTCAACGTCAATGTAGCTGAAGCTTGCCGTTTCTACCTTCAAAATTGCAATTCTTTCCACCTTGGAAGTGTTAATATCAATCAAGAATGCAGAACCATTTGCGTGCTTGTAAATAGCCTTGCCATCTACTCCAACTTGATAATATGCACTGTGGTCGATAGAGATATTATAGGTGTCGCCATTCTCTACGTACTCGATGCGACCTGCATTGCGATAGATGTCATAACGTACGCCATTTTCATCAATAGCCGTCATATCGCCAAAGTTTACGGTATATCTCTTGATTCTACCTGCTACGTTGAGGCTGAATATGCCACCAACTACCTTATTGGGGTCAATTTCTATTACGTTGACAGCTCCCTCACCATTAATTTCGGAGAAGTAATATCCACTTTGAGTACCTAGCGTATAGGTAATGCCATCGTTTAGATATACGATTTCTCTGTCAAGGTCAATTTCGTATCTCTTGCCGTTTGAAGCATTAAGAACTACCATTCCCTTAGTGTCTAGAAGCTCGCCAAAGTTGAAGATAACGTTTTCACCACCATCAACGAAACTTCCTTCCCCTAGAATTAGTGCCTTGGTGTAGTAATCTCTCCAAGCTTCGGCTTCTAGGCTGGTGTCCGTCAAAACGTTGAATACGTGTCCGTTTTCATCAACGTATTCAGCAGAGGAAATATCAATGATTTCACCCTTTTCCAAATCGCCTACTCTGGAATATACCATGTACTTGTATCCGTCACGCTCGTAAGAATATACGTATGCAACTGCGTTACCATCGGTATAGGAACCATCGTATACGTTGCCTTGTCCGTAGAGAGGCATTACGTTGATTACTAGAGGTTTAATTTCAAGGGCGCCACTTACTATTAGCGTTTGTGAGGTGAAAGAGTCACTCTTAAGGTTTTCATAGTAACGAATACGTACGTCATAGGTGCCTACCTCTCTAGGTGCTGCAGTTAGCCAAGAATCGGTGCCTTGCTTCCTGTATTCGTAACCAATAGTACCATAATAGTAGTTACCATATTTGTCCATGCCCTCTTCCCACTTGATATATTCGTTGTCATATGAACTACTATCATATACGGTTGCGAGGTTTGCAGAAGCACGTTCACCACTATAGAATACCGTCTTGGTCTCTAGTTTGAACCAAGGTATAATGTTGTTTATGGTCAAGCAGTCTTGTCTGGTTACGGCATTCGTGCTGTAGTTAGAACTGTCACGTTGCAATACTTGGTAGGTTACCTTTACGCTATACTTACCACTTGCAACGGGTGCTCTGTCGGACCATTCGTATTCAATCTTGTTGGTTGTAGGATCGGTATAGCGAGTACCATATACTACACTTACGATGGAAACGTTGTTTTGAATGTCTGCAAGAGGTCCATCAACGTCAGCTTGTGCGCCACGGATAACGTAACCTGCAAATAAGCTATTGTTGATGTCATAGTAAGGTGCTATGTCAGTACCAAAGTCAAATACCATACTATTAATAGCAATGCTGGGTAGTATGGGCTCTATGACGATTACACCATAACCTATCTTGCCTTCACGGCTGTAGTAGTTGTCTATGCTTTCCGATACGTAGGTTACCATTACGTCATAGGTGCCTGCGTTTACGGGTAATCTTTCGGTCCAACCTTCTGCAGAATTGCTCAAACGATATTCATATCTTAGTTTACCAACGGGTACGTCATATCTTCCGGGAGTGATTTCTACACCATAGTATTTAACTGCGTTCATTTGGACGCCTCTACCGGTGTATTGCTCGGTCTTGACGGTCAACATCTCCTCTATTCTAACCTCTGCCCTGTTGATTTCTACCACCTTACCAACGTTAATAGGAATTAACGTGCCGTCCGCTTCTTTTGCACCATAGGTATAGTTATCACCGGAATCGTTGGGGATATAGGTTACCATTGCAAAGTATGAACCTGCGTTTATGGGAGTAGAATAAGCAACACCTTGAGCATTTACGTAAGATATCGCAATAGTACCCATGGGTCTTCTGCCCTCAACTGCTTGATCAGCAGGAACGGGTAATAGTACGATTTCGGAGTTTTGAATGGGGTGTTCTTTACCATCATAGGTTACTTCGTTGTAGCTACCACTAAGTAGTTCAGCATAGATGTGTCCCGGAGTTGCAAGATCAAACGGAGCAATTTTTATTGCATTTGCGAACGTAGCCGAACCGCCGTCAACGGGATCCCCTTCTGCGGGTATATAGTTAACAATAACAGCGTAATTACCTGCGTCAACGGGAGCCTTTGACGTCACAACGCCATCACTTCCCATGTATTGTATAGTGAAACTTCCGTTATATAGTATTTCGGTTATTAACGTATCTTGTGAGGTATATGATGCTTGGAATTCCGAAACGTCAACCGAATGTTCCAATCCATCGTATACAAAGTTTTTATCCCCTATAGGATTAAACTCGATAGTCGCAATACCGGTCTTAACGTATAATACGTCTTCGAAGTATACCGTTACGTCTTTGTATACGTCACTAACGTTTGCAACGTAAACGACTATCATGTCATATTGTCCAAGTGCTGTGGGTGGAATCTCGGTGTACATGTTTTCATCGTAAACAAGTACGCCATCCTCTATGGTAGGCTCGTAATTCAATTCGGGATCCTTTTCGAACAACAACTTATGGTAGTTTGTGTTATCAATCGTTTTGCCACCATAAATCCCACTTATGATAGGTGTTACGCGCGCGATAGGTATGGGCCTACCGGTGTACTCAATTTCCGAGTAATTCAAAATTACTACAGGTTCGGCTTTCTCGATAATAATTGCACCTTCGAACCTTTGGTTCGTGGCGGTATAGTTATCATTTGCACTAGCCTCGAATTGTACTATTATCGCATAGGTTCTTGCAAGTGTTTGTGGGATAGCCGTTTCTGTCGTGCCATAGACGTATAGGAATGAGATCTTCGTGGTTTCATCTTGAATTGGAACGGTAGCATTTTCATCAACGCCTTCAATACTTACGTTGTCGGACATTAGCATTACTTGTTTGCCATCGTAAACCTTTTTAACGATTACACCGTCTTCAGCTTCTTCAAATACACCGTCTACCGTGTTACCAATCTTGATAACTACGGGTGCGGGAGTAACGAACAAGTCTACCTTTACGTCGGTGAAATAATAGTTAGTTGCTTGTCCTCCAGTTAGCAATACAGTATAGCCACCTACGTCGCTATACTTGGTAACTTCGTCACTATATTCACCGGTAAGATTGCCATTTTCATCACGAATTCCTACGCTACTAAAGACGATTCTGGGACGATTGTTGACAAATACGGGGTCATATTCCAGTACGTTCTTTCCTTCTCCTTCGGGGAAGCCTACGAATTCGAGGTCATATTCCGTGGGATTTTCAGAACCATAAACTTTTGACAGCGTATTGGCTGCGCTATTATTCATAGAAACGGAAACCGTCAACGCCCTCTTTACAACGTTAAGGATACCCTCTTCGTAAACGATATTATAGTTGTCGTACAAGCTACCCTTCTCAATATCATCTTCATTGCCGAATACTTCTAGAAGATAACTATTAACGTCGGTGCAATATGAATAATCGTAACTAACGCGATATCCGGTCAAAATGTCGTTGATATCATCCTTTCTGGAGAAATATTGTAACGTGGTATAGGAGTCACCCTCACTGGTGCCGGCTTCACCCGCTTGCGTTCTGTAGGTATACTTGAACTCATAGTCACTAGAGTCTTCAATGTTAACGCCATAGGGAACGTCTAACTCTTCGAAAGATATGATTAGCGTTCTCTTGTTTACTCTAACTTTAACGTCTACACTATATGAAACGTATGCGTTGGCATCGTCTCCCGCTTGGGTATATCTTGAAGGAACGTATCCGTCGTGATATATGGTTATTATGCTTTCACCAACTATACCAACTTGAACAACTCTCGTTTGTCCACTTTGTGATACGCTTATGATATAAGGATCGTATTTGCCGTTTCTGTCTACGTCGGTAAAGGGTTCACCTACGTCATATTTGCCGTTTGCATTTTCATCAACGTAACTGTCGTTCGAACAGTCGGTCTTTACGTAGTATGCAAACAAGTCGCCTGAAGCAAGTTGTGGTGCAAGAGTAAAGCTATCGTTACCATATACCTTGGAAATGGTGGTTATGGTACCATCTTCCTTTTCATAGGTTCTGGACTTGTCTTGCCTCTTTGCATAAATGGAGTAAACGTCACCCTCTCCCCATACGTGTGAATAACTAACGTAATTGCCACGGTTTTGATAAATTTCGTTGCCAATCTTAGCATCGGGATTGGTTGCGTCCTCGTTTAGCTTGCCGTTAACAACGACTTCATCTTCTTGAACGGCATAAATCCTAATGATACCGTATACGCCCTTAACGCTAACTTCTGCCGTGGTCTTTGCCCAGACCTTACCATTTTCATCAGTATATTCTTCCAGGCTTACGTAGGTTACGCCTACACCGGTAGCTATTCCCCTATTAATGTTAACAGCCTTAATCTTAACAAGGCGTAAAGGAGCAATAGCATCGGTATATGCAACTACGACGATGTTGCCGTTTGCATCTGCATTAACTTCATAATCGGCATACATTACGCCAGCAGTGCCGTTCTTTGCACTCTCTTGTAAGCTGGGATCGTTAGCCTTGCTTTCGGGAGCAAGAGCATTGTTGTAGCCAGTGCTATAGACGGAATCCATAAAGGGTTCGCCTTCGTCATATTGCATGTTATTGTTTGCATCGAAGTATTTTTCACCTTCGTCCCAAACGTTGTTGCCATAGGGATTTTCCAGTTTAACGGTTTGTGCTTTCTTTGTGATTTCAAAGTCCACCGTCTTGCTTCCGGTATAGTTACCCTTACCAACTATGGTAACTAATCCACCCTTTAATACGTCAACGTTGTAAATTAAACCATCGTCAGACTCTCCACCAAAGTTAACGGTAAAATCAACGTCGCGCGTGAGAATTTGCTTCGATTCAACCGTAAGTAGTTCATCCTTAACCTCGGTAACTTGAGGTCTAATCATGGCTCCGGTATATTCGAAGGAATAACTATTCAACTTTACTATTATGTTGTCACGGATAGTATCGATATCCCTAGCGTATATCTTGAAATTAATGGTAACGTAACCAGTATAGTTGCCTTCACCACGTATGACTACAATACCGGCATAATCACCAGCATTAATATTGTCGTTTTCACCACCCCAATTATCGATTACATAGTCTTCGTTCCTTACAAGTGGTCCATCGGGATTGGCTACGGTATCGCGAAGATATATGGTATTCGCCGTCTTAACAACGTCTTCTGTAACTATACTCAAATTTTCATGGTCAATCTTTTTACCGGTATAGGTAACTTGATCCTTGAAGTTTTGCCAGCTTGCATAAGTTTCAATGTCCCTATGGTCAATTGCTTTGGGCTTAATCGTAAAGTATACTTTTAGTTTTTCACCATAGTAATTACCATATTTCTCTTGCGTTGCAATACCTTGGTTTGCAGTATCTTTCTTGTAGCCAGTGAAAGATATGACTATATAGTTATTCGTCTTGGGATTTGAAAGGGTGGTTGCATTGGTATTGCTTCCAATACCATCTACGATAACGAAATCTTTACCCTTCTCTATTACAAGACTTTGTCCTTTAATATTTATGGTTAGAGTGTTGGGTTGAGGAGCAATTGTAGAACCGGTATAGGTTTCGTCAGCAAGATCCTCTATCGTTCCACCATTTCCTACAAAGTCCATTGATACAATGTAGTAGTTTGCGGAAATGCTACCGGTATAGTTGCCCCTACCGGTTACCGTCATAACTGCATAACGGGTAACGGTAGTGTTGTTTGAGAAAGTAAATACAAAATCGTTTGCATCCCAAACACCGTTAGCGTTGGTATCATTAAAGCTTTCGCCTTCGTCCCAATCTCCGTTGCCGTTAGCGTCTTCGAAAGGTTCACATACGTTAATAACTTGAGGATTTACGGTGCCATCCGGATATGCATAAACGGCACTGGTCGTTGTAACAGGAATATGTTTTCCGTTTGCATCAACACCGGCATAGTACACAACGTTGTTTGAACCGGTTTGAGCAATTTGACCTACCGTTTGGGTGCTACTTGAACCAAAACCTGTTGCCTTTTCGTTAAGAGGTCTGGGGGTAATAGTAAATGACGTGATAATAGTACCTTCAATATTACCTCCACCAGAAAGTTCTACGGTAATTTGTGCCTCGGAAGATGCGTTAACGTTATTAGCATAACCGTAGTCATCCGGTCTGGTTCCACCAAAGTAAGCATTCCAAGTAGAGAAGGTTTGTCCAGCGCCACTCGTACCGGTTTTAGAAGCATCGATGTCGCCATAACTAACGCTACCATAATCGTCGCCCGCGCCTAACGCATTCGTGCGCGCGAAACTATATGTAATAGGTAGGCTGGAGGCGTTGGAATATCTACCGGTATTACTATTGTATAGGTAGGGATATAGTCCACTTACGGTAATTTGTACTAGGTTGGGTACGGGGGTTATTCCGTCAGAAGTATATACGTGAGTTTGAGTTTGAGGGGTTACTACTATGTTTTCTGCATTTATCGTACTTAGGTCAAGTGCACCAATATTAAAGTAGGCGGTTAAGCTACCCGTCATGTTACTCGTACCTTCCACGAGTGAAACGTCAAAGGAAGCACAGTTTGCACTTGTTCCATAGGTACAAATATCAATATTATTTTTGTATATTTTGGTTGCGTCAATCGTGCCAGCGTCTTGACCTACAACGTAGAAGTAACTATGCTCTCCCGTAGCACGGTTTATGCTAGCATAAGCCTCTCCCTTTTCGCCTTGAGCATTATACTTAAAGTAACTCTTGTTTGCCAAACCATCGTTGTAAGCATTGGCGTTGTCCTGCGTTTGAATATAAATGGTGAAAGTCTTTAACGTCGTCCTTTCGTTCATTTCGGTTTCGTTATTTGGGTCATAACTAGTAAAGCTACCACTTTTTAGAACCCTACCTGTAATACGCAAAGCTATTACGCCATAGTTGTTTCCCGAACCCGTTCCGGGACGTTGTTCAAAACCAGTGTAAACAACGTTGTAATTCAAACGGATTTCTTCTGCCATTGTAGCATCGTAAACGAAACCTGCTTCGTTGATGTTAAGGTGAGTAATTTTGAAGTATGCATCGTTTTGTCCCGTGAAGTTGCCTCTTGACGTAAAGGTAAAGTAAGCATCGCTGTCACGAGAAACGTTAACGTTGTTAGTATAGCTACCAATCGTGTAATCGGTAGAATTAAACATTCTATAAGGTCTACTGTTAATAGTTACGTCAACGTAATCGGGCACTGGAGTATAGGCATAACTAGAGTACGCACGCGATGGAATGGGCGAACTCGTCGTTACTTCATTCTCCCCTGCTTTATGGGTAACGTTAACGGCCCCTATAGTAAAGCTTTCTTTAATATAGTATCCCAGTACTTTAGAAGAATCCGTTTCCGTTCCCGACACGAATATACCTACTATCAACCTATACGCACCGGCATTAGTGGGCTTGGAGTTGGAATTATGTGAGCCACCATCGGTTGATTGGTACATCTTGGCAGTTGACGTAAAGGTGGGGTTGGTAGAAGAATATATACCACCGGTAATCGTGAAGGAAACACTGCTTCCGGTATCCGAGTTTGCGCTAGGCGTTACAACAGCGGGTCCTTGGCCTATTGCCGTAGGTTTACCATTTGCATCGAGTTTTAGAGTACCGTCTGAATTTAGTTCTTGTAGGTAGTTCCAAGAACCATTTTCATCAGTTACCTGTATTTTCCTAAAATACGCCGTTACCGTCGTAGTTGTATTGGCCTTCAGGTATGGCCCCGCCAGAGACAGTGTCGTCAGCGTTTTCGTCGGGTTATTCCACAGCGAGGCTCCCGTTATTCGCCACCCCGAGAAATAGTATCCTTTTGCAGGCTTAGCAATAACGTTGCCTATTACCGTTCCGTCATAAAGGTGAGAGCTGTCAAATGCTGCTACGCAAGATTCGGTGTTAAGAACGTCGGTAACGCTTACACCAAAGGTACCGGCCGTTACGGGGTAGATATTTCCACCACCGGCGTCACCGGCTACGGCAAATTGAATCGTACCATTCTTGTAGGTATCCGTAGTAAAGTTAGAAGAAATGGTAGGAGCAGGAGCAAAACATTCTGCACCACCAATCTGTACACCCGTTCTACCGGTCATAACCATGCGATAGTAAATGCCAAATCTTATCTTTTTCATGTTGGAATTTAGCGTCAAACTCATCGAACAAGAATAGTCGTGACGGCCACCTTGCATATCGTCGTCAAATTTGTCACGACCTGTAGCAAGGTAAGAATTGCTTCCCATGTCGTTACAAGCGGCGTTGGTAGATCCACTAGCCGAACCACACAAGAAGAAGGTACCATAGAGGTCGCCACGGTCGTAAATATTTGCCGTTCCTACTTGCGATACGTGTAGGGAAACTGAACAAGTAGTAATTTGCCCGTTTGCTATTGCCGCACGAGCAAGCTCGTCAACGTAAATATCTACGTAGAACAAAGTTTGAACGGTAAACGCACTTGAAGTATTACATGAAATACTACCGTCTGAACCTAAAGTAAAGTTACCGGCACCACTTTCCGTACGATAGCCCCAGTTCCAACCAGAGTGGGCAGTCGTAGGACGCAACGTGCTGTTTCGGTTCACTACTTTCCAGGTATAACTTCCGGTATCGGCAACACGGGTGTTGTCCGTGGTACTATTACTGGAAGGATTTGTCCAAGCGTAAGCAACGGGAGAGGTTTCCGCTACTACGATATGCTCGCCAACGCCCATTTTTTGCATAATGGTATCTACCGCAGGGTTTATTTTTTCTGCCCCTACGGCGAATAGGATAACCAAGGCAAGGAAAGCCGTTATCCCCACTAATGCATACTTTAGGAGTTTTAGCATAGGCGATTTTTTCTTTGTCGCCACTTCGTTAGTAACGTTAACTTCCATAGGTATTAATTCAAACTGCTTATTCATATTCTACCTCTCTATGACTTTGCAATAATTGAGTCGATTCGTTTTTCTTGAGTGTTTCGCTTACTCGTTTATGTTTCGGTTTATTTTGCTAAACCTACGTAACAGGCGTTTCCTAAGGATTCGCCGTCAATTATAATGGGAGTGCTGGTTGCATAATCGGGTTCAAATGATGTTTCAACACCTAGTCTACCGATAAATGAACCTGCTATTATGGTACCGCCACCAAGGTTGATACCTTCGTTAATCAATACGTAGTTTGTGGTAATTTGATTTAGTACGCGATCGCTGTACGTAATTTCACCGACAACGCCACCTACCAACATTTGGCTTGCTCGTACGGAAACGTTTGCCGTGATTTGGGAAGCAACTATTTGTCCACCCATATCTATTCCTACAAATCCACCTAGCGTTACCTTGGTATTACCCTTGGTGCGTATATAGATGTTTCCGGTTACGGTTACACGTATTAAGCTACCCGTTGCGGTATTTACTCTTGCAAGTGCGCCAAATACTATATCTTCGCCCTCTTTCGCCACTTTAGAAGAGGTATATTCTACGCCGTTGTCGGCATCGAATACCTTGTCGGAAGCGGGAATATCACTTGCCTTTGCGTATACCTTATAGTCAAGGTTTAGGGTTAAGTCACTTACGGCACCTGCGTTTACTGCAAACAAGCTGTCGCTTAGTCCCAGTATGGAGTATCCGTCGCCGTCAAGAGAACCGGTAAAGGTTGCGCCCCTACCTATAACTTCGAAGTCATAATCGTAGCCATCGTTGGAGTCTAGTTTGCCGTCATCGTTCCAGTCACCAATAATAACGTTGTCGGTTAGAACAAAGTTTGCGTACATATAGTTACCAACAAGCTCTAACTTAGCATAACTATCAATTTGGAATGGATCTTGTTTTGTGCCGGCACCTTCAAAGGGATAGAGAGCACCAACAACTTCTTGAACGTTACCTAAAGCTATGCTGGTTTCCATTATTCCTTGGTAGGTCTTGGCAACAACCTCTCTAACGTTTGTGCTTGCATTGTATCCTATTGCACTTGCAAGACTCTTATCGTTTGCGTATGCGTTTTGTAGCAAATGATATACGTTAATTAGTTGTGCTTCTTCGTTAGTTACGGCACCCAAAGAGGAGCCTACGTTAGCTTTCTTTTCGTAATGAGCACTCATTGCGGAAAGGTTTACTACGTTTTGTATGGTAACGCCACCTTGTGCTTGTGCAACAACGCCACCCACTATTACGTTTACACCCTTTACTACGATGTTAATCATGCTAATGGAGTTTTCTATTCTGCCTCCAACCATTGCACCTACAAGTCCACCAACGTAAACTACGTCTGCATTACTGTCAACTTCCAAAGTACCTGTTACGATTACGTTTTGTAACGTGCCACCTTCTAGTAGGCCAATTACGCCACCTGCATAAACTTCGTTTTCACCACCATACTTCAAGCTAACGTCTATTACCTTTAGGTTGCAAATAGTACCGCTTACTACGCCAAAAATACCGCCATACGTTGCAACGTCACTGTCAACCATAGCCCCGGTAATGGAGTAGTTATCACCATCGTATACGCCTACGAAGGGAACAGCCGTTGCAAAGGTTACGCCCTCGCTGAGCATGATGTCTGCAGTTTGCTTGAATACTGCCCACGGGAAAATTTCGATGTATCTTAATTTTTCTTGAGTGTCGATTAAGAAGGGGTTATCGGTCGTGCCGTTACCTTCCATATCGGCCTTTTCTTTTTCTTTTTCAATTCTTACGTTAACAAGTTCTTTAACGGTTGTTGTCTTATGGTCAAGATCAATAATCTTTACGCTACTTCCGGTATATCCGTCAGAACCGGCAAAGAAGTCAACGTTTGCGCCTTCGTGTTTTAATAGATTATATTGACCAAAGGTTCCTTGGTTACCAAGAGATAACCCTCTTTCTATAGAGCCGTCAAAACTTACGTTGTTGTCAAGATAGTAGCTCTTATTGGCATCGGTAGGTAAAGAACCGGCAACGTCAAGGTTCTCTATGTAACCTAATACGGCACCTGCATAAGCAAAATCGGTACCCGAAGAGGCAAGAACGTCATAAGTATCAACGTCATTTAGTGTAATTCTTGAAATGGTGTATACGTTTGCAGTGTATGCCTTGCTAGCATAACCTACCATACCACCAAAATTACCACTTGCTTTTTCATTTGCAACAGTAGCAACCGATATGTCCACGTCGGCAAACGAGAAGGAAATTAAGCTTCCTTCGGTGAGAATACCAACCACACCACCAACGTTAACGTTCTTGCTACCATTAACGTAAATATTACCAATAGCATAAACGTTCTTTAAGCCACCCGTCGTTACGTTTGCAACGATTAATCCTACGTTTGCATTTTCCACGCCATCCAAACGAATGCTATATCTTGCACCAAGGTTGATTATGGATGCTCCGTTGCTTACGTTCAAGAACAAACCAAAGTCACCTCTTGCTCCAAAGGTACCATCGTATATGATTTCATATCCATTACCATCATAAGTACCCATAAATTCGTTGGTGTAACCATCTCCCTTGTCGCCGTTTGGAGTAAACAATGCGTCAAGGATAACGTCGCCAGTTTGCTTAAAGTATGCCTTTCTTCTATTTGCTCCTAGGTATGCCCTTTCATCCACGCTTTCATAGCTGGGTTCGTAGTGCATATATTCGTCAACGTAGTAGAAGTCTTGTTCGTTATGAACAAGGTATGGATCCAATATGGTGCCTTCGTTTTCAAAGTATACGATTACTAACTCTGCGCTAGTATTCATAATAACGAAGTTTTCGTCCAAGCTGTTTACGATAATCTCATATTCGCCCAGCTCGTGAATATCCCTTGCTCTAGCAAACACGGCATCGCCTTTCTTGTATGATTTTTCAATGATGTCTAGGAAGTCGCCAAAGAACGCGTCAAAGCCCTCTTCCTCCGCCTTAACGGGAACGTCTTGAACTTCTCCCGATTGCAAGCATTGACGCAATAGTACGCTATAATCTTCTTCAACGTCGCCTACAAGAGCCATACCATACTCAACGATAACTTCTTTATAGAAGTTAACGTCTATCGTAACGTTGTTTGCGCCTATAATGTAGTTAAAGCTGTACGTTTGAGAACTGCTTTCTTCATAAGCAATATCATCAACGAGTGAGTTCTCTTCACTATCGAGCAGTTCCTTAATTGCTTTAGTGGTATAGGTTGCGTGAGGTGTTACGGAAACCATCAAACTGCTTCCTCTATTGTATTCGCCCTCACCTAATACGTCGGCATAAGTATAGTCTTCACTACTTGCTTTGTCGCCTACGTATTGGTTTACCTTAACGGTGTATTTGAAGGTGTCGATGGGGATGTAGAGTTCATCCGTTTCCACTAACATTCCACTTCCGGATACAACCTTAATCTTGTAGTAACGATCTAGTCCACCCTTAACTGCGTTATCGTTAAGCACGAAGAGATTTTCTACCGATGCCCATTCGGAATATTCTGCACCGTCTTCGTTTTCTCTATATGCGTAATAGATACCATAAGAGGATACTATTTGCTTTGTTAGGGCTACCGAGATGGAAACCTCACTAATGTACCAGTCTTCGTAGAGGTTACCCATGGGAAGTTTACTACCTTCAACGTTATAGTTGAATTCGGGCGCAACGTTATCGAAGCCAATTCTAAACTCCTCGGTTTCTGCTTCCATTCCACTTACCGATACCACTTTGAATACGTAGCCAACCAAGCCGGAGGTGTTTTCATTAATCTTCAAGATATAATCGATGGTGTTAACTACTTCATATTCGCCGTAGCCAGCACCCTCGTCTTTCTTAACGTATACGTTTGCAATATCACTATCGCCTATCGTTGTAACGTTAGGATAAAGGTTAGTTGTGCTTTCTACCCAACTACCACTTGCTACGCTTGAAGCAGTCAACAGCTTAGCTGCCTTCGTTTGAACCTCAATGGGAGTGTTGTCTAGTTTAACCGCGTGCTCGCCAGCATCTTCAACGGTGATATCGGGACGTCCACTTACTACTTTAAAGTAGTAATTACCTTGTGTTGAACTGTCCAAAACGTAATAGTATGCTCTTGCTTGTGCAACGTTCTTGGGTAGGTCTATTAGGTGTGTCCAAGTAGCACTTTCCTTACTGCTACCCTTGCCATAATATAGCTCACCACCGGATGCGCCAACCATAATATTAATGGTAAAACGCAAGTTCTTGTTGGTCCAATCGCCATTGTACTCTCCACCGTCTTGATATGCTAGCGTACTGCTAATCGTGGGATCTACGCTGTCCTTTTGAACGGTAAAGCTGTCGGCATAAACGTATTCTACGCCTGCGCCGGTTACGAGCCTGAATTTGTAGTTGTAAACTTGCTCTGCAGATACCCTAATTTGATATTTGCCTTCGGCATTTACACTTACTTGAACAGATTCACCATTTATGGTCTTTGCACTTTGGAAGGTTAGACCATTGTCAATGGAGAATTGCATTTCGCCACCACTGGGTCCAAAACCCGTTCCTTGAGTAAAGGTAGGTTCACCTTCAAAAATTACGTAATCGTTAACGTCTAGCCAAGTATTGTCGGCAAGGGCGGTACCTACGCCACTTTCGTTATACTTGGTTGCTTCAACCGAGAGGGTAAATCCCTCGGTCTTGTCGATGTGAGGAACGAAAATCTCTCCTACGTAAACGTTACCTGCAATATCGTTAAAGCAAAGTAGGTATTTCTTTGCTTCCGTCATATTGAATACGAAATAGTCGCCCGATCTAGACATGACTTGCTCAACGGCAACGGCACTACCATTCAAGATATCTTCATCGATTACGTCAAGTGCGTATTCTTTGAGTAGCACGCTGGAAGCATCTACGCCGGAGCCGGTTAGGGTGTCTTGAAGCATAATTCTATATTGACCGTCTTGGTTAACCCAAACGTTCTTTAGGTCAAAGTTAGCTTCGCTACCCACTCTGAATGCTTCCGAACGAATGGTGGGTGAGGTAAAGTCAAGTTTAATATACAAATCTTCTAACGTTTCGTGTTCGTATAGCACGTACTTACCGGAACCCGTTGCCAAACGGAACATATATTTTCTGTTTTGCTCGGTGGTAATATATGCGCGTGCGTATTCTTCACCGGTTACCTTACCCTCTTCCGGCATAAAGGTGGAGGTTAGTGCCGTCCAAGTGGTACCATTATTATTGGAATACTCAAGTTTGGAACCCGATGCCGTAAGATTTATAGTGAACTCTAGTCTTACCCAAGGTTCATTATTTGCTTGGGTTATCCAGCTATTAAAATCATACAAATTAGCACTTGCATTTTCATCTTCCGTAGGTTCTTCTGAAAGGTCTTCGGGATTACCGCCACCAACGTATGCTTTTAGCTCTAACGTGGGAGTAACGGTATCTACGTTTGCTTGGATTATTGCATATATGGTGTTGCCTGCACGATCCTTAATGGTTAAAGTGAACTCGGTACATTTGTCGATAACGAGTTCATAAACGTTGCCACCCAAATAGGCAACTACGCCACCATTGTCTACCGTAACGCCGTCGTCAGCATTAATGCCGGAATTTTCTACTCCGAGATTATCAACAACGGTAAATTGTGCGTTTATCACGTTTTGCGTCCAATTGGATCCTTGATATGCGCTTAAGTCGGTGATAAGCGCATAAACGGGATCTTCAATATCGAACTTAACCGAGCCAAACGCAACGTCATATACTGCGCCCGTTCCTGTTTCTATTTGGAATGCATATTCTTTCGTTGTGGGGGAATATGGAATTTCATACTCAAGTGCAAAATTCTTGGTAACAGCACCCACTTCCATTCCTATAAACTCGGTTACAGGGAGATAGTCGCTACCGTCAACGGAACAACGTAGTCTTGCACCACTTGCACCCATATTAACGATAATTTTTACTTTTGAGCCTAATTTTGCCCAATTTTCGGCCTTATAGCTCTCTTCATCAAAATCATAGGTGAGATTTTGAACGTCTATCTTCTCTTGAATGGAAATTTCACTTACGTTACCGGCTTCGTCTTTAGCGATAATTCTATAGTTTCTAGAATCGCTAATTTCAATCATATATTTGCCATCTCCAACAGAGGATACGTTGATGGGGTTGCCAAGATCATCTACACCGGTAGGATTAAGAAGTGCAGACCCACCTTCGTTGATTATTTCAAACGTTACTCGGGTAGTTAAACCTATCCAGCCCTGAGCCGTACTTGCAACGTGGTTCTTTTCCGGAGTGCCAAAGCTAGGAGCAGTTTTATCAATGTTAATGGGATACAAGGTATTTACTTCATAAGTAAGTCCCGAGCCCGTTCTAATTCTAATCTTGACGTTACCGCTATATTGGGTGTTGATACTAAAGTTTACTTGAACGTCGTTATGCTTGATTTCATCGGTTCCGTCAGAAAGTGAAATATTGCTATCGAGCTTAACGAAGTTGCTGGAATTGTTTTGGTAGCAAACGTCGATTACGGCACCACTTCCACCAAATGATGCAAGTGCGCTAAAGCTTACCGGTAACTTCGTCCAAGCACCGTTTAATCCACTAGTTTCAACTACGTTGCTCAAAGAAGGAACTACCGTATCAATTTTTACAAGGGTGTGAGAGGCTACGCCTGCAACTACTTTGTAGGTATTCTCACCCAAAGTCATTGGCAAACCGTTAGTTTCGTGAGTTGCAATGAAGATATAACTTCTTACCTGGGTATCGTTTACAACTTCGGGAGTAACGAATGCAAGCTTACAGCCCGAAGCTTCTTCGATAACGCCCTCTATTTTAGTCCAATTCTCACCATTGTCGGAAGAATAGTAATATGCCTCGGCACCCTTACTCAAAAGATTTTCAACGCTAAGGTTATAATACATTTGTCTTGCCCAACCAGTGGTTCTGTCGTAACCACCGTTTATGATTGAATTGTATTCGTCAATTTCTGCAACCAGCGTACCGATAGTTACGTTATAGGCAATAACTCTGGTATCAACTATGGTATCATCTACCGCGTGGTTAATGATGTCGTACTTCAAAAGATGCTCGCCTATTGCGTAAGGGATATCTTCCACGCCGGTTTCGGGGTTAGATGCATGGTAATAGGTCAATTGACCGTAACCAAAGGAGTAGTATGCTCTTTGGGGGCTAAAGGTAGGCGTTGTATAGGTCCTAGAACCACTATAAGGAATGGTTAGCGTTGCCGCCGCACTACCACAAGTAGTATCCTTTACGAATACTGCTTGGAATTTCGCGTGAGTATATTTTGCCTTTTCTTCGGCACTTACTTTGGAATGGTGTGGTAGATAATAGTCATAGGACAAGCCGTCTATTGATACAACGTCGCCGTTGGCATCACGATTAACCTTACCGGAATTCAAGTAGGTATAATCGTAGGAGTTTGCAGTAAACGAGCCGTCACGAGAAAGACCGATTCTCCAACCAATAAAGAAGTATTGGCCACTTTCATCAAGCATCGTCGCACGCAAACTTACCTTAATCAGTTCACCACCATCGGGTAGCGTTAGGCTTGCGAAATTGTTTTGTACACCGTTATCAACGTCACTTGCAGTAGCAATGCTCTTCGTAATAACGTAGTCCCTATTGCCTTCTTCGATATTCGTTCCTTCACCACCAATGCTATCCTTAACAAAAATCTTGAGTGCGCTATCAACTACGTTGTAGTTGTTGCTGTCACTAGGAGTAAATCTCAAGGTATAATCGGTGCCTTCGTTGCTTAAAGGTAGAAGTTTGTCTAGAGATATCTTTTCTTCACCAAGATATACTTCCAGCACACCACTCAAACGAACTAACGTATCAACGGAGTTGGTTGCTTCGTAGGAAAGGTCGAGGTCGCTTAGGTTGTCACCAAAATTCAAAGTAATGGTGCTTGCATTATCCTCTCCACGAACAACTATGGGCGTATTCTTCTTTACTTCAAAATCAACGGAAACACCACCAATTCTTTCGCCCTTGGTGATGCCTTCGCCCGTTCCTACACGATAGTAGAACTCGCAAGTATAATTAAACGAGCCTGCACGTATGGGAGCAGAAACGATTTCTTGTAATCCTTCGGATTTGAAATTGATGGTTTCACCGGAAATTGTGGTTCCTGTATAACTATGGGTCAAATAGTAAACGCCGGTATAGGCAGTAGATCTAACAACGGGTCCTACGGGAGAGCCGGTATAGATATACTCGTCTTGCTTTGCCATGGTTATGTATTGGAATTGTGCGCTATAACTGGGTGATTCGCCACTGGGAACGTCTACGGCTTTTCCAAGATCCAAAGTCATGCCGGGCACGTTTGCTTCCGTAGTATTAACGTTCTTCCAACCCAAGAAATAGTAAGCATCGTTAGGTAGTGCGGTAAAGCTGATGCTGTCACCGAAACCTAATGAGATTTCTTTTGCGCCTGCCGTTAGATCCAATACGTTATCGTTAGAATCCTTAACAGAACCACCGTTTGAAGAATTGATAGTAACTTTTACTTCTTCAAAGGAAAGCTTCAACGTGAAGTTCATAACGCAGTCAACTTTTGCCTCTGAAAGGTTTTCACCTAGCGTAGTCTTGCTGTCGAATGCAGTATGGGTTGCGTAATATTCAATTATTATTTCGTTGCCGTTTTCGGCATTAAGTAAAGTTTCCGGTGCAATTATCCTGTCCGTATAGGTGGTGTTTTGGGTAGAGAATTTTCCACTTCCAACCATAGCGCCAGTTACGGTAAACCCTGCATCCTTCGTGCCAGCAGTTCCCGATACAGTTTCATAAGCGTTGGTTCCGCTTGCAAGAAGGGTCGCTGTAATTCTTCCACTTTGAACGGCTCTCCACAAATCCCCCGAAAGAGTTATTACTGCTCTTTCCGTTGCTTCCGAAGTAGCGATTGCCGGATCGGGAGCAAAGGTCTTCTCTTGGGCCGTTGCCTTTAGCGTAATGCTTGCTCCGGTGTCTAGTTTTTCTGCAAAGTTACTAAGGGTAACGTCGACAGCACCTGAACCAGTGCTATCGTTTGCAGCAAGCGCAACCCCATCTGCTCCCAACGAAGTAAACGCAAGACAAAGACCTACCGACAAAGCTATCAGTAGAGCAAAAACCATTTTTGTTAACTTGTTAAAATTTATCTTCTTAACCGGCATCATTACACTTTCCGTTATATAATATTTTATTTGTGCCCACGCACGCGTAGGAAAATAGGGAACACTTTTCCCTTTGTGCAACTATTTTAGCACATACGCGCGCTAACGCGCTACATATTACGCGTGTTTTTACTAAAATATTACCGTGTGGGCGAACGCGCGCGAACAATATCTTGTGTTTTGCGTGCTTGCGCACCACAAGAAAGCACAATTTTACGAAAAAGATTTCGTTTTTAAGCGTTCGTCGGTAAAGCACGTTTTAAAGGAGTAATCTCTTCTTGTCCCCTCTTTCTTCGCGTTAACAATAAAGCAATTATTTTCATTAAAATTGGGACTTGTAGTGGCTTTTTGAGTGTGATATAATATTCTTATTAAAGCAATCGGCATCTCATCCGCGCTTGGCGCATTTTGTATCTCGAGATACCGAAATAGGAGTTATTATGAGTATTTTTACTTGGTTTTGGGACAACGTAACAAAGCCCATGGATGACAAGCGCATTAAAACGTTAAGGGTTCCAACCCTTAATGAAACGGTTGACGTAGCCTACCTGGACGACTCCCACGAGCATCATTTATTGGACGTGTATTCTCCTTTTGAAAGCGACGGCGTTTTACCAACCATCATAGACGTTCACGGTGGTGGCTGGTACTACGGCGACAAAGAGCTTAATAAAATTTACTGTCTTAATCTCGCCGAGCGTGGCTTCAAGGTAGTAAATCTTAGCTATCGTCTTGCACCAAACGTTACTTTAAAGGAACAAATTATTGACGTCGCAACGGCCATTAATTATATATATGATAACGCGAGCGCGCTTGGAATAGACGTAAATAACCTGTTTTTAACGGGCGACAGCGCCGGTGGACATCTTGCCTCCGTTATGGTTAACCTCTCTTGCGATGAGGAAATGCAAAAGGTTTTCGGTATTTCTCTTAAAGCCAAGTTTAACGCTGTTTGCTACACTTGCCCTGCTTTCTACGTACAAAAACTTGCAACAATGCCCGTCGTTAGAAGCTATTTTAGTTGTATGCTTGGTAAAAAGGCCCAAGAAAACCCCATTTTCCCCTACGTCGACTTCCGTCACGATAAATGTGACAACATACCCTCCCTTTTCATCACCTGTGACGGCGACTTTATGAAAGGTCAAACCATAAAAGGTTACGAGGCTTACAAACAAACGGGTGCAGATTGCGAATTAATCTACTTTGAAAAGGATAAACAAGCAAACAAACTCACCCACGTATATAACGTCATTCAGCCAGATTGGGAAGAGTCTAAACAAGCAAACGATAGAACGGCACAATTCTTTAACAAATACTTGCGCTAAAAAATTAATATCACACGCTTGACAGCAATATTATTGGTAGTATATAATCTGTTTAGGTAGTCAACCTATCTAGATATAATAATCTAAATTTATGGAGATACAACTATGACCGAACGTTTTAAAAAATATCTTGAAGAACAGTTTCGCGCTATCCCCCCAACAAAGGGCGCGATGGATTACCGCAAGGAAACCCTAGTTTATCTTGAAGAGTATGCTCAAGACGCAAAAATTAAAGGTATGACCGATGAGGACGCAGTATACCATCTTGCTATAGATTCTCTTGGCGACTTCCAAGCAACTCTAGCAAAGTTTAATGAAGAACTTACCACCAGATCCAAAAGAAACGCCATAAAGCTAACGTCAACCTCACTGGTCATCGTAGCGATAATAGCTGTAATAGGCGTATATCTGCTCCTTTCATTCCTACACGTTATCCCGTGGAGCCTTAGCTGGCTTATTTTGGTCGGCTCACTCTTCGGAGCAATCATTTGCGCATTAGTTGCAGTAGGAGTTCAAGTTGCAAAGAGAAAATCTTATACCATTCCACGCGTGGGCCTCGCCGTTTCCGTCATCTTGGTGGCAACTTTCATTTTCTTAAACTTACTCCTTGTTGCCCACGTGCAATACCACTACTTCACTTTCCTAGCAATGGTTATAGCAATACTTCTTCTAGACACCTCTATTGCATTCCTAACCAAATCTAAACTTGCATTCATAGAAAGCCTATTCGCCATTGTAGTAACGGCTTCTCTCGTTTACGTAATGCTAGGAATTGCTCACGTTATGCCTTGGCATCCCGGCTGGTTACTCCCCGCTCTAGCAGGAGCAAGCGCAGTTGGTGGCGTCATCGTTATGCTTGTACATCGCTCCAACAAAAAGAAAGCCCCCAAGGTAAAAAAGAAAGCTGTCAAAGCAACCGACGTTGACGAAAAATATTACACCGAATGGTAATATTTGTTATATTTAGGGTTCCTAAACATGTGTTAAGGCACCCTAAAACTCTATTAACGCAATAAAATAGGAATATAAAAATGAAGAGAAAACAAAAAATTAAAGCCGAACTTTGGGACAAGATGCAATATCTTTTCCGCAACTATTACGATAGAATGGTTCACGCTGTTTTGTATTATGACGGCTTAATAGATATACCTACTCTAAAAACCGTCCTAGTCGCTACAACGGAGAAAGTTCCCGTTTTACACTCCAGTTTTCATGACAGCGCAATAGACCCTTATTGGGTTGTTGAGGACTACACGATAGATGACATTTTAATCGTAAAAGACGTTGCTCCCGAAGTTCTCGAAGAAGAAATTGAAGCTTTTATCACACAATGCATTCCCGTCACTTCAAGAGTACAATTCAAAATGGCTATACTTAATTCCAACGGCCGATCCACCCTTTGCATGATAGTAAATCACATGTGCTTTGACGGTGGTGATTTCAAGTATTTCTTGAAGCGTCTTGCCTCCAACTACAACGCAGTAATCGGTGGAACTCCAGTTATCGATATTAAAACCGGCTCACGCTCATACGATCAAGTTTACACTAAACTTGACGAAGAGGACAAAGAGGTTGCAAAGAATCTTTACAAAAACATATCTCAAGTAAAGGACGAGCACTATTTTCCTCTTTCTCCCGACACCCCCGAAGACAAGAGTATGATTAATCGCTCTAAAGTGGATGTCGAAACCTTTACCAAGTTTAGAAAAATTGGCAAATACTATGGGGTTACCGTAAACGATCTTATGCTTGCCGTATATATGCATAGCTTGTACGAATTTGGTGGATATCCCGAAACCGACACCGTTACTATTCCCTGTATGGTTGACCTTCGTAGACACATTGATGGTGGCGAGGAAGCCGGTGGACTTACAAACCACACGGGCTTTATGCAATGTAGCGTAGAAGGCGTAGGTAAGAACGTTAATGAAACTTTGGTTAAGGTATTACACTCTGTTAGAAAGTCCAAAAAAGACAAGTATATGGGACTATATTCGCTCCCCCTACTTAAGCTTGCATACACCATTCTTCCCTATGCAATTAGCGAAATTGCGATTAAGATTGGTTACCTGAATCCTCTGATTGGTATGTCGAACATTGGTGTTTTGGACCCCAATAAGCTAGGTTTAAGTGGATTATCACTTGTTGACGGGTTTATGACCGGAGCTGTTAAATACAAGCCTTATATGCAACTTGCACTAACCTCTCTCAACGGGGAACTCACCATGACAATAGCAATTCGTGGTAACGAAAGCGACCGAGAAGCCGTTAAAAAGTTCTTTGATATAATTCACAAGAACATAAATGATTTTATTGCCCAAAACGCCCAACTCATCGACTAGTTACGTCTTAAATCATAACGAAAAAGCGTAGCGAAAATGCTACGCTTTTTTATTCTTGTGTTTTGGCTAGCTCTTTTTATTTTTGTCACGCAAATTACGTTCCACCTTTCTCGCCCATTTTTCATCAACGTTTCCCGTCTTTCTGAAGCATGACACCGTTTCACCAATTTCCATAAACATATTAGTGGTGTCCTCTTTAACGCAGTAATTTACTGCGCGATCCTCCCTTATTCCCAGCCCACTCGCGGTTTCAACGGCATCAATATTCGCACCAAGGAAAAGAAACTCCCAACCATTATTCTTCTCTTTTTGCGATACCAGCTCTTTTATCTCTTTGCTATTCCACTTTCTACTTGCGTTTTCAAAGCCATCGGTAGTAATAATAAATATGGTCTTGTCCGGCACGTCTTCCGGCCTTGCATATTTGTGCACTTTTGAAACGTGCTTTATAGCATCGCCTATTGCATCCAACAGCGCCGTACATCCACCCACAGCGTAATCGTTACGCGTAAGAGGCGCAACCTCTCCTACTCTAACTCTGTCGTGAATTACTTTAGAATACGTGGAGAATAAAATAGTGGAAACAAGCGCTTCCCCCTCCTCCATTCTCTGCTTTTCTATCATTGCATTAAAGCCACCAATAGTGTCTTGCTCCATTCCGCTCATAGAGCCACTCTTGTCCAAAATGAATACTAGTTCCGTTATTTTCATATGTCGTATCCTCCTAAATAAAAAATGGTTGCAAGCCTTTGCTTACAACCACATTATAGCCAATAATATTTTCACTTAGGTCAATTGATGATTTACCTACACACCCAAACAAACTTGATCGAATTTGAATAGCGTTTCGTTAATAACAAATACGTCATAAATTCCATTTAATATGAAGTATTCGATTATGACGTCAAACTTGCTACTCCTTGAAAAGGTGAAGCCAACAGTGGAAAGCAAATGCTTGGTTTCCTCAAGCGAAAGCTCTAGCGCAATAGCAAACGCAATTATAGTGTTTTTGCTGGGACGATACTCCTTTTCGTTTAGTATCTTGTACCAAGTTTGTTTACTTACGTTAGCCCTCTTATAACATTCTACGTCGCTAATTCCCTTAGCGTCGATTAGCTTAAAAAGAGTAACGGCAAAATTGTCATCCAAATTGGAGAGAATGTTGATTAGGTCGGTTTCGGTATCTAAGGATACATATTTTGACAATTTTTCGCACCGACAAAAATTGATAGCGTTCTCTTCAAAGCTGGCGTTCGACAAACTTCTTCTAGCGTAACCATACTTTACTTCGTGTTCGGCAACGTAGTTATCGTCGACGTAACTGGAAACTTCTTCGAACAAGTCTGCGCTAATTTCATAACTTGCTCTATCAAACACCGCGATGTAAACGGTCATTTCGTTTTCAAACAAAAATTCTTTTATAGTCTCAACGGCAACCGCGAGTGCTTTGTCCTTGGGGTAGCCATAAACACCAGAAGAGATTAAAGGGAACGCCACGCTTTCGCAACCGTGTTCCTTTGCTAGCTCTAGGGACTTTTTGTAGCAACTCTCAAGAAGGATTCTTTCACCATTCTTACCACCTTTCCAAACGGGTCCAACCGTATGGATAACGTGCTTAGAAGGAAGATCGTATCCCTTTGTAATTTTTGCTTCTCCTGTTTCACACCCTCCTAGCGTCCTACATTCTTCCAACAGCCGAGGTCCTGCTACCCTGTGAATACAGCCGTCAACCCCGCCTCCTCCAAGAAGGGAGTTATTCGCTGCATTGACTATTGCATCACAGTCCATTTTCGTAATATCTTGTCTTACTATGTATAACGGCATACTTCCTCCAGACGTTAAATAAAGTCGCTGTGCCTCAAAGCAATTTTTACCATACCGGGCACTATGCTTTCCTCTTGACCGAGTAGTGAGCAAATAGCCTCTTCCTCCGTAAGCACAACGTCGGCTGATTCATCGCTCTTAGCCACCGTAACCTTGTTGTTTATTACGGATACTCTTAACTTTTCCCTTCCTAAAATTTCTATTACCTTGTTGTAATTTTCAAGCTCGTTTTCAGAGGTGGAAATAAGAAGTAGTTTTTCTATTAACCTTGCGTAACTTATCACCTTATACTTTTCGTGACTACTTACTGAATAATCTTCCGAGCAAGCGTGCATTGCCTTTTTAAGAGAATATTCTGTAGGTAATACGTCAACGTTTAACACCGGTGCTTTTTTAAAGTTCTTGTATGATGAAACGGCTTTTATATAATCTTCCACGCTACCATTTTTAAGGTATATTCTTTCTAGCGTGTGTCCTTTAAAAAGCTTTCCACTAGCAAAGCCCACCGTCTCTTCTTCTTTTTTAATTAGGTAGAGTTTAGAGAACCAGTTCCTTAACGTTTCACACTCTCTCGCAAGAGGTCTTTTGATTACCACCCTAGCCCCTTTCGCCATATTATCAACAGCTTCAAAGTCTTCCTTTGTTTCTGCTTTAACAATGGAGTATAGGCAACCCTTTTCCCATTTTTTGATACTCATACTACTAATTTGGAAAGAATAGCAAGCTCCAGCCGGATAATAACCGAAGTGTTCGTAACGGTGCCTTCTACCCGTTAAAAACATTACGTCTGCTTTGTCCTTATATTCGTTAAAGGAATGGTTTAACATGGTTGTCATAACGCCCTTACCGCGACTAGTTTTCTTTGTTGCAACCATGCCAATTGCTACGCCGTTTATGGTTATTCCGTCAGCAATAATATCCTCGGGATAGGCGCAAATAGCACCTATTAATTCTCCAGCTTCACGTACAACGTAGTGGTAGTTCATCAAGTTCTTTTCCTTTCCGTAAAGACTGGGAATCAGTCTAGGAAAGGGCTTATGAAAGACCTTGTTTAGGAACTTGATTACCTCTTTGTTTTCCTCTTTTTTTGCAACTCTAATTTCCATAACGACTCCTTATTTGTTAATAATAGGACTTACTTTATTTGCTATTAGCGCACTTATCACTGCGCTCAATACGTCGACGGGAAGGAATATTAAACTACCCGTTAAAACTGCTTGCCATAAGCTTAGTTGGGCTCCCGAGTAAACCGGAATATTGGCAATCATATTGTACATCGCGTCGGCTACTTGCAAATATAGATTGGACATCAAGTAGAAGTATATTACCCCTATGAGATGCACAACCAACACTGCAATAAGGTTAAAGAGCACTCTTTTAACAAAACCTTTCTTAGGTAAGCCCGCAATTAGACCACCAAATACAAAACCAATTAAGTAACCAAAGGTTGGATATATAACGTATGCAATTCCTCCTCCTGCGCTAAAAACCGGTATTCCTATTAGTCCCAGCGCTAGATATATAATGGGAGCAAGCGCACCCACACGTTTACCGCATAGAGAGCCCCCAAGCAGTACGAAAAGGGTTTGTAAGGTAATGGGCACGGCACCTATTGGAAAACGAATGAATCCTCCAACCACGATTAACGCCACAAACAATGCCGTATATGCTAATTTTTTTACGCCTAATCTTTTAGACACAAGCTGACTTCTCCAAAATACAAACTTTCCTCTTCGCCATTTTCATACTGAACGATGAGCCTACACTCATCGTCAATGCCCTTTGAATATGCAAGTCTATCTCCACTCTCGCGCTTGACGAGCACCTTCCTACCCGTCATAATAGATCCCTCTTTATAACGTCTGACAACATCTTCTTTGTCAAACGATAGGTAGTCTGCCATAAGCTTATTTACCACCTTGGCAATAATTCTATTTTTGGCATTAGGTTGATTACAGCCCACGGCACAGGCTATATTCTTAATATCTTCGGGATACCCTCCCTTTGGTTCTACCAAATTTATGCCGATACCAACAACAGCATAGGCAACCGATCCCGTTTCAAAATCAATGGAGGCTTCTGTCAAAATGCCGGCACACTTTTTTTGACCAACGTAGACGTCGTTAACCCATTTAATACCGGCATTCACTCCAAAAATTTCTTTTACGGATTCATACACGGCAACGGCAGCAATCGTCGTTAAATATTCGGTAACGCCACTCTCTTTCTTTGGGCGAAGAAGCAACGAAAAGTACACACCGCCCTCCGGTGAAAAGAACGCTCTACCCAGCCTTCCCTTGCCACCACTTTGACGTTGAGCGACTATAAGGAGTCCTTCCCTCTCCCCGCTGTGGGCTTTCGCAACGGCATAATCGTTGGTTGAACCCAACGATTGGTGAACCTCAACACGAATTTTAGCGTCCTCTTTAAGCAATTTTTCTATTCCATACTGAGAGATAACGTCGTTCGCTTCTAGCAACTTGTACCCTTGGTTAGTGCGTTTCTCAAAAAGATATCCTTCTTTTTCCAACGTCCTAATGCTCTTCCAAACGGCATTGCGAGAAACACCAAGTTCTCCTGCAATTTTAGCGCCGGAAACGTATTGTCCACGGCTTAATTCCAAAAATTTCAAAACATCGTCTTTAATCATATTTCACCCACCATTATTTTACTGCACACGCACCATATTGTCAACCCACAAAACCAAAACGGCTAACAATCGTGTTACTCTAATTTTACTAAAATTCGTATATTTACAAACGTTACGCCATATGTTATAATATTTATATCAAAACCCTATAGGAGATAATATTATGGCAAAAAAATCATCAAAAGATTACTTTGGCTTGGACCGTATCGTGAGTTTAGTGCTCGCAATCATTCCTTTTACCGCATGGATTCTTGGCGTTCTTACTCGTGCTAAGGAAGGCAAATGGATAGCTGTTATTATCCGTATTTTCGGCGGATTGTTAATTTGGGTAATCGACCTATTTATGATGATTACCAAAGGTAGCATTTGGAGATTGCTATAATTAGTTTATAATAAAAAGGCGTAGCGAAATTCGCTACGCCTTTATGTTGTCTGGATATACTCTATTTGAGTATTTTTTTGTATCCATTTCCATATTTAACACATTTGCTAACACGTGAAAGAGTGGCAGAGGAAATGTTTGTTGCCTTAATGATTTCATCATAGGTGCAACCATCCATAAGCATGCTTGCAGCCTTTATCCTTTGTGCCATGGACTCTATTTCTTTGTAGGTGCAAAGATCGCCAAGAAATAGTTCAGCATCCTCTTCCGACTCGAGGTTCGCCAACACTTTGTACAAGTTTTTTACGTCTTCTTTATCGTTTGACATTATATTCTCTCCTTATCATTTAACCCTTGAAGAAATACCCTAAGTTTTTCCGACTTGGGATTATCAAACACCTGGTCCGGGGTGCCAATTTCTTCCACCAAACCGTCTACCATAAATAACACTTGGTCGCTAACGCTTCTTGCAAAACCCATTTCGTGGGTAACGATTATCATTGTGATGCCTTCGCTTTCCTTAAGTTCCTTTATTACGCGCAATACCTCGCCCGTAAGTTCGGGATCTAGTGCAGAGGTTGGCTCGTCAAAGCACAAAACAGAGGGTTTTAGTGCCATTGCTCTAGCTATTGCTACTCTTTGACATTGGCCACCTGAAAGTTGGCAAGGATACAAACTCATCTTATCCTCTAGCCCTACCTTAATAAGGAGCTTCTTGGAAACCTCCAACGACGGCTCGTTATACAAAGGAGCAACACCCTTTTTTGCGCGCTCTTTTTCCATTAACGCAAGCGCAAGGTTGACGTTTTGAAGAGCTGTATATTGGGGAAAAAGATTGAATGATTGGAAAACAAGTCCAAAATGCAATCTGTTTTCTCTAATTTGGCTCTCTTTATAATTTTTCAACTCCTTGCCGTCGGAAATCAGTGCGCCATTCAAGGTAACGGTGCCTTCGTCTGCAAACTCAAGATAGTTCAAGCATCTTAACAACGTCGTCTTGCCATTGCCCGATGAACCTATAATGGAAAGCACTTGTCCTTCTTCTAGCGAAAAGGATATGCCCTTAAGCACTTCGGTCTTACCAAAACTCTTGTATATGTCTTTTACTTCCAAAAACGCCATATTTATACCTTATAATACGATAGTTTCTTTTCAGCCCAGTTGAAGAACAACGTGAGGGCGCCAACGAATATCAAATAGAAAGCACCTGAATAGAACAAGGGCCATAACAAGCCGTCATTCATAAAGTTTTTAGCGGTAACGATCAATTCCATAACGCCAATAACGTTTGCTAGCGAGGTATCTTTAACAAGCGTAATTATTTCGTTTGACGTGGGGGGTATAATCCTTTTTACCACTTGCATTAGGATGATTCTAAAGAATATCTGTGACTTTGTCATACCAAGCACTTCGCCCGCTTCCATTTGTCCTTTTGGGATGCCCTCTATTCCACCACGGAATATCTCCGAAAAGTATGCCGCGTAGTTTATTGAGAAGGCTACAAGAGCTGCAATAAGTCTTGTTGATATCGTCTTATCAAACCACTCCCAGCCCGTATTCATAGTGGGCCATACGAACAAATTGAGTAGTCCGGGGAGATAGAAGATGACGAATATTTGGAGCATAAGTGGCGTACCACGAAGCACCCATACTATGGTCTTTGATACCATGCGCAAAGGTGCAAACTTGCTCATTGAGCAAAACGCAATGAGCAAGCCAAGTGGAAGTGCGAATATTAAAGTAAAGACGAATAGTATTACCGAGGAACTAAATCCATTAAGTAAATCTAACGATACTTTTGCAAAAACGTTCATAACCTATCCTTTAATTGGGATTTTTTATTTGAGAGCGTCCTCGTTTAGGTAAACGCTACCGTACTTTTCAACCAAACCGGCCATGGTGCCGTCAGCATACTTTGCCTTTAGGAATGCGTCAAGTTTTGCCTTGAGGTCACTGCCCTTTCTTAGGCCAACGGAGAAGATTTCATCACCGTAAGATACGCCTTCAACCATCTTTAAGTCTGCATAGTCGCCTTTGCCTACAACGTTGCCTGCTAGGGTTAGGTCAACGATAGCAACTTGGCTTCCATTAGCTTTAACGTCGTTAAGAGCATCTACTTGAGCGGTAAGACCAACAACGTTAGCAGCTTGAATAACGTCTTTAGCAACGGTGTCACCTGCGCTCTTGTTTTCTACAGCGATGGTTGCTTCCTTAATTTGTTCTTTAGTGGTAATGGTACTATTGCTCTTAACAACTGCTACTTGAGCATTCTTTGCGTAAGAAACGGAGAAATCTATTTCCTTGCCTAGTTCTTCGCTAGCAGTCATGCCGTTCCAAATGAGGTCGATTTGTCCTGCGTTGATTTCTGCAACCTTTTGGCTCCAAGTGATTTCTACGATTTCACATTCTACACCAAGGTATTCAGCAAACATTTGAGCAAGTTCAGCGTCGAAGCCAACCCATTCACCTTTGTCATTTTTGTAATCCATGGGAGGATAATCGGTAACGCCAACTATAATCTTGCCGGCTTTTTCAACTTTTGCTACGTCACCCTTGGGGGTACAAGCAACTAAACCTGCGCATACGCTAATGCCGAGAACGAGAACTAAAACGAGTAATAAAGCTTTTTTCATGATAATATTTTCCTTCTTTTTTTATTTTTATTTTTGCTTTAACACTTTAGAGTACTGAAGTGATGTTTGTATTATACTTCATTGCGCTAAAGTTGTAAAGTGTTTTTTGCAAATTTTTTTAATTTTTTTTAGATTTTTTTTGGTTCGCGCGCGCGTTCCAATTATATAGAATAAAAGTATGATTTTATGGCGATTTTATAAAAATAAAAGGCCAACGGAAAAAATCGTCAGCCTTTTTGTTCGTTAAAATCTTAAAACCTAGGTATATATACCTCATTTTTTCTCAATAGGAATATCGATCTTCCTATCACGGAAATAATATTCCTTGTCATAATCACCTATCTCTCTTACAACTTTTGCCGGTACGCCCAACGCTACTACGTTTTTAGGAATATCCTTACTTACTACGGCGCCTGCCCCAATCACCGAGTTGTCCCCTATGGTAACGCCGGGTAAAATGGTTGCGTTTGCCCCTATCCATACGTTGTTTCCAATGTGAATTTCTTGGTTAAATTGGTATCCTTTCTCCCTAAGCGTGGGGTTTATGGGATGCCCGGCCGTTGCAACCACAACGTTTGGTCCAAACATTACGTTATTGCCAATATAAATATTTGCATCATCGACAAGGGTTAACCCAAAATTAGCATATACGTAATCGCCCAAAAAGACGTGCTTTCCACCCCAATTTGCGTGATACGGAGCCTCGATATAACAACCCTTACCAACTGCGCCAAAAAGCTCTTTTAGTAATGCTTGGCGTTTTTCTTGCTCACGAGGGAGAGTGTTGTTATACTCCACCATTTTGTCAAGTAGAGAAAGCTGATAGTCCATTACTTCATTGGTTGTCGGGTCATACAGAAGACCGGCTTTCATGCGTTCAACGTTGTCCATTGTCATTCCTCTCTAAATTACTTCCCTTTTATTTTAGTTTATTTATAAACAAAGTGTCAAACGATATCAAAAGATAACTTCGCCATTGTCTTGCTTTGGTGGTTGAGGATAAATTTTAAAAATTACGCCCATCGTTATTCCAAAAAACACAATGTTATGTTATAATATTTTTCCAAGTATGATAGGTAGGTATATATGAGAAGATTAATCGTTACGTTATTTTTAGCAATTTTCATAGCAACCTCGGTGGCTATTGTTGGCATAGAGCTTCTTCCTAATACCGAGGAAGTTGTCCCTCCCGAAAACGTTTGGGAGTATAACCAATACAAAGCCAATACCCACACCCATACCAACAGAAGCTTTGACAGCTCCACTTGGCCCCAAGACCGCGTATACCAATACCAAGATTTGGGGTATGATATTTTAGCAATAAGCGACCACTATTTTGGCTGTACCTCGTTTGAAGAGATGGGCATTAACGACTACTACCTTACCCCCATTTGCTCCAACGAAGGCGAGGGTATAATCGCACATATTAATATTTTCTATACTTACGTCAAATTTGCCCTCGATACGCCTGAAAACATCTTCCAAACGGTCACCGACGGTGGTGGTATCGCCGTACTTAATCACCCCGGCAAGTATCACGGAGTAACCAACGAGCAACGTATAAAGTGGCTTACCGATTATCCTTGCATAGTGGCAATGGAAATTGTAAATCGTAACGATAGGTACGAGCACGATCGCGAAATTTGGGACGCCTGCCTTACTGCCCTCATGCCCGAGCGTAACGTATACGGCATGGGCACCGACGACACTCACGACGATGACGATATTGGTTGGAGCTATACGATGTTCCAAGCTCCCGACAGATCGGAAGCAAGCATAGAGCACGCCTTCCGTAACGGTCACTTCTATACCGTAACGAATGCACTTGTAGAAAACCCAACGGGCAACGAGCCTCGCATTACCAACGTTAAACAAAACGATGACGGCACCTTTACCGTAGAAGGCACAGACTACGAAAAAATTACTTGGATTTCTTGTGGCGAGGTTGTGGGAAACGAAGCAACCATTAACCCGGAAGGCTTGGAAAAGTACCTTCGCGTAGAGTTAGAAGGCACAGGTGGTACGGCATTTAGTCAACCCATTCCATTGTATTAAAGATTAAATAAACGCAAGAAAAAAACGCCGATGATCGGCGTTTTTTCATAAAAGAAGGAGGAGATTGGATGAAAAAGTGATACTTGACTTTCGTCTTGTATACTTACTTTGTACTTATATTATGAAGTCAAATCATTAAGCCACGATTAAAAATAGCATTAATTTTTTGAACTATATGTGTTTTTTGTGTTCTAAAAAGGGTAGAATTACAGGATGCTCAAAGAACCCCTTTTCTGCATTTCTACCATTGGGCGCGTGGATTAGAATCTTCCTTTCTCCCTCAAGAGTGTTAAAAATCATGCCGTGTCCACCATCCTCGTCATACACGAGAACGTCTTGCACCCATTCATCAAAAAGTCCCCCTTTGCTGGTTGCAGAAAGAAGCATATAGGCTTTATTAGACCCCACGGTTGACCACAGCATTTTGAGTTTTCCCTCGTCCTTGTACATGAAGGGTCCGTCCGTTATCTTGTTTGGATTGGCGCGTGGATAAAATACGTTTGCACTTGCTTTGAAGAGCAACCTATCGCTACTTAGGTCTATCCCCTTTCCACCGTCAAGCAGTTTTACCGCCCTAATATGACCATCATGAGCTTCCACCCACTCGTAGCAATATACAACGTATTTCTCGCCGTTTTCCTCGTACAACGTACCGTCAAGAGAAAACATGTCTTCCGGTGTGACGCGCCCTACAAAAGCGTACTCTCCGTCAATTTGCTCACTCTTAAAAAGATAGGTACCTCTCTTTCCACCTTTTGGTTCAAGAGTAACGAATAGCCAAAATTCATTGTCCACCTTGTGGATTTCGGGTGCCCAAAAGCACGAACAATTACTAAACCCTTTCGCTTGCTCAACTATGAGTTTCGGTCCCGCCCAAGTCTTTAGGTCGCAACTTTCATAAAGGGGCACACCATAACCGTCAGAGATGTTTTCGTGCGACAAAGTCCCCGTCAAATAGTACCTTTCCCCTACCACAATAATAAAGGGGTCCCTTAGGTGCAATTCTTCCAGCGCCCAGTCTTCTTTGTACGGCACAGGCCATTCTTCCACCCATTTTAACTTGGGTTTTCTTTTGAACAAATCTCTAAGTTTCATTCTTCGTAATTCTCCAACGTTTCTTTGAGGTGGTCCTTAATCTTTTTAACAACCTCTTTGGGATAAACAACCTTTAGCTTTTTGCCAAACCCAGCCACCCAATTTAGGAAGGTGGGAGAAATTTGTGCTTCTACTTGGAAAACCAATTTACCATCCCTTTCAGTAAGATCCAAATCATCACCGAATTTGTCATATAGCGAGTCCGTTAAATCGGTATCGGCTTCAAACCTAACCATTTTGGGTGCACCTACAAACATGCCGAAAAGTTGTTTTTTGTGGCGCTTTACGTCAAACTCTTTGGATGCCTCGGTAACGACGATATCTTCCTTAAGCATTACGAGTTTTTCCATTCTATCAATGCGATAGTGCACGATATTGCCGTACTTATCGTCATAACACATTAAGTAATATTTATCGTCACAAAAAACCGTTGCAAGTGGGTTTACCACGTAGGGCTTGCCTCCGTGTTGGTATACTTTGTTGTGAGCGCTATCAAACTTGTAGTAAAGGAAAGATACCTTTTTCTTGTTTTCAAGCGCCGTTGCTATTTCATTTATGATATAAAAAACCTTTTCGTTGGTGCACTTCGAAGTATTAAAGGCAATGGTATTTCTCTTTAATACTTCACCTTTGTTGGAGCCTGCAAGATTAGCGATTTTCTTAATAAGCTCTCCCGACTTCTTCTCGGAAATAAAGCGAGACGCTTGCACGGCATCCATTAGAATTTGCAATTCGGGCACGTCAAAATCTCGGTCCACAACGTAGTACTCGTTACTTATGGCTCGATTGACCATTACCTCGTATCCACCATCGTTGAGCACCTTTATATCTTCATACAAAGTTTTTCTATGACAAGGAATACCTTGCTCGGCAAGCCTAGCTATAATGTACTCCGTTTTGAGTGGATGGTCCTCGTCAGATTCCTGATTGAGAAGCTCCCATATTTTAATAATTCGAATCCTTTTACTATTTTCTTCCATATTATTTAAACACCTTTTCGAGTTTTGCTACCCAACGTGCAATTTTCTTTTCATCGTATTCTGTGGGGATGTTCTTGGCTTTAATCATGGCGCCAACACCCTTTAATAATGCACCAACCACACTGAGGACAAATGGCAATCTCTTCATTGCAAGGCGTAGTTTAGTTAGTACTGCCTTAACACTCATCTTGCCACCTTCGCCACCTGTAAGCATCTTTATGTCATCCTCGGTGATAAAACCGGACTCTATAACGTACTTGATATCATCATTGTCGGCAACCAATATCTTACGCTTCATGCAGTCAATCAGGAAATGCTCCTTTGCAACGTTTTGATAGTACCTAACTTGATACTTCCAAAGAGTGTCTACAGAAACGGAGTTTGCTTTGTTTATTTCCTCGCCAAGATAAAGACCTGCACGAAGGGAGCAAGCTATTCCCGAACCTATTAGAGGTATGGTCATAAAGGCGCAGTCACCTATTGCAACGTAACCTTTACCTACCATTTTTAAAAGTGGGTAACGAATGGGTATCCTTGCCCTTCTGCCACCATAAACCACGTCTTCACCTATAATTGGATGTGCCTCTCTGAGTTTTTTAAGAGAGTTCTCTATTTCCTCTTGCGTAAGAGCACCAATTCTACCTATTAGTACGTTTTCCGTACCGTCAGGTTCGCACACTACCCAGCTTATGCCAAGTGCTCCTTCTGGCTTTAGGTATACTAAGCGACGATATTTTTCGGGTTCGGGCTCACCCTCTTTATTGTTAAAGTGTGCACGGTAGACGTTGAAGGCTTCGTCATCGTTTGCGCGCTTTAAGATACCCATATTTTCGGGTAGAGATGCCCTAAACTTAGAGTCCATACCGGAACAGTCGATAACCAAATCGCAATATACTTTGTCGGAACCAACTATTACGCCCTTTACTTCTTCGTTTTCTATTATGAGGCTTTCAACCGAAGTATCATAGACTACCTTGGCCCCTTTTTCCTCGGCGCGCCTAGCTAACATATCACCAAAGGTGTGACGATACACGCCCCACTCCATCTTGTCCTCGTCTTGGTAAATAAACAACGGCTTGTCACTAAAGGGTGCTAAGAATGACACGTTTTGTACCCTATGGCTATCGCTCGGAATGGGAATATCAAGCTCGTCGAAAACGTTGTATTCAACGTCATCGCGCCAATCATAACTTATTTTACCTTTGCTAGACCTTTCATACACGGTTATTTCGTGACCACCCTCTGCAAGCACTCTAGCAGATTGTAGGCCACCTATGCCCGCGCCTATAACGACAATTTTCATATTTTGCCCTCCATTTAGGAATTTATCATATAACTATTATATAACAAGTTTTATTATTTGTAAATAGTAGATTGTCCCCGTTTTGTGCCACCCTTATTATTCATAAAAAGGGAGCTTGCGCTCCCCTTCTTTTACTTTTTAATCAAGGCGTTGCCGTTTCTTTCAAGTAGCCAAATAACGTCGTCCATGAGTTGGTAGTCCCAGCGAATTACGTCTTCCTGCTCCTCGTTACTGTTTCTTGCTTTTGCCATTATCTGTCTATACTCGATTAGGCCGTCAAAGGTAGTTAGACATCCGTGGCGTCTTAACTTCATGTTCTTACCCTCTTCTTCCTCTATTTGCACTTTGGTAGAGGGTATTACCCCTTGGGTGATCATATAGGCGTTCCATCTTTGGTGCTCCTGTATGGCTAGACGTTGACGAAGGGAGCCCTCGACAAAATTGTTGTCGTAGTGAACGATTTCCTTGCCCCCTACTTTGCCACCCTTTTCATATATTATGGTGTCGCCCTCTTGGTACCTGTTCATATACTCTTTGTTAACTTCGGGATTGGGCTCTCCCTTAGCATAATCAAATCCCATAAGATTGAGTTTCATTCTAATACTCAATACGCCGTATACGTTAGCCTCTCTTTGTGGTTGCTCCCACTTCTTGTACCATTGCTCAATGGCACCCTCTTTTGCCTCTTTTTCACTTTTTCCTTTCTTAATAGCACTGCAAACGGCATAAGCAAGGTGACGATCGCGAGCCATAGTTTCTATGTCTTCGGAAACAATATTTTTCGTGTTATATACCACTTCTTTTTCACTTGCAAAGGTTGTTAGTTTGCAAATTTCCTTGTACTCGTCCTTGACGATTCTTTCCGTTAGTTCGTTTGAACGCACCTTGACGTATACGTTGGTATACTCGTCAAAGCCCCATTCCTTAATCTTTGCAGACAATTTTTCCGCGATATCTATGTTTTCAATATCTTCACCGTATGATACTATGACTTGGTTAAACGCGCGTCTTCCCTCTTTGAGCATGATGGCTTTTCTAATACTCTTGTAGAAGGTAATATCGTTAACGTCCTCCAAAATAAAATCAACCTCTGCGGGCACTTCGGGTAGTTCAAGATATTTGTCCTTTTCCTTGAGCATTTCCTCGCGCTCCGTAACGTAACGATTATAGGTGTAATTAAGGTTCTTTTCCGTAGTTGCGCCACCATTACTTCTAAATATGCTGTAGTTCACCTTTCTTTCCAACACGTTGCCGTTTTTGTCAAGGTAGGAAAATTGGTTGTTTGCAATGGACGTAACTAAAACCTCTTGCATCGTCTTGTTATATCCCACCATTACGACGTTCAAATCAACGTCTTCTTTTAGTGTTGCCGTATCGTAATTTATTTCGTTTTCGCCCATAAACTCGGTTAAAGGATGTTTGTCAACGAAGTCAATAGCAATAAGCTTATATTTATTGATATATCTTACTTGGCCCGAAGAAAGCTTAACAAAATGCAAGAACGCCGAGCTGTTTTCGGGAGCGCCAAATGAATATACGTTTAGCCCACGCTCGTCCTCTATATCACTACGGCTAATATTTGCATTCCTAATTAGAGTGGTGAGTTCTTCGGTATAAAGAAGATTGGTTTCATCCGAGCCCGTATTGATAATAACCTTTATGGTTTTGTCGGTAAAGTCTTTGAACAAACCCTTTAACGTTGCATCTAGTCTACCATCCTTTAAGGTAACGACGGCAACGCTGTTTATGTATGCGAACTCGTCAAGCTCTTCCGTTCTTTCTTTTGCGTTTATAACCCAAATTCTCGCTCCATTTGCGCTTGTAAGTACGTTACGATTCTTTTCGTTTACACCGACTACAACGTAGGTCTTAGCACCCTTTTTAGTTGCCCTTTTGGTGTATACGGAATTTATGAATTTTTGACAGAAGAGCGCAACCGATACCATGCCAATGTTAAGAATACAAAGTCCAAATAATATTACTACTACGAAGGCAAAATATAGATTGTCTGCAACAAGGGTGGCAATTCTTTCAAACTCAAACTTTAAAACTACCAGTTCAACGCTTCCTTGCACAGCGCTAAACACAGCCTCTATAAAATGGTTCCCGTCGTGAAGACAGGCAATCAAAAACAAAGGAATAGCACAAATATATATAAGGATAAACCTTCCTTTCGCGTAACCCTTTAGCATTTTCAATCTATCCACCCTGTTTAGGCGAGCACATTTTATCGCGTAACTCGCAACCAGCGCTACCATATAGATTAAACACAAACTGCAAACTAAGTTAACTATCCATTCTGGCATAATAGTTCTCCAAAATTTGATACTTATATTATAACGAAGTTTTAATATAAACTCAATACTTTTTCATTTTTCTCCCTATGGTGTTATTCGAATATTTATGATATAATGAGTTAGAGGTGCTATTATGATTAAAAATTACGATGAACTCATCAAAATAAAAGAAGAAAACGATGGTCTTGCCATAGGTTTTGGTTGCTTTGATATTTTGCACTACGGACACCTAAATTACGTAAACGCAGTACTGGAAAAAACCAACCTTCCATTTGCAGTAGGAGTGCTTCCCGATGAATACGTTAGAGCAACAAAGGGTGAAAATCGCCCCGTAAACAACGAAAAACTGCGCACCGCAAAACTCGATGAGAAAGGTGCACAGCCCTACACCTTTTTAATAGATGAAAAGGGAGATTACGAATACTACAAAAACAAGTTTAACTTGAGTGGTAAAGAGGTTTTGTGGCAATTTCCCATAAATGCCCTGTATCGCATTAAACCCACCGAGTTTTATTACTCAACCGATTTCCCTCTAACAAAAGAAATTTTAGCCGTGTTTGATGAACTGCATCTTAAACACCAGGCCATTTCCTACACCGAAGGAATATCCTCCACCGACCTCATCAATAGAATGAAAGACAATAAGTAAAATTAACGAGAAGCTAGTTTTGACTCAAGAAGGGAAACTAGTTTTTTGTTTTGTTCACGCTCGGGCATAGCAAGAGAAATATTTAGTGCCCTTTCATAATATTTGCGTGCTTCCCCTTCTTCGTTTAACGCTTCGTAACTTTCTGCAAGGTTAATTAAACAAATAATAAAAGCAGGATTAGTAGAATTTTCCCCAAACAAAGCGTTAAAAATCTTTAATGCTTGTAACTTATATTCTAATGCTTTTTGATGATCCCCCAAGTCGCCATAGGTTGCGCCAACGTTATTGTAAATTCTTGCTATAGCGGGGTTCTCTGCGTGTACTTTTCCAAAGGCGACCTTAATAATTTCTAGTGCTTTTAATTTGTACTCCAGCGCCTTTTTGTGCTCGCCGAGGTCACCGTATGCAACGCCCACGTTATTAAATATTTTACCCATTGCAGGATGATTGGGAGTGGAAGCATAGACCTCCTCTCTAATGCCAAGTGCCAAGAGGTGATGCTCTAACGATTTTCTATGCTCGCCCATTTCTCCATACACTATTCCAAGATTGTCATAGCTAGAAGCAACGTCGGGGTGCGCAAGATCTTCATTAAAAATATCTTTTCTGATTGCTAGCGCCTTTTCTTGGTAATCCAATGCCTTTTCGTAATGGAATAAATCGCAATATGTTATCCCAATATTGCAATAACAGGATGCTAATTCCAGCATTTGTTGCTTGTTCTTGGAGGCTATACTTTCTAGACTTTGAAGGGCCTTTTCCTTGTTCTTTAAAGCCTCGTCCCGTTTCCCAAGTCTACCAAGAGTTGCGCCAAGATTATTGTATATTTTAGCAACGTCCGTTTGTGGTAGCTCTACCTCTTTGTCGGCTTCTAGGTATTCAACCGCCTTCAAAAAGTATGGTAGGGAAGCATTGTTTGCCCCGCTTGCACCATACACGGCTCCAATATTATTGTACACAATTGCTTGGTCCTCTTTGTCCTCTAGCTCCATAAATCCGTTCATCGCCAGCACAAAGTAGTTAAGGGCAATTTCTTCCTCTCCTCGCTTGAAGAACTCGGCCCCGATATCGTTAATTAGTCCAGCGCGAATTTCCGCTCCATTTTCAAGATTGCTCAGCGACCTTTCACGCTTTTCTAGTAAGTATTTGTATCTTAACAAATTGCCGGTATTCGTATGCACGTATCCCTCGTCAAACACCTCTATTTTGTTGTGAAGTAGACGCTCTATTATCGCCTTGTTGTCCTTTTCCCACACCCTTTCTTCCTTGTAGTAAACGTCGGAAAGAAGGGCGTGCATAGAAACCCTCTTGTCCTCACTCGTTCTTAAAAAGGTCTTTTCAATCAACTCGTTTATTACGTCGTTGTTTTCGTGGCCAAGTAAATCCCTTAAGTCCCTACGCTTTATGCCAACGCTGGGACAAACGTGACAAACGGCATTCAAAACCTCTTTCTCTTCCTTGCTCACGCTAGCATAGTTGTAAATCTTTGCAAGGTGATTAAACGCCTTGTCCTTTTCCCTCCCCATTTTAATGCTATCACTACATTCAAGAATGGCTTTGTTTATTTCGGAAAGTAGGTAGTCCCCGTTACTCATTATTACCGAGGCTAACTCAACGGCAATCGTCAAACCCTCTACGTTGGCAAAAAACTCCTTTAAGAGTACTTGGGTCCTTTCCTTCGTACCCTTGTTCATTTCGTATATGCGAGGGCATTTTCTCTCTACAAGTTCTATTAGTTCGCCGTCTGTCATTCTGCCGATGTTCAAAGTGGTAAAATTCTCAAGTTCCACTCTTGAGGTAACCAAACAACGGCAATAAAGCTCCTTTATTTGAGCAAGAGCCTCTTCATCGCCCTCTACTTCATAATCGTAGTTGTCCAAAATAATGATGGTCTTACTGGAAAGCGCGCCTATTCGCTTGAGGTTCTCTTTGTACCTCTTTTGCTCGTCTTTAATGAATTCCGTTCCCTCAAACGGGAAGTTAGTTAGGGTTTTTCTTATGCCCTCGCTTGCATCAATGACGTAAGCTTCTTCATATAAGTCTTGGTTTTCTTCAAAAAATTGTTGGGCAAGGGAGGTCTTTCCTATTCCACCTTCACCCTTTATAACTACAACGTTTTCTTCAAGAAGTATTTCTCTTAACCTTGCAATTTCTTCCTTTCTTCCTACAAAAGCCTTGCGTGCAATGAACTTTTTGCCTATTATCTTGTTGCTTTCATACTGCTTTACGACGTCACCTTTTAATACTGCGTCCGTAAGAAGTTTTACCTTATAGGTTGCGTTTGCAAATATCTCTTCCTGTGTCTTACCTCTACCGTACCATTCTTGAGATATGCAACCTATATGTGCTAAATATTCGTCCGTCAATTTCGTCAAAACGATGGGAACTATGCCCTTTCCCTCGTCACGAGCAATCTTTAACTCCTCTTTTACACGCTTGCCACCACCAATAGCGTTAATTACGTTTTCCGTTAGCAAACAAACCAAAACGTCGCTTGATTTTACTGCACCAATCATCCAAGAGTCCCACTCTCCCGAGCAGTGCGTTTCCATTTCGCAAAGCTCTATTTCGACTCCTTCCTTTTCATAAGCATCTTTAAGAGCATTAAGATCTTGCTTCAACTGGTCTTTTAACCCTTTGTCTTGCTCGCAATAACTTATAAACAATCGTGCAAATTTCTTCATTTCGTACTCCACCTATTGCTATAAAGGTTTTTTGTTTTGTTACGACGTAACGCGTAAGGTTTTACTTGCTTTCCGCTATCATTTTTTCAATTCTAGTCGAGGCATCCATTGCTCTAACCAAAAAGTCTCTTTCCTTCAAATCCTTTTCCCTACTTCCGTGTACTTCTAGCGTTAGCGTTTTTACCCTTGGCATATTGGCAAGTTCTCTCGCTATACGAACCCAATCACAATTGCCTTCAAAAGGTAAATAGTGCTCGTCTTTGTCCCCAAAATTGTCATGCAAGTGCACAATCTCTACCCTGTCTTTATACTCCATCATATCAAACGAATGGGGATAATATATGTTGTGATGTCCTACGTCATAACAAATTTTAGTGCCAGGTATACCATCTACAACAGCTCTAAAATAGTCAATGCGCCTTAGGTTTTCTATGCAAAGGGTTAGATTGTTTTCGGCATAAAAATCGGCAATTCTACGTAGCCTTTCAAAACCAATTTCACTCATTGGTGGAGGCGTAGGGCTGGATGAAAGGTGCAAAGTCAGTTTGTCTACACCCACCTTTGTCGCCACTTTGCCACCGTCAATCATAACGTCAACGTAATGTTCTCCACCTTCACCCGGAAGCCAAAGATCGTTGACTATTTCCCTAAAGGGTAGATGTATGCTCTCTATAACGAGCCCCTCGCTTTGAGCATATTCCATGCTCTTGACGAAGTCCGGTGTGTTCTCGCACATTGGCATTATGCCGTCGAACCCCACTTCCTTTAAAAGAGCAACGCGCGACTTATATTCAGTGTTGTATCCGTAATTAAATGATATGTGTTTGTCCATATTACTCCGTTATCACGTTCCATTCTGCGACCAACCTTTCTAGCGTATAAACTGCGTTTGCAGGTGACGTCGAGGGCAAGCAAACGGCTTCCACTCCGGTTGATTTCAAGAGGTATTTATCATAATATTTCTTGGCAGTTTTGCCATTGACGTAAATCTTTGTGACGCTAGAATTGTCAAGTATGCTCTTTAGGTCGTTAGGTTGAACGTTTTTAATGGAGCTATCACTAGAACCAACGATTTCGCAACTTGCAATAACGTCCCATACGGCAATACCCATTTTAAGAAGAAGGTTTCTCTTCTCCTCTATACTCGTAGGCACGTCGCAACCACCAAGTATACTTAGCACCTTCCAAAACCTATTTTGTGGATGGCCGTAAAAGAATCCTTGCTCCCTTGACTTTACCGAGGGAAAAGAGCCCAGCACCAGCACTCTTGAATGTTCGTTATATACAGGCGATATAGGATGAATAACCATGCTAGCACCACACCTTCTCGAAGTGGTAGGCATCTTCCACACTTTCTTCAAGCACGTTAATGATGGTTAGCGTTGCAGTAGGCGTAACGTCCTCGGGCATCCAAGCAGTATAGCCACTGGGAGAGGAAAGTTGATAGTATCTTCCCTCATAGTAGGCGCAAACGTCATTGCCGTGTTGGTGCCCACAGCTCACCAGAGTAAGCAGTTCTTCACCCTCCAAAGCCTTATCGAAATTGCTGTTTTTGGGTATCGATTTATAGGAACTTGACATCCTCTTTGGCATATTTTGGTAATCTCTACCATTCTCATACGCCTCACCAAAGGCAGGTGTTTGCATGTGAATAAATAGAGATGTTCTTACGCCTCTTTCCTCAATGGTTGCTTTAAGATTTTCTACTTGACTTTCCCTCAAATGATCGTACTGCCCAGTAATTTTAGGCTTGCGCATACCGGTATCCATGAAGGCAAGCAAATGTACGCGCTCCGAATTATAGGTTACGTCCACGTAAAACTGGGTATTTCCGTAAATCTCTTTAACGTTTCCCGTAATAAAATGTTCGTATGAAAGCAAAAAGGCTATAACGTCACGATTGGAGCCGTCTATTTCACCATCGTTGTTTCCGGGAATAAAGGTCCAAGGGGTATCGTATTCCTCCATTAGTTCTGCAAATTTTCTAACGGCATTCTCTTTGTCATAACGGATATTTAAATTAAAACCCTCTACCAAATCTCCCGCCATAACTATAAGGTCCACGGGATTATTGTCTAGCACCACTTTTAACTCATCAAGAGTCCTTTTGTCACTCTCAATCTCGCCGTCAATAAAATGGGTATCGTTAATTTTTAGCACCTTTATAACACCATCCTCACCGGCATCCAAAGTGTATCCACCCATTGAATAAACTTCGTCATACGAACGCGTGCCGTCTATTCTACTCCCCCACGCTCTCACTCCAACGTATGCGCCAAAGGAACAGCCACCAAGAGCCAGTATGATAACAACGATTATTAGTGCTTTAACGATATCCTTCTTTTGTAATTTCATAAAAACATTTTACCACACCGAGAGAATAAATTCAATACAATACAGTTCTAGTACAGAAAAAAGCCCCACTAAAGTGGGGCTATCTCTCTTAATAACTGTCAGTGATCTTATGCTTCCATTGATTTTACTTCTTCTAAATGGGTATGTGATACTACCCAAGCATGCATTTTTATGGAAAGCCATAAAGAGTAAATACCAAAGGTGATGATTGTTAATAATAGCCATTTGATATATTGACCAAACAATTGTCCGCCCGTTCCATCAAATACCATTTGTTTACCATCGATAATCGTGTGTTTTGCAAGCCAGTTTTGTTTCTTACATACAGCCCAAGGCAATGCAATTCCTAAGCTAAATACAATTATCAGCCCTTGAAGAATGTTGATGCCAATTAGACCTAATAGTCCACCATTAAATTTTGAATCCATTTTTTGCCTCCTTTTGTAAAAAATTACTTGGGAAAAAGCTAAAACACCCTCCCCCTATATAGATATTAGCACTAAAAGTAGCGCATCTCAATAGTCATTTTTAAAAATAAAACTAAGCCATCAAGCTTAGTTTAATGATTTTGCTATTTACTAACTTCATTCAAAAACTATAATAACTTTACGGTATAACCATTAAATGAATATACGTGCTGATTAAGTCTAACAGTCCTGGGTACGTAGTCACTAGTAATTATTTGCGAGGTACATCTTGCCGTGCGCTCATATCTTGTGTCGCTAAATTTGGGATAGCTGTCAGCCCTTGTCCTTACCATAAAGTTACCACTTTCAAATACTTCCTGCCTTTCAAGCGCCTTTTTGGGGTTGTTTTCTATGATGATCCCCGCATAGTGTTTGTTCCTTTGCTTATATAGAACCGATGGTATCATTGCTTGAGTGCGCAAGGTTTCATCCCTTTTAACGTAATCCTTAGTCATCTTGTTTTCGTGTAAAATGACAACAACCTTGCCAAGCATATCCTTGACTTGCATCCAGTCATCGGCATTTCTCATATCTTTAAAGGTTGCATGTTCACCTAAAAAATCTGCAGGAGTTAGTAACTTGTTCCCCAACTTTTCTCTTAAAAGGTTGTCAAACTGCTCTGCGTGTTTAATGGAGAATATCTTTAGCCCGTCAACCGGTCCAACGTCTTGCTTAGCCTCTATAATAATGGATATGGGCAAATGGTTGGGATTATGGTTTGACCACATAACGATTTCTTCTAACGCAGTACCAAAATCAAAACAAGTAGTCGCACTATCAAAAACGGGCTTGTGCATAACGGTAAAGGAAAGACCACTTTCTTTTTCCATTGCCTCTATATCTAACTCTATACTACGAATACCTTGCTCAAATTGGTTTGTCAAAGTGTCGGAATCAAAATCCACTTTGTTAAACTCTTTGAGTCCAAATGCCAGCACCTTAAAGGGTATTTGGAACTTTCTAGTTGCTTCCGTAGAAAGACGTTGATAGCTATTATGGGTAGCCAAAAAAGCCATTTCATTATACTTAACACCACTATTCAATGCTTCTTCCAAATTAAAATCGCAAAAGGTTTGTTCACCCTTTGGAGTATAATTCGAGTAAAATTCTTCTCTTAGATATCGCATATGTTCTTGTTGATATGCTACGTTTCCATCTTTATTTATGTAGTATACGTCCTTAGCATACTCCCAAAGTCCAATAGAAACCGAGCCTGCTACAATTATTAAACAAGCAAGAACGATAGCTACAATCTTTAATATTTTTTTCATTAGTGTATTCATAAATGCATTTTATCACACTTTATTAAACTAATCAATAAAAAAAATCGAACGAAGTGAGATATAATGTAAGCATAGCGCACTATCATGTGAACGTAGTGAACTATCATTCAAACTCGTTTGATAATTTAGACTCGCTTTGCTCGAATTATAGTTACTTCGTAACATTATAGTCCAACTCTTACGAGTTTGACATAAACAAAAAACTAAGTCTAGTTCGACTTAGTTTTTGTTTGGTTCGCCGGGAAATATCGCGCCGAATATCATAATCGCAAGCAAAAGACCATATCCGAGTGAGGTTAATATAAGCAATATATTCAATTTTTATCCAAACTCATATTTTTTTCTCCGTTGTGGATAGGCGGTAAGCGGACTTACCGCCTATGTAGGTTAGTGCTTATTTTTTCTTAAATACTGCGATGAGGTCAGCAAATTTCTTTTTCTTGATGACAAACCAAACGAGAGCGAAGCCGCCTACTCCTGCTACTGCAACAGAGCCGATGACGATGCCTGCGATAGCACCGCCCGAAAGCCCGCCCTTTTCTTCTACAGGATTGATTTCAGGTTGGTCAGGATTGCCAGGCTCGTCAGGATTGATTTCAGGTTGGTCAGGATTGATTTCAGGTTGGTCAGGATTGCCTGGCTCGTCAGGATTGACGGGATCGACAGGAGCGGATTCCGCGTCTTTCCAAAGAGCGAAGAGCGTCACGTCGTTGTTGACTTGGATCGTTGCTGCTTCGATCTTGGAGCCGTTTGCCGTGAATGCCCAACCCGCAAATTCTTTGCCCTCGAGTGCGGTAAAGGGATTTGCAGGGAGCGTGAAGTAGGTACCATGTTCGACCTGTTCCGCCTCCTTGGAGCCCGTGCCGCCGTTTGCGTTGAACGAGACGGCGTGCATAGTCGGAAGGTCTTCCCAAACCGCGGTGACGGTTGTGTTGCCGTTAATGACGATAGACGCGCCAACGCTTGCGGGATTGCCACCGATGCTCCAAGACTTAAAGCGCTTGCCGTCAGGTGCAGTAAAGCCGTTTACGGGGAGCGTATAGGAAGAGCCTTTGTCTACTTGAACGCTATCCATCGTTCCCGTGCCCTCGCCGGCAGCAAAGGAGACCGTGACTTTGATAAACTGCCAAACGGCGGTGACCGTGGTGTTGGCGGTTATGGTGATTTCGTCGCCGACGTTCTTTTCGACGCCACCGACAGACCAAGCCTTGAACTCTTTGTTTGCCGGTGCAACGAACAAATTGGCAGGAAGTTCAAACTTGTCGTTTTCATTGACGAGTTCGTTCGACATGGCTCCTGTGCCTTCGCCTGCGTCAAATGAGACTGTGTATTGCGGGATCGCCTTGTAAGTTGCGCTCACCGCGACGGCTTTTGCAGGCATAACGAAGGTTGTGGAGACAGACGTTTCGGAAGCGAAGGTAACGCCGTCTTCCGTCGTCCACTTGTCAAACACGAACCCGCTTGCGGGAGCGTTGGCGGTGATTGTGATGACGTCGTTCTCTTGAGCAAGAGACGCGCTTGCGATACCATTTGTCACGGTCACCGCAAAGTGCGGAATCTCTTCGGAGACAGCGGTGAGCACTATCCTCCAAGCGGAGTAAGACCCGATGTAGTCATCGGCGAAGTTCAGTGCCGTGCCGTTCAAAGTCACGGACAACTGATCGTTCGGGACAATAACGTAGCCCGATGCAGGGGCAAATTGAACGAAGAAAGCATATTCTTTGCCCGTTTCGTATATCGTGTCGGTCAAAGACTTAAAACTTGCGCCCTGCCAAACCCTCGTGAGGGTAGCCGTATAATTGGGACTGCCCGTTGTGAGAGTCTGGTCGATATGTTGACCGTTGACGGGGGCGTCAAACGTTGCCGAGACGCTGTCGATGATCGTATCATAATTGGCTTTCAAAATGACGTTGCCCGCAGGCATATAAAAATCGGTGTAATCCTCTGTCGCATCTGTAAGCGTGACTGCCGCACTACCCGCCTCAACCGTCCATTCACGGAATTGCTTGCCCGCAAGTTCAGGAGCTAAAATATAAACGTGGTCATCTTCCGCCGCTTTTGCAATCGGATTGGACGAAGTGTCGGTTGCCGTGCCACCCGTGACCGTGATGGAATAAGCCGTCTTTGGTGTAAAGTAAACCGACACTTGGCCAACGTTGTTTGAGTTGGTCTTGGAAGTTGCATAAACGATGATATAAGAAGCGTCTGCAGCCTCGTCTGCGCCGATCGTAAGCACACCGGAAGAAGAGATGACGGTGGCAGCGGACGTGTTGTGACCGATAGACCAATCTACGTTCGCGTTGCCGACACTTGCCGTGAGCGCAATCTCATCACCGCGGTAGTATTTGGCATCGACATAGGACACAGTCAACAGTTCGTCAACGACGATAGTGTATTCTTGTGTGTCAGAGCCAACATAGTTGGCGGCTTTCAAAGTGAAGGTATATGTGCCTTTTGTTGTCGGTGTTCCATATAGGCGCCCGTTCCGAAAGCCACTCTTGCCGAGAGACAAGCCCGTCGGCAAAGAACCGCTCTCAACAGTCCAGTCAATAGGTTCACTTATGTCGCTGTTCACGAGCAACTCAAAATAATAACTCTGATCAACGACCGCGTTGTCAGCGGTTGTAGTCTCAATGCTTGGAACCCAACTGTCTGCATAGACGACAAAGTTCAACTGTACGCTGTCAGAAAATTCCGTGTTGTCTGCGTCTGTGCAGCTGATGGTGATAGAACCTGTAGCGGTGTTTGTCGGAGTGCCGCTGACAAGACCTGTGCTCGAATTGAGTGAAAGGCCTGAAGCAAGACTGCCGACGATGACTTCCCAAGTGTAGTTGCCGGAACCACCCTCAGCCGCAAGTTGTGCGTTGTACGGTGTGCCGACGTGTCCCATCGGGAAGGAACCGTTGGTGAACTCACCCGGTCCCAATTCCGCAGAAACAGGATTGCCACCGACAGAGACGATTTCCACCGCAGCAGCGCCTGCACCAACGGTGTCCGTTTCTGCGCTATATATTTGATTCAATTCTACGCTGCTTGTGACAACAACAAGTATGCTCTTGCCAATACACGGCTCGGTGAGCGTAAACGTGTTGCTCGTGCCGTTTTGACGAATAACCGCATTATCAACGGCATCAATGCTATACCACCTATAATTCAAAGTGCCCGTGTTGTTGGTGTCTGTGACAGTCGCCGTGAGGGTTGAGCCGTATTCCAAATCACCCGTGACGGTCACGGTGCCTGTAAGCACTTGCGGAGCGAGTGAACTGTCATAAACCCAATCGTCATAATAATAGACAGGTGCGAGTGGCTCGTTGTATTCATTGTAAACCTCGATTTTAATATCATAAGTGCCGTCAGGAACCTCAAGAGTTGCAAACTCGGTATAAAGATCTAATGGCAACTCTATATTGTTACCACCGCCGAAGTGTTCGCTCGTGCGATCGGATGACCATATAGAATAACTGCAGTTATCAAGCCCTTCAACGTCCGAAATGCTGAGTTGACCGTTTGCCGATATAGACACGTGGCTGCCAAGGTCTGCTACAACGCTTTCAAAGGTGTGCGTGCCACTCGTTGCTACAAGGCTGTCGCAATAATCTCCGCCAAAATCAGGCTCGGCTTGAACTGTGAAATAATAGGAAGTATCAGCTTTAAAGCCTGTCCAAGAATAGCTTGTTACGCCGTAAATATCCGCTCCAGTCACGAAGACGTCTCCATCTTCCTTATAAATTTCCAAGAAATAAAATGTTGCCCCACTAACGCCATTCCACATAAGAGTTGTGTGGTTCCACACAAGCCCCGTAGGCGTCGAGAGTCTCGCTTGTGTGTTTGTATACGAATACTGAGCATACGAGACGTTGTAGTCATAATCAGGATTAGTGCTATAGTCCGCATAGCTTGTTGACTTCAAAGAAATCCGATCGCCATTCTCATCCACGGCATATACATACCAATCGTATGTGCCAGTTTCAAAGTGGTAGTAGGCTGCTAACGCACTTAGGTCTGCCGAATTGGTTGTGTAGCTGTTAGAACCGTTTCCGCCATCGCCAACCATCATAACATAATACTCGGTTGCGCCTGTAAACGCGTCCCAACTGAGGGTATCACCAACCAGTTGCACGTTTGAGAGTGCCGGCAAATCTGCTGCATACACAGTTTCGTGGGCGCTTGGCACGAGCGCAAAGCCGAACGCCAAGGCAAGCGCCATCGCCAAAACAATAAGCCCTGCTAAAAACCCTTTTTTTGTTTGTGTCATACTATTCTCCTTTGCGCGGACGGTTTTCGCCACGCCGTATTAATTTCGAAAATCTTATAGTTAACTCATCATTATGATAGCAATATATGTCGTCATCTACTACATCACATTCCCACTCTTCTGAGCATTGCATCAATATAATTAGTCTATAAAACAAATCTTTAATGTTTTTCCACCCAGACGTTTAGCGTTTCTATTCAAGTATTCCATTACATCTAAAAATAACCTTACATGATCATATCCCATTTCCATCCTCCACGACTTTGTATTATATAATTTCATTATATAAGAAGATTTCTTCTTGGTCAATACTTCTTAGAAGATTTCTTCTATAATTTAATTATGAAGTTAGGTGAGAAAATTAAAGAATTAAGAATAGAAAGAAATCTTTCACAAATGCAACTTGCTAAAATGATTGGTGTAAGCCAAAAAGCAATTGATTATTGGGAAAGAAACATTAATGAACCAAAAGCGAGCTATATAATATCGCTTGTTAGAGGGTTCGACATTTCCTTTGATGAGTTTTTTGAAGAAATTAAATAGCCACGAATCGTGGCTTTTTGTTTGAGTAATTGCTTTGCTATCCCCCTGTTGGACCGCGAAAGAAAAAACAAGCACTAACGCTTGTTTTTTAATGTTTTAATAGATTCAATTAATAATATTTTGATTTTAACAAGTTTTTTGTGTGCAATTGTAAAGGTTTCAAGAGGTATTAGTTCGGATTTTACGAATATGCTAAGCCAATTCTCCGTTTCATTCGCTTCTTTCAAAGCAATTTCAAACTTGGATATCATATCAGCTCTACTTTGAGGGTGATTCCCCTCTGCAATATTTGCGCTAATGCTTGTTCCACTCCTTTTCAATTGATCAGCAAAGGAATGTTCTTTTTTCTCTTTCAAAACGTAAGATATTTCTATTACATCAACGGCAAATTCTTGTGATAATTGTAGTAACTTATTGTCTTTCATAAGAATATTTTACCATGATCTAATAAACTATTCAACCATAAAAATTCGAACGCAGTGAGATATAATGTAAGCATAGCGCACTATCATGTGAACGTAGTGAGCTATCATTCAAACTCGTTTGGTAATTTAGACTCGCTTTGCTCGAATTATAGTTACTTCGTAACATTATAGCCCAACTCTTACGAGTTTGACATAAACAAAAAACTAAGTCTAGTTCGACTTAGTTTTTGTTTGGCTCCCCCTGTTGGACCGCGAAAGAATGTCTTGCATAAAACGAAGCAAGAATAAAAAGGTCATATCACATAAGAAACGCTAGTATGTAAATATACAAGAAAGCCTTAGCTTTCTCTTTCGCCAGGTTGCTATGCAACTAGCGCACCAAGTATTGCTAAAGCAATATTGGTGAGATGGACAACAGGGAGGAGGGACAAAAGAAAAAGCAAGTCATAAGACTTGCTTCCCTTTTGTGGCTCCCCCTGTTGGACTCGAACCAACGACCTAGCGGTTAACAGCCGCTCGCTACTACCGACTGAGCTAAGGAGGATTATTTCACCCTTTGCAGGGATTGTTGTTTTTGATTCGCGGTAGTAGCTCGCTGCTCGCTTACATCCAGACCGCTCGTCGCTTTTTCGACACCGTCCC
>JAZNIY010000012.1:0-26935 GCA_045577735.1 Candidatus Stercoripulliclostridium sp. | reverse complement strand
CGGTAAAAGATACTAACGGCAAGGTTTACACGCTGGATGGCGCGCTAGGCATAGGCGAAGATAAAACCACTAGAATGTAAAACGCGCTATTTTGGCGCTAGGCTTTGAAAAACTAAAAAGCTCCCTTCGGGTCATGTACGCTCTACGTAAACTCCCCTTTGGATAGACTTTGTTTTTTAGCGCTATACTGCGTCAATAGCAAAAAAATCTCAAGGAGCAGTACGCTAGTACAGCAACCTTTCGGTTTTTTCACTTTTCCTTGTCTAGCATCTAAAAACCAAAGTCTATTAGAGATTTTACAAAAGTAAAAGTAAGAAAAAAACTAAAATTTATCCTTGTGAGCGAAGTGAAACGTAGTGAAGCCGAACAATTCGCAGTTACTTTAGTCAATTCAATAACTACGTGGCTATCACCAAGTGTTGTGGTAACACAATTTAATCGTTTTACTCATCAGGTTTGCTACGCAAACTACTGCGCTCCGCACTCCGCACTCAATAGGTAAATTATGCGCGCTTGCGCTCGCGCTTTTAGTAAAAAAAAGTAAAACTTTCTTTCGCGCCTTGACTTTGGAGCCTATATATTATATTATATACGTGCGTAATTAAAAGAAGTGGGAGAATTCTCGCTTCTTTTTGGCATAATTTTTACGCGCGAGTATGCTCGCTCACACGTTTATTTTAATAAAAATACGCGCTATTGCGCAGTTAGGAGATAGAAATGCACCGTCATCTCAAAACGTTAATGTTCATTTTGGCAGTTGTGTTACTCGCGGGACTACTGTTTGCTTGTACTCCCGTTGAGCAACCTTACCAAGATCCCTATCCCATTGTGGACGGGGCTCAAAACGACAACTACAAAGATTTCACTACGAAAGAGCAAGCGAACAATATTGCAGTAGGCTCTCTTGAAAACTTGCTCTCTCACTTGGATTCCGACGTCGTTACCGACACCGGTTACTACCTTGGTGCCGATATGACGGTTAATACCGAAGACGGCTCGGCTTTCAAGTTAAGGTTACAAGCAAACTTGTATACCTATCCCTACGAAATTAAGGATGAAGAGGGTAACACCTTGTTCGGCAAGGATGGTCTTCCTCTAGTAGATCCTGAAAATTTGGCAAAACACAACGATATTATTCGTTACAGCGATATAGTTCTCGAATGGTTTGACGGCGCATCAAACGAGATGCTTATCGGTTTTTACTTTGACGGCATTAATCCTAACTCAGTTGACGATGGTAACGACCTTTACCTCAATTTGCAAGGCAGTAAGCGTATTTTTAAAGACTTTGGCGACTCGGTAATGTACCAACAAATGATTCGTCTTATGACCCAATTCAACCTTGATACCATTATTGGTTCGGTATCTAGTGACGGTCAATCCTCAACAAGTATGTCGAGCTTGCGTGATGCTCTCGATATGGCTATTACCAACAACTATAAGCAAACCCTTAACGGCGAAGATTCCACCATTTTCTACAACGACGTTTCGTTGTCTGCTCTTGCCGGTAACGTTACCAGCTTTATGCAATCCATCTTCGCTCCCTTTGAAGACAAACTCGACCCTTTGACTAACAAATATTTGGGATTCTTGTTCAGCACCCTTGGCGTTGCAGAATTACGTTCCATAGACGCGGACATGGAATTTATCTCCACCGAGCACGAAAACATCGACAAAGAGGAACTTCCCCATCCCGAAGTAGGCATACTTCGTCAATTGGTAATTGATGCCCACGGTGACTCTGCCGTTCCTACCTACAACGAACAAACGGGTTTGACTACCGTAGAAACCATTCCTTACCAAACGCACATTTCTGCAGAGTACGACATACGTACCTCTCCCAATATCGTTTTTGACAAGTCGGGCTATACCCTTTACGACTATGGTAACTACGAATACGTGGGCGATATGTGGATTCCCATGCTAGACCTTGAATTGGACGTTCTGCTTCGTACCGATATGAACGAAGTGGACAACTCCATAAACAAGATCTTTATGAACTGCCGTGATATTGCTACCGACGACCTCGTAATAGGTTTGTACTATACTGCACCCTCGGAAAAGGATGCTCTCGTAAAACTTAATCCCGACACCAACACCTACGAGCCATTGCCCACCGACGAGCCTTTGACGTTCGTTGATATCCAAGGCCTACAAGACCTCTATGGTGGTATTGCGTTTGAAGACATTGGACTTCCTAAGGCGTACAAGGGAGGCTTCGACCTTGCCGACACCTTGTCTTGGTTGTTCGACTTTATCGACGAGTATATAGTTATTGCAGTAGACAACATCCTTTATGGTAGCCGTACCGAAGAAGAGGATAGCAAATATACCGAAATGACCACGGCTATTATGGATAACATCACCTCTACTATGAAGAAAGAGGACGATCCCTCCAGCCGTGCTACTATCAAGGTTAAGATTGATATCGAGTTAATTCGCAAGATTATGTCCATCAACTCCAAGACGGGCGTAGAGTTTACAACCGAACAAATCATCTTGATGATTAACGAGCAGTTTAACATCGACCTTGAGTCCATTGCTGCAATTTTGGGCGTATCGCTGGAAGAATTAATAGAAACCACCTACTTCGACATCACCTATGACGTTGACGAGTATAGCATTAGGGTGGAAGTCTACAGCTATGCCGAAATGACCCAAGAGGAATTCGAAGAACACGGTCCCAATTTGATTATGCGTATGGACTTGTATCCCAATCACATTGGTGAATACGTAAGAATCGTTTTCCCCTCCTTCAAAGACTTTAACGAACTACAAGACGTTATGACCTACTCCGGTACTATTGACGGTCAGTTCATTTTTGCGAGCGCAGAGGAAGTAGACCTTTCCGACTTGCTCGGTTCGTTTATGGGAGATATGAGTGGTCTTAACACGCCGTTTATATTACCGGCGGCGGCAACCATACAAATGCACCTCGACTACGACCAATACATACGTGAACAAATTCTACCTAACGGCAGATGGACGCGTGCAACGCGTAGCGCGTTTAGATTGGAATTCTCATACGTTGTCGCGGGAGCTTCGGAGGCAGTACCAATAATCACCGTTCTTGCTAACGACGTAAGCTTTAATACCGCCGACCCCATTGAGGAAATGGGCTACGTATGGCTGGATTATCACGTGGTAGAAAATATGCCTATGTTCAAGGTCCGTGAAGACATCTTCATTCGTGGTTTCTACGAATATATGGGCTACGACTTCGAATCGGAAGGTGATGACGTAACGATGGGCTTTACCGACATCGTTCAAGCACTACTAGAGGACTCTTGGGCCGTTTTCGAACCCGAAGTTATACGTCTTACCACCTCTAACCAAACAATAAAAGACTTCTTCCGTGTTGACGAACTAATCGGCACCATAGAAGTTAAAATAGGCTTTAAGCAAAGAGTAGAAAACATCGACGATAAGGAAGCAAGATACGCTATGTATACCGTTGGTGAATTCGAAGGAATAGAAGGGGAATCCGTATATTCCACCAAGTTGCACGAGACCATCAAGGTTTACTTTGACTTCGGTTCACACATCGAGGAGCGCGACTTCTTGTTCCTCTACGATCCCAATAGTATTGCAGTTAATAATGGTCAAACCTACTATATGCCCGCTATTGACAACCTCTTTATGGGTGTAACGCGCGACTATTTGGTTCGTATCTCTACCGATATTGGTAAACAAGCCATTAACGGTCTTGTAAACGATTACTACGAGTGGGAGCCCTTGGAGAATTTGCCTATCGATCCCAATCCCTACGACGGCATTGACGAAACGCCACTCGTTTCCGTACCCGCTTACTATGGCGATGATAACTTGCGTGCAAACTATGATGCAGAGTTCAGACTACACGCAGTGTACGATAGAAATACCGGTTACTATACCGTTCTTAACGATCTGGGATATGAAATCGTTTACGACTTTGAAAACAACCTCTACGTAATAGGACTGGGTACTCAAGGTAAGTATGACAAAGCTATTGAGCAAGTCATTAACTCCGACATTCCTTATTACTACCAAACTTATGAAAATATGGCGGGACTAACCCTCACTTACGATCTTGGATTGCATAAGAAGGGTTGGTATACCGTTCAAGATAACAACACCACAGCCGATGACGAATACAAGATTCTCTACAACCAAGATAGAAATATCTACGTAGTAGAAACCGAAGCTATTCGTGCCGAACTACTTGCAAATAATTACTTTGGCGAACCCATCGAAGACGTAGAACCTCCTAAGGTATATCCTCGCACCTACGTTTCCGCTAGTGGCGATAGGTTCATGTTCGACATGGACACCGGTAAGTTCTGTGCACAAATCACGGAGGATGGACAAGAATACAAAGTATTGTATGATTACGACCAAAATTACTACTTTGCAGAGTCCTATCCCGAAGCATTACAACTACAAAGTATTCTTCAGGAAACCCGTGTTGCTTACTCAAACGCAATCAACTTTGCAGAGGACTTCGACTGGGAAGGTCTTGCATTCAATGACGTTGACTGGGGCAACACCATATTCGGTACCTTCACTTGGACCAATATGGACTGGGAAGACATCACGTTGGAAGGTGGTAAATTCGTTGTTTACGTAATCATCGGTGACGGTATGATGGCTACCTATCGTGAAAACGTCGTAGTTAAGGTGCTTAACAGAACCATCGATACCAACAAATACGTAAACGTTGCTATAGACGGTCAAGAGTACAACGTGGAAACCGGTGAGTTTGAAACGGTTAGAAAGGTCGTTAAGGCTCCCGTTGCAGACTATATTACCATCGATCCTTACGCATACCTCATCTACAAAGCATACTTTATGAATAGTGGCGAGGTATCCGAGCAAGAAATGCTACAAGGCTTCGTTGCTTGGTACTTTAACAAGTACGAAGTAACCTTCAACTTTACCACAATCTATAACGATCCTCTTGAGGATACTCCCGCAGAAACAGGCTTCTTCACTTGGAGCTTCTGTAGTGACAGGGATGACGGCGCATTCTACTCCGAATTCGACATCAACAACCGTCACAGCGATACCGCTACCAGACCCGGATATCTTGAAAGTAACTTTACCTACGTTCATACCGTATTCCACGGTCAAATAATCGCCCTATCCGTAGAGGTATTACCACGTAAGTTGGAAAGCGCTTGGATAATTGGTCAAGCAAACCACAACGAATACGTTGTAGACGCCCTTGAACCCTCCACCAATACGCTACCCACCGATTTGGTATACTTCTTCCAAGGTCAAGACGGCGAAAAATACGTGCTCAACTTAAGGGATTATAACTATACCGTTGACGGTATACCTTCACTATTCAGCACGCTACCCGACACCTTTAACGTTTACCAAGAGAAGTTTAGCGATATCATATTCCTAAGACTATTGGAAGGCCCCAACTCGCTCAAGATAATTAAGTGGGCTAACCCCGTTGCAAACAACGTTAAACTCGAGGGCAACCTCTACCCCTTCAAGGACGTATTTACCGACGTTACAAAGGCAAACTTCGACCTTGCAAACTTCTTCGACCGTGCACGTAATTGGTACTTGCGTGGCGATTATGACGAAGGTTGGTTCTACGTTGAAGAAATCGCACTAAAAGTTCTTGCTCCCGACAAGATTATTGGCACGCGCGATTACACCTTCCTAACCGGTAGTGACTACCACGAGCAAACCGAAACCGTTATGAACCTTCAAGTTGCTCCTTACCATACCCCCGGTCAAACCGAAGTGGGAGCAGATTGGGGTGTTTACTACGTGGATCCTTACGATAGTAGCACTTGGGTATTGCCAAGAGATATATTCGTACACTTCGACGGAATGGTTCCCGGCACCTTCGCATCCTACGGATATAAGGTAGGGTGGAGAAACGTTGAGGGTGACAACACCGTTCACTTCGATAACGCAACCGGTGAATACTACCTAGTAGTAGATCCCAATATGGTAGCAAGTCACTACTTCTTGGAAGCAACCATAGGTAGTGGTGAAAACACCATGGTTGTAAGAATACTGGTTCAACATATGACGGGCGTTGCACAAGACATCACCTTCAAGATGGCTGACGGCTCCTACGCCGACGGCAACCTCGTTCTTGACGATAACTACGGCGACAACATCACCGTTACCGACGTTCCTCAAAGCGAATATCAACTAAAGACCTACAACTGGGCCGTTGATACCTACGCTCGTTTCCAAGTGCCCGAAGTATTGGATATCCTATTCGCAGACGGCACTCGTCGTAGCTACGCTACCGATTGGCACGATCACGCTCCTTGGGTACAAGGTACTACAGTAACCATATCTACCACGCTGGGCGACGCTTACTCGGTAAGACACGATATGTCCCTCACCTACGACATCGAAGCAAAGACCGTTGAAGATATTATCTTCAATTTGTGGGAGGGCGATGACGTCGATACCTCTGACGGCATAACCAACGAGGAACTCGTAATAATTATGTTCCGTGACTCCCTAGAGGCCGAGGGAATAGATATAGTTGTCGACCTTGAGCAAAGATTGATTAACTTGAGAGGGGTAAGATTGCGTCGTGATGGTCTAATTTCGTTTGGCGAGAACACCAACCTCATGTCATTCTCTCCCTATGACTTCTTCGTTGCTCTATTTAGCGATATCACCGTTATATTCGCCGAGGACGGCAAGGAAAACATTAGAATTAAGGATGCAACCACTAGCGCAGGATTACCCATCTTCGGTACGCTAGACACTCAAAAGTTACTAGAAGCATTCACCGGCACCTATGGTCAAGGCGTAGATATCTTCGTCGGTCAAGATGACGATGCAGACGACTTTACCGTTGCATTCGAACTTGAAATTAACGATGAAGACAGAGCTCACATCGAATTTGACGAAGGTCAATCTCAAGTTATCCTCGATACCATAGAACTTGAAATCTACAACGCAGACAACACCTTCAAGTACGATGGTGGTTACGTAATTAAAGACCAACTACAATTCACCATTATGAGAGATGACGGCACCGTAGTTCACTATGGTGGCTCAGGCGCTGTTATTCCCGAAACTTGGACTGTTGCATTCCCCTCTAAGGATGCCGAAGACCTGTTCTGGAACGATGAAAAGACGGAAAGAATGGTGGAAGTATATCACTATGAGCAACTAAGCGTCATTAGCGAAGAACGCTTGAAACTAGGTGGCGTAATTTGGATTTCCGCAATGCTACCCGATAGCTCTCGTATCTACGTTCAAATTGCTTCACGTACCTACGATATCGGCTCCAACTTCCACTCTGCACCCGACAACGATAAGCCTTACGATATCACCTATGGTACCCTCGTTATAGACAACTTGTACGATAACTACAAGCTCTCATCCTTCTTGCTGGCAAACAGATTGCCAAGTAGAATTCAAATTGGCGATCCCAGTTCCAACCTTATCAAGTCCGGTATCGTTTGGAGCATAACCGCTACTAGCGAAGAATTGGATGCTATTGATCATAGAGGCACTGCTTCCTACCCGGACGGCGTTATCGATCTTGCAGTTGCTACCATTATGGGTAAAGAGGTTGTATTAAAACTCAAGGTTCTTCCCACCGAAGTAATGCAACTAAACTACAACTACGCTCAAGTAGCTTCCTCTCGTCACTTCTTGTCAAGAGTAAAGCAACCTTACGCCACACCTTCCGTTTACAGCGAGTACGGCGAAGTTATCGTGGTTGACGTAGACGCATATCACAACTGGGCATACAACGGCACATTCGTATTACCTTCCAACATCAACTTGATTTATAACGCAGTATCACGTTTCGTTGACCTTGACGGCGATGGTGAGGACGATGGATATCCCTACGAATTCAACTATGCTCGTGGCGTTTACTTCTACTCCAACCCCGACTGCTTGACAGAACATCTCGTAACCGAAATAGATTACGATTTGGAAGGTCACAAATGGACGGGAGAGGGCAGACTCAACAACCGTGACGTTCTAACCTATGCAAAACTAGACGATGGACAACTCTTAACCGTTGTATTCCACTTCCTAGACAAGAACGTAGAAAGTTTGAACGCAGGTCAATACGATAATTCCGAATTGTTACTCGACCCCTATACCGAGGACAATATAACCGTTCCCAACCAAATAACTATCAACTTTGCAGAAGGCAAACCTTTGGTTTACGATTTAACCTGGAACGTTCCTTCGGACTTTGAAGTTATGTACGATACCTTCCAAAGAGTATTTGGCGGTGATCACGACAAGTTCTTTGCATTCACCTCCGCACTTGACGGATATAACGGACTTGCAAGACAAGACTTGCTACTCAAAGTAAAGGTAGCCGATAGGTTGTTTAAAGATTATCAACTAATCAGTGGCGTAACCGACTACTATGATAGCTATACCGAGCCCAACGCATTCTATCGTTACGTTGACCCGTTTGCAGGCAGAGCAACAGATCTACCTCAAACCATAGACAGCGCATACTCAGGTGGCAACATCTATAACCTCGTTTGGGAATTTGAAGACAGCAATATTACTGCAAACGGCACTATGAACGATGGTGGACTAGTTCCCATTTACGTTCGTGGTAACGTATACAACGCAGAGCGCGGACAACCCATAATGATTAAGGTTTACGTTGACAGATGGGAATTCAAGGCAATTCGTCGTCCTGCATCCAACGGTGACTACATCATCATGGAAGACGAGGCAATGAGATTCGTCATTAGTGCAATTACCGGCGTATCTTCCATAAGCCACTACAAGATTGACTTTGAAATTACCTCTTCTCAACCCAGCGCAAACCTAGAAAAGAGTATGGTTTCCAAGATATTCATTCCTGAAGGCGTATCCCCAAGCTTGGTCGATGCTTCCTATGGTGACGATTACGAATATCGTATGAATTGGGACCAAGAGGCTCTCAACAGGGCAAAGAGCAACGGCGAAGCAAGTGGTTACTATACGTTAGTAAACAAACTCAAATCTGCCAAGTTCACTCTCTCACCCACCATTTACCAATACGAGAACCCCAACATTCTCCAAATTGACCTTGGTTATGGCATGGGTACCCAAAACAACGCAATCTTCGTTGTAAATCCCTTAAGACCGGTTTGGATGAACCCCGATACGGAGGACGATACCGTTTCCGCAATCGGTACCTATAACACCGAGTATGCAATCAGCTACGACGAGCAAGGACTAATCACCAGAGTAATTTGGGACGGCGTAAACAGCCTAACCATATCCGACGGCTTGATTGGTGGTGGCGTAATAAGAGACTGGACCATCGTTTTGGAATTGACCAGCAAGCATGATCCTTCATTCTTGTACACCCAAACCTTCGACATCGTTCTTGTAGCACTCGATATGAGTCCCGTAAGCTACATCAACAGCGACAGTCAATCTGCCAACACCTTGACGGAAGCTCCCTACAAGAGCGTATATAACGCGACCACGTACGCGCACACGTCTAATCCTTATAAGGACTTGTACACCCGTCTTATCAATACCGAAGTGGATCGTCACGGCAAGGTTGCCAACGTTTTGGATACTGCTATAAGCGATCTTGGAATGGAAGGTGGCAGACTCACCTATAGAGTAGAAGAGTGGGAAAAAGACGTATACGTTTCTAACAATACCAAGACCCAATACTCCAAGAAGGTACGTATTGAGGGTAGAGTATACGAAACCAATATCGTTAAGAGAATGTGGAACCAAGTATTCGCAATTCACGGCTTGAACGCAGGTTACGGACTTGGAACCGACCAAGTAAGGATAGATACTTTAGGTACTCAAGGTGCCGTTCCCATCGTTATGGTGGTAAACCCCTTCGAGCCCAACTTTGGTACGCCCGCGGGAAGCGATCCTTACGTAACCACCGTTGACGGAAAGAACGTAACCGGTACCTATAACGGCCAACCTCTATCATCAGTAGGAGGAGAGGGAAGAGTTGCCAACTTCGGCTTTACCTATACCCTAACTTGGTGGGATAGGGCGGTTAACGGTGACAAGGTAATCTTTGCACGCGACCAATTTATTGGTGGTGGCGTAATCGACTACTGGAAGGTTGTAGTTACCGTATACGATGGAACAAATGTGGTTTATGAACAAGTTGTAAACGTAAGACTGGTTCTACTCGATATGACGCCCAACAAGATTTTGTTCTACAGCGAGGGAGATAACTCTGCAATTAGCGACGTTAAATCCAGCTATGGTGCAAATGATTACAAAGACAAGGAAAATCCCTATGGCGCAAACTATGCTTCATTGTTGAGCGCACTAAACAGTGGCGCAAGCAATGCAAGAGTTGGGGAGAAGACATACGTTTACAGAATAACTTGGGGCGAATTTGACGTATGTCACTCCATTGATGAAAACGGAGATCGCGTTTGTGATAACTGTGGTCAAACCATAGAAGAGGGCAAGACCAAGAGAATTAGAAACTCCGTTGAAGTAGACGTTTACCTTGAAGGCGAAGCAACCCCCTTACTCACCATCTATACCGATTTGTTCCAAACGGTTCTTATATCATAAATTAAACGGTGGAGCAACGCTCCACCGGGAGGATAATAGTAATGAACAGAAAACTACCGAGATTAATTCTGATTTTACTAACAGTAGCGCTTATCTTTGCGTTACTAGCATGTAGCCCATCGGGAGAAACACCCGACAACGGCGGATCGTCTAATAACGATAACACGATAGGTGGAGACAATCCACCCGTTTCGTCCAGCACGATAAACAAGGCACAAATCTTTAACGAGATTAGAAACGGCTTGGTTAAAACTGGCGATATCATTGACGAAAAGACGACGGGAACGCGCTACGTAGATTCCAATTATACGCTTATTGCTAATTCCGTTAACGTAGGAATAGAGTACCAAGCAAACTATGATTTGGAACGTGCCCAAGACAGCGAAATTATGGTGCGTATCTTCGACTACGTTGAAGAAGCAAACACCATGTTTATCTACTACGTAGACAATGACTTGTACGTTCAAATGGGCGAAGAATATATGATGATGGAGGGATTTGGCGGTACCTCCACCTTCAGACTATTCTTTGAATCCGTTACCATTCTCGATATGGAGCATACGTTATTCTCGGTTAACTTTGCAGACACCATCGAAGGAATGGCAAACATGGCAGAAAGCCAAAATATTACTAAGATTATCCTCTCTGACAGCGAATATAACGTTTCCGTTAAGGACGTAAACCTTGACCTTATCAAGACCAAAGTTAACAACTTCATAAGCAACAATATTGCAGTATTCGGCACACGCCTTGATGCTCTTACCAATAAATTTATGGGCTTTACGCTAAGCGATCTCGGAAAGGTCCAAATTGGTAGATTTAACGCCGAAATGCTCACGGTATTTAACGTTGAACCTACTGGTGAACAAAGCATAAGAGATTTCCACATTAACTTTGCAGGAAACCAAGCTAACAACATCGACACCTATTATCTTGACGTTAACTACTCCACCTCATACGAAAAAGGGGAAATCAGATTAACCAAATTCGATAACCCCGAAAACAACCATTATGAAAGCAGAAGCGTAAGCGCAATGCACTTTGTAGGTGACGTTTATATTCCCGCTTTCGACCAAACCTTCGACGCTGAAATTCAAGGCAACTTTAGTGCAGAAGACAACTCTATTAACGAACTATTCATAGACATCGTTCATCGTACGGAAAACCAAGACTTCTCATACGCTATCGAGGAGAGAATTTTTGGTGCAATGTACAAGGACGGAATGGTATATCTTGACAGTAAGGGCTTGTTTGACAAATATCTTGGCGACTTTATGAGCTACGATAAGCTAGGTCTTCCTCGTGTTCAAATTAGTGGGCTTAATATGTCGGAAGAGATACAAATCATGCTTGAAAGAGCGCTAAGTCTACTCCAAATTGATTTTAGTGACGTATTCACGCCTCCTCAAACCGACGGCGACAATAGCCAAAACGGTACCGATGAGGAAGGGGGCTTCTCATTAAAGGATAACGCACAATTCCAAAAGTATATTTCCAAAATAAGAAGTGAAAACGGCGTATTCTATCTCACCATCGATAACGAACTTATTGCTGAAATCATAGGCGAATCGGACGCAACCATAGTTTCCATTCTTGCTAACAGCCTAGGTTTGGAAGAGGGTCTAATTAAGCAAATTATAGACCTCGGATACTTCGATAATCTTGCTCTTGAGCTTGCTTGGGACACCGTTAACGATGGTATTACCATTACTGCACGCGCAAACGATGAAGACCTCTTCATCATGTCTTTGAATAACGTGGGCGTAGACAAGGACGGCCTTGACGTTGTATTCCCCGACAGAAAGGAAATTGGTTATTTCGACACCTTCGAAGAGTTTGAAAACCCCGAAACCATCAACGTACACGTTGAGGGTACCATTCGTACTCAAGGAAAGGAAAACAACGATATTTCCAAGCTGATGGGCTTGTTTATAGGTGATATAACGGGCGTAAACACGCAAAAAGAACTAAAGGTAAGCGATAGTCTGCTAATCAATATGGATTTGTGGCAAACGGGCAACAACTTCTTTGTAAACGCAAAGGTTAAGATTAGCGACAAAGACGGCGTAAGAAACTTCGTTGATATTTGCTCCGACATTAATAACCCCGACGATTTGCTCATTACCAACTACGATTTGGACGTTAAGTACAAGATGTCCAGAAGCGTTGTGATAGAACTCATTGGCGAGCTTTCACAAAACAAAGCACTTTGGGAGTTCGACACCATCGTTAACGCATTGGAAATTCTTGCTAGCGATGCAAGTATCAACCTTGGCGAACACATTGACGGCAACAAAGACGGCACTTGTGACAAGTGCGCCGTAAGTATGCCTGCGTCCGACTTCATACACATGATTATTAGCCCTCTATACAACCAAAAGACGGGCGAAAAGCTAAGGGATCCTTTGTATGATATCTTGGGTGTAGAAGACTTCATAGCAGAGCTTAAAGTAAATATTGACTTTGATGCTCCCACCGGTTTAGCCGATGCTAGCGAATACGTAACCCCCGTTGTAAACATCGTGGAAGAGGAAAGCTGGGCTACCCGTTACGAAGCAAAGTGGGTAGAAAGCGCAAGCGTTTCGTTTGCGACCAAGGCAATCGACTTCGTTCTTACCTTCGATCCCGATTCCGTAAACTTCGTTACCGGTCAATATGAATATTATCCCACCGCAAGGTTGCTTGGTTATAACGTAACCTACAGAATGTACATAACCGATATTGAAAACGGCACCAAGAGGGTTAGGGAATTGTACGATGGTAACGATAGCACCTATTATCAAATGGTAATAGACCCCGCTGTTGAAAACCCCATTCCCGATACCATTTACGTTCAATATGAGGACGGCTCGTTCGGTTACTTGCCCTATGAATTCGTAGACTTCCCCTACAACAACAGCAACGTTCAAAACTTGATGGGTGGTCTTAAGAAGGATCTTTACAAAATAGTCATAGGTAAAGGATCCATTTCCGAAGAAGTTTTCGATGCCGAAATTAGCGTTATAGGTAGAAACTTTAAGGTAGACGCAGGCGACTATTATAATAATATACCTATTGTCGCGCGCGTAAAGATAGACCCGTATCAATACGCTATTGAAAAGAGAGCCGCAGACGCTAGGGGAGAAAGCTATTATCCCTTCAAGTATAGAGAGGAAAACGATGGTAGTGGCTTGTCCACCAGCACCCTAGTTCTTAGCTTCTACGATCACTTTGGCTCAAGCAAGGTTATAAACGAATACTTGACCGAGTTTGATTGGGGCTTTAACGAAAACATGATCACCTATTCAGGTGGTGAATATACCCTAGTTCAAAAGTACAAGACCCTCGATATGGCTATCGTAGTCAAGGTACAAGCCAAGAAGGTTTCTCACGTTCAAATTAATAGTGAAAACCCCGGCTACTATACGATAGACAGCTTGGTAACTTCCACCTACACCATTCCCGCCATAACTGACGAGAACAACGAGGTAAGAATTTACTTTGAAACCGGTCACTATAGAATTATTGGTAACGAACCCCAAGATTACGTGAACACCGATCCTCTTTGCGACGGATATTATGACAAAGCACTCGACTGGTCCATTAAGGAAGCTGATAACGTAACTATCGACCGCTCAGTACACCCATTGAACAATGGTAAGACCAAGTACACGACTTGTACATTTGGTGACGCCATGACAGGTGGCACCCAAGCCGTTACCTTGGAAGTTGTTTGCCCCACCCGTGTTATAGGCACGAGAGCGTTGACAACCGTTGCTTACACCTCCATTCAATATCTTGAAGACGGCGTAACCATCAACAGTGAAACTACGCTAAGAGAGGCCGTTAAAGTATCGCTTGCAAGCTTTAGCGCAAACGAAAGCGTAGAAAGCGATTACTTTGACTTTGACCCATACAGCACTAAAATCCAAGACAAGAGCTTGCCCTCAATGGTATACGTTAAGGTTGTTTACCAAGGCAGAGAGCAAGTTTTGGGTTATCCCGTAACTTGGATTATAGAAAACAATATTCTAAAAGAAGAGGGTGACAACGTAATAGTTAAGAATGCCTTTGCAGAAGAAAGCTTCATGCGCGTAAGAGGCGTTATAGGCGATGGCGAACTCACCCAAACTCTAGAAATGGTTATCCATAACCACTCTATTGGGTACAGCAATATACGCTTCTACAACTCAACCGGCGAACTTGAAAGCATTATTAAGAGATACAACGCACAAGGTACCGAAATTAAAGAGGGCGTTAGTGACCAAGTTGAAGTAACCAGAAAGTATTTTATTTTAGGTCAAGACGGCAAGGGCCTCAACCCCTACGAACCCTTCGAATTCCCCACCTCCGTACGCCTAGAATTCCCCGAAATTAGTGGAATGGCTCCCAAAGATTTCGACACCGAGTGGTATCTTTACGATAACGGCGTACGCATTAAGGCAGAAGATTACATAGTTAACCCTGCAGGTGGCATTGTAACCGTATTTGCAGACGTTAAGAGCACGACGGACACTTCGGGCGTACTTGAACAAACCATAGAGCTCAACCTTCAATATACTTCCAAGCAAATAGCAACCAATCGTATTTATGGTTTGGCATCTATCGACAGCTTCGAGCTAACCAGCCCCGATGGTACTATATCCTATATGAAGATAGACACCTATGACGAGGTTGCACAAAAGTTGTACAACGACTTGTCGCTTGACGGTGGCATCAAAAAGATTGACGTTGCCTTCAACGTAGGTGACGAAGGTGGCGCAAACCGTACCTATGGCAATGCTATTGATATCGACTGGATAAACCTTGACGAATTCCTAGCAGTACTACAAAGCCCCCTCGGTTCTTCTACCTATTATAATATGGGTAAGTACACGGACGATATCATCTTCCTAAGAGGTACTATTAGAAAGGGCACCGTACAAGAACAAAACATCCAAATGGGATTTATGGTTCTTCCCAGAGTGCTTGGTGACATCAACTTTAGTAACTTTGATAAGAATTTGTCTGCAAAGGACGACAACAACGTTAGCGCAGTTATCCTCGATACCTCGCTAGTAAGCGTCAAGGGAGAAACCCAAGTAATAGACGGAGCAACCGTACCTCTATATGGTGCAAACGGACATCAAATCATAACCGTTTCCGGTGAAAACACCATTAACGTAACCTTCAACAAGTTCTTTGCATTAAGTAATCTTGACGGATTATGTACTCCTAGTGAATACGTTGAATATCTCTTCACCAACGTATCGTTGTCATTTGCCGACACCACTAGAATGACCAATATCGAGTTAGAGCTTCCCGCAAACTTTGACGATTTGATATACGGCAATACAACCACCAGCGATCCCAACGTAGAAATTACTGCAACTCACGTTATCTTCCGTATGGTAATCGAAAAGATAACCAAGGGTAGCTGTGTTCAAACCTTCACTCTCACCCTTTCATTCTTGAAGGACAGCACCGAAATCGGTCCCGACGAAGCCTACAACGAAGAGGTAGAAACCTTTGACGCTGAAGGTGGACTATTGTATAACTATAGTTCGGGCTATCAACTAGGTGATTCCTTCACCGTTGAATACGTTCACAGTGGTAACGTTGAGTACAAGGGCGCTAATGCATTGGTATGGGTGGTAGACGAAGCCGTCACCAGCCTAAATGGTGACAAGACTTTGGGCGTAGGTACTCAGGTAACCCATATTGAATCGGAATTCTTTGGATTTACCACCACGCGTATCATTAAACTTTCCACCACGCTACCCAATGGTCAAAAGTTTAGAAGACACATTAACTTCTACGCAAAGAACGTTAACTTCACCAAGTATCACACCGAGGAAAAGGGACTATATCAAGTTGTAGACGGTACAATCTATATCGAAAACGTATACGATTATCTACCCCTTGACAACTTCATACAACATCTCCCCACGGCGATTATACCCGACCAAACCTCGTCGTATATTAGCAATATTGAAATCAAATTCCCCTTGGTGGGCGCTTGGATTCCCAGTACCAACTACGTAAAGGACGGCTCTGACGGCCTAGAGTTCGATATTGAAAAGATTAAGGCAGATATCACTTCTGCCGGTCTAAACCGTACTCTACTTGCAACCAACAGCATAAAGGGTTACAACGATGAAACCCAAGAAATCAGATTGTTCGTTGAAGTTAACAAGCTCTCTTATGGTCAAATAAGCCACGAGAAGTACGACGTCAGCGCCAACGATTTGGTTTACGATCAATACAAATACGATGGTAACGGCACCTTCGTACTACCTAAGGATATTAAGGTAAGCTTTGGTAGCATATCCTATCAATTTACCGAAACCGATAACGTTAAGTATGAAATCCGTTACAAGCAAGACAAGGCTAATTTTGAAGAAATTACCGAGTTGACCTACAATAACAAGGGACATACTTTGGATGCGAAGTATGGATATACTGCAAACGAAGAAATCATTTTGAGGGTAACCCTTCCTGATGGTAACAACGGCGTTCTTCTAGTAGTATCCTTCCCCAACCGTGAAGTAGAAGAGGTATATTACTCCTCCAAGACCGGTGAAAATAGTAGTGCTTTGGTAAATGGTATTTACTATATCGATCCTTACGATAGAAGCACGTTTGCATTGCCCACGACGGCAGAGTTTAAGTATAAGGGTGCAAGCGAATACGTTTCTCAACCCGTTAAGTGGTCGCTCGAAAGTGCTACCAGCAAATTCACCTACCTAGAAAACGGTGACTACCTATACAATGGTGGCGATTATGAAGGCGCAAGCTACTTGTTCTATTCTTCATTGAGTAGCTTTGACGATAACGATAAAGAACAATTCTTCGTAATGCAAGTTTACGTATTGGATAGAACCTTGACTCGTCCTAGCCAATATCCCACTGAATACGAAGCAACCAATCCCTTTGCAATGAGGGTACAAGATCTTCCCAGCACTTTGAGTGAGAGCGATTTCCGTGACCTAAGCTTAGGCTATAAGTTGGACGTAACGGAAATTGGCGCAATCGACAGCTTGGTTGACAGACTAACCAACAATAAGTCCACCGTTTCTCTATTCGGTAAGGACGTACTTGATGCAAGAGAAGAGGGTGTTGTATTAGCCGATATTGAAGCCTATGTTCCCGCATTCATTTCTCAACTAACTCCCGTTGTTCCCAACGTAGTTTGGGCTAAGGATGCTGAAGGAAGCGAACTTCTAGTTGACGATGACGTTAAGGTTCTTGGTGGATTTAAATACAATCTCTACGGTTACGTTGGTGACGGAGAGGGTGAAGCACGCACGAAGGGACAAATTATGGAAATGACCTTCTATGCAGATACCTGGACCTTCAACGCCGTTGAGGACCTCGTTGATAACGTTGTTGAATTTAACGATTTCACGTTGGTATCCATTCTTCCCGAGTTCAAAGTATCCTTCATAGTAACCAATAACAACAGCGAGCGCAGAACGGAAATTATCACCTTCTACCCCGAATATTACGTTGATAGCGACCTAAAGAGCAGAGTTGTAATGGTATGGAACAAGGAAGACATGAGCAACTCTTCCGAGCAAGGTTCCATCACCTTCCTCAATAGATATAAGACGGCGGAAGGTAACTCCATTACCACCGAAAAGGTATACAAGTTCGATGCCCAACAAGTTGGTATTGACGAACTCAAATTCGACTTGTCCGACTCTAGCGAAGAGGGATATGCACAAAGTGGTGAAATCGACATAGTTATCGACCCCTTGAACCCTGTTATCCCCACGAAGGCTCTTGCAAGAGGTAAATTGAACCTTGACGCACAAACGCTAATCTATCTTGGCGAAGTTAACGTTGATTGGGAAATAACCGATGCAAGCAATCCTGAAAGCATATACAACTTCTCACTCAGTGGTGGAAGCAAGCTCGTATACTGTAACGTAACCTCAGGGGATGGCAACGGCACCATATTCAAGTTTGCCGTAAACGTAACCTATTTGAATCGTTCACCGGTAAGCATATCTACCACCGAAAGTGGTTACACCAACGTTGCAAAAGAGGGCAGTTTCTATCCCTTGATGACCACCATTGAAAGAGATGGCAAGCTACAAAAGAATTACACCTTCGTAGTAGACCCCACTCCTAGCGACGACAGACTATTCACCGTGGATGGTAGCACTAACGTAATGTATCCTCTCTCAACCGGTGGCTTTGCAAGAAGTAACTATAACTTGCCCTCCAGCCTATATCTCACTTTTGCTAACGCATACGAAGCAGGTAGCGTTGCAAGTGAGGGACTACTTGCATTAGGCTCCGAAATTACGCTCATTGACGTAGAATGGGTTATCAGCCGTGACATTTCTCTAGTAGGAACAAGCGTTTATGGTAGTGACATCGTTGCCAAGATTAGAAAGTTCCGCGTTCAATACGTAGCAAACGGCGAAACGCATACCTCTCAACTTTACGATTTCGTAGAGGACGAGGGTAACCTTGGTAGCTACCTCACGTTGGATCTACAAACCACTAACAGACAAGTTGAGTACACCTACGTGTTGAAGAATGGTGAAAGCGCCATACTTTCCGAAGTACCCGAAGGTGCAACTAATAACTATCAACAAGCTCGCGACGAGTTCTACATTGACCCCTACAACATCGCTTTCCCCGAAGACGTATACGTAATCTTTAGTGGATCCACCATTCCCTTCCACTCCGTGGACGTTGAATGGAAATATGACGAAGACCACTTGAAGAAACACGGCGTTATAACGGGTAGCATCGGTGAAAAATACATGCTCATAATGGCAGAAATGACCGTTTACGGTACAACGCTACAAGTTCAATTCCCCATTAGAGCACGTAACATTCCCGTTTCCGAGGAAACGGAAGATGGACAAACCACTATGAAGCCTTTGAAGGCGGGTACTATTTACGTTCTAGCAGGCTTGCCCGTAGAACAACAATTACCCACCAAGTTGTACTATCGTTTCGACTACGAAGACGGCTCTTCCGAAATAGCCGCCGTTCCTCTAAGCTTCCCCGCAACGAGCGTTTCCACCATTCAAACTAACGTTGTAGGTAGGGAATACTCCAACATCAAAGCAAAGCTTGGCTTGGTTGACGACGATAACGTAGTATTCACCGTTAAAGTTATAGACCCCAAACTATACGCACTACGCTCCACTGTTGAAAACAGCGCGATAGGCGACTCCGTTCCCGCACAAGGTTACGTAAACGGTGGTTTCGTTTACGATTACATTGCAATAGGCGTTAACGCTGCAGGCGTATACGTTCCCGGTCCCGAAACTAATATTTTGCCCGACAGAGTTATTATCTCCGAAGACGGCGAATATATGGAAATTATGAACATCATCTACGATATGGAGAACATGACGGCTACAATAGAGTGTCGTTACACCTTCTTGTCGTTTGAAGACTCACCCAGCTTGTCCGGTGACAAAGATCCCACCAGCGAAAACAGTAACAAGATGTTCCTAACCTTCTCCGTACCGATTAAGAGTTACTCTTACAATTGGCTGGAAGAAACCACGGCAGAGTTTGCAACTCCCGTATTGAGGTTCCCCTTGGGTACCATCGTTACTGCAAGCGACATGCCTCTAACCGTTAGTGGTATTGCACCCATTTGGGAGCTTGACAGCTTGAACCACAACAAAGCCGGTGAATATATTGCAACTTGCTACTACAAGAACGCATACGGTAACATCATTACCGGTGAAGTTACCATTATTATTGAAAGAAGAAGGATAACGTCTAACGACTTTACTTGGGTAGAAGATGCAGAGGGTATCAACTTCCGTGACAGAGTATACGATGGTAGAGTATTAAACGTAATGGATTACATTCAACTTGGCGAATTCTTGCGTGAAGACGGCTCTTACGGTCCCTTGAACTTCTCCGTACTATACTCGATTGACGGCAGACAAAACTGGCAAACCGAACAACCCACCCAAGTTAAGGAAAGGGATGATTCACCCGATTACTTCGTAAGAATAGTAGTTAACGATGACGATGATTACAACTACACTCATTACATTGACTACAAGATGGTAATCAGCAAGCGCATCATTGACGAAGAATCCATTTACTTCTACAGCGAAAGCGATCCTCTTGGCAACCACGTCAAGATTACAGAAAGCGAATATAGTTACGTTGACAAGAACGGATCAAACGCTTCTAAGATGATCAAGCAGGTTTCCTTCGAGTACAACGGCCTTGAAAGAATTCCTATGGTTGGTGGTATCCCACGTGGTGCAGATGCTATCATTCAATATGCAGAATATGATCCCAACGCATCACAACAAGCATACAACTCCAATAGTGGTCCTATTAACGTTGGAACCTATATTATGAGGGTAAGATTCAACGAAGACCAACGTAACTACGTCATTGGTGACGTAGAATTCACCATTCTAATCCACATAACCAAGAAAGAGGTAGTCTATACGTTGAGTCCCACTTACGAATACACCGGCGAATACTTTGACGTTCCCGTTAACGGACTCCCCGAAGTGCTCGGCGATATTCAAGTAACTTACTCATACGTATACGTTACCGATAGCGGAGAAGTTGCTTTGGCTCCCGGCTCCAAGATTAAGGACGCCGGTACCTATATGGTAACCGTAATGATTAATGGTGGAAAGAACTACCCCAACGCAAACGTTGACGGCACCTATACCACGCTATATCAACAACCAATCACCGTTAACAAGAGAAAGGTTATCCTAAACGTTAACAGCGTAAGTAGCGAATACCTCGATCCCTTGAAGCCCTTCGATAGCGCGTTAACTTTGGTTTCCGCATCAAACCCCGAAGAACCCGGCTTAATCGGTAGATACGACACCAACCTTGAGCTAGTATTTGGCGACATTGACGTAGTATGGACCGATGGCGTCTTGACCTATAAGCATATGGTTGGCTCATATCCCTTGACCGTTGTCAACAAGGAAAATATGCTTGCAAAGGCAAACGCAAATGAAGAAAAGGCAAACGGCTTCCACAGGAACTATGAATTTGTAGCAATCAACGACGGCGTATATCAAATCGTTGCAGAAAGAGAGAACACTCGCATAATCGAAAACAAGGAACAACTCACCCAAGCGCTTCAACAACTAAGAGATGGTGATACTGCAATTTGGTACTTCCTTGCCGGTGATTATGGTAAGATTTCCATTAACGTAAACGCATCGGTATCCATAATCGGTTCATACGATCTAAGCTCCGATGAAGAAATCATAGCCGTTTCATTCGAACAAGTAGTAGTAAATAAGGGTGCCGTACTCCTCGATATCGTTAAGTTCAAAGATATTGCTAACGATGCCTCGGTTAAACTAGGTAAGGATGCAAGCTCACTAACCGTTTCAAGATCCGAGTTCACTCGCAAGAATGCAACGATGCTAACCAATAGCACGGCAATAGGAACGGCAGTAGGATACTCCAACACCATCTATATTTCCGACACCTACTTTATGGGTTACGCTACTGCAATCTATATGTTGGGAGGCTCACTCGAACTACGCAACTCCAAGTTGTATCAAAACATGAACGGCGTATATCTACAAAAGGGCAACCTCGTTCTAGATACCAACGAGTTCATAGGAAATCGTGGCTCAGCCGTAAACATCGCATACTCAAAGGCAACTCTAAGCATCTTCGACAACACCTTCGACAGCAACGATATCGCAATCAAGACCTCCGTAGCTCTTAGAAACGATATTAGAGTACAAAACGTATTTGCACAAAACACCATTACGTTCGAGGGTTGGAAAGAGGAAGAGTAAGAGGTCTTTCAACTAAACCTTAAGACAAGGTCTCCCGACAAGGGGGACCTTTTTCGTGCTCGTTAGAATAATTTTGGCGGGTAGGGCAATAATTGCCTTGTGAAAAGGGCGTTGTCTATAACGGCACTAATCGTACTGGTGCTATTTGCTTTAAACCTGGAAATAACGGGTATGCTACTGGGAAAAATAAAGGTGGCTCTTTCACCCTTGTTGATAGGGGTGTTTTTTGCACTATTGCTGAAAGCTCCCGTAGATTTTTTGGAAAAAACTTTACTTTCATCACCTAAGCTTGGCAAGATTAAAAGACCCCTTGCGCTTACTCTTTCTCTAATAATATCGGTGGGTTTTTTGGCGTTGGTAGCATACCTAGTGTTGCCGGAAATCATAAAGAGCCTTTCCAGCCTAAAACAAAGCCTAGAATGGCTTTTGAACGGAGGCTTGGAGAAGGAACTGAAGTTGCCGGAAAGGGCGAAAGAATGGCTTAAAAAGGCGCTAGAAAAGGGGCTTAGCTCCACCGACCAAATATTGCCAAACATGATAGAGGGCGTGGGCAATACCCTAAAGGGTATAGTTAACGCCTTTCTGGGCCTGATGCTTGCCGTAACTACGTTTTTAGGAGGGGAGGGGTTGTCCTCTTTCCTAACGAAGGTGTCCAACAAAATCTTTGGCCAAAAGCGCACCGAGTTTTTGAAGGGAACGATGGGTGCCGTTGTGGAGAAGTTTTCAAAATATTTGGGTGGAAGCGTCGTGGAGTCCGTGATTTTCGCGCTGGTTTGCTATCTTGCCTTTTTAATTTTTAAAGTGCCTTACCCTTTGCTACTTGCAGTTGTGGTAGGGGTGTTCAATCTTGTCCCTACGGTAGGTGGATATCTTGGTGGCGCAATAGGGGTAATAATACTGGTAACGGTATCATGGAAAACTGCGTTAATATTCGTTGGCATAATGCTGGTACTACAACAAGTCGAGCAGGTCACCACTTACCCCTTAATAGTGGGAAGATACGTTGGGCTTTCGCCCTTCTTCGTGCTTTTGGCCGTAGTACTCGGTGGAGGATTGTTTGGCTTTTGGGGACTAATACTGGGAGTGCCTATCGTTGCGTTTGCCTATAACCTAATAAACGTACTGGTTGCAAGTGGGACGAATAAAGACGAAATACTACAAAAGTAGATTTTTTACGCGAAATATCCGTTTTACCATATTTGTGTGGAACTGGTTTTAACAAAAAAGGCACTAGAGTATGCCGTGGACTATATTAAAAGCCGATATCCCTACTGTGAGGTTGGTATGGTAGGGCGTTTTGACGAGCTAAAATACGCCCTAGAAAAAGGTGGGAACAAGGTGAGTGACCTCGCTTCAAAAGAGCCCGATGGAGCAAGGGTAGTCGTTGCCGTTGGCGGTGACGAGGAAATAGACGAAGCCAAAAGTAAGGGGCTTCCCTACCTTGTTTTAACGAGGGGCGTGCCACTCTCTGCTTTTCAAGAATTTGGCATTTATAACTTCCAAAAAGTGGAATACGGATACCCTAACTTGGTAATATTTGATAATTCACAGGACGAATTTTTGTTCCAAGCAGAGGTTAGAATCCTCCTTCTTTCCATCTACTTAGAATGTCTCAGCACGCTGGGGAGTGGACTAAAAGGTGAACGGCAAAAGAGGGCTAAAAACCTAATGGAAGAAATGCGCAAGGAGTGCGATGAGTTCAGGACGCAAGAGGAACTTTTGGAATTTGCAAGAGAGAGCATAGAAGCGCTGGGAGGTCTAACGCTTCTTGCCTTTTTGAACAAAGCGTTGAGTTTGTATCACCCAACGAATACCGTTTACGCCAAGTTTTATGCAGTATTTTCTCTTTTATATTTAACAAGAAGGTTTACAAATATCGATTTTTGGGTTATACTACCCTATATGGACGAAGTTCGCGTGCGTATGCTCGCGGAGGCGCAAGGAATAGATCCGCCCCGTTCCGGTAGAAGAAGCGTAGAGGTTGCATATCTGCTTTCTTTGGTGGAAAAATATATCCCCACGGAAGAAGAGTTGTTTGCCCACCTTAATGCTTTTAGAGTGGAAGCCGGCGTGGAAAGGGTAGACTTGGATGCAATTCTATCGGCTCTAATAATGGGCGCTACCTTTTGTCCTAAAAAGGAGATGGTTAAGGATATCGTGGAGAGTGGGTATTTAGACGCCTTGATATCCTAAACAGAAGAGGAGACTATGAGAGCAACCGTTGACGCTGATTTATTCTTGTTTGACCTAGACGGCACAATCTATCTTGGTGACAAACCTATCGAAGGCGCGATTGAAACGCTAAAGAAGCTTACTGCAATGGGCAAGAAGGTTTGTTTTTTGACCAACAATTCTTCCAAAGACAAGCGCGAATACGTTAAAAAGATTTCCTCAATGGGATACCCCGTTGATCTTTGGCAAATTATCACCAGCACTATGGCGACCATACAATTTTTGCACACTCGTCGTCCTTCAAAGAGCGTATATCCCATAGGGACTCCCACTTTTGTTCAAAGTTTAGAGGAAGAGGGCGTGCCTATTAGCGAGGATGCCGACATCGTGCTACTAGCCTTCGATACCACGCTTAACTATGAAAAACTTTGGAAAGCCAACATATTGCTGGAAAAGGGTAGGGAGTTTATTGCCACCCACCCCGACACGGTATGCCCCTCCGATATCGGCGACATGCCCGACGTAGGCGCAATGATGGCACTCTTTGAGTGTTCTTGTGGTAGAGCGCCCAGCGTAATATGTGGAAAACCATATTCCCCCATGGCGGAAATCATAGGACACCTTTTCGATATTCCAAAGGAAAGAATCGTTATGATAGGGGATCGCCTCTACACCGATATCCTGTTTGGCATCAATAACGGTTTCCAATCCGTCCTAGTTCTCTCTGGTGAAACCACCAAAGAAATGCTCTCTGCAAGTGGAATTAAGCCCAGTTTCGTCTTTGATAGCGTTGTAAGTCTTGTTGAGAACGACTAATTGATTAAAAAACCTTGCAAAAATAATAGCTTTATTATATAATAAACAAGTTATACAAAACTTTTCGGAGTAAATATGAAGAAAAAATTATTAAGTTTAATTATTTGCGTTCTTTTGGTAGGCGTAATGGCTGTTTCTCTAGTAGCTTGTAACGAAAACTACAAGCAAGACGCAATTGGAACCGATTTGTCCGACAGAACCGTAGAATCAAACGGTGGACTAGCAGTTAGAGTTGGTAAGTACGTTTACTTCATCAACGGTTATGCCGACGTAGCAGGCGAAAACGACTTTGGTCAAGCAGTTAAAGGCGCAATCATGAGAGTTGAACTCGACAACGGCGCACCCAAGGCAGGTAGCTTGGTAACCATCGTTCCTAAGAACGTTTATAACACCAACACCAACGTTGGTCTTACCGTTTCCGGCGACTACATCTACTACACTTCTCCTTCCGTAGAAAAGGGTTCATCAGGCGAAGCAAAAACTTCCAATATGTGGATTATGCGTACCAAACTTGATGGAACGGGTACCCAAGTATTGGTAAAGTTAGAAGATTACACCACCAACTTCCGTATTGCAGGTAACTACCTTGTTTACCAAGATGCAGAAAGAAACTTGCACGCAATCGACCTTAACAGTAAGAAGCTAAAGGACGAAATCGTAAAGGAAGAAATTTCCAGCGCAATGCTTAGTTACGCTTACGCATCGGCTATTCCCGAAGCAGTATTCTTTACCACCACTGCAGAAAACAAGACCGAAACCCACAATGAAATTTGGGTATTCGCAAACGGTTCCGTAAAGAAAGTTATCGATGCTAAAAACTCATACAAAGCAGAAAACCTTGCACACAAGAACGGCTACAATTTGAGCATTCTTGACGTTCAAGTTATCGGTGGCAAGACTCGCCTACTTTATACGAAGACCGACAGCGGTGCTAACACCACCTCTAAGGGCGACTATTACTTCGACTTTGACGGCAACTACACCTTTAGCGAAGCAGGTGAAGTACGTATGACTTCCGGCGTAAACTACACCGCATACAAATTCTTCAACGGCAATAACGTTCTTGCAAGCGATTCCGACTCCATTGATTATCTACGTCAAGATGGTGACAAGTGGGTAAGTGACGTTGTTGTTAAGGCAAGCAGTGCAAAACTTCTTAAAGTTACCGAAGCTAACAATACCGTTGTTGCTACCTATTTGGCATCTAGTGTTGTTTATGAAATTAAGATTCTTGACAAGACCGGCGACAGCACCTATGCCAAGGCTCTTTCTTCAGCAAAGACCGTTTTCAACTCCAAGTTTGATTCCTCTTGGCAAGGTCTAGACGTTATCGGCAACGTAGTATACTTCTTCAACAGTGACGTTAAGAACAACGCATACTACCTTGATCTCTCCAAAGTTATCGACAGAAGTGCCAACAGCCTTCTACCCACCCAACTCGGCAAGTTTAACGCAGAAGATAATTATGCGATGTTGGAAGGGGCTACCGTAACCAAGTAAAAACGCGTTATTTTAGCGAATAACTTCACAAAAGACAAAATCCCTCCTCGGTCATTTACGCTAGAATAGACTTTGTTTTTTGGCGACCTACTTCACAAAACTAAAAGTCTCCCTACGGGTCATGTACACCTAGTACACTCCCCTTGGGAGATTTTCTTTTGTTCGTATCTCATCCAAAAACCAAAGTCTAT
>JAZNIY010000011.1:0-1777 GCA_045577735.1 Candidatus Stercoripulliclostridium sp. | reverse complement strand
ATCACATTGAGCCAAAAGAACATACCTTCGAGAAAGGGCATCGGCTACCACATTCTCTTTACCTTTCTTATGTTTGACGACATATGGAAAGGTTTCCATAAACTCTACCCAACGTGCATGTCTTCGGCTGAGTCGTGATTGTCCTTTCAAGTACTTCAAAGCCTCATGGTCTGAATGAATCACGAACTCCTTAGGCCATAGATAGTGTTGCCAAGTCTTCAAAACCCGAATTAGTGCATACAACTCCTTGTCATACGTGGGGTAGTTAAGCTCGGCTCCACTCAACTTCTCGCTGAAATATGCAATGGGTTTCCTATCTTGTAAGAGCACGCCTCCTATGCCATGTCCCGATGCATCTACTTCTATTTCAAAGGTCTTTGTAAAATCTGGAAGTTGAAGCAAAGGCGCATTGCATAATCTATCTTTCAAAGTGTTGAAGGCATTCTCTTGTGGCTCTCTCCATTTGAATTGAATATCCTTCTTTGTAAGTGTGTGGAGAGGCGCGGCTATTGTGCTAAAGTCACGCACAAACCTTCTATAAAAGCCAGCCAAGCCGAGGAAGGAGCGCACCATTGTGGGTGTGGTCGGCTGGGGCCATTCTTTGATTGCCTTGATCTTGTCTTCATCTACTTGTAGCCCATTCCTAGAGACAACAAAACCAAGAAAAACAGTAGACTCCGCGCAAAAAGAACACTTCTTCAAGTTAGTATAAAGTTTTTCTAACCTTAAAGTGACCAAAACAGCCCTAAGGTGGTCTACATGTTCATGCAAAGTTTTGCTATAAATAAGAATATCATCAAAGTAAACAACAACAAATTTTCCTAAGTATTTTCGCAAGATATGGTTCATAAGCCTCATGAATGTGCTAGGCGCATTTGTCAAGCCAAAGGGCATTACCAACCATTCATATAATCCATACTTAGTTTTAAAAGCGGTTTTCCATTCGTCCCCTTCTTTCATCCTAATTTGGTGGTATCCACTTCTTAAATCAATTTTGGAAAAGAAGTTAGCACCATGTAATTCATCTAGCATGTCATCAAGTCTAGGAATAGGGTGACGATACTTAACCGTTATTTGGTTGATTGCCCTACAATCAACACACATTCTCCATGTGTCATCCTTCTTTGGCACCAAAATTACCGGGACCGCGCATGGGCTGAGTGACTCTCGTACATAGCCCTTGTCCATGAGGTCTTGCACTTGGCGTTGAAGCTCATTTGTCTCCTCTGGACTGGCCCTATATGCTGCACGGTTTGGTAGGGCGGCTCCGGGCACCAAATCGATTTGATGCTCAATGCCCCTAATTGGTGGGAGGCCGGGTGGCAACTCTTCGGGCATAATATCCTCAAACTCCTGCAAAAGATCTTGTATACACTTAGGAAGGTGAGAAATATCTTGATTAATGATTAGTACTTCTTTCCTCATTAAGATTAAACAACAAGAATAAGGTTGAGGAGAAGAAACACTAGAATGTGCAATTAGAGAACGTTTTTCTACTCCGCCTTTCAAGGCTGATTTGGCCTCATTTTTCAGGCGTTTTTCTTCTTTTTCTTTGGCACCATTAGGGTCAGGAGTGCTCCCAAAATTTGGCCTAAAGTGCCCATGTGGATTGGGGTGTAACGCCTCGGGCAACCGGGCGCCGGCGTCGCAGCCTACGATGGCTTGCGGCGTTGGCTGGGAAATTTCGGTGCTGCATGGGCGTTTTTTAGCCTGTTGATGAGCTCCCCTTGAGTCCATTGAAGTGTCCAATTTTGAGGCAGAACGCCCACGGGGAACC
>JAZNIY010000010.1:0-28695 GCA_045577735.1 Candidatus Stercoripulliclostridium sp. | reverse complement strand
GCAAACGGTGGTACTGGCGTAATGGCAGGGGATGAGCGCATTGGCGAATATACCTTACCTACTTGCACCTTTACTGCACCTAGTGGCAAACAATTCAAAGGTTGGGCAACCTCTGCAAGTGGCGAAATTATTGGCGTAACCTATACTTTAACTGCAAACGTTGAGTTCTTTGCAATTTGGGAAGATATTCCTCACACCCACAACTATGGTACCCAATGGGAAAAGAATGATAGCAACCACTGGAACGAGTGTGCTTGTGGAGATAAAGCGAACGAAGGAGCACACGTAGACGCTAATACTGACGGCACTTGTGATACTTGTGGATGGGTAGATCCTAACTTTACTCCCGTAGTACCCGGTCCCGGCGGAGGTGAAGGAACTCCCGAGCCCACCCCCGACAATACTCCCGATACTACTCCCGAAGTAGAAGGTGAAGACGAGGCAGGACTAAGCGGTGGTGCAATTGCAGGAATAGCAGTAGGCGCAACCGTGGGTGCAGTAGGACTAGGAGTGGGTGGCTTTGCAATCTTCTGGTTTGTCATTAAGAAAAAGAGCCTAGCAGAGCTTCTTGCAATCTTCAAGAAAGCCCCCAAAGCAAATCCTAACACAACTCCCGATATTCCCACGGGCAACGACGATATTACCGAATAATATAACTTAACTTATGCCCCTTGGTACTGCCAAGGGGCAAAAACTCTTATAAGGAGGTAAAACTATGAATACGAAATTAAAAACGTTTTCAATTTGCATTTTATTAGCGCTTGCAGTTCTTGTTGGATTATTGGCGCTGGATGCTCCTTTAACTGCTCAAGCAGAAACACCGGAAGGCGTTTACGTCGGTGGTGTTTATCTTAGCTCCGGCAATTATCTTCCCTCCGGTTCTGAAGTAGAAGTAGATGAAATGCCCGAGGGTGGATATGCTTACTTTGATAATGCCGGCCTCGTACTAAAAGATTACGTATACGATGGTTGGGGCTATGAAGAAAGCCAAAACAACTTCTATCTCATCTATGCCGAGGGTGATTTGAACGTTTATTTGGAAGGCGAAAATAGCCTTGTAGCTAATGCTTCTCAAATTGCTGATTTTACCGGAATTTACGTAAGGAACGGCGCTTTGAACATAAAAGGCCCCGGCAAACTAACGGTTGAAGCAAGCATGCCTATTAATGTTTATGAGGGCGATATATCTATTGAGGGTGGTCGTCTTAATCTTACCCATCGTGGAAACAATTACGGTATGTACGTCTATAATGGTGGTATAAGCATTAGTGGTGGTATTCACTCAATTACCGGTTTTTATGGCGCAGTTTACTCCAATGGTGGTACTACTATGAGTGGTGGCTCGCTGACCGCAACGGGCACTAATTGCGCTATTGACGGTGCTTTTACCATGACATACGGTAGCTTGCTTGCTATTGCTACGGGAGATGAAATGTCAGCGTTTGATACGGGTGTAAGCGATATTATAGATTTTTCTTCTTTAACTAACGCCTCTGCCTTTGGCTATGATAACGTTGAAGGTAATAGTGCCGCGGTTTACGACGATGCGGACAAAGCCTACTACAAGCGCGTATTTGTGAAGCCCACGTTACATAACGTTTGGGTGGGTGGCACACAACTATCCGACACTAATATGTCTACCGAGGTATTCTTCGAGCCTCTTTCACGCACGCTAACCTTGACTGATTATGAGTGCGTTGAAACGTCCGGCTATGCCTATTCCGGAGAAGCTAAGGCACTCGTGTATTCCGAGGATGACCTAAATATTGTTCTTTCCGGCGAAAACACTTTGACTGCAAAGGAGGGTGAAGACGGTATAAGACTGGCAGATGGACGCCTTCTCACCATTGATACAGCTGAAGGCGAAACAGGCGTACTTAACGTATCAGGTGCCTATGGTATCGGTGCAGTTAGCGAAATTAAGGGTGGCAAAATAACCGTTGTGGGTACCGAAACAGCAATGACTGCATCCATTGGACAAAGCGCAGCGCCAGACCTTCGTTATTATTACGAAACTCCCTACATAAGAGTGTCTAATAACGCAAACGGTACCGCATGGACAGAAAATTACGATGCGACTAAAATTGATGAATACAAGTATATTACCTTTGCGGAAGGCGTAATGGTAGAGTACTATGTGGATAACGTTTTGAAGAGTAGCCAAACAAAGGAAAAAGGTGCAGAGTATCAATTGATAACCTGTCGTTTTGAAATACCCACGGGATATACCTTTGGTGGTTGGGGACTAGGTTCTGCTGACAGCACCACCGTTTATGGAGAATCCGACTACATAGAACTTACCGAAGACGTTGCCTTCCACGCTGTACTAAAGCAACTGGGAAAGGTATACGTTTATTACCCTTCAAACAGTCCTAATGAGCCCATACTTTACGAAATTCCTTATGGCACACACTCCCTTGATTTCATAGACGATGACTTTACTGCTCCCGAAGGACTGGAACTCAAAGGCTTTACCTTGGGTTGGATTTGGGGTGAAAGCGTTACCGAGATAGTGGTTAGCGAATATCCCAAATATCTATATGCAGAGTTGGGAGCAGAAGTAGGCGTTGAGTTTTACGATTTGTACGTGGGTGGTATTGCAGTAACGAATGAGAACAAAGACGATATTTTGGGAGATGGCACGACTGCTTACAATCCTACCACCAATACTCTTACCTTGACTGAAATGAATCTTACTGAAGAAGATACCATTTACTGGGGCTCCGAGGGGTATGCTATTTTTGCTAAAGGTGCACTAAACGTTGTACTTGTAGGGGAAAACGGTATCGTCACAAGTAGCGAAGACGAAGTTTATGGTATCATAGGAAATGAACTAAATCTCTCTGCTATTGATGATGGTTCCCTATCTATAGAGTCTTATTATGCAATAGATGCAGAAATAGTTACCATAGAAAGTGGTGTCTACCATCTAATAAGCAATAATCCAATCACGGGGGACTCCGTAACGATAAACGGTGGCGAAATCGCTATGGAGGAACGCACTGAGGAAGAGGGACCGAGCGGTATTGACGCAGGGGTTCTAACCATCAATGGTGGCGTGATAGATATTAGGTATTTCGATCGTTGCATTTATTCGTATGGAACCATTATAAAAGACGGTACCATTACGATTATTACATATACGGAAGGAATATATGCCTATGCCGGGCTCATAATTGAAGGTGGAACAATAAATATTTACGGCATGGACGGCAATGGTGGTGCTGGTATTTTTGTAGAAAAAGGCGATATTTCTATTACCGGGGAAGATACAAGTGTAGCAATATATGGCTTTGAAGTGGGAATTTATCAACCCGAGGAGGATGGTAACGCTGTTACGATAGAAGATGCTACTGTGATAATTGACGACACTCTCCCCATTTCATCCTATATGTTAGCACCGCCCCCACCTGTTACTCAGGGTATAATGGTAAATGAATTAACCTTAAATAACGCAAAGTTGGACGTTAGCGCATTAGTTGGTTTGAGGGTGTTCAATGGACTATCGTTTACCGATTCCGAAGTTAATATAACGGCCGTTGCAACGGATTCCATGGATGAGCCCGCAGGTATCCAAGCTGTAGAAGATTCCGTTATTACTAATTCCAAAATAAATATCAATATAGAGGCCGAACTATGTGCTTATTCTATTGCAATTGAAACTAATTCATATGGAGCCGGAACTTCTGCTGATTTGACCATAACCGATAGCGATATTACCATTATGGTAACTACCAGTTCCTTTGCCGGTGGTATTTGTGCTCTAGGCAATCTCGTTATTGACGGATGTAATATTGATATTGCGTTAGATTCACTTAATACAACGATTGCTCTTGGTTGTAACTACGAAGATGAGGACTCTTATATTACTATAAAAGACTCTACGGTTGTTCTTTCATCCACTCGTGAAGGATTGACCGCTGGTAATATTGAGTTGGATTACAAAAACGAGGCTTTCAAGGTTTGGGCATCCGAAAACGCTGACGGAAGTGATATGGCACTCGCTCCCAATATCGAAGTATTTGAATACGCTAAATATTGCTTTGTACACCCCATATATGAAATTATTCTGGATGGTAATAACGATAGTGAAACCGACACTATACCGGAGCAATACGGCACCTATACGCTCCCCACTTGCACGTTTACTGCTCCCGAAAACAAGGAGTTTTTGGGTTGGGCGATTGGCTCAGTAGATGCTACTCCCCTCAAGCAAGCAGGTGATGAAATTGAACTTTCTTCCGACCTAACCATTTATGCAATTTGGAGAGAGAAAGACCATGTTCACGCACTAACTCCTGTTGTAGCAAAGGGTGCAACTTGTACGGAAAACGGTAACACCGCATACTACACCTGTAACTGCGGACAATGGTTTAGCGATAGCGAAGGTAATACCCTAATTGTAGACCACAGCTCGGTAATAATTCCCGCAACCAACCACAACTACGAAGGCGTGGCTTGGTCAAGCGATGCAAACGAGCACTACAAGGTATGTAAAAATACCAACTGCTCTGAAAAAGGAGAGGTAGCAACCCATACTCCAAATATTGACAACCCCACCGAAGAGGAAGCAAAGGTTTGTACCGTATGTCAGTACGTAATTGCTCCTGCACTAAATCATACTCACGCGCTAACTCCCGTAGTAGCAAAGGGTGCAACTTGTACGGAAAACGGTAACACCGCATATTACACCTGTACTTGCGGACAATGGTTTAGTGATGAAAATGCAACCAACCTAATTGACAACCACGATAGCGTAATCGTAGTAGCAAGCGGACACACCGACGCAAACACCGATGGCACATGTGATACCTGCGGATGGGTAGATCCTAACTTTACTCCCGTAGTACCCGGTCCCGGCGGAGGTGAAGGAACTCCCGAGCCCACCCCCGACAACCCCCCCGATACCACACCCGAAGGTGAAGACGAGGCAGGACTAAGCGGTGGTGCAATAGCAGGCATTGCAGTAGGTGCAACCGTTGGTGCAGTAGGACTAGGAGTGGGTGGCTTTGCAATCTTCTGGTTTGTAGTAAAGAAAAAGAGCCTAGCAGAGCTTCTTGCAATCTTCAAGAAAGCTCCCAAAGCAACTCCTAACACAACTCCCAATATTACTCCCGAAGTGGCTCCTGAAGTAGCACCCGAAACCACCTCTCAAAATGAGGACGTAACTGATTAGTATATAATGGTTTGACGTAAGGACATAAACGTAACGCCCCAAACGGGGCGTTATTTTTTGGTTTAAAATTTTTATCTTCTTAAAACGAAAATATAAAGTATAGAATAGGCTATCGTTACGCCATTTACAACAGCAAGCGCAATGCAAAGGCTGGGAAATACAGCGGGCAGGAAGGAAAGCCCTTTCATTACGGAAGATATCGTAATGCCAAGATATACTATAAAAGCGAGGTTACATAGGACTGCAAGCCCACCAAGTACCAATAGAATTATAAAGAATGCGTCCCTTCTCATTACCAATATATCCCCGAATTCTTAATAGTATCAATATCACTAGGTGTTGCGCCTACGTCTTCACCTTCAGCATAGAACCTGTTTACAATCATATTGAAGAAAGGATCTATTTCATACACGTAGTAATTGCCAACACCAACTTCATATCCCTCGTTGTGTAAATAGTAATTCTTGCTCCATTCATACATGGGAGAGTAACTATTGTAACCACTGTAACCTTGAATTTCGGTAAAGCCAATGATGCCACCTGCAACAATCGTGCCGTCTTCGGAGGTAGTAGCGAACTTGCCAAGATTAAAAGAGTTGGTTAGTTTTCCTTTTAGATATGCCGTAATGCCACCGACAAACACCTTCTTGGTTTCCGTGTTCGTAGTATTAGCAGTAACGTTTCCCGTGTTTTGAGCGTGGTCTATGGTAGCGCTTGCGTGGTTGTTGAGTGATACTGCGCCACCTATGAACGTGGTGCTCTCCTTTGAGGTTTGGCTTGTTATTGCACCCGTGTTCTTAAAGTATGAAAGCGTGCCGTTGTTGACAGCAAGACCACCTGCAATATGGTGTTCGAAAGAATATGCCTCGGTAGTGGTTATCGTTGCCGAAACAGCACCGTTATTGGTGGTGTTAGAAATAGTGCCCTCGTTAAGGTAACCTATGCCACCAACGTTTAAAATACCAACTTCCATCGTAGCAGTAACGCTTCCGTTATTTACGCTTTTGTCAATCGTGCCGGAGTTTACCGTGGTAATGCCACCAAGGATAATGGAAGTATTTTGGTCTTTTTGGGTGGTTACGGCACTAATTGCACCGTTGTTTGTTGAGGAGATAATCTTACCATAGTTGCGCATGGTAATGCCTCCAATATTGGGTGACCAAAAAGAGGAGGCTGTGCTTTGTGTGAGCGTTGCGTTGTTAACCGATTGAGTAATGGTTGCTTTGTCCGAGTTTTCTACTGCAATGCCCCCCACGTCAAGGGTATCCGTAACAAGAGAAGAGCCTTCTAGAACTTTGCCGTTTTTAATCGTAGCATTGTTTATGCCCACTATGCCACCAAATACAGCGTCACCGTATGAGGTAGCGTCGGTGGTACTGTTTCCTAATTTTGCATCTCCCGTGATGGTAAAATTGTATTTAACGTTACAACCATCAATTATTCCCACATTTTTGTAAAGCAGGGTACCTAATAGTGCTTCTTCAAGAGCCGAAACTTCGTTTATAGTGCCATTAGCTTCCAAACTAACGTTGGCAATGTTTCCCGTTGAAACGTATATGCCGAGTGCACCTTCCGTTGTCGCCGTAAGGTTCAAATCTTTAAAAGCAAAAGAAACGTTTTCCAACTTTCCACTAAGAGAGTTGACGAAGAAAGCACTGTTTTTGGGTAGTTCGTTTCCTACGTTTGTAAACACAAGGTTGGTGTTAACAAGGCTTCCGGAAAGCTTTTCAAATAGTGCGGTAGTGCGTGTGCCGTTAATGGTTAAGGTGTGTCCTTTACCATCAACGTGAATTTTACATTCACTACTACTCCAACTGGAAGCGTCTATTGTTAGGTCGCTTTCTAGCGTATAGTATCGGTTGTTTTCCTTTAGTGCAAGCTTCAATAAATCGGTAGAAAGAATTTTAATAGGACTATCAGCATCACCCTTGCCACCAAGAAGTTCGGGGACAACGTCCATAGAAATAAGACAGCCGGTCATACATACGGCACAAATGCATATTATGGAAATGACTGCCATAAGTTGGGTGAACGTGGGCTTTTGGGAACGTGGTACAACAATGGAATTACCACTTTTTTTGACCTCTATGTTGTGCGTTAGGCGATAAATCTTTTTGACTCTGTCTAGGTTTTGTGTGCTTGCTAGATGCGTTTTAACCCCTTGAGAATCGCAAAGTAGGGCACTCATTTCAATAGGGGTTATAATTTGTCCGTTAAGATATAATCTTAATGATTTTTTGGCTTTCTTTTTGAAAAGTAAATAGTCTTCAAAATACTCTTCCACTTGAATATATTCCTTTACGTTGGAAAGCACTTTTTCATACTTTCTTATGACTTTATGGGCAGAATAGAGATATGCAAGGGAGAGAATGGGGAACCTGCCGAAGCAAAGAGAAGCGCTCTCCTTGTCGGTAAGGAGAGTGTCTAGCGTTTTAACGTCATTAGCAATTACGGCAAGACGAATACGCTCGCTTTCTTTTGCGCTTCTAAACGGGCTAGAAGTTTTGTTGTTATCGGCCAGTTCTTTACTCATTATTTCTTAATTTTTAACTTCCTATCGCTTGCCCATCTGTCGAGTACGTCATAAAGATACGCTTCGTTTACGTCATCTTTTTCTATCATTTGACGAAGTAGACGATTGGTTTCTTTGTAGGTAGCAGTCAATTCTTCAATGGAGGTTTTTTCTTGCGATATCCTATTTAACATTGCTTCGCTACCACTCTTGACGGCGTTTATTTTGGCGTTTGAATCGGCAACTTTTTCTGCAACGTCTTTGTTAATAAATTCATTCATGCGTCTTACGTTATCGTCATAGTTTTCAAGAGTGCGTTGCAATTCCTTGACGTTGTAGCTCTTGCGCTTCTCGTCAAGAATGGTTTCCAGCTTGCCAAGTTGGGTTTCTGCTTTGGTTTCTAATTCGGATATGTTTTCTAACTTGTCCGCCACCTTTTCAACCGTCGTAAGGAGTTTGGATATATCGTCGGTGTACTTGCCACTCATCTTCATAAACTTGTCTATTTGGCTAGCAAGGTCGGTGGCTTTTTCGGCTTGACCGGAAAGGGTGCGATATATTTTTTCCAGGTTGGTTTTAGCATCTCCGCTAAATGCTTGGTTCAATCTGTCGATGTCGCCTTGAAGCCCAGAATAGGTGGTGATAAAATCATTAAGATTGCTTTGTATTGGTGTGAGCAAATCACGATATCCCTTAAAGGTTTCAATAAGCATTTTTACTTCGTTATTATCCATTACCTTTTCTCCTTTAACGTCTTAAGAGTGTGGCTTAGCGTTTTTTGGTTTTCTTTTATTTCATTCAAGTCACGTTTTAGCGTGTCGATAATTAGTTTTTTAGCGACGTCATTGCCGTCAAGTTCGGTGTAAAATCTTACTATATCATAGTCGAGAGCACCACCATCGTTTTTGAGGGAGGCTTCCATAAACTCTATTAGTTTTACGTCGCCCGAAAGTCGGAAGGTTTCCTTGGCGTCCTCGTAAAGGCCCTTCTCCCAGTACCTTATACCAGCCTCGCGATAATTACCATAACGCACGTATTTTTCATTAACCTCTATGCGGTCAATGGATGCCGTACGCTTTAGTTCATCGTCAAGATTCAGGGCAGTTATGCGCGCGTTCTCATATTGACCAAGGGAAATGAATTTCTTAATTCTTTCTAGAAGCTCGTCCTCTTCTACTTCCTTAATAGAAAGAATATCGTCAAGATTTCTTATGGCGTCTTTAACGCGAAGAACGTTAAACTGCTTTTTGAAAAAGTCGTTAAAGGCGGGAACCTTTCTTTCCTCATAAACGTACACGTTGGACTTTGCGCGAGAAACCGCAACGTAGAACAAGTTGAAGTAATAACGATACACGCTGTTCTCGTCTGCCGTCTTTCGGTTAACCGTAATGCGTTCCAAGGTTTCCCATTTATCGTAGTTGGCTGAAAGTACGTTATAGAGAATTACGGTGTCGCGTTCAAGGCCTTTAATTTCGGAAATGGTCAAAATTTCCCGATTGCCAAGAATTTTACGCATCAAGGCCTTTTCTTTTAAAGAGGGAACTATGAGTGTGAAATCACCATATTTTTTGGCCTTTAACTCTTCTATAAAACCGTTTCCCTCAACGAGTACGGCTTGGGTTTTTAGGTCGGTGTCTACGCTAACGCCCTTTAACACGAAGTTGTGAGTGCCGAATTTTAGTACGTTTATCTTGCCAAGCTCTTCTATTATTTCGGTAATCTTTTTGGTGTTCCTATAGTTGTTTTGTAACGATTTAACGTCTGTTACGTCCTCTTGATACATTAGTCGTTTCAAGTATGAAAAACTAAAATAAGAGGGGTTAATCATTTGTAACGCGTCACCTACGGCAAAGAGTTTTCTGGTTAGCTCACTCATCAGATGAAGGTTTATCTCCGTCATATCCTGCACTTCGTCTAATACGATTAGGGAGTATCTTGGAAGTTTGTTTAGGTTGCGAAGTAGGACGCGACTTATGAGGTTGTTGTCGGTATATCCACGTTTTTGCATATACGCCTTATAGTCGCGAGCAAGACGATATATTACCTCGCATTCGGTGCGCGTAAAAGAGGTTGCCCTTTTTTCTACGTATTCTTCAAAACTTAGCATCTCTTTGACAGCCGTGCGAGGTTCGAACGAACCATATATTACGCCGTAAATTTCTTTATATATTACTTCGCCCGAAAGATTTTTTAGTTTTTGCACTTGGCCTTGGACAAAGCTTTCCTTCAAGTAGGAGTGGGTGAACAACTCTTCACCGGATGGGGTTCCCAAGGAACCAAGATATTTTTTGTGCAAATCTTCGATTAGGAAATAATCCACCTTTTCACTAAGGTATTTGTGTATTACTTTTAGTTTTTCTAGAAGTTTGGCTTCTTCATCAACTTCGAGATATATTCCCAGGCGATTTTCTATAGCAGTCTTTTTGTCACCAATATAGATCACGGTGCCGTTTTCCATTGCCTTTATTAATTCGCTAGTAGTATCGTTAAAAGCCGTTACTTTTGCTTGGGTATCAATGAGCAAACCACGAGAGAAGGTAGAATACATTAGGCGACCGTGATATTCTCTACAAGCAGCAAAGATTATTTTATCTATGCAAACGTTGGTTTTACCACTGCCGGCAACACCTTGTACGAGCATATTCTTGTCTTCGGTTTCTACAATTTCCTTTTGCTTTTTGCTTAGCATCGGGAAGCTAGCTTTGTCCGTTCCGGCAACGCGATAAATCTTTTTGAAGTCGCTTTCGTTCGTTGGGTTGTAGGCAAGGCTAACTACACCCTCAAAATGTTTTAACGATTCAAGATAGTACAAAAATCTACCATCGTTATAAAGAATTTCTTCCTCCGTGGTTTTGTAGGAGGTAAAAACGATATCCTCTTTTTTTAGATAATCGTGGATTAAGAAAGCACCGAAAGTAAAATAAAAATCGTGCTTGCCGGCAAGGCTTAACTTAAAGTTTTTGCCCACCTTTATTAGCTCTTTAACGAACGGCATTATTCCTTCTGCGAGCTTGGAAAGGAAAAGATCGTGAGAGCGTATCTTTCTAACACTAGCATCACACTTTTCCGTTTTGTACACGGAAGTGTGGGCGGAAAGTACCGTCTTGCGAGTGGAAATAGAGATTTTTTTATTATACGCACCCATTAGTTTTTGTTTTCCTTAATGAGAAGGGGAGTGATTATTTCGTCAAGGTTTACGCTTGATGATTGCTTTAGAGGTATGGATAAATTTAGCCGTAAATCTGTCAAAGTTTCTCTTTCATAGTCCAGCAAGCGTACTCTTTCCGTGCGTGATTTTTTGTGGACGGATGCCCTTTCTTTTTTTAACAACCCCATTTCTTTTTCTTTGTAATAATCATACAAACGTGAACGCAAAACGAGGTGAGCGCGATTGCGATTTTGGAGCTGTGAGCGTTCTTCTCTGCATACTACGACTATGCCACTTGGGATGTGCGTAAGCCTAACGGCCGTGGCTACTTTGTTTATATTTTGTCCGCCTGCACCTGAGGAATGGAATATGTCGGTTTTAAGGTCTTTGTCCTCTATAATTACGCTTACGTCATCCATAATTGGAATTACGGAAACCCAAACATTAGCGTTTCCCATCTTGCCACCCGTGCTGTGGTGGGTGCCGGTTTCATTTTTAAGCCTAAAGTAGGCACCTTTGCCCTCTACGCTTAAAGATATGAATTTTTCATCATACTCGCAAACGCTAAGCTTGTAACCTTTCTTTTTTGCGTAAAAAGAATACAAGGTGTATAGTTCGTTTAATAGGGACTTGCTTTGTGGGTTTTCTGCCCGGAGTTCTATTACAGCACCACGCTCGTCATCCTCTCCCTTAGGGAGTAATTCTTGACTCAAGCAGGTGTACAGTGCGCTAATTTCTTCCTTGTCGTTAAGCTCAAGTGCAATCTTTAACGCTTCGCCTAACTTGTAACATTCTTCAAGGCCGTTTTTTTCTTCGGCATATCTCAAATATAGGCGATTGTCGGCATTGACTTCGGGGCTCTCAAGATACTCCGCTAGCAGTTCGTATCTAGCAGAGAGTGGTTGGTATTTATTAAGAAGCCCTTCGATTTTTTTATCCATATAAAGTATTATATCAAAAATTATTATTTAAATAAAGTATTTTATATATTTAATTACGCGCGCAATAATATCTTGATAAATTACTTTCAAGATGTTATAATAACAATAACTCAAATTTTGGAGGCTAATATGAGCTCAGTATGGGGTTCAAACCTTAAACTCTCTCTCTTTGGTGAAGCGCACGGCCAAATGGTCGGTGGTACTTTGCACAATTTTCCTGCCGGCGTTGTGGTAAATTTGGATCGTATTAAGCTTGGTTTAAAGCTAAGACAAGGCTCTAATAATTTTACTGCCGCACGCAAGGATGAAGATAGACCGACTATAATTTCCGGCGTGACTAACGGCATAACCAATGGTGCGCCCATAACCGTTCTTTTCTACAACAAAGACGTCGACGTCGTTGACTACAAGAAAGAGGTTCCTCGTCCCTCGCACGCTGACTACGTATCCAACGTTCGTTATAACAACCACGCCGATACTTTCGGTGGTGGACACGGCTCGGGCAGAAGCACTCTTCCCATTGTTTTCTTCGGAATGCTTTGTGCCGACTACTTGGAAAAGATGAACGTTAAGGTTGTTTCTCACATTAAATGCATAGGCGAGGTTTATGATGAAAAGTTTTCTAACGATTTTTCTCAAGAGTTGATAGATAGACTTAACTCAGCGCCTCTAGCAACAATTAGTACGGAAGCAAGAAAGAAGATGGTTTCACTTCTTATGAGCGTGGGCGCAACGGGCAATAGTGTTGGTGGTGCAGTAGAAACGGCCGTTGTTGGACTGCCCGCTGGTTACGGCTCTCCTATGTTTGATGGATTGGAATCCAAGATAGCATCATTCTTGTTTGCGGTTCCTGCTGTAAAGAGCGTAAGCTTTGGCTACGGCGCAAGGTTTGCTCACGCACTAGGTTCCGAAGTTGCAGACAGCTTCATTTTGAACGACGGTAAAATAGAAACCGACAACAATTTTAATGGTGGAATTAATGGTGGAATTAGTAATGGAATGCCCATTTTAGTTAGCACCTCATTTAAGCCCACTCCCAGCATAAAGCAACCGTTCAAGACCCTTAACTTTGAAACGAACAAAGTTGTAAACCTAGAAGTAAAGGGCGAGCACGTAACCTGTCTTGCTCCTCGTGGCGCAATAGTTGTAAGTAGTGCAGTTGCCATTTGCGTGCTAGATAGCGTGCTAGAAGGAAAGGGCTATTTTGAGTTAAATTCGGTAGCAGAGGATACGGAAAACGAATAATATGAAGACGGTATTAGTTACGGGTGGATCGTCGGGAATAGGCGAACAATTGGTTAGAGAATTGGTTGAAGTTGGTTACAGAGTTTATTTTACCTACTACACCGGCAAGGAGCGCGCGGAAAAAATAGCGAGCGAAACCGGCGCTATTCCAAAGTACCTTAATCTCCTTGACAGAGAGTCCATAGACACCCTTGCAAACGAGGTAAAAAACGTTGACGTACTCGTAAACAATGCGGGGCGCGCCGAAATCAACTTGTTTACTTTGGTTAGTGAGCAAGATTATGACGACATGATGGGCGTAAACCTAAAGGGAGCATTTTTGTTAACTCAAAAGATAGTCCCCAATATGATTTCTAAAAAATGGGGGCGCATAGTTAACGTTTCTTCAATGTGGGGAGTAACCGGTGGCTCGTGTGAGGTACATTATTCTGCAAGTAAAGCAGGTATGATTGGCTTTACAAAGGCACTTGCAAAGGAACTTGGCCTTTCCGGAATAACGGTTAACTGTGTTGCACCTGGACTTATTGATACGCCTATGAGCGACGTTCTTGACGAAGAGACCAAGAAATCTTTTTGCGATGATGAATTGGTAATACCGAGAATCGGTGTACCTCATGACGTTACTCACGCCATAAAATATTTTATAAGTGAAGATGCTTCCTACGTTACCGGACAAGTGCTTTGCGTGGACGGAGGATATACGGTATAATGCATCGTGTACTTTTCGTTTGTCATGGTAACATTTGCCGTTCGCCTATGGCAGAGTTTATAATGAAAGACCTGGTGGAAAGGAATAAGGTGTCGCATCTATTCCATATTGAGTCATGCGCTTGTCACACCGATGCTCTTGGTTGTAGACCTCATCGTGGAACTAGGGAAAAGTTAAAGGAAGTAGGTATTTCCACCGAGGGCAAAATTGCTAGGCTCGTTTGCTATGATGATTATGAGAACTTTGATTACATAGTAGCAATGGACCGTGACAACGTTTATGATCTCGAGTATAAATTTAGGGGCGATCCCAAAGGTAAGGTAAAATTGCTTTTAGAGTATGCGGGAATAAAACGCGACGTAGCAGACCCTTGGTACACCGGCAATTTTGACGACACATATGACGATTGCGTTTTGGGCTGTGAAGCACTTTTTAATACGATTATGAATAGCAAGAACAATTAAGGAACGAAAGTTCCTTTTTTTTAACTTCAAACAGGTGAAACTCGCCCTTGAAAAATTCGCGCGCGTGTGTTAACATATATGCGTAAAGACTTATCAAAGGAGTAGGAGATGTCGTTTTTTTCTAAAACCAAGGACAAAGTTAAAACACTTGCTGTCAATGGGTATGGCTTTGTAAAAGCGCATTGGAATATGCCACTCGAGGGAGAATACCTTAGCATAAAGGAATTTTTGTCCTATTGTGTTGGCAATATGGGCATTAGTGCATTCACCTTCCTTGCCGGAGACACCATTGCTTTTACAGCAGGCTATTTTTGTGGGTCCATTATGGGTATATCCCTTATGGACTTTTCCATTATCTCTATTATTGCCCTAATAGTAAAGTATGCTACCATCTATATGGAGCCACTTACGATGACGGTTTTTGAGAACCTAGGTAAAGTAGACAAGCAAACGGCGAAGAAATGCATAATCGCATATTCGGTAACCATAATTGCCGGTATAGGGTGCTATTGCATACCTTCTACGTTGTGGGGAATGGACGTTAAAATCATAAAAGGTCTGCCACAACTTGTAGGCAATATACTCGTTATTAGTGGTGTAGGCAACTTCGTAAACTGGTTTATTCGTTCAAAGCTTTGTAGAAAATTTGGTAGATACAAACCGTTTATGATGATGTATGGAATTCCAATTGCCATTTTAACAAGCGTAATTCCATTTGTGCCACCAACGTTAGAGTATACGACGAAGCTTGTTTTACTGCACGCATTGTTTACTTTGCGCTCGCGCTTCACTGCATTGTATAGTGATAACGCACTGGCAATAGTAGCAGTTATAACACCCAACTCGGTAGAGCGTCAAAAGATATATTCTATAGGTGGAATAGCAATAGGGCTTTTGCGTTCTATATTCAGAATCATATTCCCTATGATGATTGTTCTTACCGGCGGTTATCTTGACATACGTTCCTACCAAATATTCATTCCCGTACTTGCAGCTATTAGCTGTGCCGTTGGCTTTGTCTTTGTTAAGGTTCAAGAAAGAATTGCAGAAAACTATGAGACAAAACCCAAAGTCAAGTTTGGTGATGCAGCAAAGAAACTGCTTAAAAACAAGTTCTTCTGGATTATAAATATTTGTGCTATCTTCGAAGGTTGGAATGCTTACGCAGACGGCGTTATGAATTATTTCTTGATTTATAACCTACGTCTTGAGTGGATTAGTGGTATAGTTGGCATAGTAGGAATCACCTCGGTTATTGGCAATCTTGCAACGCCCGTACTAATAAAGAGGTTTGAAAAGCGCAACATTCTACTCATTGTTCGTGCAGTTTGGATTGCCGTTACAGCTTGCTATTTGCTAGCTATTAAGTTCGATAGCGTTGCGCTCCTAATTTTATTCGTATTCATAAGAAGCGCACTTACGGCTTGCTCAAACGGCATATCTAGGAGCCTAAACGCCGATATTTTGGACTATCACCAATGGAAAACCGGCGAAAGAGCGGACAATATGGTTACGATGTTCGGTTGGTTTACAACGCCGATTACCACAACCATAGGACTAATAATTCCTATGTTCCTAGAAAGGGTTGGTTTTACCTCCGACTGGGACGTAATGTTCGACAGCGGTATTTTCCAAGACGTTACTACCATTTACGTCATAGTATCGGTAATAGCCCTAACCGGTTCGACAATACCTTATATTTTCTATACCCTAACTAGAGCGGAACACGCAAAATGCGTCAAGGAAATACGTGAGCGCGTAGAGGCTGAAAGGCAGGCCTTGGATAATTTGCAGGCAGAACTTGCTGTAGCTACCGTAGGAGCTGATGTTAGCGACGTTGTAACACAAGAGGAGGTAACGAATGATGAAGAATAGAAGAAAGAAAATAGTTGCAATAGCTTGTGTTTTGGCGCTAGGGGTTTTATTTTCTCAAATGCTGGTTGGATGCAATAAAACTTGGGAAAATAACATTGAGTACGTTGTGGAAGAAAATGGTGAAATCACCATTGCAGGTTACACCGACAGCACCCTTATACACGAGATCACCATACCCGATGAAATAGATGGTAAGCCCGTAACTAAAGTTGGAGCGCAAGGCGTTGTTAATGCTGAAAACTTATATACGATTTATATAGGTAAAAACGTACGAGAAATTGACACTTGGGGCTTTACCAACCTTCAAGGTTTAGGTGCAGACGAATATGGCAAGAATGGAAAGGGCTTCGTCGTTGATCCCGAAAATCCCTATTTTACATCGGTTGACGGGGTGCTATTTAACAAGGATATGACGGAACTTATTTATTATCCGGTTAGAAAAGGCGCTGATATCGATAACAAAATGAACGTTGAAAGTTATGCGACCTACGTTATACCCGAAGGTGTGAAGAGTATTCGTGGCAAAGCGTTCTATCATTGTTATTATTTGCGTGAAGTAATTCTTCCTTCCACGCTAGAAAATATTGGCGAAATGGCATTTTTCAAATGCAGTGAAATGGCATCTCCCCTTCTTCCCGAAGGGCTAAAGACCATTGGAAAAGATGCTTTTAGTTATTGTAACCGTACGGACGATGGTGATATTAAAGGTTTCACGACCATTACTATTCCTTCAACCGTAGAAAGTATTGGGGACTACGCATTCTATAACTGTCGCGCCGTAACCACCATTAATATTTATGGCAAGAGCGAAGCCAAAGTTTCCGACTTGCAAGATCAAGGCATATTCGGTACAAAATGGTATCCCACTGATAATGGGCGCAAGATGAAGACTTATACTATTAATTACCTATAAATAATTAGTAGACTTTGTCTTTAGGCGACCTGTCTAGTAAAGGCAACATTTCCCTCGGTCATTTACGCTTAGTAAACTCCCGTCGGTCAATAACGCCTTTTCGTCGCATCTCATCCAAAAGCTAAAGTTTATATAACTTCAGTAATAAAAAAGAACTTGGTTGGTTTAACCAAGTTCTTTTTATAATTGTTGATTGTTTAGCACTTTTTAATTAGATCAGCTACGTAAAGGCCGTTTGCACCGGCTTGTGCAAGACCACGGGTAATTCCTGCACCATCGCCTATGGTATAGATATTATCGCGAATTCTAAAGTCGTTGTCTTGGAACTTGGGCTTAATGGAATAGAACTTTGCTTCTACGCCATAGAGTAGGGTGTCGTAGTTTGCAGTACCGGGGGCAATTTTATCGAGGGCATATATCGTTTCGATAATATTATCCAGCTGACGCTTGGGAATACACAAAGAAAGGTCACCGGCAACGGCATTCAATGAAGGACGAACGCGAGATTGCTTTAAGCGATGATCGTTAGTACGGCGATTGTTTACAAGGTCACCAAAGCGTTGGACTATAACGCCACCACCGGCTATCATATTTGCGAGCTTGCAAATGTGTTTTGCATAGGCTATAGGCTCGTTAAATGGTTGGGTGAAACGGGTAGTGGATAGAATGGAGAAGTTAGAGTTTTGTGTTTTGAGGGCGGGGTTGGAGTTAGCGTGTCCGTTAACCGTAAGGATACCCTCGTTGTTTTCAATAACAACTTCACCGCCTGAGTTGAAGCAGAAAGTACGAGTGCAGTCGCCGTGGTCTTTTGTGCGATAGAAGATCTTTGGTTCATAAATTTTTTCGGAAATGCCCTCCCAAATAATTCTAGGGAGCTCCACTCTAACGCCCAAGTCAACTTGGTTATTTATAACCTCAATCCCATTCTTTCGGCACCATTTTCCGAACCATTCGGAACCGCTTCTGCCAATTGCAAGAATTAAGTCTTTGTATCCAATTACATCACCTTTGTCGGTTTTGACGTAGTTTTCTTCAATATTTACGTCGGTAACGGCTGTTTCTGTAATTACGGTGACTTTCTTATTAAGATAGTCCATTAGAGCACTCATAACTCTAAAGTTACCATCTGTGCCAAGGTGTTTGACGGTTGCTTGGAGTAGGTACAAATCGTGCTTTAAGCACTCTAGCTTTATTTCATCGCTAGGGGAGTAGGTCTTTTCGGTTGCGCCAAACTCGTTCAAAATGTCCGAAACTTGGTTGATGTAATCAATGGTTGCTTTTTCACCAATGTAGTCTTGTAGCCAACCACCGTATTCGGTAGTGATATTAAATTTTCCGTCACTAAAAGCACCTGCTCCACCAATGCCTTCCATGATGGCGCATTGCTTACACTTAATGCAACTTTCGGTAAGGTGAGTAGCAACGGGGCACTTGCGTTTGTCAAGAGCCTTACCACGATCAATAACACAAACAGACTTTTCGGGGCATTCCTTGGTTAGCCTATGTGCTGCCATTAGACCACCTATGCCACCACCAACTATTACAACGTCGTAATTCATAGTTGTCTCCTTAAAATTTTCGTTCCAAACCATTATAACATAAAAGTGCTATTGTGTAAACAAGTAAAATATGTTATAATTTTTTCATAATCAAGGAGAAAAACATGTTCAACCATAAAGAAGGAAAATTTTATTTGAACGGCAAGGAGTTTAATCTATATTCCGGTGCAATACATTATTTTCGAGTGCTTCCGGAGTATTGGCGCGACAGACTTTTGAAGCTGAAAGCAATGGGACTAAACACCGTTGAAACCTACGTTGCTTGGAACGTGCACGAAAAACGTGAAGGGCACTTTGATTTTAGTGGAAGAAACGATATTAGAGCATTCATTAAAACGGCGCAAGAGCTTGGTTTATACGTTATCGTTAGACCGGGTCCGTATATTTGTGCAGAGTGGGATTTTGGTGGTTTCCCAGCGTGGCTTTTAAAATATAACGATATTAAGCTTCGCGTAAACGAACCCAAATATATGCGTTACGTAGAAAGATATTTAAGTAAGCTATTTGATGAAATAAAGGACCTACAAATAAGCCGTGGTGGTTGCGTTATTGCTATGCAGGTGGAAAACGAGTATGGAAGTTATGGTAGGGACAAGGAGTATTTAAATCGTCTTAAAGAGATATATCGTGAAAATGATATTGACTGCTTGCTTTTTACTTCGGACGGAGAAAGTCGTACCCATCTTTCCGGGGGTAGTTTGGATGGTGAACTTATGGTTGCAAACTTTGGCTCTCATCCCAAGAAGAAGTTTGAAGATTTGAAGGAAATGCAACCCAATAAGCCACTTGTTTGTGGTGAGTTTTGGTGTGGTTGGTTCACTAATTATGGTGGCAAATATAACGCTGGTTCGAGCGCGACACAAGTTGCATCCTATCTTAAAGAGTTTATAGATATAGGTGCGGGATTTAACTTTTATATGTTCCACGGAGGCACGAATTTTGGTTTTACGTCGGGCGCCAATTGCTACGGAAGGTATACTCCGGACGTTACCTCATACGATTATGGTGCACCACTAACCGAATGGGGCGACTATACCGAGAAGTATTTTAAAGCGCGCGAGGTACTTTTAAAAGCACAAGGGCTACCTTTTGAGGAGTTGCCACCAGCTCCCGTTACAAAGTCATATCCTAAGGTGGAATTGAATAGACGTGCGGAATTAAAAGAAGTTATTGATGAGTTTGCCATTAAGAGCGAATCGCACCTTGTATATCCTATGGAGCATTACGGTCAAAATCAAGGATATATTTTGTATTCCACCGAATTTAGTGGTAACTATGGCGATACCACTTTAACCATTTCCGACGTACACGATATTGCATACGTTTACGTTAACGGCGAACTAAAAGGAAGGTTTAATCGTTTGGACGTGGACTATTATAAGGGTGGCGTAGACGTATATAAACTACCCGTTAAGGCATTCAATGGAAAGATAAGAATTGATATTCTGGTGGAAGCAATGGGCAGGGTAAACTACGGTGATAAGCTCTACGATAGAAAGGGCATTGGAGAAGTAAAAATTGCCGACCAAAGAATTTGCGGTTGGACCATTCGCTCAATGGAAATGGAGGAGGCCCCGTTAGTTAACTATGGCGCAAAAGAGGAGGTTTCCTACCCGGCATTCTTCAAAGGAGAATTCGAAGCAAAGGAAATAAGTGACACGTTCATCGACTTAAAAGGTTTTCAAAAGGGCTGTGTGTTCATTAACGGCTTTAACCTTGGCAGATATTGGAATATCGGACCAGAGCGTACTCTTTACGTGCCGGCACCGTTATTAAAAGAGCATAACGAAATAGTCGTTTTTGAGCAAGAAAGGGCTTATGCCCCAGAGGTTTGTTTTGTTGAAAAGCCGATTTATGGTTCCTATTTGCCGGAAAAAGGTAAATCAAACAAGTTGTTTTGTTGGTTGAAAGCAAAAACCACAATTAAAAAATAAAATAGAAGGTCATCTTTGGTAAAAAATATTAAAAATTAATACAAAAAAATGGGGCGGTGATGAAAAAAATCTCACCGCTTTTTAATAGTAATTTAATGTAAAAAAATTGTCTAAATTATTGACTTACGCGCGTGCGTATATTATAATGTTTCAAAAGAGAATAATCTTTCTCTTTTTTATCGTGGGGTGGTTTATGCAATATCAAAAAGAAGATGTTAGAAAACGCATAGTCGATGCTGCAAAAACAGAGTTTTTGCGCGTAGGATATTATCGCACTAGCATGCTCCAAATTAGCAACCGTGCTCGCGTTCCAATAGGTAATTTATATCGTTATTTTTCTTCCAAAGAAGCCCTTTATGATGCAATAGTCGGTACGGCTAAAGAACGTATTTTAGAAACGGTCAAGAGTGGCTTAGTTGTATCGGTTCAAATGCCCAAAACGGAAAGACAAGACGTTAAAGGTAGAATGGACGAAGTATCATCAAACTTTCTGGAACTTGCAAAGGATTATCAAAAGGAGATGATACTCCTTTTACAAAAAAGTAGTGGATCCAAACACGATGGCTTTATTGAAGAAGTTATAGGGTGCGTAAAAGCACTTTTAGAAGATAGAGTGAGAAGTGCAAGTGGCACGCCACATGAATTTCTATTTGATTTAATAGCAGACAACATAACTCGCGGTGCATTCCGCATAATGATAGAAAGGCCTTTTGAAGAGCAACACGAAGAACTCACAAGGTTACTAACTTTCTATTTTGCCAACATCGATGAAAGATTGTATTAGTGATAGGGGAAAATAAATGAAATCTTTTGCGCGTTTTGTAGTTAATAATAGGTTGTGGATAGTAATAGTATTCACAATTCTTTTAATAGCTTCCATTGTTGGCATGATGTTTGTTGACGTCAATTACAACGATTCTGCTTACTTGCCAAACGACAATTTGGTTGCTGAGGGCTTGGATGCAATGTATGGTGAGTTCGGAGAGGGTGGTAACGCCACGGTTATGATTTCCAATACTACCATTGAAAGCGCCGTCGAATTTAAGCAAAAAATGGAAGCCATAGAGGGTGTCTCCGACGTTATTTGGATAGACGATATTTTCCTCTCTGATGAAATTTGGATCATAAAAAAGGCACAAGAGAGTGCTGAAATTTCTCGCGGTAAAGCCGTTTTCTTCGTTATGCATATGGTGGACAAAATTTCCACGTTGACGGAAGACGAAATGGCAAAAATTTCCTCTGGCAACTTTGCAGACCTATTGGATGTGATGGAAAAGCTGAGTGATGGACTTAGTACCGGGGACCAAAACACCTTTACAATGTTTATGTTAGGGCTAGGAAAAGCCATAAGTTCTCCCGAGAGTCCTTTCGCCGGTACAACGGGTGGCTTTGATATTGGAATGCTAGACCAATTCAAGCCCAGCTTAGAAATGTTCTATTATAACGATGCAAAACGTGGTGAGTATGCTCTTTTCCAAGTAGCGTTTAATAAGAGCGATTATGACACCAAAACAATGGACGCCATCGACGCCATTAAAGACATAGAGGGTTATCAAATATCCATAGTTGGCAACGCTGCAACCACCTATAACAGCATTCAACTTGTTAGCAAGGAAACCATGATTTCCACCATAGTCGCTGCAATTATCATAATTGTAATCCTATTGCTTACAACCACCTCTTATTTGGAACCAATCGCCATATTAATTCCTATTGGCGTTAGTGTGCTTTTGAATATGGGTACCAACTGGATTACTCCATATCTAACCGGGGCAGGTGGTGTTTCATACATAACCCAAAGCGTTTCGGCAGTCCTTCAACTTGCTTTAACCATGGACTATTGCGTAACGCTACTCCATCGTTTTAAGGAAGAGAAGAAAAAGGGATTAAGGTCCAATGAAGCAATGGTAGATGCTCTTAGCGCAAGCTTGAAGGCTATTGGTAGTGCATCGCTAACAACGGTCGCGTCTTTCGTTGCACTAATGTTTATGAAATTCAAGTTGGGAATGGATATGGGTTTCGTACTAATGAAAGGCACGGTGCTTTCCATTCTTTGCGTTATCTTCCTAATGCCGGCAATAATTCTATATATGGAAAAATTGTTGGACAAAACGCAGCACAAGACCTTTAACCTAAGCTGGAGAAAGTTTAGTAAAGGGCTTGTTAAGTCACGTTTCTACGTTCCATTTATAATAATAGCAATCATAGTTCCTTGCATTTTCCTACAAAGCCAAAACTTCTTCGTATATGGTCCCGAAGCTAGCATGGGTGGTACCGAAAGTGAGATTGCGGCAGACAGAGAGGACATGGAAATTGTGTTTGGAAAACAAAACCAATTGATCATGCTTTTGCCTATAGAATATTATGAAAACGGAGTAGAACTTGAAATCACCAAAGAGCTTGCGAAGGTAGAGGGCGTTTCCGTTGTACAAAGCTACTCCTCTTTCGTAGAGCAAGGCGTTCAAGATATGATGCCAAAGAAGTTCTTAAAGCAATTTTTGGCAAAGGGTGTTGATGAAAGCGAGTACAGCCGTGTCGTCATGTTCCTTGATGCAGAAGAAGAGGGCGAAGCAACCACGGAATTGGTAAAAGAAATTAGTGCAATCGCCGACAGATATATGCAAGAAAACGAAGAGCTTGGTCAAGGCTACGTGCTTGGTATTTCATCGGCAACTCTAAACATAAAAGAGGTCGTTAATATTGATTACGATTTAATAAGTTACGTATCGTTAGGGCTGGTTGCATTAATATTACTATTCACTTTCAAAAGTGCAATTCTTCCGATAATTCTTGTAGTAGTAATACAAGGCTCGGTATACGTCAATATGGCTGTTCCGTATATTACGGGGCTTATTCAAGGAGAGGCCCAACCCATTGTATTTATAGGTTATATGCTAATCAGTTCCATATTGCTTGGCGCAACGATAGACTATGCAATTTTACTTACCGATAGGTACATGGAGCATCGTAAGGAAATGGGTAAATACGATGCAATAAGACAAGCCTTGGCAGATAGTTCGCGTACTCTTATCACTTCAGCTGGTATTTTGACGGGAGCCGGTGCAGCGGTACAATTCGTATCTACGCTACCTGCGACTAAGGTTATAGGTGCAGCTATTATGCGTGGTGGTATTTTGGCATTCTTGTTCGTTATCATTTTACTACCGCAACTCCTTATTTTACTTGACAAGGTTATTAGAGTAACCACGCTTGGCGGTAAGAAAAACATGGTTTCTTCCAAGACTATTTTGTTTGCTCCGGAAATCGAAGAAGCTTCTGTTATTCAACAGCCCAAAGATACCGTACCATTCTGGAAGCGTCGTAAGAAATATAGCGAGATGACTTCTACCGAGCGTGAGGACGCAATTCTAGAAAATATTTTGGAATCTATCGACAATCCCGACTTTGATCCCAACTACGAGGACCACCACTACTTTGACACGCCCGAAGACGAAGATAAGGGTTCGGAGTAACCAAGAGTTAAGCCCACCATAAGGTGGGCTTTTTTATTGGTACGAGGGAAAATTTTCCAAATAGATAACGTTTGCTAAAAGAATGTCTATTGACACGTACGCGCGCGTTATGGTATAATTACAAATAGTGGAAATATCAAAAGGCGGGTTGAAATGAAGCGCTTTCGTGGTTTTATCGTAATTTTATCTTTAGTTATTGCGCTCAGTACGGGTGTGGCGGTCCTAGGTTCTTTTGGGGCTAACGAGAGTATCCCGAACGAACACGATTACGATTATAGACTTTTGAAAACCGATGGTGTTAACTTTGTTAACGAAAAAGGTGAAACCGTATTTCTAAAAGGCATAAATGCGGGTGGCCTATTCATACAAGAAGAGTGGATGTGTCCTGTTTCATCTCCCGACACTCTTACAACGTACAAAACGCTGATTGAAAGATTTGGGTATGATAAAGCAATGGAGCTTATTGAAGCATACCAAGATGCGTGGTGGCAAAGTGCCGATTTTGACAACGTTAAGGCGTTGGGATTTAACTTAATTAGACTGCCATTTGCATATTTCAATTTGGAAAATGAAGAGGGAGAGCTTGTCAATTTTGACAAATTAGATTGGTTTATTTCTAACTGTGAAAAGCGCGATATATACGTTATTTTGGACCTTCACGGAGCTTATGGATCTCAAAACGGCAAAGACCATTCAGGTGACGTTTCGGGCACAAATCTTTTTGGCAACAAGGAAAACGAGGCGAAAACCATTAATCTTTGGAGCACGGTCGCTTCAAGGTATAAAGACAGGGATATAATCGCCGGCTACGATTTACTCAACGAGCCGGAAGGCGAACATGGTTACACCAATTTCATACAATGGGAGTATTTCGATAAGCTCTACGATGCCATAAGAAAGGTGGATGAAAACCACGTTATAATTATGGAGGCGGTGTGGGAAACCGATGCTTTACCCAGTCCAGTCTTCTATAAATGGGAAAACGTATGCTATTCTTACCACAATTATGGTTGGGACAAGACGAGTGATTTTGAATATCAAAAGAGCTTTACGGACAAGAAAGTAAACGACTACGTTTCAATGCGTAAATACTATCAAGTACCCACTTTTGTTGGTGAATTCACGATGTTTAATAACCAAGATTCTTGGAAATATGCTTTGCAAGCTTATGAAGAGAACAATATTAACTACGCTATTTGGACCTATAAGGTCTACACTTCTCACGGTTTTTCTTCTTGGGGTATATATTGCGGTGGCGGAGAAAAAGTGGACGTAGAGAATGATTCCTATGAAACCATATTGAATAAATGGTCAGCAGAAAGCACCATAAATTCATACGAGTATAACAATTTTTATGACAATATATTAAACTAAGGAGAACAACAATGGCAGAACTAAAAGGTATCTTTTACTATGGTCAAACGGCAAAGGGACACTTCAATTTTCACTTGAAAGCTCCCAACAGAGAAACTATCGGTGTGTGTGAAGGCGCATATGCAGATCTTTCCAGTTGCAAAAAGGGTATTGCATCCGTTCAAAAATTTGCACCTGTAGTAGTGGAGAAGATTGAAGACCTTACTCTCAAAAAGCCCATGGACCCCCTAAAGTTCCCCAAAGCAGAAGTTTACCTAGACAAGCAAGGTAAATATCGTTTCCGTATTTATGCTAACAACGGCAACTTGGTTTGCATTAGCGAGTCCGGTTATGCAAGTAAGGAAAGCGCAAAAGCAGGTATTGCCTCCGTTGCTAAGTGGGCTCCCACCGCTGACGTTATGAGCGAAAAGGACTACAACGAACTAATCAAGAAAAAATAGTGAGCAATCTTCTTGTAGCAAAGGAATATCTTTCTAAAGGATATTCCGTTTGTTTGTGCAAAGACGAAGAGATATTACTTTCAAGCGGTAAAGGTATAGCCTTTATCGCCTTTTTAGCGCGTGACGGAAAGAAGTTCGTAGGATATAGTGTTGCTGATAAAATCGTAGGAAAGGCTGCATCCCACGTTTACGTTTTACTGGGAGTAAGGGAAGTTTACGGCTCTGTAATGACCAAGGAGGGGCTAGATATTCTTACTAAAAACGGCATAGTTGCAACTTACGGCACGTTGGTTGAGAAAATCATAAATCGAAAGGGTGACGGCATTTGCCCAATGGAAATGGCTGTCAAAGACCTTAGCGAAAGTCACAAAGCGCTAGAAGCCGTGCTAAATAAAATTGAATTGTTAAGAAAGGGGAAGATTGAATAAATCTTTAATTTGGAGGCATTATGAAAATCGTTAAATTAATCAACGAAAATTGGTTGTTTACAAAAGAGGGTAAAAGCGAAACCGTTAACGTGCCCCATTGTTGGAATGCTATTGACGGACAAAACCAACCAAACTACTATCGTGGCAATTGCTCCTACGAAAAGACTTTAGAGGGCCTTAGTGGCATAAGCATTATTCGCATAGAAGGCGCAAATTCCGTCTCTAACGTATATGCAAACGGCACGCTTGTGGCAACCCATCGTGGTGGCTACTCAGCATATTCTGCAAACATAACCGACTACGTTAAAGATGGTAAATGCACAATTAGAATAGAGGTTGATAACAGCGACTTTGAAGACGTATATCCCTCAACAGCAGACTTCACTTTCTACGGCGGTTTATACCGTAACGTTACCTTGTTTACCGGCATAGGAGATGGTTACTTTGACGTTGTAAATTATGGTGGTAGTGGTATTAAAGTTACCCCCGTATTAAAGGATGGCAAGTGGGAAGTAAGCCTTATGGGCGCAACTTTTGGAAAGGCCGATAGTGTAGACTTCACTATTACCGACAAGGAAGGAAAGGCAGTAGCAACGGCATCTGCAAAACCCTATGAAGAAGTCGTTGTTTCCATCGATAACCCCATTCTTTGGGATACTAAAAACCCATATTTGTATTCTGTAAAAGCCAAATTAATGCTCAGTGGCGAAGCTATTGACGAGAGCAACACTCGTTTTGGTTTGAGGGATATCGTGTTTGATAGTGAACGTGGTTGCATCCTTAACGGTACTCCCATCAAACTAAAGGGCGTATCCCGTCACCAAGACAGGGAAAACCTTGGTAATGCACTCACCTATGACCATATCAAGGAAGACATAGAAATCATTAAGGAAGTCGGCTCCAACTCCATTCGTCTTGCACACTACCAACAAAACCAAATCATATATGATCTAGCGGACGAAAATGGTATTTTGGTATGGGCGGAAATTCCCGTTATATCACGTTGGGCACAAAAGAAACTCGATAACGCAAAATCACAACTAATAGAGCTCATTTCCCAAAACTACAATCACCCATCCATCTTCTGTTGGGGCGTACAAAATGAAATCACCATTGGTGGCGGTGGTGGCGCAAGTAAAAAGTGCGTTAAAGGTGTAAAAGAGCTAAACGATCTTGCTAAGTCTATGGATGCTACTCGTCCTACCACTTGCGCACAAGTTATGATGGCATCTAAGACAGACCCTCTCAATAGTGTTACCGATATTTTAGGCTTTAACATTTACTATGGCTGGTACGTTCAAAGATACGTTGACATAGATGCTTGGCTAGACGATTTCCACGCACAAAATCCCAACCTCAAGCTATGTCTTTCAGAGTATGGTGCAGAAGCCGTTCTTCGTTACTGGTCCTCAAAGCCCGCTCAAGGTGACTATGGTGAGCAATATCAAGCAATTTTGCACGCTCACTATGCAAATGCAATTATGTCCCGTGACTGGATGTGGGGTGGATACGTATGGAATATGTTCGACTTTGGCTCTGCAATTCGTAACGAAGGTGGCGTAGCCGGTAAGAACAATAAGGGCTTGGTAACTTTTGATAGAAAAACTCGCAAGGATTCATTCTACGCATACAAGGCATATTGGAGTGATGAAAAGTTCGTTCATATAGGTGGCGAGAGATACGTTGAGCGTACAATAGGCAAGTCAAGAGTGGACGTGTTTAGCAATTGTGACTCCGTAGAACTCTTTGTTAACGGCACTTCATATGGCTCACAACAAGGTAAGCTTACCACCTTTGAAGTAGATATTGTTGCAGGTGAAAATGAGATTAAAGCAGTTGCCGACAACTGTACTCACTCTATTAAGGTTCAAGGCGTTGAAGAAGAGCCTGCATCTTACAAGTGCAATCAATCCGGCAACCTAGTACGCAACTGGTTTGCAGCCGACGATGCAACAACTGCAAAAGATTGTCTTTCTGTAAACGATAAAATTGGCATTGTACTCAAGAGTGATGACGTTAAGGCAATGCTAGGCTCCAAGATACCCATGTGGCTTGCAAAGATTGCCTCTCCCTTCAAAGTAAAGACGCTACTCAAGATAGCTCGCATTTCACCCGAGATGGTAGGGATTGTTAATAATTTTCTTCAAACCATCAAAAAGTAAAAACGCGTTATTTTAGCGCTCCCCATAGAAAATAATTAACCCCACTCAGTCATTTACGTCGAGTAAACTCCTGTCGTGGGGTTTTCTCATTTCCGTCGGGGAGCATCTAAACTAACGCGTTTTAAGAGGCTCTACATATACCGACTACAATCATCGCGCATTTTACGCTAGAATAGACTTTGTTTTTTAGCGCTATACTGCGTCAATAGCAAAAAAATCTCAAGGAGCAGTACGCTAGTACAGCAACCTTTCGGTTTTTTCACTTTTCCTTGTCTAGCATCTAAAAACCAAAGTCTATCAGAGGTCTAGGAAAAGTAAGAGGGCACTCAAACTGAATAATAA
>JAZNIY010000009.1:0-1738 GCA_045577735.1 Candidatus Stercoripulliclostridium sp. | reverse complement strand
TACTTTATAGATGATGGTTATTTATTCAAAGCTGGAAAATTGTGCATACCTTCATCTAGGATTCGTAGGCTTTCAACCAAAGAAATACACGAGTCTAGAGGACATAGAGGGCTGGATAAAACGCTTGAAGGTTTAAAAGAACACTACTATTGGCCAAAAATGTCTAACTATGTGCTAAGATTTGTCAAGTGTTGTGTTGTATGTGCAAAAGTCAAATCTAGACTCAACCCTCACGGCTTGTACTAGCCATTACCTATTCCTAGTGCACCTTGGGAAGACATTTCTATGGACTTTATTGTAGGGTTGCCTAAAACTAGGAAAGGTAGAGATTCTATTTTTGTAGTGGTAGACCGTTTTTCTAAAATGGCTCATTTCATACCATGCCACACGACCAATGATGCACAACATGTAGTGGATTTATTCTTTAGGAAAATAGTTAGATTACATGACATTCCTTGCACTATTGTATCTGATCGTGATGCTAAGTTTTTGAGTTATTTTTGGAAAAGTTTATGGTCTAAATTAGGAACAAAATTACTCTTTTCCACTTCATGTCATCCACAAACGGATGGGCAAACTGAAGTTACAAACCGAACTTTAGGTGTGCTTCTTCGTGCTATGCTTAAAGCTAACCTCAAACGTTGGGAAGATATTTTGCCTTTTGTGGAATTTGCTTATAATAGGTCTATACATTCAGCCACTAGAATGACCCCTTTTGAGGTTGTTTATGGGCTGAATCCGAAGACACCGGTGGACATGACGCCTCAGCCATACAAGGAGAAGGAGAGCTTTGAAGCAAACAAGAGGGCTGAGTTTGTCAAGACACTACACGAGAGGACAAGGATGCATCTTGAGAGGAAAGCCGCAAGGTACAAGGCCCAAGCTGACAAGGGGCGCAAACAAGTCATCTTTGAAGAAGGCGACTTAGTTTGGGTGCATCTTAGAAAAGAAAGGTTTCCTCAAAAGAGGAAGAATAAGCTCGATCAAAGAGGAGATGGCCCATTCAAAGTGCTTAAAAGAATCGGACCTAATGCTTACCAACTTGAGTTACCGGGTGAGTATAATGTCCATACTACATTTAATGTGGCTGATCTTTCTCTTTACGTGCCAGATTTAGACTCCGACGTCGAATCAGAGACGATTCGAGGCCAAGTGGAGGAGAATGATGCAACCAAGGCAGCCATGACTCCAACCGACGTCGAGGACTTGATTCGAGTGCCATTTGAGGGACCAATAACCAGGAGTAGAGCTAAGAAGATCCAAGAAGGAACAAGAGCACTCTTGGTTCGTTTGGCAGCCGTGGTCCACGAGTCAAGCAAGAAGAGATGGATCATGATGGTTCAACATCAAGTTAGCCCGGGATTACAAGGATCATCACAAGAAGGGGCTAATGTTAAAGCCATCACGTGAAGAAGTGTCATATTTTCCTAACTTAGAAACATGGAATGGTTTGTCTTACTTTAGGGCTGAATTTAGTAAGTGACCGGGTAAGATAAAACGTTACATGTTGGCATTGGTCAACTTTGCCTTAGTCTAAGTAGGAATAATCTATCTTTTATTTTATAAGCTATTTTATTTATTTATCAACCATAGGATATTGTTAGATGGTTGATTATTATTTTATATTATAGTTTAGTTTATTATTTTAAGGAAACTTGGAAGACAAGGAACCTTATTAGCCATAGGAATTTCGGCTAGCTTATTGTTTCTTGGCTCACAAGTAACCCTTAAAACCCTA
>JAZNIY010000008.1:0-316199 GCA_045577735.1 Candidatus Stercoripulliclostridium sp. | reverse complement strand
CGACTTGCATGTGTTAGGCATGCCGCCAGCGTTCGTCCTGAGCCAGGATCAAACTCTTTAGTTCAATCTTAGCTTAAAACTTCTCTTTTACTAGCGTAAAATTTTGAAGCATTTAATTCTCAAAAAAATTAACTGTCATCTCTTACGATGACCTGTGTGTTTAGTGTTATTTAACACTTTATTCTCGCTTCTTACTGTCTGTTCAATTTTCAAGGTACATTTAAACTGCCCATCGCGGACAGCCTTTATATAATAATACATTAAAAAACTATTGTCAAACAAATTTTAATAAATTTTTAAACAATTTTTTTAATGCAATTATATGCCATTTTCAAGGTTCTTTTTTTGTTTACATAACCCCCGTTTTGCGCTATACTATATATATAGTAAGTACCCGTAGCTCAGTTGGATAGAGCGTGAGACTCCGACTCTCAAGGTGGAAGGTTCGACTCCTTTCGGGTACGCCAACCAAAGGGGAATTACATAATAATAGAATAATTCCCCTTTGTCAATACTCCAAAAACATTTTTTGACAAATTTTTTTGGTGCTACTAAAGTGATAAACAATATATTGGGGATTGCAAAAATTTATGACACAAGAGCCTCGTTTTCCCCTATTATATATAATATGATATATACGCACGTACGTGCACACGCGTACGCGTAGAAGATATAAGGATACTAAAATGAAGAAAAAAGTTGTACTTGGTATGAGCGGTGGTGTCGACAGTAGCGTTGCGGCGTTACTCCTAAAAGAGCAAGGATACGACGTCCTTGGGCTTTTTATGCGCAATTGGCACGAAGAGGATGAAAACGGATGCTGTACGGCAGAGGAAGATTACTCCGACGTAAGAAAGGTGGCATCTTTGCTTGACATCCCCTACTATACCATCGATTTATCAAAAGAATACCAAGACCGAGTATTCAAACATTTTATTGATGAATATAAAGCGGGCAGAACGCCAAATCCCGACGTACTTTGCAACGTAGAGATAAAATTTGGTCCCTTCCGTGAATATGCACGAAAGATTGGTGCCGATTACATTGCAACCGGTCACTATTGTGGCGTGGAAAGGAAAGATGGTAAGACCTATCTTATTCGCGCTCTTGACGAAAACAAAGACCAAACCTATTTCCTAAACCAAGTTAGACAGGACCAAATTGACAACGTAATATTCCCGCTTACCGACCTTGATAAGCCTACGGTTAGAAAGATTGCCGAAGAGCACGGCCTTGCTACAGCCGAGAAAAAGGACAGCACGGGCATTTGCTTTATTGGTGAAAGAGATTTTAGAAAGTTCCTAAAGAGCTATCTCCCTATGCAAAAAGGCAAAATTTGCACTCTTGACGGCAGAGTCATTGGCGAGCACGACGGCGTATTCTACTACACCATTGGTCAAAGAAAAGGCTTTGGGCTTGGTGGCGTTAAAGGCGAAAAGAACGACGCCCCCTATTACATCGTTAAAAAAGACGTTCATAAGAACATTCTCTACGTAAACCAAGGGGAGTGCGACGAACTCTTCACAAAGGAACTTATTGCAGAAGATTTTAATTATATTTGCGATCCCATTGAAAACGGACAAAGAGTACTACTACGCACGCGCCACCGTGAAAAACTTATGCCCGCTACGGCATACGTGGAAGGAAAAGACGTTAGAGTTGTTGCCGACACCCCTGTTAGAGCCGTTACAAGTGGGCAGTATGCCGTATTATATGACGGAAGAATATGTCTTGGTGGTGGAAAAATCAAGTAAAAACGCCTTTCTTTAGCGTTATCTTTTGCACTATACGTCACAAAATTAAGATATCCTATTTAACGTGGTTTTGCTCCGAACTAGCACATTTTTAAAATTAGGTATTGCATTTTCAAATAACTATGTTATAATAGGGATATGTTAAAGGGCATAGCCCTATAAAAAATAGGAGGCAAATTATATGAAAAAAGCATTATCTATTATTGCTGTTCTTGCTCTAGTAGCAGTTCTTGGCGTAGCACTAGTTGCATGCGTACCCAGCGACCCCGATAAAGCAGAAGCTAACCTTGAAGAAGCCGGTTACGTTGTTATAAGGGCTGATTCCGACGATCTTATCGCAGGCGCTGTACTCAAGCAAATTGATGCCGTTACCTCTATCACCGCTACCAATGGTGACGAAGGCGTAACCATTCTTTACTTTGAAGACACTGATGCTGCAAAGGCATACTATGAAGAACTAAAGGCTGACTTTGAAAAAGCTGAAGAAGACAAAGAAGACTACAAAATCGGCAAGAGCGGTAAAGTTGTTTATGCTGGTACCGAAGCAGGCGTTAAAGCAGCTGGCTAAAATTAACTAAATAAAAAAAGAGACTCGAAAGAGTCTCTTTTTTTATTGTCTACTATCGACATAAAAATGAAAAACATATTGCAATTTTAAATTGATATGTTATAATAATATTAATAACTATGGGTATTACCCATAAAAAGGAGTTTAGATTGATGAAAAAGGTCCTTTCTATTGTTGCTGTTCTCGCTCTAGTATCCATTCTAGCAGTTGCTCTTGTTGCTTGTCTTCCCGCTCAAGATGAAACTATTAAAAACCTTAAAGAAGCCGGCTATACCATAAGAAAATACAATGGCTCTGGCTCAGACTATAACGCTCTTCTTCAAGAATACAAAACCGAAATGGCAGAACGCGCCAAGAACGACCTCTCTGCTGATATTATTGAAGACATAGATAACGATAACAGATACGATGATTATGACGTATCTTCCGTTGTTGTTGCAGAAAAACCCGAATCTTTGCTCTACATTTTCTATTTTGAGTATACCGAAGATGCTCAAGGTTATTTCAACCACAACCTTAAAGACCTAGAAACTTCAAAATATTGGAGAGCAGGTACTATAGAAAACGTTGTTTACGTAGGTAGTGATTTCGCTATTACCGCAATGGGTGAAATTGACGAAGCTGAAGCAAAGAGAGATAAAAAATAATTTTAAAATAAAAAAAATAAGGCTCGACCAATTATGGCCGAGCTTTTTTAATGGTGGGACAATAAAAGTCGGGCAACTTCCTACCCGACAACGTTTATAATAGTTATAATTACTTTCTTGCTAGCACCTTTCTAACAGCGCCTACAACGTCTTCAACGTCCATATTGAATGCTTTGCGCAAATATGGAACCTTACCTACTTCGCCAAACTTTTCTTTTACACCAATAGATTCTAGTGGTACGGGATAGTTTTCGCATAGCGTTTCACATACTGCGCTACGAAGAGCCCCTATTACATTGTGGTTTTCGGCAGTTACTACGGCGCCCGTCTTCTTTGCTGATGCAATAATGGTTTCACTATCGATGGGCTTAATGGTGTGACAGCATATTACCTCTACGCTGATACCCTCTTTTTCAAGCTCTTCTGATGCTAAAAGTGCAGTTTCTACCATTATTCCGGAAGCTACTATGGTGCAGTCGGTACCTTCACGCATCTTTCTTGCCTTAAGAATGTTAATTTCGTCGCTTTCCTTGGTCAATATTGGTGGGTTTTTGCGATGCATTCTTACGTAGCAAGGATAGGGATACTCGTGAATTTGGGGAAGTGCCTTAGCAAGCTCTACCGTATCGGTGGGCTCGTAAATTAGCACGTTGGGAATGGAACGAAGCATACCCATATCTTCAAGTGCCATGTGGGTTCCACCATTAAGTTCGGCTGCAATACCGGGGTCGGTTCCTATAATTTTAACGTTTTGCTGAGCATAGCAAACGGAAATCATAACTTGGTCGGCAGAACGTCTGGTTGCAAAGGGTGCAAAAGAAGAAATATAGGGCTTGAAGCCATAGCTTGCTAGTCCCGCCGCCATACTCGTCATATTTGCTTCTGCAATACCTACGTCAAAGCATCTGTCGGGGAAATCTTTGTATACTACGTTGGTGCCTGCACATCTTGCAAGGTCAGCGTCTAGCATAACGACGTCGGGATCGCTTGCAAGAACGTTGCGCATATGGTCTGCAAGAACCTCTTTCATTAAGGTTTTTTGAGTGATTTCCATATTATTCCCCCCTTATTTCCTTTATCGCATCGGCACGTTGCTCGGCGTTCACGGTCATGGAGTGAGAACCTACGAGAGCCTTTTCACAATAGCTTACACCCTTACCTTTAACGGTGTTCATTATTATCATTTTGGGCTTGCCTACGTATGCTTTTGCTTCGGTAATAGCGTTATCGATTTGCTCTATATCGTTACCATCTATAACCCAAACTTTCCAACCAAATGCCTCCCATTTCTTGTCCAAAGGCTCAAGATCGTTGATGTTGTAAACGAAATCGTCAAGTTGCATCTTGTTGTAGTCGGTAAATGCAATAAGGTTGTCTAGCTTTTGGTGACCGGCATACATTGCGGCTTCCCAAATTTGCCCCTCTTGGCTTTCGCCGTCCCCTATTATTGCATATATGGTAGCACCATCCTTTCTAAGCCTGGAACCAAGAGCACAACCTACTGCACAGCTAAATCCCTGTCCCAGAGAACCGGCAGTCATATCTACACCGGGAGTTCTGTTCATGTCGCAGTGGCTGGGAAGAGTGGTTCCACCTTGGTTCAAGGTTTCCAATACGGATTTGTCAAAAAAACCAAACTCTGCTAGTACGGCATATATTGCAGGACCGGCATGTCCCTTTGAACAAATTAGTCTATCTCTACCTATCATTTTGGGATTAGAGGCATCGTGCTTAAGATGTTTTCCATATAGAACAGCAAGCAAGTCTGCTATGGAAAGACAGCCACCAATGTGCCCAACACCAAGAGAACCTATGCAGTTGACGATATTCTCTCTAATATTTCGTGCCGTTAAGGCAAGATTTCTTTCACTCATCACGCACTCCTTAAAAGTATGGTATATATATTATAATTGCGCACGCGCGCTAAGTCAAGAGCTAAACTTTAAAGCAAAGGTAACCGAACCCAATTTCTCGCTTAGTACCTTGAAGCCATACTTCTTGTAAAAATTAACTCCTTTTTCGTTCCCTGCCCCACAAACGAGATATACGCCCTTGACTCCATTTTTCTTCAAATGGTCGGTAAGAGCGTCCATAAGACGGGTACCAAGCCCCATTCTTTGTCCCTCGGGCAAAATATCGATGTGCAAGTGTGCAGGATACTCCTTTTTAATGCGCCGACATAGCCACTCGTTCACAACGTGGAAAAGATACCTAACAGGGCTTGCCTTTTTGAGAACGGGTGCGTATTTTTCCTTAAACACCCTTTCATAACGAATGGGATCGCTTGAACAAATAACGTACCCTATTGCCTCATCGTTTTCATTGACGGCAACAAAACAGTTTTCCGGCTCCTCGTTGACGTAGTAGTCACAATAGGTTGCAAAAAGAGCCACTCTGCCCTTTTCGGAGTCAAACCCCGAAGAGGTTTCAAAGCAGATTTTGTGCATTCTTTCGAAGTCTTTTGGTTGATATGGTCTAACGTTCATAATAATTTTAGAAGTTTAATAAAAGAGTGCTCTCACAATTCATGTGGGAGCAATTTGATATTTCGCTACTTGGTTATATTGTGGAAGGCAGTAAAATCGCGGTAGTTTGATGGTTCGCCTCTTTGCCCGTACGATGGTTAGAAGGCTTAGAAGCGCAAAATACAAGATTGTTGCGCACTCTCCCACAAGGGAACGACCTAGTCGGTCGTAGGAATTGCGGGAGGCAGTAAAATCGCAGTAGTTTGACGGTTCGCCTCTTTGCCCATACGATGGTTAGAAGGCTTAGAAGCGCAAAATACAAGATTGTTGCGCACTCTCCCGCAAGGGAACGACCTAGTCGGTCGTAGGAATTGCGGGAGGCCGTAAAATCGCGGTAGTTTGATGGTTATAAACCTTCTAATAAAAAATAAAAGAGTGGCATAATAAGTGCCACTCTTCTATTCTAGTCTTGAATTATTCTTCAACGATAGCGCCAACGGGGCAAGCTTCGGTGCAAGCGCCACAACCGAGACAAACATCTTGATTGATTTCATAAACGCCGTCTACTTCTGCGATTGCTTCTACGGGACAGGTACCTGCACAAGCGCCACAGCCTGCACATTCATCTTTGTTAATAACGTATGCCATAATTGTTCTCCTTAATAGAAATGTATTTATATTAATATATTAACACTCGCGCGCGATAATGTCAATACTTAAAACCTATTCTTCGTCCTCATTTTCCTCATTTACAACCACTGCATTTTTGGATTTTATTTGAGAAAGTGGGAATCTTTTTACGGTATATGCGCCGTCTTCCATGGCTATTTTTACCTTTACTTCCTCCCTAAGAGCATCGTTTTCCATAACGGTAGCTTCGCCGTCGGGCGTGATAACGCTGGAGTGCTCTTTGGGCATCTTTTTGCTCATTTCTTGGTAATATGCGTTTTCATATCTTAAACAGCACATAAGTTTTCCACAACATCCGTTAATCTTGGTGGGATTGAGGGATAGGCCTTGGTATTTTGCCATCTTCATAGATACCTTTTCATAGTCTTGTAGGAAGGTAAGACAGCAACAAGGTCTGCCACATTGGGCAAGCGCACCACGAAGTTTGATATCCTCTCTTTCGTATATTTGACGAAGCTCGATGCGATTGTGGAATAGCCCGGCAAGGTCCCTTACTAGTTCACGGAAGTCAATACGGCTTTCTGCTGTGAAATATATTATTATCTTTGCCCTATCAAAGGTGTATTCGGCATCGACTATCTTCATAGGAAGATTGTGTGCCGTTACCTTTTGTACGGTTTCTCTTATTATTCTATCTCTTTCAGCAAGGTTTTTCTCGTTTTGCTCCTCATCCTTTTCGGTCGCTTTACGAATAATGGGCTTCAAAGGAGGTACGATTTCGTCATCGCTAACTTCCTTTATGCCTTGCACTACCTTACCAAACTCTACTCCTCTTGCTGTTTCCAAAACGACGTTGTCGCCCTCAACCAGCTCGATATCTTTGGGGTCGAAATAATAGGTTTTTTGATTGGTTTTGAACTTAATGCCTACTACTATTGCCATTTATATTTTGCCTCCAAAATTTTAAAAAGTACTCTTTCCGCAACCGTTACGGGAGCAATATAGGAATCCAGCATAGCTTCGCCCTTATTAACTTCCAATATCGCCATAGCAACCGATGCAACGGTGTATCCTTCCGATATTTGTTGAATATCATAGTCACGGTTACGGGTTACGTAAGGGACCTTTGCGCCACTTACTTTGACCGCAACGTCCCTAAGGATGATTTCAAAAAACTCCAGCGTGCGCCTTATGTTATCCTTGGAAAATAGCGGTTTATTTATGTAATCTACCACCATGGTGGATTTTTTGCAGTTTTTAAGCACGTCAAAACATTCGCTGTATTGGTTATAGTAACTATCGTCTTGCACGAATGCGTATGCCTTTTCGAAGGAACCTCCTGAAAGCGCAGATGCAATTTCTGCCTGAGCACGTGGATATCCTTCATCGACCAATGCTTTGTGTATCTCTTCCGCGCTAAAAGTGGGAAGATAGTTTAGCTTCGCCCTACTCTTTATGGTTTGAAGTAGACCGTATGAACTCTTTGCAAAAAGGGCAATTATAACGTCCTTTGGGGGCTCTTCAAAAACCTTGAGCAGTTTGTTTTGGACCGCGGGATGTAACCTTTCCGCGTTGTCTATAAAATATATCTTCTTGCCGGCACCACCCGAGCTGTTTTCGGAATGAGCATCGGAGGCTTCCCAGCTGGATTTGTAACTTTCTTCTATTAGGGCTTCCGCCTCTTTAACGTTCATTTTGCCGTCCAAGTTATGGTAATGAACGCCTAGGTGGCAATCGTTGTATATCTTGTCGCAAGTATCACACTCACCACAACCACCCCTACTGCATAGTACGGTGGAAGCAAAAAGGCGCATATATTCCCTTCTTGCAAGGGAGTCTTCACCAAGGAATAGATAGGCGTGCGATATCTTGTCGGCACTCATATCCTTGCGAAAATCTTTATATGCTTTGCTGTTTTGTAGGAGTTCTCCTAGCATACGATACCCTTTCTTTTTAGTTCGTTTACTATTGCATCGTGGGTTTCATTCTTGTCCTCACTGGGTACAATGGCAACGATGCGCTCGGGCTCGCGAGCACACATTTCCTTGAATCCCTTGTAGCAAAGTGCGTGGAATTCGTTCGATTCACCCTCCATTCTATCGTTAAGAATGACGGTGCCCCTTTGCTTGCGCCAGCTGTTTGCGGGATCCATATCTATAAAAATAGTGAGGTCGGGCATACAATTGTCACGTGCATAGGCGTTTATTTCATAAACTTCGTCTATGCCTATTCCCCTCGCTACGCCTTGGTAAGCAAGCGAGCTGTCAAGATAACGGTCACATACAACTATTTTGCCCTCTTCAAGAGCAGGCTTAATGCGATTGTTTATGTGCTCCATACGTGCAACGGCAAAAAGCTCTGCCTCAATAATGGGAGAAACTGCAAGCTTCTTGTCAAGAAGGATTTCCCTTATTCTTTCTGCAATGGGAGTGCCACCGGGCTCGCGAGTAAATATTGCCTCGATGCCCTCTCTTTCAAAATACTCTTTTAGCAATCTAAGTTGAGTAGATTTGCCTACTCCTTCACAACCTTCAACAGTAATAAATTTGCCTTTCATACTTTATCCTAATGCGTTTTCTACCTTTTAGGTAGCACTAATTTTTTCCACTTATTATTTTAACACAAGTATGCCACTGTTTTCAAGACCAAAAACGGCACTCCTATACTTTAACAAAAAGTCAACTTGCTCTTTCGTTATTTTCTCCCCTCGTACTATGACGGGAACGCCGGGAGGATATAGTCCCACTTCCTTACCGGACACTCTGCCCACGCTATCTTCCAGTGCCACTTCTTCACACTCTCCTTCTAAAACAAGTTCGAGATATTCGGCGCACTTTGGAAGCGATACCTCCTCGTACTCTCCTTGATAGGTGCAGTCTAAAAGGGCGTCCGACAGATTGTCAAGATGCATATAGTTGTAGGGTGTGACGATAAAGACCAACTTGTTGCCGTAAACCATTTCGGGATATATACCCTTGTCCTCTAGCTCTTTAGCAATATTATCCCCATTGGCCCTAACTTCTATAACCAGCCTAGTAGGATCGTCACTCTCTACGATGCTAAAGGGTGCTCCGAGGCTTCTCGTCTTAAAATGATTAATTTCGCCTATTACCCTATCGTACAAGGCTTCGCCATTCTCACTTAGCTCCTTAACGGCACTTTCAATGGAAAGCATTACGAGGTAACTCGGGGAAGTAGTGTGTATTTCACGGAAAGCGCGAAGAAGCTCCTTTTCGTATTGGCTCTTGTAGCATAAGCTAGCCCCACCGGTTATGACTGGCATAACTTTATGCTGTGAATGGATAACCAAAGGTGCATAATTGGTTGCTGAAATTGGTAGTTTTGTGCTAAAGGCGAAGTGTGCGCCGTGGGAAGCATCCACCACTAAAACTGCGCCACAGTCCCTAGAAATTCGGCTTATTTCCTCAAGAGGAAGCACTCTTCCAAAGTAGTTCGGAGAGGTACAAATAACCACCTTTGCGCCACTCTTTTTTAGCGCGCCCCTAAGGTCAGTGCCACGATACAACACGCTCTTAACTCGGTTTATTGCAAGTGCGTTATAGACGGATTTGTGTGCCGAGCCAAAAATTAGGAAGGTGCCCTTGTTTCTTAGCGCGCGTATTACGGTATGGATTAATGCAGTTGCTCCTGCAGTAGAATACAAAACGCGCTCTACACCGTAAGATAGCGCCACCTCTTTTTCGCTTTCCAGTATTGCGCCCTCGGCGTTAAGAAGGTTGTCACTAAAAGAAAGTTCGGTAACGTCTAGCCTACTATCTATAACGATACCCCCGTTGTGTCCGGGGGTATGAAAAGACGTGTGTGTTTTCTTATCGTTTAATGCTTTTAAAAGTGGACTGCGCATATTATGCCTTAATGGGCTTCATTGTGGGGAACAAGAGAACGTCGCGAATGGATGCTGAATCGGTAAATAGCATGATTGCTCTGTCGATACCAATACCCATACCACCCGTGGGAGGTAGGCCGTACTCTAGTGCGGTAACGTAATCGTCATCCATCATTTGAGCTTCATCATCGCCCTTTTCACGTTCTTTTACTTGGTCTTCAAAACGCTTGCGTTGGTCAATGGGATCGTTTAGCTCGCTGAATGCGTTGCCCATTTCGAAGGAGTTCATAAAGAACTCGAAGCGTTCGGTCAATCTCTTGTCGCTTGCTTTACGCTTTGCAAGGGGAGATACTTCAACGGGGTAATCGAGAACGAAGGTGGGTTGAACGAGTTTGCACTCTAGTAGCTCGTCAAACAATTGGTAAAGAAGTTTGCCCCAAGTTACGTCCTTTTCTACTTCCAAACCGAGTCCCTTTGCCTTTTCGATTAGAGCGGGTAGTTCTTCAGCGTTAAAGTCGATACCTAACTCTTCCTTAACGAGATCAACCATGGTTACCTTTCTCCAACTTCCACCAAGCTCGATGGTCTTGCCTTGGTAGTTAAGAGTGGTGGTGCCAAGAACCTTTTCTGCAATATATTTGAAAAGACCTTCGGCTATTTCCATCATACCATAGTAATCGGTATATGCTTCATAAAGCTCGATGGTGGTAAATTCGGGGTTGTGCTTGGTATCCATACCTTCGTTACGGAATAGTCTACCCATTTCATAAACCTTGTCGAAGCCACCAACTATAAGTCTTTTGAGGTATAGCTCGGGAGCAATACGAAGATACATATCAAGGTCAAGGGTGTTGTGATGGGTTACGAAGGGACGTGCGTTTGCGCCACTGGGAATGGTGTTGAGAATGGGAGTATCCACTTCAACGTATCCCCTATTGTTCAAATATTCACGAACGGCCGTGATAATTTGGGAACGCTTAATGAAGGTATCCTTAACTTCGGGGTTAACGATGAGGTCAACGTAACGTTGACGATAACGAGTATCTTGGTCCTTTAGACCATGATATTTTTCGGGTAAGGGAAGGAGGGACTTGGAAAGAAGGGTATACTTAGTTGCCTTAACCGAAATTTCACCCTTGTGAGTGGTAAATACTTCGCCAACTAGTCCAATAATGTCGCCTATATCCAATTTCTTGAAGCTTGCATAGGCTTCTTCGCCAAGAGCATCAATGCGAACGTATGCTTGAATTTTATCGGTGCCGTCTTGAACGTGAATAAAACTGGCTTTACCCATAACGCGCTTGGACATAATACGTCCTGCGAGGGATACTTCTTTACCTTCAAAATCTTGGTAATTGGTAAAGATATCTTTTGCAGTTGCGCTTACTTCATACTTTACTTGTTCGTATGGATCGTTACCTTGTGCGCGTAGATCTTCTAGCTTTTGGCGACGAACGGCAATAATTTCATTAATGTCTTGTACTTCCGGGACTTGTTGCGTTGCGTTCTTGTTTTGTTGTTCCATAATCTTCCTATTTGCTTATGTTAAGTATTTTTAAAGTGATTAGTGCTCCACCGGGTACCTTGAAGGATACGTTGTCGCCCTTCTTCTTTCCTATTAGAGCTGATCCCAAAGGAGATTCGTCACTAATAATATTGTGAGCAGTATCTACTTCGATGCGATTAAGAATTTGATAGGTTTCGGCATCTTCTTCATCGTCGCCTTCATAAAGAACCTTTACTACGTTGCCAAGAGCAACTACCTTGGTTCCTAGTAGACTTACGTCAATGGGATATGCTTCGGAAAGAATGGCTTCAGTGTTATAAATTTCGATTTCCAACTTTTCTTGTGCATCTTTTGCAGCAGTATATTCGGCGTTTTCACTAAGATCGCCAAATTCTTTTGCAGTTTTGAGTGCTTGTGCTACTTCCGCTTTACCGGTAGTTTTAAGATATTGAAGTTTTGCCGTTAGTTCGTCAAACTTCTTTTGGGTTAGCGGTATTGTTTTTTCCATAGTTACCTCCGTGTAGTCCGTATATTTAGACAGTGCACTAAATTATATATTATATAATTAATTTAGTCAATTTAATTTTTATTATTTTTCTTTATTTATTACCTATTTTTATTGCTAGTTTTGCCCTATCTAGCCCCAGTACCAACGGTATGCCAAGTACCCATACTGCTCCGGCTTGCGTTAGCGCTATCATTCCCATATTGATAAAGTAACCCAGATCGGTGCCCGTTAGGTACCAAATTAACGGTAACACCAAAGCGTTAACTACTATGGGAGGAATGCCACCTACCAAACATCTTACTACTAGCTTCTTTTCCTTTAACGCCCTACCTATTAAATAGGTTAGAACGGCACCGACTAGCGTTGCAAGCGTACCGAATACCATATCGTACCAAGCATAGGGAGAGAATACGTTTGCAAGCAAACAGCCTATCGTCACCCCTATGGTTGCTTCGGGAAAGATTATGGGAAGCAAGGTTAACGCTTCACCAACCCTGAATTGTAAGGGGCCGTATGAAATGGCCGGAACGAAGAAAGTCAGCACAAAATATAGTGCTGCTTCTACTGCTATCCTTACAAAAATTATGGTTTTCTTTCCTTTCATATACAATATATGGGCGCGTAGTATAACCCACGCGCGCCCCCTTTACAGTCAATTTGCGGAGCAAAACGCTCCGCAAACTTCATCTTTTGTTTTGTATCCTCTTATTATGCGAGTTTGCTGATTGCGTTCATGAATGCATTCTCTGCTTCGGGTATGATTACCATTTCTCTTTCTTTGGAGTATTCATACACGGGAGATGCACTTTGCTTGTCGCTCTTGTCTTGGCTTACTAGTTTTACGCTAATAGTATCACCTGCTAGAAGCTCAACCATGATTTCGTTGTATGCCTTTGCCATTGCGAAAGGTAGTAGTACGCTTTCTTCTTTGGTGAGTTTGTCAACTCTTGCCTTGCCCTTTTCTGCAAGAACTAGAACGAGTGAACCATCAACGCCCTCTTGAACGTAGTAACGGTTCTTACTTGCTAGTTTTACAATAGCATTGGTTCTCTCTACGATGAGGCTTGCTAAATCACTTGCGATTAGTGCGCCCTCTTTAATAGCAGAATTCAAATCTTCAATGCCCTTAATCTTGCTTTGGATGAATGCAAGGGTCTTGTTGGAGTTTACAAGTTCTGCATAACGATATTCCATGTCTTCTAACTTAGCCTTGCTACCACTGTAACTTAGAACTGCTTCTACTTCTTGGTTACGTAGGTTTTCAAGTACTGCTAGGTTTGCTTCATAGTTTTCAAAGTAACCAACGTGTGCGCTTAGGTTTTCGCCCAAAGTCTTAATATCGTCACGAACAACTGCCATATCTTCATCATAATCGAAGATCTTTTGCTTTGCTTGTTCAAGCTCGGCTTCGTCCATAATTATTGCGTTCAAGTCAGCTTCCGTCTTGATGCCGATTTCTTCAAATCTCTTTTCATATTCAGCATAAAGTTCTGCAACGGTGTCTTGAGCACTTTCCAAACTTGCTACGCGAGCAATAATGGTTTCACGTAGTAGGTCGCACTCTGCTTCCATATCGCGAGTAACCTTCTTGAGACCTTGCAAACGAAGTTTTGCACGTTCTTTTGCTTCTTCGGTCTTGTCGATTTCTTGGCAGATTGCAGAAAGTAGATCGCTGTAAGCCTTGGTAACGACTTCGCCATAGGTGAGGGAGAGGTCGCCGTCTTCTACAACGATGGTTCTTGCTACTAGTGCATCAAGGCGAGGATTGATTTCGTCAAGTTCTGCCTTGATTTTCTTCATTTCTGCTTCGTTTGCTTCAATTTGTGCTTCTAGCTTCTCGTATTCGCCTTCGGTAACTTGTAGTTCTTGGAGTAGAGTTACGGCATTCTTATCTTTGTAGTAAGACTTCATTGAATCGTACTCAGCCTTGCTTTCTACTAATAGGTTGCTAATGGACTTGGATACTTCAAGTTCTTGGGGAAGAAGAACGTTATCGATATTCTTAATTTGTTCGATAACTAGGTTGTTAGCCTCTTCGATTCTTTGTAGTTTTGCTTTCTTGAGGTTGTATACGTCAACCTTCTTGATTAGTTCAACGGAATCGGCAACTGCCTTTTCGGTTAGGTCGAATAGTTCTTTAATGGTTGCAACTTTGTACTCTGCAAGTACCCTTCTAATTGCACTTTCGTGCTCAACCTTGGTGTTGTTTAGGCTCTTGAGGTAATTTGCAGTAACCTTCTTTGCTGCTTCGTAAGTACCAACGTCAAATTCTGCCTTTCTGAGAACTTCTTCATAGTATGCGAGCTTTTCTTGAACAGCCTTGATTTGGTCGTCAAGAGCCTTGGTATCACGAAGAGGTAGATCCTTCTTGTGTGCAACGAAGCCGTCGCAGATGGGACAACGAGTGCCGTATTCGATATCCTTAGAGATATCTCTCAAACGGTTGTAGCTGGAGTACTCAAGCAATTTTTCTTTGAGAAGTTCGAGCTTGTCGAGTATCTTCTTCTTTTCTGCAAGTACGGTTTCCTTTCTTGCCTTAGCGTCTGCAAGTTGGTTTTTGTAACCTTCGTCGGACTTTCTAACTGCTTCAATCTTCTTTTCTACTGCGTCAAGTTCTACTTCACGGTCGGAAACGAACAAGTGCTTGGTATAGATGGTTCTCTTGTAGAATTCATCGTTATTAATGGCGTCTTGAACGCTTGCATATTCGCCCTTGATTTCCTTTTCGAGCTTCTTAACAACGGGGTCGAGTACCTTTGCCTTGCCAACGTATTCAACGTTCTTTTCATAGAGCTCTGCTCTTCTCTTTTCCAAAGCTTCAATACGATCTTGACATTCTTTTAGTGAGCTTTCAAGTTGAGCAACGTTACATTCTAGAACTGCACCGTCTTGAACGGCTCTCTTGTAATCGGATGCTTCACGGATAGCAAGCTTTCTTTCGGTAAGGTCTTGGGTGAGCTTATCAAGTACGCCGTAAGAAGCGTTTAGTTCTTTTTGTCTAGCAGAAAGTTGTTCGATTTCCGGAATGGTTTCTGCGTAGTAGGATTCTATGGTTTCCTTAATCTTAACACCGGAGGGGTTGGTTGCGCCTTCCTTGATGATTTCGCGCATCTTTGCGTTTAGTTCGTTTGCACGAATGCTTGCTAATGCAAATTCATCGCCGAGTAGCTTTTCGCTGTCTTTAGCTTGAGCAATCTTTGCTTCAAGAGCATCAACTTCTTGGGTTTGTGCAACTATGCTTGCTTCGGTTTCTTGTAAACCACGCATGGTGTCTTGGTATTTTGCAAATACGTCTGCGATTTCTCTGGCTTGCTCGCTCTTTGCTGCTTTTTCTGCGAGGTCTGCCATATCTGCTTCTACTGCTTGGAGGGCTTCTAACTTAGCGTTTGCTACGTTATAAGCGTCCAATTCTTCACGATATTTGTCAGCGTTCAAAAGTTCAAGGTTAACTTCTTCTATTTGGTTACGGAGTGCATCAAGAGAAAGTTTTTCGTTATCAACGCTAAGTTGTTGTTCTTTGATTTGGTCACGGGTAACGGCTTCTATGCTATCAACGTATGCTAGTACGCTTGCTTCTTCTTCCTTTAGTCCATTGTACTTGCCAAGAACCTTTTGGGAAGTTGCAAGTGAAGCGATTTGCTCTGCTACGAATGATTCACGTGCTACTTGTGCGTTAGCGATGGGTGCGGTATATTCTTCATCAATAAAGAGTAGTTTTTCAAAAGCGTCTTTGTCCAAACCTACTTTGCTAAGAAGATATGCGTCGATGTCCTCTTTGCCTTCGCCGTAAATTACAGCGGTGTTAAGGTCGGTTAATGCTACCTTTTCCGTTACGGCTCCACTTTCCTCTCTTACCAAAGCACGGGTAAGATCGTATTCGATATCGTCAATCATAAATTTAACGTTGACGACTAGGGGTAGATCGTAGTTAGTAGGATCTACGCTACCATAGAAAGCAAAGCTTAATGCTTTTGCGAGAGCAGATTGGTCGGCATCTTGTAAAACAGTGCAGCCTGCTGCTTTGTTGCCGAAATCGTAGTTCTCTTCGCGACCAGTAATACCTTGGAATACCAAATTGATGAGTTTCATATGCTCCTCCGTAATGTTTATATACTTGTGCCAGATATTTTTTGGCACACTATATGTTGTGTTTTGCAAATTTCAAGTATTTTTTTATACCAAAATTCGCCAAGTTGTGATATATTAATTACCGTCACTCAAAAGGGTAAAAGTTCCCCTAGAGCCATAATTATAATAATTATACACTCTAAAATATAATCTTGCAATAGTTAATTTTATATTTTAGGGGAAAATTTTAGGAGAAGTATGGGTTTTTGCTGTTTAGGAAGAGATTATATCCGTGAAGGATACACTCAAATCGACAATGTTTTCTTGGCAAAGTATCTTGCCGACGCCGATGCCATCGACGTAAAGGTCTATCTTTACGGCCTTATGCTTGCAAAGGAAGAGAGCGAAAATAGTTTGGAAAAAATCGCTTATTCCCTAAGGCTAACCGAGGAGCGCATAATTAACGCCTACAACTATTGGCAAGATTTGGGCTTGGTTACCATTAGACAAACCCCCGATTTCCAAGTAGTATACAACTCCGTCAAAATGCCCCTCTCCAAAACCGTACTTTACAACGCTAGGGAATTTAGTGAATTCGTCGACGAACTAAGAAGAGTCTTCCCCGAAAAAATTCTTAGCGAACAAGAAATCGTAAAATACGTGGAAACCATGAAAACCTATAAAATGGAACAAAACGCTATGCTACTTATTGCAAGATACTGCCGTGACAAGCGTGGCACCACCAATACGGCTAGCGTTATAGGTCTTGCTTCCAGCTGGGCAAAACAAGGCTTGATTACAATGGACAAGGTTAACGATCGCCTTGACGAGTTGGAAAGGGATAGCGAAGATATGCGCCTCGTTTACGGCGAGTTGGGCTTGAAGAGCAAACCCGCAATCGAGGATCAAGAGCAATTCGCAGAGTGGACCAAAAAAGGTTTCCACTTGGACGCCATTCTTACCGCTGCTCGCATTTGTAAGCGCAAGGGTGGTATGAGTAAGCTAAGCCGTCTTATGGAAGAACTCTACTCACAAAACGCCCTTACCGCCACCGAGATTAACGCATACCAAAAGGAAAAAGAGGAAATTCGTGCCTTTGCCAGCGAAATTATTCGCACCATCGGCTCCTATTACGCCACCCTCGATATGCCCATTGAAACCTACGTCAACCCCTGGCTAAAACTAGGATATGAAAAGAACGCCCTACTCGCCATTGCAAAATTCTGCTTTATGCGTAACGTTAAAACACTAGACGGTATGCAAGTGGTGGTGGATAAATTCTACAAAATGGGCATCGTCACACTAGAGGGCATCAACTCCTACGTTGCTCGCCAAGCAAAGATTGACGGACTAATCAAAGAGGTGCTGGAAAGCGCGGGTGCAGAAGCATTCATTTCTGCTCGCGACCGTGACTTCTACCGTGCTTTCATAGAGGACTGGGGGTTTGAACACGAAGTCGTTTTGGTAGTTGCAGAAAACGCAAAAGGCAAGCCCTTCCCCATGAGCTATATCAACAAGATTTTGCTAGTCTTTAAGCAAAACGGCATATTTACCGTCAGCGGAGCAAAGGCTTTCTTCGAGTCTGGCGCTCACGAACACAAAAAGAGTGGCAAAAAGGACAGCAAAGATTTGGTTATGAAACAAGAATACACACAAGAAGAAATCTCTTCCGTCTTCCGTGACGTAAGAGATATCGACCTTGATTCCTTGGATATTTAGGAGAGAAAAAATGTCAAAAGCAAAGAAAACAGCTTACTCCATTCTTCAAGAAAGAAGATTTAACGAAAGAGTACGCGTAGACGCACTTTACGATAGCTTACTTAAAGATGAAGAATATCGCACGCTACATTGTGAGCGCGTAGATTTGCGCGCCAAAATGGTTGGTTTGGATTCCCAAAGTGAAGATTTTTCTTTAGCACGCGCGCGTTATGACGAAGTAGTTGCAAAGCTCGAAAAAAGAATGACTTCTCTTGGCGTAAGCAAGGAAGATTTGGTAGTAAAGTACACCTGCCCCATTTGCAAAGACACCGGTTACGTTAACGGCAGAGAGTGCAATTGCCTAAAACAGCTCGTTTATGCAAGTTTAAGAGAAAATTGTGGTGCACTTCTTACCGATGAAAGTTCCTTTGATGCTGTCGACTACTCTACTTTCCCCGAAAAATATCTTGAAAGTTACACGCTTTTTTATAGCATTCTCTCCAAGGTAGCCGAAAAATTCCCCGAAAACAACTCCAAAATACTGGGAGCATTCGGTCCCGTAGGCGTTGGCAAAACCTATGGTTTTTCCATTCTTGCAAACAACCTTATGAAAAAGGGCTTTAGCGTTCTTTACCTTAACAGCGCCGAAATGAACAGCCTATTTTTGAAATATCACCTCGCAAAGGAAAATGAAAAAGCGGAAATTTGGGCTCCACTTATTGACTGTGATTTCCTCTTCCTAGACGACCTTGGCGCAGAGCCCAACATCACCAACGTTACAGCAAACTACCTTAACTGCTTGCTTAACGAAAGAATGGAGAGCACGACGGGATTTACTTCCAACCTCACCCCCGAACAACTACGCGACAAGTACGGCGACAGAGTTTTTAGTAGAATTTCCCACAAAAAGAGATCGGTCATAATGGTAATTAACGGCAAAGATTTAAGATTAAACTAACCAACCCTCCCACTTTAAAACAAAACGGCCACTTTCGAGTGGCTATTTTTATGTCCTCCTCCAAAAACGCCCATTCATCATTCTGTTAATACCATTTTCACCCCCGATTCACGCTATTTTCACATAAAAAAGTAAATAAATAGTAAATATTATTGACGCGCGCGCGTTTTATTTATATTATAAGTAATAGCAATGCATAGGAGGAAGGATTTATGCCCGCTGAACTAAAATATGATATCACTAAGGCTTGTGGTGTTCTAAGCACTTCTGCAAGAGGTTGGACCAAAGAACTTAACTACGTTAGCTGGAACGACAGAGACCCCCGTCTTGACCTTCGTGAATGGGCTCCTAACCACGATAGAATGGGTAAAGGTATGACCCTTAGCATCGAAGAAGCAAAGGCTCTAAAAGAAATTCTTAATAAACTAGACATCTAAAGTCAACAGGGATAGCAATATCCCACTACTTAACCTAGTACGCATAACAGAATCTCGCCCGTGCGAGAGTTTGTTATGCGCTTTGTTTATGTAGGACTATTAGAAATAAAACTTATAAGGAGTGTACTTATGGAACGTACTAGATGGTATAAAGATGCGGTTATATACCAAATTTATCCACGCAGTTTTAAAGACAGCAACGGCGACGGCATAGGCGATATTAGAGGTATTATTGAAAAACTCGATTATCTACAAGACCTAGGCATAAACGCAGTTTGGCTATCCCCCTGCTACAAGTCGCCAAACGATGATAACGGCTACGATATTTCCGACTATCGCGACATCATGGACGAATTCGGCACCTTGGACGATTGGAAGGAAATGATTAAGGGCATGCACGAGCGTGGCATAAAGCTTATTATGGACCTCGTTGTTAACCACACTTCCGACGAACACTTCTGGTTCCAAGAATCTAGAAAGAGTAAGGATAACCCCTATCGCGATTACTACATTTGGAGAAAGGGTAAAGGTAAGGACGGCAAGCGTCCACCAAACAACTGGACCTCTCGCTTTGGCGGTTCGGCTTGGGCATACGATGAAACAACCGGTGAATGGTACCTCCACCTCTTTACCAAAAAACAACCCGACCTAAACTGGGACAACCCAAAAGTCAGAGAGGAAGTTCACTCTCTGGTAAAATACTGGCTCGACCTAGGCGTTGACGGTTTCCGTTGCGACGTTATCACCTACATCAGTAAAGTTGAAGGACTACCAAACGGCAAATGGAACATTGGTATTCGCGGTGACGAACACTTCACCCACGGGCCAAACATCCACCCATACCTTAACGCACTCAATAGAGAGGTTCTCTCCAACTACGATTGCATGACCGTTGGCGAAGCAAGTGGCGTTACCATAGAGCAAGGCCTACTTTACACGGCAGAGGACCGCAATGAGTTAGACACTGTTTTCACCTTTGAACACGTCAACTGCGACACCATCGCACAACTACTTCCCAAGCCCTTTAACCTTGTACAATTCAAGAAAGTTTTCCGTCGTTGGCAACGTGGATTGTTTGGTAAAGGCTGGAACTCTCTCTACCTTGAAAACCACGATCAACCCCGTTCACTACCTCGCTTCGTAGGTGACTACGGCGAATATCGTAAGGAAGCTGCAAAGATGCTTGCAATTGCTCTACATTTCCACCAAGGCGTGCCTTACGTATACCAAGGACAAGAAATTGGTATGACAAACTACCCGTTTAAGAATCTTGACGAATACCAAGACGTACTCGTAGCATACGTTAGAAAAGTCTTTGGCGTATTCGAACCTTTGCTTAAAGGAATTGCTCACAAGGTATTCTTAAAGCGCGCAAGGGACCACGCAAGAACCCCCGTTCAATGGAACGCCGGCGAAAACGCAGGCTTCACCACCGGCACCCCCTGGATGCCCATTAACCCCAACTACACCACTATAAACGTAGAGGAAGCCATGTCCGATCCCGACAGCATTTACCACTTCTACAAGAAGCTAATCGCTTACAGAAAGGGCAACGAAATAATTAAAAACGGAACGTACAAAACCAATTACACTTCCTCAAAGGACATCTTCTGCTACGAGCGTTGGTACGAGGGCAAGAGATTATTCGTAATCTGCAACTTTAAGAACAAGGAAGTTAAGTTCAAAGTTCCGGCAAGTTGTTCTTACTCCACTTGCACGCTTGAAATGAGCAACTATAAAGATAGTCCAAATATGCTAAAAGATACCACTTTACGCCCGTACGAAAGTATGGTATACTTATTAGTATAATAGAGATAGGAGTTAAATTATGGCTAAGAAACAAAAGTTAACCAAAGAACAAAAAAAGATGAGTCACGCAAGAGCCGTTAGTGGTGGTGGCTCCAGGACAGACCCCTATTATCCTACCGATTATAACGTTGGTAAGCGCAATCCCAAGAGGGAAGAAAAGCCCATGATCGAAAAGGCAAAGATTATGACCACTAAAGAATGGGTGGGCACCCTCATTGTGCTAATGATTCCCATCGTAAACATCATTGCCCTTATCGCTTGGATGAACAAAAAGAATGAAAAGATAAATCCCAGCAAGCGCACCTTTGCAAAGGCATATCTTATCGTTTGGGCAATATCTTTAGCTGTAGCTATTGTTCTTGTAGCGGTAATCTTTATTAGTATGATATTCCTCTTCCCCTTCCCCGCTACCCCCGAAGAAGCGGTATCTATGTTGGAGGAAGCCGGCTACGTAGTAGAAACTGTCGAGAAGACGGATTGTGTTGAAGTAATTGCAGTTGGTGAAGACAGCAAAAATGATTACGTAAACGTATATTACTTTGAGAGCGAAGAACTTGCCGAACAATACTACGACACATTAGATGATGCCGATAGTAGCGAAAGATTGATAATCGGTATAGATGGTAGCACCGTTTACGTTGGAACGGAAGAAGCTGTTAACGCAATAAACGGAACTTGGGTATTATAAGAAATCATTCAACGTAAAAGAGAGCCGAAATGGCTCTCTTTTTTTCTTTTAAACTATAAACAAAAAAGTGGATGGGCTTTATTTTTTTTCTTGCAACAAAAAAGTACCTGCGCGAATAAAAACACGTTTATTTAGATGCTAGGCGAAGGAAAAGAAAAAAACCGAGGGGTTGCTGTACTACTCGTACTGCGCCCCGAAGGGACTCTTGTTTTAGTGAAGTATAGCGCTAAAATGCGCGGTGGTTTGTTTTAGTGTTATTGTGGTGCCTCTTAAAACGCGTTAGTTTAGATGAAGAACGAAGCAAAACAAAAGAGCCTACCGACGGGACTTTACTACTCGTAAACGACCGAGGGAGGCTCTTGTTTTGTGAAGTTGTTCGCTAAAATAACGCGTTTTATTTCATTTTGCCAACCAAATTCCACAAATCCGAGCTAACTACTAACCACTCGTTATAGGTTTCGGGAGTCTTGGGGAATGCAAGGTAATGGGCTTTTAAACGTCCACCGAGAGATAATCCTTCAAGAAGATACTTAATGGTGGACCAAGACAATTTCTTGGAGATTAGTCCTCCTAAAACCCCTTTTACGATATCCCAAATATCGGTTATGGACATTTTAATTTCGGGACCTTCGGCTGCACCGTTAAGGAATTTCTCATTGAAGATTATGTCTTTTTCAAAGAAAAATTCGAACTCGTCGCGAGTAGCGTTCACCGCCTTAGTAAGGATGGCTCTGGTGAAAGCAAAGTCGGCGCCCTGCTTCTTGTTGTACTCTACGTTTATCTCCCAGAGTGCTTCCTTAGAGGTATCGCCGGCCTTTAAGGCTTTGTCCAAAACCTCGGTGGCGATTTCCATTTGTACCATACTGCTGGTAACGCCCTCTCCGTTATTGGGCTTGGTTAGACAAGCAGAGTCACCACTAACGATAAAGTTATCTCCTACAAAGCTGTAAGGAGGACGGGTATAAGGAGTGGTGCCACGCTCTATGCGCGTAAGTTCGTAGGGAGGAATTTCAATATCCTTTTCAAACTGGGCGTATACCTCTTCGGCATACTCGTAACTGTGGCAAGCACCTATTCCTATAATTGCCCCATCGGGATCGGCACAAGGTGCTATCCACGTCTTATAGAAAGGCCATCCGTTTAGGGCCGGCTTCTCCCCAAGGAATTTAACGTAACGCAAAATTACGTAGAATTTGTCTTCCGGGGTAACCTCAAAAGTTTCCACTCCATAACCCTCGGGAAGGGACCTACGAGGCTCTGATTCCACACCAGAGCAGTCCACTACCGTGCGTGCGTAAACCTCTTTGCCTTCGCCGTATTTTACGCCCTTTATAACACCGTCCTCAATTATGAATTCTTTGAACGGCGCTTCGTACTCAATCTCTGCGCCAGCTTCGATTGCGTACTTGTTCATAAGCAATATGTACTCTGCCATGTGCATTCCAACAATGGTGTCGCGAGTTACTTTGGGGTGACGATTGTAGGGAGATGAAGTCAACGTTTCATCAAAACTAAAAGCGTATTCAGCATCCCCTTCACCTACAACGGGCAACCCAAAACGCTCAAATTCGCGCTTTGCTACGTGGAATATATCAAGACGTCTGCCAAGCTTCTCACGGCTTAGCTTTTCTATTACTTTTACCTTATAACCCTTTTCTGCCATTCTCCTAGCAAACCAAGCCCCGCTTGTTGCCGAGCCTATTACTACTACGTCATAAAGGTTTTGTTCCATACTTTCCTCCTATTTTAGGTCGTTGCCTGCCCTTAATCCCTCGTAATTAATATCGTACTTATTGTGGGTAAGGGGAGTGCCCGAACATATTGCCGAATAGAATTCGGGGATATAGTCGCTTACAACTTCCTCGATCGCACTATCCAAAATTTGCATAGCATCACGATTGGTTAACTCTTCTTCGTTTCTTACCTTTCTGTAGGGTGCGTGCTTAAAGTTTAGATAGTCTATCTCTTCGTATTTGACGGGTGGGCGCATTAGTGCAGTTACTTGCATCGTGCCTCCCATAACCCAGTCCTCAATTTTTCTAACCAAGGGGTGTCTTATGCCGTGAGGATCGTTTGCAAACCATATAAAGAGCCTCGTCAACTCAAAGGACAAGCTGGCTTGCCAAGGCTTAATCTTGTAGCCGTGCACCTCGTCCACGCAGTCAACGAACATCTTACCTATCGCAAGGCGAGTCTTACGCTTGGAACGTAAATCACGATCGGGATAGTATTTGTTGGGATTGGACACACCCATTCTCTCGGTAATAATGTGGGTGTCTATTGCGCTTTCAATAAAGCCGTGCGCATAGGGATTTGCCTTGCCGTCAAGCTCCTTAGAAACAAAGCCCTCGCAAAGTGCGTTTACGAAGGAGTGCAAGTTCTTGTCTGCTACGTAGTGGCAAAGCATACCCATAGCGTAACTAAAAGCAATGGGGTTATCCTTATTGTGCAAATAGTTTGCTATTGCCGTAAAGGTAGCGCATTGGTAGTTGTGGTGAAGGGAGTTGGGATAGGAACGCGTTGGGAAGCCAAGCTCTCTAATAGCGTACATAAAGTCCGGTCCCATGTTGCCAAGAATAAAGGCGTCTTTATGCTCCAAAATTTTGTTTGCAAGAGCAGGGTCCATCTTCTTTAGAACTTCCTTTCCAAACCAAATATGAGTTATTAAATTAGGCATATTGTCATACTCCTAAAAACGCCCAAAAGAACATTCTGGGCGCTTTGTTTTAGTATTTTGGGATATTATAGTCCGTATTGTGCTTCTATTTCTGCAATCTTTACGGGACGATTTTCTTTGAGTGAGAGTTTTGCTGCCAGTCCAATTAGAACGGGCTTTAGGCCATCTACTACACCAACTTCGGTGGGAGTATCGTTTTGTACTGCTTGTATAAAGCTGTTAACTTCTGCAGTATAGGCACCCATGTATCTTTCGAGGAAGAATAGCTTGGGTTTTTCTGCAGTAACGCCGTCTGCGTTGGATATAACTGCAAGAGAGTCGGTATCGTTGCCAATCGCTACTTGACCTAGGCTACCGAAAGCTTCCACTCTTTGGTCATAACCATAGGTTGCTCTACGGCAGTTATCTATTACTGCGAGTGCACCACTCTTTAGCTTTAAGGTAATAATAGCAGTATCGATATCGCCTGCTTCACCAATAGCGGGATCGACGAGTACGCCACCAATAGCGTATACTTCTTCAACTTCGTCACCACTCATAAATCTTACCATATCGAAATCGTGAATGGTCATATCAAGGAAGATACCACCACTTACTTTAATATAGCTTACAGGAGGTGCACCAGGGTCGCGTGAGCAAATCTTTAGGATATTGAGGTCCCCTATCTTGCCGGCTTTTACTGCTTCGCGTGCTGCCATAAAGTTGTGGTCAAAGCGACGATTGAAGCCCACTTGATACTTAACGTTAGACTTCTTTAGCGCTTCCATAACCTCTTTAATCTTATTAACGTCGTGGTCGATGGGCTTTTCGCAGAAGATGTGTTTGCCTGCCTCGATTGCTTCCAAGCTAATCTTGGAGTGGGTGTCGGTAGAAGAACAAATAAGAACTATGTCGATGTCCTTGTCTTCCAAGATTTTATGATAATCGGTATAGATTTCATTTATACCCATTTCCTTTGCCCAAGCAATGGTTTGATTGTTCATAAAGGGATCGGCGATTGCCTTAACGGTGGCGTTTTTAACAAATCTCATAACGGATTCTCCGTGAACCTTACCGATTCTGCCTGCACCAATGATACCAATGTTCATCATAGCTTTATTCTCCTTCTCGAGTGGTTAGATTTTACCAATTTGTTTAATATATTTTCTTGCTTTGATTGCATACTCCAAGGGGTTAGCAATTTGAGGATCTTGTTCTGCTTCAACTAGTAGCCAACCTTCATAGTCGGACTTTGCAATGACTTCAAAGATGGGAGCAAAGTCGATGCTTCCGTCACCGGGAACGGTAAAGGTGCCCTTTCTTACCCCTTGCAAGAAGGAAAGATGGTTTCTCTTAACCTCTGCTACAACGTCGGGACGGATATCCTTCAAGTGAACGTGCTTAATTCTACCAATATACTTGCGAAGCACTCTCATATAATCTTCACCACAATATGCAAGGTGACCACTATCAAAGAGTAGGCTTACGAAGTTGGGATCGGTACCGGCCATAAACTTGTCGATTTCAGCTTCGGTTTGTATAACCGTTCCCATATGGTGATGGTATGTAAGATTAATGCCGTATTCGGTTAAAGCAATTTCACCAAGACGGTTTACTGCCTTGAACATTAGTGCCCATTCGTCATCGTTCATAACGTATTTCTTTTCGAAAACGGGGGTTTCCATTTGTCCTTGAATGGAGTAGCTTTGTTCACTTATGCCAATAACCTTTGCGCCCATTGCCTTTAGGAATTTGCACTTTGCACGGAAGTCCGTTTCTACTTCGTAGAAGGGCTTGGTTAGAATGAAGCTGGAAAACCAGCAGTTTGCTATCTTTAACTTTCTAAGATTCAATGCACGTCTTAGCGTATTTATTTTGTTGGGATACTTGTTGCCGATTTCACAGCCTTTGTATCCGGCAAGCGCCATTTCGCTTACGCATTGCTCAAAGGTTACTTCGGCACCGAGATCGGGCATATCGTCATTGGTCCAACCGATGGGTGCAATACCAAGTTTAATTTTCTTTTTGTCTAGCATAATTTTACCTCGCAAGTATTAGTATCTTTTAATGTTTTCAAGAAGTTCATCGAGTGCTTCTTGTTGCTTTTTGTTCCTTGGATTATGGGTTACGCCACATTGCCAGAAGCCACCTTCATATCCGTCGGTCATGGTCTTGGGTAATACCTTGATGTCGATTAGGGTGGATACCTTTTGTTTGAGTGCGTCCTCTAGTGCTTCCTTTAATTCCTCTTCCGTCTTTACCGAATAGGTCTTTAAGCCGTATCCGCTTGCGCTCATAGCGTAGTTGACGGGAACAAAGGGAGTGTCTGCCTTTGCTCCGTAACGGAATTCGGTAGCAAGACTCTTTATGCCCTTGCCCATTTGAAGGTTGTTAATGCATCCAAAGCCACCGTTATCAAAGAGGAGTACGTTGATTTTGACGCCCTCTTGCATTGCAGTTACAAGTTCGCTGTGTAGCATTAGGTAGGAGCCGTCACCACACATTGCATAAACCTCTCTCTTGGGGCAAGCGAGCTTGCTTCCAAGTGCTCCTTGTATTTCATATCCCATACAAGAGTAACCATACTCCATATTATAGGTATACAAACTTTCGGTTTCCCACATTCTTTGCATGTCGCCGGGGAGTGAACCGGCGGCGCCTACTACTATGGCTTCACTTGGAATGCACTCTCTTACGATGCCAAGAGCTGTCGTTTGGGGAATTGCACCACCATGTGCTTCAATAAAGTCTTGCATCGTGGTGGGAGTAAGTGCTTTAACTTCGGGTACTAGGGTGTCGCTGTACTTAATGGAGGTTAGTCTTGCCATTTCTTCCTTCCACCACTCTTGTGCCCTCGTGTACTCGTCAACGTAGGCACTCTCGTAGCCTTCTAGTGAGTCGGAGATAACCTTCAAGGTTGCTTTTACGTCACCGGTTACCATGGTTGCATTCATCTTTGCTCCGTGGAAGGTGGAGGTGTTGATGGTAACCACCTTGGCTTTCTCGTTAAACAAGGTCTTGGAGGCTGTTGTAAAGTCGGTAAAGCGAGTGCCTAGGCCAATTATGAGGTCGGCTCTTAGCGCAACTTGGTTAGCGCATCCGTTGCCGGTAACTCCCAGTCCACCTAGGTAGTATGGGGAAGAAGCACTTATGGTTGACTTGCCGGCTTGGGTTTCTGCAAAGGGAATATTGTATCTAGCGCAAAACTCCTCTATAACCTCCCCTGCTTCGCTGTATCTAGCACCACCACCAACTATTACCAAGGGGCGCTTTGCCTCTTTAATTAGCTCTATGGCCTCCTCTATCTCTTCTGCTACTGCAACCGGGCGAGTTATACGGCGTACCCTTTTTTCGAACATTCTTGCGGGGAAATCATAGGTTTCACCTTGAACGTCTTGGGGCATTGCGATGCATACGGCACCGGTGTGTGCAGTATCTAGAAGTGCGCGCATTGCGTTATTCAACGCACTTTCCAAAATCTCGGGACGAGTTATACGATCGAAGTATCTGGTAACAGCCTTGTAGGCGTCGTTAGTAGTAATATTAAGGTTGTAAGGTTGCTCCAATTGTTGGAGTACGGGGTCGGGTCTACGCGTAGCGTAGGTGTCGCCGGGAAGGAGCAATAAAGGTATGTTGTTTACCGTTGCACAGGCTGCCGCGGTAATCATATTTGCCGCGCCGGGACCAATACTGGATATACAAGGCATAATCTTGCGACGATTGTTTTGTTTAGCATAGCTCATTGCAACGTGAGCCATACCTTGCTCGTTTTTGCCTTGATATACCTTTAAGCTGTGGTCACTCATAGCGAGCGCTTCGCCCATACCCAGCACGCATCCGTGACCAAATACGGCAAACACGCCCTCAACGAACTTTTCTTCCACTCCGTCAAAGGAAACGTATTGATTGTCCAAAAACTTAATAACGGCTTCGCCTACTGTCATTTTAACTGTTTTCATTATTTATTCTCCTCTAATAACCAAGCATATTCGGGTAAATCGGTACGGGTGTTGTCCCACGGGTCGCCGGGTAGATGACGTATCATCCAAGCGCAATACATGGGGTAGCCGGGAGCAGTAACTTGTGCGTGAGATTTGCCACCGGGGAACATACCGACCGAGCAATCTTTAATGGTATAGGCCTTGTCACCAATGAAGCAAGCGCCAAACCCTTCGGGGCGTTCAAACTTGTAGTAGTATACCTCGGGTTGGGGATGATGGTGAGGAATATAGCTCCACCATCTGCCTTGACGAGCATATACTTCACCAAGAACCATATTGGAGTACGGTGCTACTTTGATATTAATAATATCAACAACGTCGCGAACGGCTGTGTTTTCCCATCTACCCTCGCAGGAAACGAAGGAAGAAATGTCCTCTTTGCGATATATTTTCGAGGGGAATTCGCGCTCGTTTTCGGTGGATTGAACCAAGATTTCGGAGTATTCGTGCGCCTCAACGATTACTTCTACGCCCTTTGAAACGTGTAAGCAAGTGGGAGATTCACTAAACACACCACTACGGCTTGCCCTCTCTTCCTTTTCGTCGTAGAAGTAGGATATGTCGCCCTTGAGTAGCAAAACTGCCGTTTCCATATTGGGCTCACCGAGAGTTAGGCTTTCACCCTTTTTAAGGTTATATGCCGTGATATTCATCATCATATCTTTGGTGTTGTCGTATACGCGAGTCAACACCTGTTTTCCGCCTTTGAATTTGGGATATTTGTACATAATAACTCCTTTAAGTAGCTTTAACTATGCTTCTATGGTTATACCCTTTTCAGCACGCATAACGTCGAGTTCTCTCGTAATTCTTTCCTTCTTTTCGCCCACGATATCGTAGAAGAAGATGGGAAGTGCACAGAGTAACAAGCTTATGCCGGGAACAATAGATACGAGCGCAAACATACCGAATCTTTGTGCGCCGGTCATATCCATAACGGACTTGACTGCCTCTTGAGCAACCGATTGAGCGGGATCGATATTAACGATTAGGTACATAATAACGATAAAGGTGGTTGCGAAGGCGTTACCGAGTTTGTTAACGAATGATTGACAAGCTGCGCCGAGTGCGTTATCTCTAAAGCCCGTTTGCCATTCGAGATAGTCGAGGGAGTCGCCTATCATTGCAAACATAGTGATATTTAGTGCTCCCAGAGGTATGCATTGAATGATAATAAAGGGGATCATTAGGTATACTAGCCAGTTTGCAACGGTGAAGATGGAGCATGCGCCGAGCACGGTGGTTGCAATACTTGCTACGAAGCCACCTAGACAGGATACTATAACGATTTGCTTATAGTTGAATTTCTTGTAAAGGAAGGGCATTGCCAGCATGGAGCCAAACATACCTACTGCACTACAAATTTGGAACAAGGTGGATACCGTACCAACCGAGCCGTTTAGTGCTTGTTGACGAGCAACCGCATCAAGGCCTTCAAGGCTGTGTCCAATATAGAAAGCGTAACGTGCAACGTGAATTGCTGCCGCTTGCATCATATATCTACCACTGGAAAGTACTCCACAAAGAACTACGAGCATAAGGGGCTTACAACTGAACAATCTCTTTAAGGTGCCGGGTTCGTTGGGATCTCTCTTTGCCTTGGGAGGTATGATAACCCTCTCTTTTGGATAGAAGAAAGCAAGTAGATAAAGAGCAGTACCCAACAAGGAACATACTAGCGCAATAATCATATATTTTTGCTTTTCTGCTTGAAGAGTTGCACCCTCTGCAAAATAGGGAATCCAGCTTAGAATCATAAAGATTGCCATGGGAACGGCACTACCAATACCATTAACGGTCTTTGCAAAAGAGATGATACCACCACGCTCTTCGGGATCGGGAGTCATAACGTTGGGGAGTGCCCAGAAAGGTACGTCTGCAGCAGTATACAACATACCCCACGCGATATATACTACGCCCGCATAAATCATATTTTGAGTAATGTTAAAACCCTCGGGAGCATAGAACATTAGGAATGTTGCCACTGCAATTGGAATGGCAAACAAAATGATATAGGGCTTCATCTTACCCATTTTGGTGGGTTTGGTCTTGTCTACTATAATGCCCATCATGGGATCATTGATAGCATCCCACACACGAGCAAGAAGCATTAGAAGCATAACGAATACAAGAGGTAAACCCATTATATTAATATAGAAGTCGGAAATGTAACTCGACATAGTAGAGTACATCATACCTTGACCTAGGCCGGCTAGAGCAAGAGCCCAACTTTCTTTACTGCTTACAAAACTTTTGGGCTTAGTTAGATTTTCTGTTTTCTCCATAGAACTCATAGCATCTCTCCACGAAAGTATTGCGCGCAAGCGCGCTTGTAATTTATATTATAATACACGCGGGCGCAATTGTAAATAGGTAAAATTTTCAGATTGAACAAGTTGATGAGAATGCGGAACAGCGCCTGCGCGAGTGCGGAGTGCGGAGCGCGGAGTGAGGAACGGCTTTGCTACACTACGTTACGCAAACAAGGATTTATTTAAGTGCGGAGCGCGGAACGGCTTCACTACGCGTTGCTACGTTCATAAGGAAAATGTCTATGATATAAAGGGTATACTAGCACGTTCAACAAAACGTCTAAGCTGATAAAAACGCGCTAGTTTGGATGCTCCCCGACGGAAATGAGAAAACCCCACGACAGGAGTTTACTAGGCGTAAATGACTGAGTGGGGTTGAACAATTTTCTATGGGGAGCGCCAAAATAGCGCGTTTTAATTTTTTTGGGAATGCAACGGCGCCGCTATCCTCCCCCCACGGGAAATGAAGCGCAAGGGGCTAACGGTTGGAATTGCCATAACGGGAGCTCTACCAAGAAGTCCACCAAACTCAACCTCGTCACCGGCAGATTTACCATAGGCGGGAATGACGCGGACAGCCGTGGTTTTATTGTTGACAACGCCAATGGATGCTTCGTCGGCAATAAGGGCAGAAATTACTTCGGCGGTGGTATCGCCGGGAATTGCAATCATGTCTAGGCCAACACTACATACGGCTGTCATTGCCTCCAACTTTTGAAGGGTGAGAGCGCCACTTCTTGCTGCGTTAATCATTCCTATGTCCTCGCTGACCGGAATGAATGCGCCACTTAGTCCACCAACGTGAGAGGATGCCATTATGCCACCTTTCTTGACGGCATCGTTAAGAAGTGCTAGGCAAGCGGTAGTGCCACAGCCACCAACTTGCTCAAGTCCAATTTCCTCCAAGATGTGTGCAACGGAGTCGCCTACAACGGGGGTGGGAGCAAGGCTAAGGTCAACTATTCCAAAGTTTGCATTCAACATTTCACTTGCTTTTTGAGCAACCAATTGTCCAACACGGGTTACCTTAAAGGCAGTTTTCTTTATGGTTTCACATACGGTATCAAGATCGGCGTCACCTATTTTTTCAAGGGCTGTTTTTACAACGCCGGGACCACTAACGCCAACGTTAATTACCTTGTCGGCTTCGCCCACTCCGTGGAATGCGCCAGCCATAAAGGGGTTGTCCTCAACGGCGTTTGCAAAGGCTACGAACTTGGCGCAAGCTATGCTTTCTCTGTCGCGAGTGAGGTATGCCATCTCTTTAATTAGCTTACCAACCTTACCTACAACGTCCATATTTATGCCCGCTCTCGTCGACGCAACGTTGACGGATGAGCACACCTTTTCCGTAGTGGAAAGGGCTTCGGGAATGGTATCGAGGAAGGCTTGCTCCTCTTTGGTCGCACCCTTTTGAACGAGGGCTGAGTATCCACCAATAAAGTCGATACCAATCTCTTTTGCGCCTTTATCAAGGGCGCGAGCAATCTCCAAATATCCACCACTAGAGGCGCCAACAAGGGATATGGGAGTGACGGATACGCGCTTGTTAACAATGGGTATACCATAGGTACTTGCTATCTTTTCACCGGTAGCAACAAGATCGCTTGCATTCCTAACTATCTTTTCATATACCCTTCTAGCAGTTTCATCCTTGCTGGGGCTAACGCAGTCGAGCAAGTTCAAACCCATAGTTATGGTACGAACGTCAAGGTGATGTTCGCCTATCATTTGTACGGTTTCCAGAATTTCTCTTTGATTAATCATAAGCCTTAAATTTTGTGCATTGCGTTAAAGATATCTTCGTGACGAATGGCGATTTCTACACCTAGTTCCAAGCCACACTTTTTGAGGGCTTGGTTGATTTCCTCAATAGTCATAGTGCTTTCATCGGTACCAACTGCCATAACCATTGTAAAAGTGCCTTGCAATATGGTTTGGTTGATGTCTTCGATGTTAACTTTACATTCGGCAAGAGTGGTGGCAACCTTGGCGATTATACCCACTCTATCTTTGCCCATAACGGTTATGTATGCTTTCATACTCTCTCCTTATTCAGCAAGTAATTTTTTGGTTGCGCTCATAAGTGAAGCGCTCTTTATGGTTGCGCTTTCGCGATCTTTGTCAAAAATTAGCACGTATATCTTTAGTTTGGGCTCGGTGCCGGAGGGACGAATACATATGAATTGTCCATCACTGAGTTCAAGATATACTACGTCGGACTTGGGTAACGTGATGGCCTCTTTCTCCCCGGTTGCATTTACCTTTATGCCCTTTAGGTAGTCGCTAACGGCAAGTACCTTTTCGCCACCAATTTCCTTAATACTCTTCGTGCGAAGGTTGTCCATAACCTTCTTCATATCACTCATACCACTAAGACCTTTGTAGGTTATGGAGGTGTTAGCTTCACTATAGTAGCCGAACTCGGAGAATATCTCTTGTAGTCTTTGGTACACGCCACTGCCCTTGGATTCAAGATACATTAGCATTTCTGCAAAGGTGACCGAGGCAATAACTGCGTCCTTGTCGCGAGCGTGAGTGCCGATTAGTGAGCCGTAACTTTCTTCAAAACCAAACAAGTAGGTGTACTCGCCACTCTCTTCCCATTCCTTAATTTTTTCACCAATAAACTTAAAGCCCGTTAGTACGTTGAAGACTCTAGCTCCCCTCTTAGTTGCAAGCCTGTCTGCAAGAGTAGAGGTAACAATGGTCTTTACAACGGCTCCGTTTGAGGGTAACACGCCGTCATCAATCTTTTTAGAAAGTATGTAGTCAAGGAGCAATACTCCAATTTGATTGCCCGTTAAAAGTACGAATTCGCCCTTGTCGTCACGTACTGCTACACCCAGTCTGTCGGAATCGGGGTCGGTACCCAAAACAACGTCGGCACCAATCTTGTTGCCAAGCGCAACGCCCATACTTAGGGTGTCCGCATTTTCGGGGTTGGGAACCCTAACCGTGGAAAATTCGGTATCGGGGCAAGCTTGCTCTTCTACCACGGTAGCGTTAATTCCAAGCCTACTGAACATGGTCGTTACAGGGTAATATCCGGCGCCGTGTATGGGGGTATAGACAAGCTTTATGTCCTTGCCACGCTCTTTGACTATTTCGGGTGAAAGTGAAAGTTTTAGTAGCTCTTCAAAGTACCCCTCGTCCACGCTCTTGCCAACGATAGTTACGTAGTCGCTAACGCTAACACCCTCTACTCCTTTATGAAACTTGGAGCTGTCAATGGGAGTGTATTTAACGCTGAAGGGGTCGGTAATCTCCTCGATAAACTTGACTACTTTTGCAGTTGACTCGGGGCTCATTTGTGCGCCGTCGGCACCATACACTTTGTAGCCGTTGTACTCCTTGGGATTGTGGGAAGCCGTTATCATTACGCCTACTTCTGCGCCAAGAGCTCTTACGGAATAGGAGCACATAGGTACGGGACGAACGTCTTCAAAAAGGTATCCCTTAATTTTATAGTAGGTCAAAACCTCGGCAACGTTCAGAGCAAACTCACGAGAAAATCTTCTGGTATCATAAGCGATAACTACGCCACGATCCATTGCCTCTTGCCCAAGAGAGATTAGGTATTTCGCAACACCCTCGGTAGCGCGTTTGACGGTATAGGAGTTCATTCTAAAAGTGCCAAGTCCTACCTCGCCACGCATTCCGGCAGTACCAAAAGCAAGGTTTAGTTGAAAGCGTTCTTTGATTTCGTTATCATTGCCCTTTATGAGGTCAAGTTCCTTTCTCTCTTGCTCGGTAACGTTTGCGTACCAACTTTCAAAAGTTTTCTTATACATATTACTCTCCAAAGTTTTATTTGTAATAGTATATCACATACGCGCGCGCATTATCAATAAGAATTTTTCCTATCTTGAAATTTCTTTAATTTTATTTTGCTTCCTCTGGTGAATTTTCACTCTCCAAACTCTTTACTCTAACGAGCTTTATCCCCCTTTCCGGCTTATAATAGTCGCGCCTAATAAGAACGGAGGAAATAAGTTCACCATTGTAATAGGTTTCCTTATAGCACTCCGATACCACGCCCTCTTTTGCCCTCTTTAAAATTTTGTATTCCTCGTTTTCTGCAAGAGCCCCACCTTCGTCAAGCACTTCGTCGTACTCCATTGGAATTCTTTTAATCACTTTGGAAAGGTAGCGAACGCTCTCACCGTCGGTAATAATTTTAAAGCCGAAAATCTTGAAAGTTAGAGTGTCGCCCTTCACCTCTCCGCGAATGGTAATTGGGTATGGAGTGTCATTAAAAAACCTAAAATCGGTAGCAGAGGATACCATTGCGTCCATAGAATGGGGCACATAGCCAACAGGGAGAGAGTGCGGTGAAACACGTTCTACTCTGAGTCCGGAAAGCAGAACCGCATTGTATAGAGTAGTGCTGACTTGACACACTCCTCCCCCTACCCCCGTCGTATATTTTCCACCTTCAATAGTAGCTGACTCCTTGTAGCCGTTAGCCAAGGTGCGTTCTCCCGTTATCGCATTAAAGCTGAAAACCTCCCCCTCCTTTAGTACCGTGCCGTCAATTAGAGAGGTTGCCTTTTTAACGTTATGGCGCCTGTTAGAAGAGGAAAAACCAAAGTCGGTAGAGAAGGAAGCAAGTAGCTCACCGAGGAAATACCCATCGCTTTCTCCTTCCTTTACTTCGTTTTCTTTAAAGAAAACTTCCTCGTTTCCTAACGCCACTTTTTGTTTGCAAAGGGCAATCGGAAGGGTAAAGCTAAAAATCACAACGCACAAAAATACCGCTATGAAAGTTAATCTTCTTTCTTTCATCATAGCGGTAGTATGCATAAAATTCGTTCTTTAATTATTGGGTTTTAAAACGAGAGCTACCTATTCCTAATGAACGCTAAACACTCCTCTTTGGTTAAGGCACGTCCCAGCCTTGCCCCGTGGGTTAGCAAAGCTTTTAATAGCGTTGCACGTTTTTCTGGCTCGACTTCCTCGTCAATCAAATCTTGCCCACTAACGGGGAGATCCTTAACGCTAAACGCTACTCCACTCGCAAGCATACCCGTGTATTCGTTTTGCAAAACTCTGCCAGCAGGGCTCTCTCCCATTTCCATTTTATGAGCATAAAAGTCGGCGTTCTTTAAGTCGCAAAGGTCCAGAAGGATGTCGTAATTATTAAGAGCAAACACGCGCACGTCCTCGGGTGGCAAATTGCACTTAACGTTAAACATATGGTTTTCTATTAGCCTTACTGCGTATTCGACGTCGCGATGGGGATAGAGTAGCCTTGTCATAATCACTCTTGCCATTTCTGCACCCACCTTGGCGTGCCCCGTCATATGCCCGTCCGGGCCAATACTTCTAGGCTTACCTACGTCGTGCAAAAATGCAACCAGCCTAAGATGTTGTGGCGCTACCCTTACGGCTTCTAAGGTGTGGTTGAAGACGTCGTGAACGTGGTACTTTGCGTTTTGCTTAACGCCAATACCTTCCAAGATTTCCGGCACGACGTACTCCATTAGTCCAAGTTCTACCATTAACTTGATGCCACGTATATGGGCATCTTTAACTCCGATTACGGCATCCGAAACAAGAATTTTACCAAACTCTTCGCGAATTCGCTCAACAGCGATTTCTTGTAGCGTATGGGCGCGAGCGCGTGCTTCAAGGTAGGTTAATTCCTCAATTTCATAATTGAAAGAACAGGCAAATCTAACAAGACGAAGTATCCTAAGCGCATCCTCTTCCATGACCTCTCCGGGTGCGCGAGTAGTACGCAAAACACCCCTTTTAATATCTTCCACGCCACCAAGAGGATCGACGATTTCTCCCTTTAAAATATCGTAATAAATGGCGTTCACGGTAAAGTCACGCCTAAGTGCATCGTCAAGTTGGGTGCAATTAAACTCCACTTTTTCGGGCGCGTGACTACCACTTCCGGCGTAGCTGTCTCGCCTAAAAGCCGTGTATTCCATAACCCAAGAGCCCACCTTGATTCCCAAGGTACCCAACTTCAAAGAGTGAGGAGAAGCCTTAAATTCGGTACCACTCAACAATGACAAAACTTCCTCTGCAACAAGAGAGGAAGTCAAATCATAATCGTGAACCTCACGGCCACTCAAAGCATCTCTCACGGCACCCCCGACGACGTAAAGAGGGGTAGGAAAGAGCTTGGCTAGTTTTTTTAGCTCATCGGGTATTATCATATATTATTTAGTATAAATCTCCTCTTTCAACACGCCGATTTCGGGAAGATTACGATACTTCTCATCATAGTCGAGGCCATAGCCTACAACGAATTCATTTGGCACTTCAAAACCGATATAATCGCCCTCCATTTCCACCTGTCTTCTGGAAGGTTTGTCAAGGAGAGAAACAATTTTTAGGCTCTTGGGATTGCGAGTAAGAAGAAGTTTCTTCAAGTTCTTTAGGGTGTGACCGGTGTCGATAATATCCTCCACGATGAGCACGTTTTTGCCCTCTATGGGTTGAGATATATCCTTAATAATCCTAACCTCGCCACTGGAAACGGAGCCTGAGCCGTAACTTGAAACCACCATAAAGTCGAACCTTACGTCCAAGTCAACGTTCTTTACAAGTTCGGAAAAGAATACTACGGCACCACGCAAAATGCCCACCATAAGTATGTCTTCGCCCTTAAAATCGCGAGTGATTTCCTCGCCCATTTCTTTTACGCGCTTTGCAATTTCTTCTTTGGTAATTAGTATTTTTGCTAAATCCTCGTGCATTATTTACTCTCCCCAATGTTTATGAGATATTTATTTTTTGTGTTTTCGTCAATCTTTACTTCTTCCGAAATTTCCACTCCCAATATGGCAAAAACTACGCTCTCTTTTGCAATTAAAAGTAGCTTGTCACGAAGGTAAAGAGGTATCTTTTTGTCGGTCAAATAGTCGCTAAGGCTCTTTGTGCCACCGCCGTAACGCTTAAAACGATCCCTCTCCTTTCTCGTTCTGACAACGGCTCCTGCGGGCACTTTGTCAAGGTCGAAGGTTAGTCCCTTTTTGATGGTATCGGTTGCTTCAAAGGAGTAGGAGAAGCCACCGAAAACGTAACTTCTTCTTGAATCAAATTCGCACTCGTAATAGGAGCTATCCTCCCTCTTTACAACGTGAAGTTCGTCGTATACTCTGTAAGCGTCAAAACCATACGGCAGATTTATTCTTGCATTGTTTGGGCTGTCTTTTAAGCTCAAAAGGGATTCCAAATGGCTACTTTCTATGTCTTTTTCACATCCCAAACCACGCATGGTTTCGGCAAGCGTTTTCTTAGCAAGAGCCGGGTGAAGTTCCAGTACGCTAAGAGGCAAAGTTGCCCCTCCATCTTTGTACAAGGGTTCCTCTATTTCCCCCATCATATAGTCCTCCAGCTCCTCGCAAGACTTGGCAAATTTTACAACTGCGTGCTCAAATCCCGGAAAGCGCGTCTTGACGTGGGGTATGATTTCGTGGCGAATATAGTTACGAGTGTACTCGCTGTCAAAGTTGGTCGCGTCCTCTTTGTAGGGTATTCTATGCATGGTGGCATACTCGCGAATCTCTGCCTTGGTAAAGCCAAGCATGGGATGAACGTACCCCTTTCTATCGACTATTCCCCTTGCCCCCTTTATGCCCGTACCACGGAAAATTCTCATAAGCACGGTTTCCACTTGGTCGTTAAGGTGGTGGGCAAGAGCTATGCAGTCAACGGTGCCGTCCTCAAGCAAACTGTCAAAAATACTATACCTCAAAGTACGCGCGGCAAGCTCTACGCTAATGCTCTTTTCCACGGCGTATTCGGGGCTGTTTACGTTGTATGCAAGGCACTCTATTTCGTGACGCTTGCAGTAATTCCTAACGAACTTGCTGTCCCTCTTGGAAACTGCTCCACGTATGCCGTGCTCAATATTGATAACCACGATATTGGCGCCCGCATCTTTAAGAAGGTTAAGCATAACCATACTATCGACGCCACCAGATACCGCAACACCAATTTTAATGTCTTTGTCCACTCTTAATTCCATGCCAATATTATATAAGATTTTTGCACGAATGTAAAGGCGTATCACCATAAATTGAAGTTGGTAATTTAATATCTACTATTGAATATGGATTTTCAAAGTGATATAATAAACCCATACTTACTTAGGAGAAATATTATGAAAACCGTAGCAGTCATTGGACTAGGTAACAGAGGCGCGATGTACGCAAGGAGAATTAACGCTCAAGGCGGAAAGGTTGTTGCCGTTTGCGACATTAACGCTAGCGTGCTAAATCACGTTGCCAGCAAGTTAGGGATTTCTCCCGACATGAGATTTAACAGCACCGAGGAGCTTTTTGCTCGTGGTAAAATTGCCGATGCCATAGTAGTAGCATCCCAAGACCGAGACCACTACGGCCACGCAAAACAAGCACTACTTCTTGGATATCACGTACTTTGCGAAAAGCCCGTTTCCCCCATCAAGGAAGAGTGCGTAGAGCTCGTAAACCTCGCAAAGGAAAAGAACCTATATATGGTAGTTTGTCACGTGCTACGTTATTCCGGTTTCTACGATGCCATTAAGCAAGTAATCGATAGCGGTGAAATAGGCGAGATTACCAATATTCAGCAGACGGAAAACGTAGGCTACTGGCACTTCTCCCACTCCTACGTACGTGGTAACTGGAGAAGGGAGGACGAAACCACCCCCAGCATACTTGCAAAGTGCTGTCACGATCTCGACCTACTTTACTACTATACCGGCAAGAAATGTAAGAGCGTTTCCAGCATTGGTTCAAGAAAAATCTTCATGGCAGAGAAGGCTCCCGAGGGAGCAACGGAAAGGTGCTCTAAGAACTGTCCTCACTACAAAACTTGCCCCTACTACGCTCCTAGATTCTACTATGAGTTCACATTGCATTCCATTCCCGTATATTTGAATAGGTGGTCTCTAGTAACCAGAATGGGTAACCCAACTCGCCAACAAGTAAAAGAGGCTCTCGCTACGACAAGTCCCTACGGAAGGTGCGTATACCACTCTGACAACGACGTAATAGAAAACCAAACCGTACTATGCAAGTTTGACGGTGACGTCAATGCTACTCTCACTATGAACTGCTCCTCAAGAGGTTGTTTTAGAAGGGTTCACATCACCGGCACTAAAGGTGAGCTCTTTGGCAGAGATATAGACGGCAAATTCCGTCTTAACGTTTGGGGCAAGAGATCAAGAATGGTGCGCGCCAAAATGGGACAAGGTCACCTCGGCGGAGATAGTGGCATAATTCACGATTTCTTGGAACTACTGGAAACGGGTAAACCCAACCCTCGCGTATCATTTATGAGTGAAACAGTTATGAGCCATCTTATGGCGTTTGCAGCAGAAGAGTCAAGGAAGCAGGGTGGGGTTCTTGTTCCCATCAACGAGTAAAAACGCGCTATTTTGGCGCTCCCCCACGTTAAAACCAAAACCCCGTCAGGGCGCAGTACCTAAGTACAGCAACCCTTCGGGGTTTTACTTTTGCCTTGGCTAGCATCCAAACTAGCGCGTTTTTTATAAACTTATTACTTTTTTTGTTGCGTACTAAAACACCCTTTATATCATAGATATTTTCCTTGTGAACGTAGCAACGCGTAGTGAAGCCGTTCCGCGTTCCGCGCTCCGCATTCCGCACTTATTAAGTCCAAACTAGCGCACTTTTAGAATTGGCATATTATTAAACGTGCTAGAATACCATTTATTAATATACATATATATTACCATGTGGGAACTTAGCATTAACGAGTGGTTGTATAATCCCAACTCCACTTTCGGAATTATTTTTGAATTAGTAGGAGAGGCTCCGGCACTAATTCCCTTTTGCTACTTGGCGTTCGTCTTGGTGGGACTTGCCTTTGACAAGTGGAGGGTGAGAGAGAAAAAATGGGAGTGCCTTATATTTGCTTGTTACCTCTTTTCCGTTCTCGTGCTTAGCGCAATAGCAATAGAAGTCTTAAAACGCGTTGTGGGAAGAGTGCGTTTTAGGGATATGCTTCCACCATACTTGGAGTATACGCCCTTTTATGCCTTAGGACACGGTGGGCGTTCTTTCCCCTCAGGTCACGCCGGTATGGGTGCCCTTAGCATTCTTCTTGTTGACCTAAACTCCAAATATAAGGTTTTTAAGAGCAATACCGTACCACTCGCTATTTCACTCATTTTCACCCTTTTAGTTTGTCTTTCTCGGCTTATTATGGGGGCGCACTACCTAACAGACCTCCTCTTTGGCGTTTTAATAACCCTCCTTTCGCGCATTCTTATGAAAACCATTTTCTCTCGCCTTAAAATAAATCTCTAGGAGATTTATAATACGCCTCATTGACATTGACTCTCTTTTAATGCTAAAATATAAAGCGTATTTTACAAGGAGAGAACTTATGAAATTGGGTTTTGATAACGCGTTATACGTCAAGAAGCAAACGGAGAATATTTTAAAGCGCGCCGACATGTTTGACGGCAAGTTGTACCTTGAGTTTGGTGGCAAACTCTTTGACGACCTTCACGCTGCTCGCGTACTCCCCGGCTTCGATGCTAACGTAAAAACCAAAATTCTTTCCAACCTAAAAGACAAGATGGAAATCATCTTCTGCATTGGTGCTCCCGACATAGAGAAGAACAAAATTCGTAGTGACTTTGGTATCACCTATGGCAACGAACTAATTCGACTAATGAGAAACTTGCGCGAGCTTGGTCTACTTATAAACTCCGTGGTCATTACCCAATACAAGGAGCAACCCTCTGCCGATATCTTCCGTAATCAGCTTGAACGCATGGGTGAAAAGGTCTATATCCACAAGCTCACCAAGGGCTACCCCAACGACATCGATACCATTGTTTCCGACGAAGGATACGGCGCAAACCCCTACATCGAAACCACTCGTCCCGTCGTCGTTGTCACGGCTCCCGGTCCCTCTAGTGGCAAACTTGCAACCTGCCTTAGCCAGCTCTACCACGAATATAAACGTGGCAATAAGGCCGGATATGCAAAATATGAGACTTTCCCTGTTTGGAATCTACCCCTTAAACACCCGGTAAATATCGCCTATGAGGCTGCAACCGCCGACCTCAACGATAGGAATATGATTGACTTCTTCCACCTTGAGCAATATGGCGTATCTACCGTAAACTACAATCGCGATTTGGAAGTTTTCCCCGTTGTAAAAAGCATAATTTCACGTATTCTCGGCACCGAGCTTTATAAATCCCCCACCGATATGGGTGTTAATATGGTGGGCTATGCCATTAGTGACGATAGCATTGTCCAAGAGGCGGCAAAGCAAGAAATCATTAGAAGATACTATAAAATCTATAATGAATACAAGAACGGCACGGCAGACTTGGAAACGGCACATCGCGTGGAAATCTTAATGAAAGAGATAGGTTGCACCCCCACCGACAGAAGGACCGTCATTCCCGCTCGCGAAAAGGCAGAAGCCAACGGTTGCCCTGCCATTGCGTTGGAACTAAAGGACGGCACCATCTTGACCTCCCGCGACAAGAACAGCTTGTATGCTCCTGCCGGCGTTATAATGAATGCTATTAAGTACCTAACCGGCATTGACGACAGCATTGACCTTATATCTCCCCACGCCATTGAAGCCATACTCAAGCTCAAAAAGGAGAACTTGAAGGCAAAATCAAGCAAGATGAACTTGGAAGAAGCACTCATAGCCCTTTCGTTCTCGGCTGCGACCAATCCCGTGGTTGAAAAGGCACTTGAGAAACTTAATAAGCTTGCCGGATGCGAGGCACATTCTACGGTTATGCTTCCGGAGAGTAGCCTAAAGATGTTCCGTTGTCTTGGAATTAATATTACTTGCGAACCCGTCTTCGCTTTTTAAAATGCGTTATTTTGGCTAATAACTTCAATTAAATATTACCTTGTTGTTCAGGCTGAGTTAGCTCTCACCTGTGTTAGACCACGAAAAAAACTTTTAAGTCAAGTATCTTTCAAAACTTTTACTTAAAAATTAAGAGTTTAAAAAACTATATATATATTAAGGATACTATATAGAAAGCGAATTTGCCATACCCTGCGTTAGGAAATTTTTTGGCTGTAACAAAATAGGGACAAGCTACTTGAATCTTCTGGCGTACGAACAACGTCTACAAAGCTCCTCGGTGGCGTGATGAGAGCCAAATCCGTGCCTGATAGCCCTCGCTCTAGAGGTGGAAAGAATGTCGGTTAGGCTGTTTTCGAACAAATTACCAAGAGTAATTGCGCCCTCGCTGTCCAAACAACAAGGCACTACCGAGCCGTCTACGAGTATGCCGAAATGGTCGCGCATACCATAACAAAAAACGCTCTCGCTTCCCTCTTCTGCTTCCATATCGGGCCACTCAAAGCGCTCGCCCCACTCGACATGTAGGCGATTTTTAATCTTAATACCCCTCTCGTTTTCCTCCCAAACGCCCTCAAAATGCGCCTTCAAAAAGTCAAGGATGCCTTGGTTTCTGTCCCCGTCTACTCCTCTGTTCCAAAGTCGAAGCACAATAATAACGCCCCTCTTCCAAGCCTCTTTTGAAAAGGATACTACGTCACTCAAATATTGCCTTTGTTGCTCAATATCGTTGCCCTCAAAGCTATGCAGGGAAATATTAATTTTATATATACCACTCTCTAAAATGCACTCTCCCCTTTCTTTTAGTAGGGTGCCGTTGGTGGTAATTAGGGAGCGTAGCCCCCTCTCGTTTGCCATTTTTATAAAGGTGGGAAGTTCGGGGTGGAGCAAAGGCTCGCCCATCAAATGATAATATATATTTTTAGTTTTACCCTCTATTTGACCAAGAACGTGGGCAAACGCCTCTTTACTCATCAACCTTTTTGCCCTCTTATGACCGTGACAAAAGGAGCAGTTCATATTGCAAATATTGGTAATTTCGATATAAACTCTTTGATACATCGTTAAGTACGGATCACGCTTACGCTTCACTCACACGGAAAAGAGAAAAAATTATGAAGGGACTTTACTAGGCGTAATCGACCGAATATTTTTTTCTTTTCCTATGAATTTTGCATAAAAGCGTGGTTTTATTCCCACTCGATGGTACCAGTAGGCTTGGGCGTAATATCATATAGTACACGATTAACGCCTTTTACTTCACTCAAAATCCTATTGGTTATTTTGGAAAGTAAATCATAGGGAAGAGGCTCGATGGAAGCTGTCATAGCATCAATGGTATTGACGGCACGAATGATTACGGGCCACTCAAAGGAACGTGCGTTGTCACGTACGCCTACCGATTTAACGTCGGGTATAAGGGTGAAATATTGCCAAACCTTGCCACGAAGTCCTGCGTTATCGAACTCCTCACGGAGAATGGCATCGCTTTCGCGTACGGCTTCTAGTCTGTCACGGGTAATAGCTCCAAGGCATCTTACGCCAAGACCGGGGCCGGGGAAGGGTTGACGATATACCATATTATCGGGTAGTCCAAGTTCCTTACCACAAGCGCGTACCTCGTCTTTGAACAGATACTTTAGAGGCTCTACAAGTTCAAACTTGAGGTCATCGGGTAGTCCTCCTACGTTGTGGTGAGCCTTTACCGCCTTGCCCGTCTTGGTGCCACTTTCCACTATGTCCGGATATATGGTGCCCTGGCCAAGGAAATCTATGCCTTCAAGCTTTCTTGCTTCCTCTTCGAATACTCTTATGAATTCCGTACCTATAATCTTTCTCTTTTGTTCAGGATCGGATACGCCTTCTAGCTTATTTAGGAACCTGTCTACTGCATCAACGTAAACCAAATCGGCGTCTAGTTCCTTTCCAAAAACGTTAATTACTTGTTCGGGTTCGCCCTTGCGAAGTAGTCCGTGGTTGACGTGCACGCAGGTTACGTTTTTACCAACGGCCTTTATGAGAAGAGCTGCTACAACCGAACTATCTACGCCACCGCTCAATGCAAGGAGCACCTTTTTGTCACCAATTTGCTTGCGAAGAAGCTCTACTTGGTCTGCTACGAAGTTTGCCATATTCCAGTTCGCTTCCGCCTTACATACGTTGAATATCCATTCTTTAAGGCCACTTTCATCCCCGCTTTCGCAAAGTGCTTTGGGGAAGGAGTAAGCAACGAAGGGCACACCTAGGGAATATATCTCTTTATTAACGTCTATCTCCACTCCGTTAACAACGTTATTGGGGCCACCGTTCAAAATTATACCCTTAATGTTTTTGTTAGCTTCAAGGCTAGAAAGGGTAATATCGTGAGGATATATTTCCGAATATACGCCAAGAGCTCTAATCTCTCTTGCCAATCTGGAGTTTTCTTCACTTCCTAGGTCGATAATAACAATCATGTCTTGCTTCATTGTTTTCCACTCCTTAAAAATCGGTTTGATTTATTGTAACGCTACGCGCGCGCTCGTGTCAATTAAATAGTAAAACAAAGGGCTAATGCAATGGCGCCTGCGACCATAAGGCTTAGTGCGTTGACAACGTTGTTGTCCACAATCTTTAGCCCTTTTACGTGTTCGGTCGGCGTATCGCAGTGGCTCTTTCTTTCCGTCATTTTGCCACATATTTTGCACTTATAGGCTCTTTGTACACCGGCACCCAAAAGGCTGTCTATAAGGGTTCCCAGGAAGGCTGAGAGCGTTATTATCCATAGTCCGTGGATACCAACTTCTCCTACGGAGAAAAGGAGCACGGAAAGGACCGTAGAAACGCCTAGCGCAGAGAACGTGCCCAATAGGGATACGCCACCACTCATGCCACGTTGTACTTCCTTAAAGGTAAGTATGCTTACCACCCTACCTTCCCCTACTATGCCGAGGTCGCTTGCAAAGCTGTCGGCAACGCCTGCCGTGACGGTAACCACGCTGGCAACCAAAAATGGTTTGAGCCCCGTTCCAAAGTATACGGCACCGTAAAGCAGTGCCGGTAAGCCGTTAGACAGCACTTGCACGATGCCTCTTGCCCCTACGTGTGGATAGAGCCCTTCCTCCCTTTCCTTCCTCTTTTCCTTTTTAATTAGCCCGAGGACTGCTGAAAGCACGAAGGATACGGCAAAGATAGTCAGTCCCGAGTAGGAGGTAAAGAGAGCCGAAAGCAATAGGATGAAGAATGCAGACACCGTTGCCGGAATGGTCAACACTCTTTTCCAAAGAGCTAGTACAACGAGGGCAACACCCACGCCCAGCGCGATATATATCGGTATTAGGTTGATGTTTTGGTACGGCATGTCTAAAAGAAAAGCCCGCAGTTAAGCGGGTTTTCAAGGTTGTTATTTTTTGAGTGATTTTCTGTTTGCGATAATCATTCTTCTAACTGCTCTTGCGCAAGTGAATTCATATTCTTCTTGCATTCTGCAGTGAGCGCAATGGGGATAGGAGCCACAAAGGTCGTAACCTGCTTGTTCGCTCGCAACCCATTTTTCAAGGTCTAGTCTTGCTTGTAAATCTTTGTTAGTTCTTTCCATATTACTCCTATTTGCCAAGATATTCGTCGTAAATGTTCTTCTTGAGCTTTCTTACGTTAATTTCGATAACGTCTTTATAGTCCTTGTTAACGGTAATCTTGTTGTTTTCTTCATCGCGTTCATAGATGTCTTGAGGAACGATCTTGATGTAATCGTTGTAAGCAATGCTTCTGTCCTCGTCACGGATGTTCTTCTTGAGGGTATCGTAGAGAGATACGCCCTTGCCGTTGTAGGTGGACTTTAGGTGGGTAAGAATAGCAGTATCGTCAGCAAATACCAGTTCGTCGCCGAGTTCGTCGATGAAAGGAGTTTTGGAGACGGTCATAACGGTAACGCCTGCATAGTCGCTACTTGCGTTGCCACTTAGGGAGTAGGTGTAACCAATGCCAATTTCGCCGTCAGCTACGAATGCGTTACCAACGTTCGTGTTGTAACCATAAACGGATTTTGCAAGGTTGGTGAAGTTTTCTACCCAGCTGTTGTCCTTCTTGTCGGGAGCGATTAGATAACCCCAGTCAGCGTTGAATGAACCGGCATCGTCACAGTAGGAGTACAAATACTTCTCGAAGAGATCGTATGCTTCAGCATACTTTTGTTCAGCATAGAGAGCGTCAAGTTCGCCTTCTAGTCTATCGATAACGCTAATGATGGTTTCTTCGCTTTCAGCAAATGCGATAGAGGGGCATAGCCCTGCGTTTTCGCCGTGTGCACAGGATGCACCGTCTTCCATTAGTTCATGCTTGGGGCAATCGAAATCTGCATCGTAATCGGGGTTGGAAGCAAGAACCTTTTCGGTATTCATAAAGTATTCGCATGCTTCTTCTAGTGCTTCTTTGTCGTTACGTAGGGTTTCTAGGAAGGTAACTACTTCGCTATTGAACTTGAAGAGAACTTGTTTTACGAAGAAGTATTGGTCGAGGTCTACTACTTCGGGACGATAGTAAAGGGTATCCATACCGGTACCGGTGGAAGAGATGGCGGAAACGAATGCTGATTTTGCTTCGTCAGCGTCCTTGCCGTGGTAACCGTTCTTTTGGTTGTTGTAAAGATACTTGAATTCTTCAACGATGCGAGCATCAACGTCGGTTCTGGAAGCAAAGTTAGCGTCTGCCTTCATATAAACTTCAGCGTTGAATGCAGAGTTAACTTGTGATTCGTATTGGCTCTTGTAGAAGTAAGCCATATCACGATTGTTGTTCTTCATGTTTTCGATTAGTTGACGGTATGCTTCGATTTCATACTTGTCACCGCCCTCAGCGATAAGCTTGTTGTATTCAGCTTCAATGTCGCGCTTCTCAGCAATCTTTTTTACTGTGTCGGGGATATCGCTATCCTTTGCATAACGGTTAACGTCAACTTCGTCGATGGTAACAACGCTATAATCGGTTTCTTCTTCCTCTTCTGCCTTAACGTCACGAGGATATATCAAAGTGTAATCGTACTCGCAGGTGTGTTCGATTTCTTCTATTTCACCATCTTGGTTTTCCTTGGTTTCGGTAAACTTAACGGTGAAGTTCTTTTCTTCGGTACGTTCAGAATAGTTGTCGGTCTTTTCGCTACTGAAAGCAACGGAGTATCCTTCAGCGGGAACTACGAATTCTTTGGACTTGGTGTCGTCGTCGTATACTACTTGTGCCTTTACTTTGCTTTCATCAAGATCGGCACCAATAACGCAACCTTTGCCTTCGTCAAAGAACTTGTTTAGATATTCCTTGGTTGCTTCGGTAAGAACGATTTCTTTTACGTTTTCGCTAGCGATATTCTTGTATTCTCTCGTCCATTCGTCAGCCTTTGCTTCTTCTATGAAGGTTTCAAGAGAGGTGTTGATAGAATCGTTTACCATAAAGTTAGCAAGATATCTTTCTGCATAGGTGAGAACGTCTTCTGCCTTAACCTTTGCGCCCTTTCCAACAAGAACGTCAACACGGGCTTGGGAAGTCTTGCTTACATCGGTTAGATATCCCATTTGTTCGGCTAGTAGATAGGTAGCTTGGATTTTACCTTGTAGGCAGAGGTCCAATGCTTCCCCTATGCTTAGGCCGTAATAGTTAACGTAGCTGTAAAGACGAGAACTGCCGTTGCAGTAGTCGATTAGCTCGTTATAGCTAATGGTAAGGGTTACGCCGTTGTGGTTAACGGTTACGTAGGTTTCGTTAGCAACACGATAATCGTTTTCTCTAAAGAAAGAACAACCGACTGCAAGAGATGCAACCATTGCTACAACGATAACGAGTGCAAAAATACTAATAATTCTTTTCTTCATTATTAAGGTTTACTCCTTAAATTCTTTATAATTATAAATACAACTAGCATTATACTATATCTAAAAATAAAAAACAAGAAAATATAACTAAAATTTAAGCAATCTGAAAACTAACCACAAGATGTAGCGGTCACGAGGAAATTGCGTAGCAAGGCAATACGGCTCTCCACCGTTTTTTTGCGATTATCAAAGATAATTACGGGAGGATTGGTGGGAGAAAGTATGCTTTCCTTACTGAATTCCGAGAGCGCCCTAAATATACCTTCGTTGCCAAAAAGCGAGGTATCGTCAAAGTGAAGCCCCATTCCGTCATCGGTTGCGACCACCCTAACGGCACCTATCTTTCTTGCAAGATTCTTTATGAGTCCTACGTTAATAAGGTTTTCTACACTCCTCGGAAGAACACCGTAAATATCCCTCATCTCCTTGGCGAAAGCCTCGTATTCCTCGTAGGAAGATATGGTTGCCGAACGCTTGTAGAATGATACTCTCGCACTGTTTTCCTTGACGTAATCTTTGGGCAACGTCATATCGCCCGACACGTTTACTTCTATCTCCTTTTCCTTCACGGGAGCCTTGCCTTGCACCTCGTCAACACACTCTTTTAGGAGCTTGCAATACATATCGTAACCCACCTTTTCCATATTGCCGTGTTGCTCCTTGCCAAGCACGTTGCCGGCACCACGAATTTCTAGGTCCTGCATTGCAATTTTGAAGCCACTGCCCAGTTCGGTGTAACGGAAAAGAGCATCAAGGCGCTTTTCGGCGTTTTCGGTCAACACCTTGCCCTCTCTTACCGTAAAATAAGCGTATGCCAGCGTATTGGAACGCCCTACCCTACCGCGAAGTTGATACAATTCTGCAAGTCCAAGCTTGTCGGAATCTATGACGATTAGGGTGTTAGCGTCGGGGATATCTATGCCGTTTTCAATAATTGTAGTCGCAATAAGAACGTCACTCTCTTTGTCGTAAAAGTCCTTTAGCCTCTTTGCAAGGTCGCCCTCTTCCATTTGTCCGTGGGCGTAAGTCACCCTTATGGAGGAGCCGAGAAGGTCCTGAACGTCGGCGTGGAAACGCTCTATGGACTGCACGCGATTGTACAAAATGAACACCTGTCCACCCCTAGCGACCTCCCTTTCGCAAGCATCTTTTATGAGAGCATCGGTGCATTCCACAACGTAGGTTTCTACGGGGATCCTATTTTTCGGTGGGGTTTCCAAGGTAGAAATGTCCCTTATTCCACTCATTGCCATGTGCAAGGTGCGTGGAATGGGAGTAGCGGAAAGAGAGAGCACGTTAACGTCGTTTTTTAGCACCTTAATCTTTTCCTTGTGCTCCACGCCAAAGCGTTGCTCCTCGTCAAGAACAAGCAGTCCCAGGTCGTGGAAAACAACGTCTTTCGCAAGTATTCTGTGCGTTGCAACAATAACGTTAGTTTCGCCCTTTTCTATGCGTTTTAGTGCGCTCTTTATGTCACTTTGGGACACGAAACGCGACAGCATATCTATCTTTATGCCAAAGGGCTTGAAGCGTTCTTGCAGAGTGTTATAGTGCTGTTGACAAAGTATTGTAGTGGGGGAAAGGAATACTGCCTGCTTGCCCTCTATTATGGTTTTGAAGATGGCTCTAACGGCAACCTCGGTCTTACCAAAACCAACGTCACCACAAAGTAGCCTGTCCATAATTTTGCCCCTTTCCATATCCTCTTTAATTTCGCTTATCGCAATAAGTTGATCGTCGGTTTCATCAAAGGGGAATGCGTCCTCAAGTTCTTGTTGCCAAGGGGTATCGGGGGCATACTTATGTCCCTTTTGGCGCAAACGCTTCTCGTACAATCTAACGAGGTCGAGAGCCATTTCCCTAATGGAAGTCTTAACCCTCTGCTTAACCCTTTCGAACTCCTTGCCACCAATCTTGTGAAGTACGGGCGTGCCACCACCGGTATACTTGTCCACCTCGTCCATACGGTCAACGGGTAGATAAAATTTGTCTCCACCGCGATATAATATGCAGAAATAGTCCCTCGTACCAAGAGATGTGGTGAGAGTCATTAATCCCTCGGAAAGACCTATGCCGTACTTTTCGTGCACAACGTAATCGCCCTTTTCCGGCATAACGAACACTTGGCGCTTTCTCTCGTTCGACTTCTTTTTGACTTCTGCTTTCTTAATTACGTCATCCGTGCCAATCAACATCACCTTTGCACTGGGACAGTTGAAGCCACGGGACAACCTCTCGGGTATTAAAAGCACGGGATAACTGTCTTCTGGGTCAGAAGTAATCTTTACCGCAATATCGTTTTCGTAGAAGAAGGTTTTTAGCGATTTGCAAGCACCCTCGTTACCACAATACACAAGCACTTGGGTGCCACTTATGGTTGCCGTGCGTACGTCGTTTGCAAGGGCAGGATAGTTGGAAGAATACTTGGGGAGCGCCAAGGATTTGACGTTGAAAATTGCTTGTGGCTCAAAAATGGGATTTGATGCCGTAATTTGTTGGAAACCTAGAATAGTTCTACCCTCAAAACGGGCGTATAACTCCTCCCTTGTCATTAGGGAATCCTTGTGATACTCGGTAGCTTCGCCCGCTTCCATAAAGGACTTAACACGGGTAACGTGAGCGTTGCGCCCAAGCTTCGCTTTGTCGTCAATAGCCTTGGGCTCGTCAAGTACGATTACGGCGTCCTTTGGTAGGTAATCTATTAGCGTAGCGCACTCCCTCTTTACAAATGGAAGCGCCCAAATTAAAGAGGCGTCGGAGGGGTTTAGTTCCAAGCGGGCACACACGGAATCTATTATTTCACTAAGCCTTTTGCCACCCTTCTTCCTAATTGAACCAAGCTTTGCAATAACATCTTTTGCAAGAGTTTGGGATACTAAAATATCACTTTTTGGAGATATAATTATACTTTCCAATTCTCTAACGGAAAGCATCGTTTCGGGCGCAAAGGTGCGAAGCGACTCTATTTCATCACCAAAGAACTCCACTCTGGTTGGAAGCTCTGCCCCCGTGCTCCAAACGTCAAACACGTCACCCCTACGGCCAAACTCGCCGGGAGAAAGCACTTGCTCGGCATAGGTGTAGCCCCCTTGAATTAACCGCTCAGCAAGAAGGTCAATATCTATTTCCATACCCCTTTCGAGGTAGGTTATGCTCTTTTCAAAAAGGGAGGGTGCAGGAAAATATTGCATTAGTCCATCTATAGAAATTACCGCGCCAACGGCTTCGCCACAAAGAATTTCGGAAAGCGCGAGCGTTCTGTCAGCTATGGAGGGAGAAATATTTACGGTGGTGTTAATGAGCAAATCGTCACGCTCTGGAATGAGTACGACCTTGCCTTCTGCGTACTCGTTAAGTATGCTTACAGCCTGCCTTGCAGACAACCTATCGGGCGTAACGTACACGAAGAAGTGTCCCGCTGTGCTAGCGAGATGGTACCTTGCGTTTTGCGCCGTGTAGAAAACGGCCGTTTGTTGACCGTTATCCAGCGCGCTCTTTAAATTTTGGTAGACTTTCCCCAGTCGCTCCGGGAAAAAGCGGGATGGTAACATTATAGGTTTATCCTTATTTCTACCTTGTCGGTTGCCTTAACTCCTTCTATGATTAGGGTGTTTTCCGCCTTTTGAGCCTCTACCTTTTCACCATTAATCAGCACTTCGCTCTCGTCAATATCGAACTCGAAGCAGACTGTATAGGTGCGTGTTTCGGGCACTAAAGATATATCGCCCTCAACGGGATTTATAGTAAAAGTATTGTCCTTTAATTCAAACTTGGTGAACGCGCCCTTGTCCTCTTGGTAGGAAGTGCTCTCGCCATCGTCCTCGTACAAGGCATAGGAGCCATCACCGGAGTTGTATACGTTCAAAACCAAGTTCTTGGGGTTACCGCTAAAGTTGCCTTCTACGTCTTGGAATGGTATGATCGCGCCCTCTTTTGCGTAAACGGGAATGGACTTCTTGTCCCTAGTGATAGTGTGGTGTCCTCCACCCAATACTTCGCCGGTAAAGATATCCGTCCAAACGCCTTCGGGTAGCCAAATGTCGCGTTTACTGATACCATTCTTGTCCCACTTGCTGGTTATGGGGCACACCATCAAGCCCTCGCCAAACATATATTGGTTCTTGACCTTGTACGCCTCGTCAAGGTCGGGATAGTCGTAATACAAAGGCTTACAAATGGGCACGGAGTGCTTGTAGTTTTGGTAGTACGCCGTGTAAACGTAAGGTATAAAGGAGTGACGGAAGCGCAAGGCTTGTACTGCCTCTTCCTCTACCGTCTTATGGTTCCAAGGCTCCTTGCTCATTACCATATTGTTACTGTGCAATCTCATTATGGGAGTGAATACGCCAAATTGTACCCAGCGAAGATATAGCTCGTCGTTCTCGGCATTGCCCATATGGTGACCACCTATATCGTGCGACCAATGGGTATAGCCCACGTTAGATGCGTTATAGGTAAAGTAGGGTTGGAAATCGAGGGACTTCCAAACTATGCAAGCGTCACCGCTAAAGCCCAAGGGGTAACGGTGCGAGCCAATGCCTGCGTATCTCGAAAGTATCAAGGGGCGCTTGCCGTTTTTGGCGTTGTCCAAGGTGTGGTAGTGGTTACATGCCCAAAGGGGATCTAGTCCCGGGAGCTTACTCCACTTGCCTTGTTGCCAGTCTATCCACCAAAAGTCCACGCCATCCCTTTCATAGGGCTTGTGCAAAACTTTGAAGTATGCGTTTAAGAACTTGGGATCGGTGCAGTCGAATCTTACCGGCTCGCCGTTAGGCTCCACGCCCATTTCCTTGCACATCTCTTCGTATTGGTTTTCAAAACTTCTAACACCACTTGCAGGGTGAAGGTTTACGGTCACGTGCAAGTTCTTGTCCTTCAGCTCCTTGAGGAAGGCTTTGTAGTCGGGGAAGAGCTCGGTATTCCAGCTGTATCCCGTCCAACCGCGTTGACATACGTAACTGTCCTTGAAAGTTGTATATCCAAAACGCTTTGCAACGTCAACCCAGTGCCAGTCCATGTCTATGGTAGCAACGGTAAAGGGTATTTCGCGCGCTATGAATTTATTCATAAGGTCAAGATATTCTTGTTGAGTATAGGCACGATAACGGGACCACCAGTTACCTAGCGCGTATCTTGGTACCATGGGAGGTGCACCCGTGATTTTGTAGAATAGGTCGAGTGCCCTTTGTGGCTCCTTTGTCGCAAAGCAGTAGAGGTCCTTTTCCTCGGGACGAGCCTTACATTCGCCGTCCTCGGCAAGAATTAGGGAGTTGTCCTCTATTACTGCAACGCCGTTTCTACCGATTATGCCAAGCCCCAAGGGAGCGTATCCACGAGTCATATCCAAGGTGCGATAGGTGCCCTTCAAGTTGTCCTTGTTGTTTGCTTTTACGTTCTTGCCGTCAATAATAACGTAATCTATTCTCTTCTTCTTGCGATTAATGAAATACTCGGCTTTAGTGGTCTTAACGGCAATGTGCTTGTCTAGGAACCTTAGCGAAAACTCACATTCGCCAAGGTCACGGAACCACACCGATTGCGTAGCACTATCAAGGAAAGTGCTCCTGTCGTCAAACTCCACTCTTATAAGTTCGGGTGCGATAACGGTAACACGAATCTTATTGGATATATATTCTTGTTTTGGGTTACCTTTTCCGTTGGTTTTAGCAACCAAATGTGCATCTAATCTTGTCTCCATGTTAAATCTCCCTATGTTCGTTTCTGTATATGCCACCACCAAGAGCTTCTGCTAGGAAGGTGGAAAGATATTCCATAACCGACTGGTTCTCTTTGGAACGACGGTTCAAATGGAAGTTGTGGTATCGTGTTTCGGAAATGGCCCTAAACTCCCAAACCGACACACCCTTTTGCTTTAGTGCCTTTACCATTATTTCCCCTTGCTCCGGTAAAAATTCATCGTTTACCGAGTGGCAAATAAAGACGGGCGGAAAATCGCTTTCCACCATTCTTGATACGCTAAGTTCGTTTAGTTGGTCGGAAATGGCGCGATTGCCTTGGGCAAGTTTGAGGTCTACCTTAAAGAACTTTTTAATAAAGTGGTATTGTGTGGAATAGTAGGAGTTGGACTTTGCGTGGGATACTGCATCATAAAAGCCGGAAAAGAGGGTGACACCATAGGGCCTAAGACCGTACTTTTCTGCCTTAATGGCAAGGTATGAAGCAATATATGCTCCAATCTCGTCACCGCCAATGAAGAGTTTGTCCAAGTCAAGCGCAAGACTACTGCCCTGCTCCACTAGGAATGGAAGCAATTTTTCCACCTCTTCCAAGCACTCTTTTGCACCTAGCGTTACTTCGCCTTTGTACTCTACGTTAAGAACGGCAAATCCAAGTTTAGCGACGTCGACACAAAAGCCCTTACGCCACTTTTTCGTTCTACCAACGAGTGCTCCACCGTGAAAATATATAAAAGTTGGTGCGCGTTTTTCGGAACTTCTGTACAGCGAAAAGGTCTGACTTTTTCTTTCGCCATACCTAATATTTCTTTCCACCGTCACGCCCGCATACTTAACGTCGGAGTTGGCATATTTTTCCCTACGGCTTACGTAGGCACGCATCAATAGATCGCGTAAACTCATACTAGTATTTTATCACATAATACACGCGCGTGCAAGATAGAGTTAAAAAAAAGAGCAATTGAATTGCTCTTTTTAATTATTTGCTGTCTATTGTTTTATTTAACAATCCCTCTTCCTTTACTTGTTTTCTTATTTGTTTGACCGCTCTTCTATATTGTCTATAAAACCTATTTTTAACACTATATATTATTATACTAATAGGCATGGTTAATAGCATTCCTATTCCCAACAAGAAATATAAAAAACTATCGTATAGTATATCAAAACCATTACCATACAGAAAAAAAGCAGAAATTGGATATTTAACATACCCTAATGACACAAAGGCAAAAAACTCATCCAATGCAGCATTTTCTAATTCCACCAATCTTTCATAATTACCATATTCTCTAGGGTCCCTATAGTAAACATCCCACGTATGCCAGTATGGTATAGTGCTCTCTCGTTCGCCACCCATCACTTCATAATCTCCAAATATATTCTCATGAATCATCGTGGGTGTACTATAAGTTTGTGTGATATATTCTTTCTCTTCTTCCGTTCTTAAATATTTCCAACCAAATGATTTTCTCAATTTTAAATACATCTGAAGGATACACTTATCGCTCAAGGAAGCGCCCGTCTTTTCCCTCTCTAACAATGCATTATGGAAATCTTTGTCTTTAACCCACTTCAATTCTCCACTTGAAATATATTTATTTACTATCCAAAAGTCATAATGACTTTCTCGTTCTTCTTTCTCTATTTTTTGTTGTAATAGCTTTGACTGCTTATGTTTGTATTGTTCACTTAATCCTTTTTTTGCCATGAAATTTTCTTTCTCCTTGTGCTTTATATATAAATAATATCACATTTTGAGATATATGTCAATATCTCTTTATGAGATATAATATACTAAAAATATGAGGCTAAAGGAATTAAGAGAAGAAAATGGCTTCACTCAACAAGCCGTTGCAAAATATTTGAACGTAAAACAAAACACCTATTCTCAGTATGAAAATGAGAAAAGGCAGTTGTCCATTGACGTCCTTATAAAGCTTGCAAAATTCTATAAGGTTACAACGGATTATATTTTAGAATTGGAAGATTAAAAAGCACCCTGTTAGGTGCTTTTGTTGTATATCACGTCGTGCTTAAGGTTTGCTATTTTATTCCTTGCATATATTCCACAATTTCCTTTTTGTGGTCGCCGTAAAGAATAACGTGGTGATTGCCGTAGGGCCTTGTTAGAAAATACTCCGTTCCTTCGTCCAACATTACCTCTATTTGGGTGCGACAAAGGTTGTCTTCTTCAAGGTTTCTAACAATAGTTCCGGTTGTCACAAAGTAGTCTTTTAGGTTTCTGCTAAGCTTAAATATGGTTACCCTTTCCTCATTCAAGTATCCTTTTATTGCTACCCCTATTCCCGACTCGAAGTGGGTGTCAAGGTAGTAATCTTTAACCATATTTAGGGGAAGAGTGCAGTGAGCAAAAACTATTTTATTGCCCTTTACGTCTATTCTACTTGGGTTTGCTTGGAAGCTGGGTTTTCCTAAAATTTTGGAAAGTATCTCCATGCTTATCATCGTGGGAACGTCGCCCTCGCAAGTGGCAACCGTGCCCTCTTGATTTAGGAGGGCTAGGGAAAGGCAAGCCGTAGTGCCAATGGTACCAAGAAGGTCAAAGCACCTTATCGTCAAGCCCGAAAGGTTGTATTCCTCTTTTAAGGATTCCAGCACCTTGTGTAGCCTTAACGCCTTGTCAAGTTCTGCCTTGTCGTAGTTAAAGCTCAATCCCCCATCGTTGACGCTCTCTTGGTAATGGTAGTCGCCAATCACCCTTTCAATTGGGATATCTACAAGTTCCACGCCGTGCAATCTTTTTGCAGTTGCATAGTTAACGTTGCTGGCAATAAGCCAATCACTGGGCTTACCCACAACACCCAGTCTACTAGTTGCCTCGCATTTTGTTAGCTCCTTAATGCGCCCTACGATATAAGCGTTAGAGCCGTGCAACACCTCTCCCTCAAGGTTGTTGTCCTTAAGGTATGAAAGTATTTCTAGGGAAGCGGGAAGGGAGTTATTATTGCCATAAGTGAGCAAATAGAATGGTGCTTTCAAGCTATTAAATCGCTCCAAAAACAAGCCCTCGCTACCTCCACTCTGAACGAGAATGAGAGCAAGGTCGCCATCGTACAATTCTTCGATAGGCGTAATCCTAAACTCCAACTCGCCCGTGCTCATAAGTTCACTTAGTAGTCTTGCGGTGTTTTCGTTTATCTTGCTTTCGTTATGCAAACTAGATACTAGTGGGAAAATATTAACTTTCATTTCTCTCCTACCTTATTGTTGAACGACCTCAACGTTGGTTGCGCCGTTTATATACTCTCCGTTGCGATAGTATAACTCTCCGTTTACCGTAACGATGCCACTTGTGGGCGCGTACAAAACTGCCGTTGTGCCACTAGGCAAAGTGAGGTCTATCATTTGGTTGCCGTACTGATTTTCGTACTTCAAAGTGATTAACCCCTTAACACTGGGAACGGTGCAGTTTAGAGTCCCAAAGAGGTCGTACTGGGGTTTTATTTCAACAAGTTCGTAGCCAGCCTCTAGTGGAGTAATACCGGCGAGATGCTTGCTCATTATAACTAGTGGGCCACCACTCCAAGCGTGGTTCATCGTGCCTTGCCAAGAGTTCCAAAACTCCCAAAGCGTGGAGTAATCTTCCTCTACCATATCCTCGTAACGCTCTTTAATTCTAGCGGTTGCTTCTTGGTATTTGCCCATTTTACAGAGTGCTTCCAAGACGTAATATTCCATATAGGGGCTAGCGTTTTTTGTGGTTGTCAGCACGTTTAGAATGGTATCATACTGCTTTTCGTTGGCAAGTCCTGATAGAACGGCAAGGGCGTTTGCTCTGTCATCGGGTTTCTTTACGTCCTTGCTCTTGTATCCACTTTCTGTCCAAAGCGCCTTGTATCCTTCGTATATCGCGCTCTTTCTTGAGGTAATAAAGGGTAGGTCTTCTCCCTTTTTAAGTACATTTGCCATTTCCTCAACGCTAGAAAGAGCATAGTATACCCAAGCGTTTTCTATTGCCGTCATATCGGCTTTTTTGCCCCAGTCCGGCCAGTCCCAAGAGCCTTCACGATGCTTAACAAGGTTATTTTCACCCATTTCCCAAAGTTTCAAGTAGTTTAGTGCGTAGGGATATACCCTTTCAAGAAAGGCTTTGTCGCCGGTGTATTCGTAATAAGTCAAGAAGCCAACTATACCACCAAGTTGCTGAACGGGAAGTTCAAAGTAATCCCCACTAATGGGCACGACGGTTTGGAGCACGTTGTCATCGCCGACGTGCTTTAACATTGCATCGACACCTTTTTGGTAGAGTAGGTAGGAATTAGTGTCCATAGAGTACATGGTCATTATCATTTCGCTTGTGGCATCGCCCCACCACTGTGCCCTTTCTCTGTCGGGACAGTCCATAAAATTGTCACGCATCGTGACGTAAAGTGTACGGAGTGACTTTTGCCACAAGGTGTTCATAAACTCATCGTCACACCTAAAATCACCCGAAAACTCGCTATTATACCCCGTTTCGCGATATTTTAGCGCTATTATCGTAACACCCTTGGGTATCTTGTAGGTAACGTGCTCGCCGTTCATCCAGCCTAGGGCTTCGAACTCTTGTTCGCCCTCTTTCGTAACGTACGTAGTAGATACGGCACCCGTTATAAAGGTGTTTTCCGTGGTGATGGTTATCTTTTTACCCTTGGGTGCAATTATCTTCAAGTAAGGCGTAAACTGTGCGTTATAGGGGATATCAAGGGTTATTTTCTCCCCACCCACCTTCTTTACGGTGTGGTTTTCGTATTCTTTGCCATTTTCGTAATCTTTAAGCCCAAAGTCCTTGAGCATAGGTATACCTCTAGCATATAACTTTCCGTATACCCCTTCGCCACCCTTAGCGTACTCGGTTGCACTCTCCCAAGAGGAAGAGTCGAAAGACTCGCTTGTCCAGTCCCCTATTTCCTCCCTTGCATCGTAACGTATACTGTACTCGGGAAGCCTATAATTGGGCTGATTAAAGGCACTATCAAGATATGCGCCGTTCTTTTTCACCTTCCAACTATTATCGGAAAGTATGCTGGTTTCCCCAATAGCTTCAAAGATAAAGCCCCCTTGACCACTGGAAGAATAGGAGTAGTTCTTTTCGCTTCCCCAGAACCACACGAGGGCACAAATAGCGTTCTCCCCCTCTTTTAGGTAAGGAGCAATATTTATGCTATCATAATATCCAAAGCCCTCGCCCCTCTTAACGCTACCCTCAAAGACAACGTTTTGTCCGTTGATATAAAGCCAATATTTGGAGTCGGCAGAGATGTGTGCAACAAGATTTTGAGGCACGCTCTCAACATTCACCCTCTTTACAAAGCACGTCCACGTATTCTTTTCTTCAAGGTCATCCTTATTCCAAATCCATTTTGCTTGCCAATCGGATTTCTCGTCACAGCTCAGCGTTTGATACTCAGGGAGCGCACTCGACAGGTCATAAATATTTCTAAAAGGCATCATTTCACCCTCCCCCCAAGAGAACAGCGAAGTAAGAAAGGCTATTGCTATATAGATATAGGAAACGATATTTGCTAAAAAGCGCATATAACCCTCCAAATGATACTAACTCACCCCTATTTTATCACAACGCGCGCGCACTTGCAACATTTATCTCCCCAACAAAAAGGGCCCCCTCGGAGCCCGTTTAAGTTGTTTTGATTTAATCGTTTTTCTTCTCTTTTTTCTTTCTAGGCAAATTCTTTTTGAAAAAATCTATAATCGTTGTAGCAAAGAGCAACAACTCCGTAGCCTGTCCAATTAAGCTTCCTTCTTTTAGCAAATTTTTGGGCAACGAACCCTTTATTGCGCTTATATCCACATTCTGAACAAGGGGCATAACTAGGAACACTATAACAAATATAGCCATCGCAACTTCGATTATTATGGGCAAAATGCTGGCGCAACTCTTAAACTTGTTTTGTTCTGCCACTTTCACATAATATTCATCATACTTAGTCCTACTTAAGGGACCCCCATGATACTCTACGAACTCTTTTTGTCTTTTTCTAAAAGAGTTGTAGAAAAATAATTCTACTATTACCAATGGCATTTGTAATGAAACAGCCATTGTGGCAACAGTTAAAGCTGTATTAAAGCCGGCGACAATAGATAAGGTAAGACCAAACAATAAAGTAACCACGTAAGCAATGGGCAAAGACACTATGCTCCAAGTGAAGAGTTTTTTGTGATCTCTCGTTTTTCTCAATCCTCTCAAATCTTTATTAAGATTATCTATGCTTCTTAATATAAAGAACAGTGAGGTAAAAGCGGTAATGCCTATTAAGATAATGTCATAAATATTGTCACTAACGTTTAGAATGTTCCAGCCAAAGGCTTTATTGAAATAGAAAAACAAGCAAAAAATAAAACTGATATTCCAAATAATATCAATAATTTTCAAGTATTTTCTATACCCTTCTTTTTGACGCACTTGAAAATATGCAATCGATGAACACATTTGTACGTAAAACATAATTTCCTCCTCCGTTTACAACTTTAACAAAATATTTTAAGCATTTTCTATGCCCGCAAATACAAATTAATTATAGTATAGAATTTTATATATGTCAATATTTTAAATTTTATTCACTCTTTTTTAGGTTTTTAGCGTGAAAATGCTCCCTCTTTATTACTCCCTTTGCCCATTAAGGAGGGTGATGCGTTAAACTATTAAAAAAGCCTTGTTAAACATATAACAAGGCTTTCATAAATCTCTTACTAGTATTTACGTTGTATTTTTCTAACCATTCCCCAAAAAAACCGTGTTGTTTGATTTTTTCTCTCTTTCTTTTGTTAGACCACGGTAGGCTTTGGTTTTTGGATGTTGTTAAGTGCGGAGTGCGGAGCGCGGAGTGAGGAACGGCTTCGTTACGCTTACGCTTCACTCACAAGGAAAAGGTTTAATATGTTCTCACCATTGACTAGCCTCTTAAAAACGTGTTAGTTTGGACTTGGAAAGTGCGGAGTGCGGAGCGCGGAACGCGGAACGGCTTCACTACGCGTTGCTACGTTCACAAGGAAAAATTTTAGTTTTTTTCTTATTTTTGTCTGTGTTAAGTCTCTGATAGACTTTGTTTTTTGGATGAGATACGAACAAAAAGAAAATCTCCCAAGGGGAGTGTACTAGGCGTACATGACCCGTAGGGAGATTTTTAGTTTTGTGAAGTTGTTCGCTAAAATAACGCGTTTTTACTAGTGTTAGACCACGATAGACTTTGGTTTTTGGATGAAGTACGAGGAAAAGGCAAATTTTAGAAAGGTTGCTGTAGTTGACCTACTGCGCCTTGAGAAAATTTGCCTTTGACAAAGTAATTCGCCAAAAAACCTTGTTATTCAGTTTGAGTACCCTCTTACTTTTCCTAGACCTCGGTAGACTTTGGTTTTTGGATGAAGTAGGACGGAAAAGGGAAAATTTACGCAAGGAGTTTACTAAGCGTAAATGACTAAGTAAATTTTCCCATTTTTCTAACTAATTCGCCAAAAAACAAAGTCTACAAGTTATTGAGTAGTTTGGTTGCCGCCTCATACCCTTTATACGACGCCTTTTGTAGCCACTTGATACCCTCGAATCGGTCAACCCACATATATTCCTTTTTGACGATCATGTAGCCGACGCTATACATGGAGTAGGGATCGCCGTTTTCCGCCGCCATGAGGTAATAGGTATAGGCTCTTTCAAGGTTTTTGGTGGTTATCTTGCCAAAATAATAGGCGTCACCCAGTTTCTTTTGGGATTTCAAATGTCCAAGACTTGCGGCTGCCGACAATTCTTGGAGTCCCTTTTGGATGTTTTTAGTGCATCCCTTACCTTCAAGATACATTATTCCCAAATTGTAGGATGCTGATTTGTAATATTGGTAGGATGCTTCTTGGAAATAAGAAAGTGCCTTTCTCTCATCCTTAGGATAGCCAAAAGAGCCTTGCATATAGCCTACGCCGGCGTTGTAATATGCTACGCCGTAATTAGCGGTATCGATACATTCTTGGAGCAACTTGCGACCTTTTGCGTGGTCGGTTTTACAGCCATATCCGTTAAAATAGGCATATGCCAAAGCATTTTTAGCGGGTATAAAATTGTCTTTTGCCGCCTCTTGGGTTAGCTCGAAAAATCTGTCTACGTCCTTGTCTACTCTTGCGCCCAAAAAGTACATTTGTCCTAATAGATATTTAGCAGGAGCATAGTCCCAACTAACGATTATATCCAAACAGTTATAGGCTCTGTCATAGCTTGACTCCGTTCCCGCATCAAACAAAAGATATGCAAGGGCAAATATATCTTTGCTGGAATTATAGTTCATAATTCTTTCTATTTCTTCGAGCATCTTTTCCCTGTTTTTAGGATCGTATGCAAGGTTAAAGTAATTTGCTTTCATAGCATCCAAATATTCCCTTGCGCTATAAACGTAACGACCTTTGTAATAACATTTAGAATAATCCATATCTACCTCATATATAATTAAATTATGTCTTGCGCGCACGCTAGATTTATTATAATTCTTTATTTTATAATAATCAATATCTAAAATGGAATTTTAGGCGCACGCTCAAACATTTAACCACAAAAAAGCACACGTTTCCGTGAGCCTTTTATTTAATAGCTATTTTTTTCATCCTTTTTAAACACTACGGCGCCAACAAGGAAACTTGCAATACTTCCAAAGGTAAGTAGCGTACCAAGTTGCCCAATAAGGTCGGTAACAAAGGGTTTACCAGCTTCTTTATGCCATTTTAAGACTCTGACTAAGCTGTCCCCAAGAAAAGAAAAAACTCGACTGTATAAGATATATAAGTAAATATTAAAAACTCAAAAACCAAAGAAAAAAAGACCGTTATTACTGAGTAACGGTCTTTTACTTTTAATATAGCCTATATTATGCTAACGCATATGTGGATATCATTTTACAAATCTCTTTAACATCTGTTCTTCCAGTAAATTCAAAATGAACTTTACCTATTGATGGTAAGTATATTTCAAGTTCTGCATCCATATCAAACACCCCAGCCGTCTCTAAAGAGAAGGTTGCAATCTTGCTATATGGAATAGACGTAAAATCTTTTTTCTTTCCAGTTATACCTTGAACATTTATCGTAATGATTCTCTTGTTTGTAAAAACAATACCATCTCTTACGCTTTGATAAGAGCCAACTATGCTTTCGCCACTAATCAAAAAATCATTAATGATAGCGCTAAATTCTCCATTATCTACTTTCTTTAATCTTGCAAAAAATCCACTTTTGTTAAAGTCAATCACTTTTTTGTCCTCCTACTTTTGTTTATATTTTAATAATATCATCTTTTCTTTTGACTGTCAATTCCTCAAAATTAGGACTTTCTTCATGGCTTCTATCTTTATTAATCCTCTTAAAACACGCTAGTTAAGATGAAAAACGAGCAAAACAAAAAAGCCACCTGACGGGACTCTGCTAACTTATAGTATGTAAATAAAAACCATTAGTTTGGATACTAACCGACGGAAAAAATAAAAGTCCCACGACGGGACTTTACTTTTCGTAAACGACCGAGTGGGACTTGTTTTTCCTATGGCTAGTGCCAAAATAATGGTTTTTATTCGCCTTTGAAAGGAAGAAGAGCCATTATACGTGCGCGTTTAATTGCAGTTGCAAGTGCGCGTTGATGTTTTACGCAAACACCGGACATACGGCGGGGAAGAATCTTGCCTTTTTCAGCGATATAGCGAGGACGCTTTTCGCCGTCTTTATAGCTACGTTCGGAGGACTTTTCGATTTCTTTTGCAAGAGCGATGTAATCGATTTCATCAACCTTGTTTACGCAAAAGGGGCAAACTTTCTTTTTAGGTGCACGCTTTCCAGCAGGTCTTGCGGGTTTAGCAGTCTTATTTTCCATATTTATACTCCTTATACTCTAAAATTAGAAGGGAAGGTCGTCTTCACTTGCGATGGGACGTGCATCTTCCACTCTGGGTGCTCTCCTGGTTTCGCGAGCTTCGGGGATTTCGGGAAGGTCGTCGGAACCGTCATTACGGGTGGAGAGGAATTGTACTTCGTCTGCAACGATTTCGGTAACGTATCTTCTTACGCCGTTAGCGTCATCATAGGTGCGGGTTTGGATAGATCCGCTTACGCCAACTTTAGAACCTTTCTTGAGGTGCTTTGCGCAGTTTTCGGCTTGGTTACGCCAGCAAACTACGGGCAAGAAGTCGGTTTGCTTGTCACCATTTTGGCTGGAATAGGAGCGGTTAACGGCTACAGTGAAACGGCAAACGCAAATGTTTGAAGGGGTGTAGGTTTGTTCGGGATCTTTGGTAAGGTTACCAATAAGAATAACTTTGTTCATAACACTCCTCCTATTAGAATTGTCTGGTGATCATTTGACGAACTATGTTTTCGTTAATTCTCATTTGTCTGTCGAGTTCTTCAGGAACTGTGGGAGCAGCTTCGAATTGAACAAGAACGTAGTAGCCTTCGGTTTTGTAGTTGATAGGATATGCATACTTGCGGGTACCCCACTTATCAACCATACTTACAGAACCGCCAAGACTTTCGATAAGGTCAGTATATTTAGTGATAACTGCTTCTTTCGCTTCGTCTTCAATACCATTTTCGATGATGAATAAAACTTGGTATTTGTTCATATTATTTTACCTCCTTTTGGACTTATGGCTCTACCCTAGGGTAGAACAAGGATTTATAGTTGCCTACAAATGCTTTAATATTATATATATAATAAACTAACTTGTAAAGCAAATTTTCAAACTTTTACCACTATTTTTTTAATTTTTCCCCAAAAAATTTGTAAAAAAGGGTTGACAAATACCCCTAGGGGGTATATATTAGTACTATAAACAGATACCCCACGGGGGTATATTAAGGAGCAAATATGAAAGAATATGGTAAAGAATGCATCACAAGACTTAATCGCATTGACGGTCAAATTAAAGGTATCGTTAAAATGATAGAAAACGGTGAAGAATGTGAAAAGGTACTCGTACAGCTACACGCTTGCACTTGTGCACTAAAGAAAACTTCCAACATTATTCTTAAAAACCACCTTAACACTTGCGTTAAAGAGTCGGTTGCCAGAGGTGAAGACGACGTAATGCAAGCATTCACTAAGATTATAGAAAAATTTATGTAGTTGAAATATGGAAAATAGAGATTTAATGCCCCAAAACGAAGAATTGGGTTGCCAAAACGAGCATAACTGCAGTTGTGGTTGCGGAAAACACCACCACACTCACGAGGGCGAAAATTGTTCCCTTGCGAACCCCTCTCACGAAGAACATTCTCTTAGAGAGCAACATTCCGAAGAAGAGGAAGGCACCGTAGGTTGCTCTTGCTGTGGCATAGATTTAGAGGAACCCGAGCATGCCTCTTGCTGTGGCGTAGACCTTTCCCAAACACCAAAAAAAGGTAGACTCGGCAAGTATTGGATATTCCTAATAGTATCCCTCCCCATACTTATTGCAAGCTATCTGCTTTCACACTTTGACGTATATCACCCCTACCCCTTTACTGCAGTATTCGACCCCGCTTGGGTGGTTATCGTGCTTTGTGGCACGCCCATATATCGTGGCGCAATAAAGAACTTGAAGCGCAAAAAGATTACCGCAGCACTCCTCATTAGCATTGCTATGACGGCAAGTATCGTAATGGGTATACTTATGGCGTTTGGCGTAGGCGAAGGACACGGCCATGGTAGTTATATTTTTGCTGCCGGCGAAATCGCCTTCCTAATGACACTCGGTCAACAAATTGAGGGTGTGACCAGTAGAAAGTCACGTAGCGCAGTCAAGGACCTTATTGATATGACCCCCGTACTCGCAACGTTAAAAACCGGCGAGGGTTACGTTGACGTCAACGTAAATACCATAAACGTTGGCGACGTTCTTCTAACTCGCCCCCACGAAGTCATTGCCCTTGACGGCATAGTAGTATCGGGACAAGGCTCCGTTGACACCTCTTCTATTACGGGAGAATACGCACCTCTTGACGTTTCCCCCGGCGACAAGGTATATGCCGGAACCAAAAATTTGGACAGCGCAATAGAAATTAAGGCAACCAGCGTCAGCACGGAAACCTCTCTCTCCAAACTGATAGCCTACGTAAAAGAGGCAGAAAAGAAAAAGGCACCCTTCGTTCGTCTTGCCGACAAATGGGCCAGTTATTTCGTACCTACCACTTGTACCCTTGCAGTTATAGTTTTCTTCGTTGCCCTATTCGGTCTTAAAGTCAGCGCTCTCGATGCCATACAAAGAGCAATAACCATTCTCATAGTGGTATGTCCTTGCGCAATGACTCTCGCAGTGCCCATTGGCGTTGCCGCGGGAATTGGTAACGCAAGTAAGAAAGGTATACTTGTAAAGAGTGGCGTTGCATTTGAAGCCCTTTCCAAAATCAAGGTGGTTTGCCTTGATAAAACGGGCACTCTAACCGAGGGCAAACCCATAGTGCAAGAGGTCGTCCCCTACGGCATAGAAAGGGAAGAATTGCTACGTCTTTCCGCCTCTGCTGAAAGCAAGTCCGAACACCTCATCGGTAAAGCCATAGTTAACGCATACGATGGCGAAATTAGCGAGCCCAGTAGCACGGAAAGCAAGGTGGGCGTAGGTATTAAAGCCGTAGTTGAAAACAAAAAAATAGAAATCTTAAAGCTCTCCGAAGTACTACAAGACCTACCCGAAAGCGAAAAGGGCAAACTCCTTTTATCCTCCTCCACCACCGTTGCCGTAATGATAGATGGAGAATATAAAGGTGCAATTTTAATAACCGATACCTTGCGTAAAGGCTCCCAAAGTGCCATAAACGAACTAAAAGCCCTTGGCGTAAAACCAGTAATGCTAACGGGTGACAATCACGCTTCAGCATCTCTTATTGCCTCCAAGGTTGGCATAGAAGAAGTCAAGGCAGGGCTTCTTCCCGAAAACAAGGTTGAGTGCATAGAAGAGTACAAAAAGGAAGGCAAAGTACTTATGGTGGGCGACGGCGTAAACGATGCTCCCGCAATGAGTGCAAGCGATACTTCCCTAGCAATGGGCGCAATGGGCAACAGCGTGGCAATAGAAACGGCAGACGTATCCCTCCTTGCTAACGACCTTAGAAAGGTCCCCTTCCTCATCAAGCTTTCCCGCGTAACCTTCAGGCTGGTAACCGTAAACATAATACTCTCGCTTTGCATTAGCTTAACCTCGGTCGTGCTCTCCGCCCTTGGGCTACTTAACGCAGTAAGTGGCGCGCTTGTCCACAACGCAAGTAGCGTATACGTATGCTTGTCGGCAAGCCTACTTCTCTTCTTCAAAGAGAAGCATAACAAATAAACCGAATTTTCAGCACGTTATCTCATTAAAAAGGGCACCCTCCAAAGGTGCCCTTAATTTTACCCCAACCTTTCCTGCGATTTCTTTCACCATATTCCCTTTTTATTGCATACATTAGTGCTATGAAAGACGATTACATGGAAAACCTTGCGCGGGCGTACAACCTTAAATTAAACGGCTCGGAGCATCCTTTGGTAACACAAATAATAGATATATTAAACGAGCAAATATATCTTCTTTCTAGGCTTTCACACGCGCGCAAAGTGGTGGGATACGTAATATCCCTAAAAGAGTGCGTAAAAGGTATGCTTACGGAAAACAAAAACCCCTCTCCTCGGCATTTACCAAGAGAGGGGGAAACATCAAAAATTCTTGCTCTTCAAATTGAACTCTTTACCCTTCTTGACCAACTGGATCACCCCAAAATCAATAAAATACTGGAGTATGAAAACAGGGCTTTAAGCCTTATTTGCTATCTCGGTAAGTAGTTCTTGGAAGAGGTCGTCGTCGGCAAGGGAAAGTTCAACGACCTTTTTGGTTAGTCTTTCCAGCTTGGCTTTGGGACGATTGGAAGCAAGCAGGCTTGCAGAGTTTTCACTAACTTTACTTTGTACGGGTACTAGACCACAAGCCTTTGCCAAGGGGTTGTCCCCTACTACGTACTTGGCTTTTGGCGCGAACCTTTTAATAAAGTATGCTATTGCCGTAACGTAGGTTGCAGGGGCGTTAATATTAGGTATCACGCGCGCGATAAAGAGGTGGTTTTCCTCCAGGTAGGCAATGTATCCGTCTTTTACGAGCATGGTGCCCTCCAACCTTCCCAACATTTCTAGGAGTATATCTCCACCGATGAGTGCCGTGGGCTTTGGTACCATTAGTACCTCTTCCGATGTCATATCAAAGAGCTTTGCCTCCACCGTGGTGCAATAATCGTATTCCTCGATTATGCCCGTTACCTCGCTAAATTTTTGGGGCGTGCCACTAAGCAAAATTATGGTTGCCTTCGCTAGTCCGTGCTCTTCATACAACTCCACGGTTTCCTTTTGCGCAACACTACGAAGTTCTCTAAACGAAGTGGGCGTTGGAGGAAGTATAACTTCGTCTAGTATCTCTCCACCATCACATAGTCCCACAACCGTTCTGCCGTCCTCAAAAATAACGTAGGCATCGGCTTCGGAGATCTTCTTTTTCTTCTTCTCACTTCTTTCCAGCAAGCAATCCAGCTCGAGTTCGCCGTCTACTACTTTGTCGCAAGCAAGGCGCACGCCACTTTCTAGGTCGGCTTCAGGTATAAAAGTTCTGTCCTTTTCGGTAATAGGAAGGGTAGGTGCAACTATCTTACACCTTCCACAAAGTCCTTTTCCCCCACAGGGAAATACAAAACCTTCGCTTTCGAGAAGATTGCGAAGGCTTGTGTTTTTAGCGTTTAATTTTACTTTCATTAGATCAAACTATCGTATGCGTTGTATGCTTGTGCCCAAGTATTGGGTTCAAGGGGACTGGTGCTGTTCTTCTTAACCATCTTGAAGGTAATGGGTAGAGCACTTACAAAATCGTAATCAACGTAGTTACTCTCTCCGTCTAGTACCTTGATATTATCTGCTACGTAAACAGCACATCCACCCATAGCGTTTTCCGATCTGATGCCACTACCAAAGTAAAGGGTACCTTGGTCAACTGCATTGTTAACGTCGTACATTACGGAGAATAGGATGTCGTAGTTATCGTATACGCCGTCGGTTTGTCCTGCTTGGATTTCTAGGTCGATACCTTGGTCAACGTAGAATACTATGCTATGATTTGCACCGATATTTGCAAGATTTGCAATATTGTGAACGACTTCGGGGCTTAATACGTATGCGCCGTTAGCGTTAATGGTGATGCCGTCAATGGAATTGAGCACGACAACGTCGTTGCTTACGCCTATGCCCTCGTATCCCAGTTGCATTTCTGCAGTTGCTTTAAAGGTAGCATTGTTAACGGTGCCGTCTTTGGTAAGATATACGGAGTGAGTAATGGATTGGTCAAGAGCGATGTTACCACTAGACATGTCGCCCTTAGTGAAGTCGTTAATGATTTCATCGGGAGTTCCGTTATTCTTGTTTATTCTTGCAATAAGCTCTAGGAAGGAGTATTGGTCTGCCTTAAGGGAATACTCGAAGATACCTACTGCTCTCAAAGCATAAAGAGAGGTGTCGGTTACAGCATCGGAAGAAGCAGAACCTACGTCTTGTATCCTGGTGTCGGAGGGAATGAGTGAGAAGATGCCGGAATCACTATCGTCCATTACTTGCTCAATGGTGAGTTTGTCCATATCCTCGGAAAGATCGCCAACGTAGCTGTCTTTTAGTGCTAACAAGATCTTAGGAGTGTTTTCATCCTCTTCATCAATTTCCACAACATCTTTTAGCATTAAGCCGTTAATTCTGGTTTGAAGTTCATCTTTTTCGCCAAGTTGGTTTAGGGTTAGGTCGGCTATTGCCCTCATGACGGGGTGGCTGTCTTCGGTAATTTCTACCGCGTCGGCAATGGTCATCTTTTCAATTTCTGCATTAAGTTCGTCAATCTTGCAGTCCTTTAGGTAAATGAGAACTTTACTGGACTTCTTAATGCCGTTTTCGGGATCGTCTTCAAGATAGATATCAACGGTGTCGGAAAGAGTCATCTCTTTGATGTCGGCATCGAGCTCGTCCAATTTGCTGTTTTGCAAATAACGTAGTACCCTACTGCTGTTTTCGTCAATATCAATAGCATCGCCGATGGTCATTTTCTTAATATTTTCGTCAATTTCCTCGAGGGTGCTGTCTTGTAGATATATTAGTACCTTGCTGGACTTTTTAATGCCGTTTTCGGGATCGTCTTCAAAATGAATGGTGATGGCGTCTTTAATCTTCATTTCCTTGATTGCGCCGTCAAGCTCGTCAAGTTTTTTGTCCTTTAGGTATTTCATAACTTCGGAGCTGTTTTCATCAATAGCAATAGCGTCCGAAATCTTCATGTCTTTAATTGCGCCGTCAAGCTCACCAATCTTGGTGTCCTTTAGGTATTGCATAACCTCTGCGCTCTCTTCGGTAATGTCCACGACCTCACCTATAGCGGTATCTTGGATGATGGCATCCATATCCTCGGAAACCTCTTTTAGCGTCTTTTTGCCGAGTTTTTGGAGAAGTGCGCTACTTGCTGGATTTTCTTCGGTAGCATCTTCGTCGTATACAACTTCGATAAAGCCGTCAAGAGTGTTTTGGTCAAGGTCGCCAAAGGCTTCGTTCATGGGCTTGGAAAGGAATTCTTCGTCGTTGAACATAGGTAGGTCTGGAAGCTCAACCTCGAACTTGTCTTGCATAATATTCATAGTAAGATTATCAGCAAGGGTTGCGCCCAGATTGGAAATGGAGCTTTCACCAATTACACCAGCTTCAATGCCCACGGCATCGCTTATGGTCGTGGAAATCTTGTTGATACCTACGGTATTTTCAATATCCTTAATAGGCGTATCGGAAAGATTGCCGAAGATTTCCAAAATACTCATACCATAATCTAGTATGGAGAGTTGTTCTTGCTCTTCGTTGAGGTCCATTCCTACGCTGGCACCAACGTTTTCTTCTACCGTCTTCATCATTCCCTCTTTGGTAAGAAGGAGATATCCACCGCCAACAAGGGTGATGGATATAATTAGAATACCAACGGTAATACCCATAACAAAACCACCAAAGTGTTTTAACATAGGTCTTCTCCTTTTATTTTAGTCCGTTATTTTTTAACTATTTGCCTAAGCTTCCCATTAGTTCGCCAAGGTTAATGGAGTTAATTAGGAAATCATAAAGGAAATTGTTTTCCATTAAGAACTTGGTTACGATGGTCTTGGACATAAACTCGCTAATTGCATCCATGAATGCAAGTTGTGATAGGATTTGGATTACGGTTACTAGCACTAGTACGAATAGTGCGCCCATTGCTAGTCCAAATACACCACCAAGCATCTTGTCCACGAAGTGAACGATATACAAGGAAGAAACTAGCTTCTTTAGTAATTTGAATAGGAGTGCTATTACGATTCTGGAAACGATTAGTAGTAAAATGAAGCAAATTCCAGTAAAGATAATAGAGGTCAAGGGCGTGGTTACGCCGTCAATGAAGTCTATGGTATTGGTTTGATCTTTGTAGTCTGCAATTTCGGGATTGTTTTCTGCGTTTTCTTGTAGTAATCCGTCTACGCTATCGGTGAGCAATCCTGCAACGTTAATGAAGTCGAGAACGGCGTTTTCTTTGAAGATTTCTTCAAAGGGTGCTTTTATGCCATCCATTTCATAAACGAGTTCTTTTTCACCGTCTTCGTTAAGGTCAAAGTAATAAACCTTTGCGTAAGCATTGGGTAACTTATCTGCAAGAGGACTTTCCAAAGAAGTGCGTACGTCATCGTCCCATTCGGTACCAACAATAATTAAATTGGTAACGGGATTAACGGCTACGATCGCAACAACTATTACCAAAATGGTAGAAATTAGACCAACACAGGTCTTAACAAGTCCACGTTTTATACCAATCATAACCATAAGGACTATAATTGCTACCAACACAAGATCTAAAATGATTTCCATAATAAGCCTCCTAGTGTGCACACTTTTAGAGCATACACCATACTATTATGTATTTTAACACACGCGCGCATATAAGTCAAGTGGGGAAATATGGCTTTTCTTGACCTTCCTTTCCCCCTTTTTAGCCAAGCTTGCATAAAAGCAAGGGAATGGCTAATAAACTTTCTTATGGCGCTCCCTGTTGTTTTGTGCATTGGTTCCTCCCAAGTTATAGGCGATTCCCTCGGCCCCCTGGTGGGCGACTTGCTTCGCGACAAATATCGCACGCCCGCCTACGTCTACGGTGGCATACGCGCGCCTGTCAACGGCATAAATTACTACAAATACTTCCTACATCTTAAAAAAACGCACCCATCCAGCCTCGTTATTGCAGTCGATGCCTGCGTCGGTGACGAAAAAGACGTGGGCAAAATTAAATATTCCGCAAAAGGGCTAAAAGCAGGCGAAGCATTAAAGAAAAATCTACCTCGCGTAGGCGATATAGGCATTCTCGGAGTGGTCGCGCCAAGGAGCAACGATAATTTATTCTCGCTAATGAACTGCCCCTATTCCCTTGTTGCAAATATGAGTGAACGAATTGCATATAATATTTTTAGTTTTCTCTCCATAGTACACAAAAAGGGGTAAATCTTTAATTGCTCTTTAATAAATATTATGGTATAATGGAAAAAATATCGATATTTAACGTTAAATAACGCATGAGGATAAAATGAACCCCACACAAAACAATAAAAGAACGTTTATAATGATTGGCGCCATGGTAATCGTAGTGCTTGTTCTTGCCATAGTTCTCACTAACCTAGGCAAGTCCGAACCCGAAATTTTAAGCTACGATAGCCTTGTTCAAAAGGTCAAAGACGGCTCCGTCGAAGCTCTATATTTTGATGGTGATTACGTTGTCAACGTACTCTATACCAAAAATGCAGAAACCAGCGCAGAGGACTACGCTAAAAAGGTGGAAAACTTCAAGAAAGGCAAGTATAAAGATGCCGTTTCGGTTATCACCTATCGTAACAACCTCGTTCTAGCCCTAGAAAACTTGGACAAAGACGGACTACTCAAAGACGGACTACCCACAATTTGGCTAAACGATCCCAGCGAAGGCAGTTTCTTTAGTTACCTCCCCTACATTATTTCCGGACTGGGTGGTCTTGCTTGCATAGTAGTTATATTCATAATTATGCGTAAGCAAAGCGGTGGCAACGGTGGCGCAATGAACTTTGGCAAGACCAAGTCCAAAGCTGTCGACAAGGTTAAGGTAAGATTTACCGACGTAGCCGGTGCAGAAGAAGAAAAGCAAGAACTAAAAGAGGTCGTTGAGTTCCTAAAGAGCCCCAAGAAGTTCAAAGATATTGGCGCAAAAATACCCAAGGGCGTACTTCTAGTAGGCCCTCCCGGAACGGGTAAGACGCTATTTGCCAAAGCCGTTGCAGGCGAAGCAAACGTGCCTTTCTTCTCCATTAGTGGTTCCGACTTCGTAGAAATGTTCGTTGGCGTTGGTGCAAGCCGTGTTAGAGATCTTTTTGCACAAGCAAAGAAAGCTCAACCCTGCATCGTGTTCATTGACGAAATAGACGCAGTAGGTAGAAAACGTGGCGCAGGTCTTGGTGGTGGTAACGACGAACGTGAACAAACCTTGAACCAACTACTCGTTCAAATGGACGGCTTTGAAGAAAACGAATCCATAGTTATTATGGCGGCAACTAACCGTGCCGATGTACTAGACCCCGCTCTCCTTCGTCCCGGCAGATTCGACCGTCAAATTTACGTCAACCTTCCCGATGTTCGTGGTAGAGAAGCCATCTTCCGCGTTCACGCAAGAAACAAACCCTTGTCCCCCGACATCGACTTTAAAAACCTTGCCCGTCTAACCACCGGTTTTAGTGGAGCTGATATTGCAAACCTACTTAACGAAGCAGCCATTATTGCAGCGCGTGACGACAGAAAGCTAATCACTATGGTTGACATACTTGAGGGTATCAATAAGGTTATTGCGGGACCCCAAAAGCGCAGTAGAGTAGTTACTGAAAAGGACAAACGCATTACTGCATACCACGAAGCCGGACACGCTCTTGTCGGCAGACTTTTGAAGAATTGCAACGCTGTTCAAGAGGTTAGCATCATACCTCGCGGTAGAGCCGCAGGCTACACCATTTCTCGTCCCAAATCCGACGATGCTCACACCACGCTTTCTCATCTGCAAGACACCATTGCAATGACTATGGGTGGTAGAGCGGCAGAAGAAATAATCATTCGCGACATCACTACCGGCGCAAGCCAAGATATCAAGCACGCTACCAGCATTGCACGTAGCATGGTTACCGAATGGGGTATGTCACCCGAGCTTAGAAACGTATACTTCGGTGGCGAACAAGAAGTATTTATTGGTAGAGATTACCAAACCCAAGCAAGCTATTCTGACGAAGTTGCGGCAATCATCGACAAGGAAATTAGAAAGATTGTCGACACGGCTTACGAAAGAGCACTTTCCACCATTCGCGAAAACGAGGACAAGCTCCACGTTATGGTTGCCCTCCTATTCCAACACGAAACCATATACGGCGACGAAGTTGACCTAATCATGGAAGGCAAGAGCGCAGAAGAAATTACCGAGTATATCTTGGAAAAAAAGGCAAAGCGCGAAGAGGAAGCAAAGAAAAAGGCAGAAGAAGCAAGAGCAAAAGAAAACCCTCTTGGCAACCCTCGTGATTTCATAGTATCGGAGGAGCCTACCATTACGATTAGCGATCCCGTTATTATCGTAGAGGAAGAAAGGCCCGCTAACCCCATCGTTGAAAACGAAAATCCTCAAGAAAACGTATCTCAAGAGGATGAAAACAAAGACGATGGTGACAAAGAATAAGAGAAACTAAAAGAATAAAAACCTAACCGCTCGATATGGGCGGTTTTGTTTTTGAACTATAATGTAAACATTATAATTTTTTTTCCTCTTGACAAATATGTGCCCTCATAATATAATATAAATAATTAGTGAAAATGGAGGAGTTTGTATGCAACCTACTAAGGTTAGCGAGCTATTACTGCATTTCAAACATTTTGTCCCCGAAAATAAGATTACGGCATTGGACGTTTTGTTTCGCAGTATGGCCGAAGACGACTATAGCTTTATAAAATCCATTCCCATAAAATCACCAAGAACTACGCTAGGTCTTGCAATCTTTGCCGGTTGGCTCGGTGCCGACAGGTTCTATATTCAAGACAACGTGGGTGGTCTACAAAAACTTCTTTTGGGCTGGGCTACCTTGGGTTCTTGGCATATTGTAGATTTTTTCCTTACCCACAACCTTTGTAAAGAATACAACTATCAATTGATAGTTAACTCAATAAAAGACTATGCCGAACAGTTAGGAGAGAAAGAATGAAAAAGATTCATATAGGTATGTTCTTGGAACAAAACAAAGATAAACTCACTACGGAAGATTGGGATGGTGCTAAAGTTGCGTTAGAAGACGTTTCCCCCGACAAGTTGGTAACCCTCCTCTCCCTCAAAGAAAAATCTCCCGCCGTTGCAACCGTCTTTGCAACCATACTTGGCTGGCTTGGTGCAGACAAATTTTACCTTGGCACCAACAAAAAGGTGCTAGGCAAGGACAAATTCTACGGCAAGCTCATTTGGCAAGGAATTAAGAAAATTCTTATTACCATTTTGGCTGTAGTATTAGACGCGCTAACAATTTGGTCGTTCTCAAACCTTGGTGGAAGCATTCCTCTTTACAACGTTATTCCCGCCTTTACCGTTGACGGTATAATGTACTTCTCTACCATCTTCGTAAACGCAGCGGTATTCCAATACGTTTTCTTGGTAGCAGCAGTTGTTCTATCAATAGTTTATATTGCGTCTCTAATCAAGAATGCAAGAGAGACAGAAAATCTCACCAAGATTACCAATCGTCACCTCTATAGAATTAGAAACGAGCTCGTTGTTGAAGAACAACAAATCATCAAATCTCACCAAGACTGGTACATCGGTTAATAATACTAAAATCAAGCCACTGCTATGCGGTGGCTTTTTTGTGCCTTTCGCGCGTAATACGTAATATAAGGAGAGAATAATATGGTTGAAAAAAGAAGCATTGCCAAAGCCGTAATTTTGTCCATAATTACCTTTGGCATCTATGGCATATATTGGTTTATTAAAATGACTGATGAAGTTGCAGAAATTACGGGCGACCACAACAATGCAAGTGGTGGAATGGCTTTCTTCCTATCCCTAATTACCGGTGGCATATACGAGCTATTTTGGGCTTATAAGATGGGTGAAAAGCTGGACCGACACGAGGGCTCCGACAGCAATCGCGCTCTAATATATCTCATTCTCTTCCTTGTGGGCTTTGGATTCGTTACCTTCTGCCTCATTCAAGACAGCATAAATAAGATAGTAGCAAAACAATAGGAAGGGCATTACTCTAAACAAAAATTCAACCACCTAATAAAGGTGGTTTTCTTTTGATTTACACTCTAACTTTCGGTGTCGAAAGGTGGTATGTACTCCTCTTCTGCAGAGGCAATCTCTTGAGTGAATACGTCCTCTAAGCCCAGCTTGATTGCGTGGTTTACAACTATTTTATACTCAATGGGTTTAAGCCGTCTAGCAGGCTCTTTGCAGTTAGGCATAGGCGTAAATTGTGACATTATACTTAACGTGAAATCCCTACCCAATCGCCCTACTAGAAGGTCTAGCGCCTGTTTGCTATTGTCCAAGTAGCCCGGCAAAACCAGGTGCCTAATTATTACCCCTTGTTTCATTAAATCACCTTCGTACACAGGTGGCTTTTCCTTGACCATAAGCTCTATTGCATCAAGAGCTATTTGGGGATAGTTTTTGCGTTTTGAGAGCCTTAATCCTAGTGTTTGGGCACCATATTTGTAGTCAGGTAGAAAAACGTCAACGTATGGTAAAAGCTCTTTTATAACCTGTACTTTCTCGTATCCCGAGGTGTTGTAAACTATGGGAATATTGGGTCGGTAAATATCGAGAGTCCTTCTAATTTGATCACTCCATTGGGTGGGGGTGACGAAATTTATGTTATGAACCCCACTCTCTTCCAACCTCTTTATTTCGTCGGCAAGCTGTTGTGGAGTATAGGTTTTTCCTCTGGGCGCCCTACTAATTACGGCATTTTGGCAGAAGTCGCATCTCATTACACAGCCACCAAAAAACACCGTTCCACTACCACTCGTGCCACTTATGGGTGGTTCTTCATAGTAATGGGGCGCAATGCGATTTATTATCATTTCTTCACCACAAAGACATAGCCCTAGCCTTTCGCTACGGTCTACGCCACAATCATTTGGACAAAGATAACACTTCATGTTAAATAAAGGGAATGGTGCCCGTTGCAATCCAAGTAATTAAACATAGCACAACGACGGCTATTACTTGTAGGGCAAGATAGATATAGAGAGAATATCTTCCGGGAATGGTGAGGAATTTGTTCCATTTGCCGTCAAGCTTGGGTAACAAGCTCTCCTTCTTGGGATAGGCAAGTGGGGATACCCCTGCACCGAGTAGGAAGAATGCAAAGAAGGGAAGAAGGGGGAAATAGTCTGCCGTCCACCAATCTCTAGTAAATACGAACATTCCCGCAAAATCCCAATTTGACTGAACGGTTGCCTTGTAGGTATTGACGTCGTACAAGGTAACGTTTTGTGTATAATTAACTATTAGTAAGGCAACGGCAAGGGCAAAATATACCCCTACTTTTATGTAGCGATAATACTTTGACTTGCTTGCAGTAAGCTTTAAAATCCACTCGATGAGAGAATATAAAAGTATGCAAGTTGCTAGGCAATGAAGTACTCCAAAGAGTATGAAACTGCCACTCATTCCCATGTACTCGTCAATGAGGTAGGTAACGACGGAAACAAGCACGGCCACCAGTGCAAGCTTCAAGCCACGGAAAAAGTTATTTCTGGAGAAGGTGGTACATATGCCCGAAACGAAGAAGAATATGAAAACGAAAACGGGCCAGCCGAGTACTCTAAGGAAACCCTCGTGATAGGTGCGAGCAAACTCGCCCGCCTTCAAAAGTCCCTCTGCGCCTAGATATTGCCATTCATAATAGAACATATAGGCAAGGTCGAACATGACGTGGTCCCAAACAACTCCCAAGATAGCAAGACCGCGAAGGGCGTCTAACTCCCAAGCACGATTTTTGCTTCTTTTAGGAAATATTCTTTTGTCGCTCCTTACCCTTTCTTCCATTTTAGCTTCTTCCTTCTTTATATTCTACGTTAACGAGCTTCTTTTCGCCACCGTTCAGTTGGTAAACTTCAAAGCGATCGCTATACTCGTGTATGAGTAAATCTTGCTCTACTGCAGACATATAAATTTTGGGTTCTTCCTTTGCCCTTTGGCTAAATGGGGCAACAACCTCTTGGTTTGCCGTGGCTCTAAAATACTCGGGTGCGCTATGGTGCGTTGGTATGTTTTGTTGCGTAGGCGCACTATGCTGGGTTGGTTGAGTTTGGTAGTTATGAACATTCTCAACTCTAGTGTTTGGCATCCCAAAGTAGTTGTTGTCGTTTTCTATTACATGAACCGGGTAGGGTGCAACAGTTTCCTCATAACGGTTCAGCGCCGACCTTGCAGACTGCTGACGATATTCGTCGATTAGCCTTTCTTCGCGTGCAATTTCTTCCCTTAGGCGTTCGGAGCGAAGTTCTTCAAGACGTCTTTCTTGCGCGCGCATTTCTTCTTCACGCGCCATTCTTTCACGCTTTTCCTCTTCCTCTTTGGCCCTTTCAAGAGCAAGGGCCTTCTTTTCCTTTCTTTTTTGCCACCAACTCTTGGGCTCCTCTTCGACGTCTTCCTTTTTCAAGCGCCAAGAGCCCTTTTCTTCACTCTTTCCCTTCTTTTTCTTGTCCTTGTCCCTAAATGCAATTAGCCAAGAAAGAAGTATGCTGAGGGCAAATCCAACGAGGTATAAAATGGAATATAGATCTCCGCTAAATGGGTTAAACTTCCATACTGCATACAAAACCACTCCCCCTATTGCATACAAGATTGCAAGGGAGAAGTATTTGATTAAGCCCAATATGAACTTTAGGGCGAGCTTTAATATTCCACTCACCATACCACCATTTACCGGAGTCATATCCTTCCTTTCTTAATTACTATTTGATAACTTCTAGTCCGCCCAGATACTTACGCAATACTTCGGGCACGGTTACGGAGCCGTCTGCATTTTGGTATTGCTCTACGATAGCGGGAATTACACGGCTGGTTGCAAGACCACTTCCGTTCAAGGTGTGAACGTATTGAGGTTTACCGGTCTTGGAGTCGCGATAACGAGTGTTGTTGCGACGTGCTTGGTAGTCGTTTGCATTGGAAACGCTGGATACTTCCTTGTAGATACCCATAGAAGGAATCCAAACCTCTATGTCATAGGTACGAGCCATACTTGCAGAGCAGTCGCCTGCTGCGAGCTTAGAAACTCTAAAGTGCAAACCGAGTTTTTCTACTAGGCGAGCAGCCTTGTTTAGTAGTTCTTCAAAAGCGACCATACTTTCTTCGGGCTTTGCATATTGAACCATTTCTACCTTGTTGAATTGGTGTCCACGTATCATACCACGCTCTTCACTTCTATAGGAACCTGCTTCTTTACGATAGCAAGGAGTGTAAGCGAACAACTTTAAGGGGAGCATGGATTCGTCCATGATTTCGCCTGCATATACGTTTACAAGAGCGGTTTCAGCGGTGGGGAGCATAAAGCGATTCTTCTTTCTGTCCTCTTCGCCCTCTAGCCAATATACTTCTTCACTAAACTTGGGGAATTGACCTGCGCCCAGTCCACAGTTATAACCCAATTGGTGGGGAGGAAGAATGAATTCGTAACCATCGTTCAAATGTTCGTCGATAAAGAAGTTGAGGAGTGCCCACTCAAGACGAGCACCAAGTCCACGGTATAGCCAGAAGCCACCACCACTTAGTTTTACGCCACGTTCGTAATCTATAAGTCCCAAAGAGGTACAAAGATCAACGTGGTTCTTTGCTTTAAAATCGAAGTTGGGCTTTTCGCCATACATCTTAATAACTACGTTGTTTTCCTTTTCGCCACCTACCAAATCGGGGTCGGGCATATTGGGTAAACGTAGCAAGAAATCGTTGATTTTTTCTTCAAGTTCGCCAACGATTTTGTCGCATTTTGCAATTTCTTCGCCCAAGTTTCTCATCTCTTCAAAGATGTGTTCGACGGGTTGACCAGCCTTTTTGAGCTTGGGTATTTCGCCAGAAACCTTGTTTCTTTGTGCTTTTAGTGCCTCAACGTTTTGCTTAGCAGACTTTCTCTCTTGATCCCAAGCAAGGAGCTCACTAAAATCTACTTCATAACCCTTTTTAGCAAGGGCTTCTTTGACCTTTTGTGCATCGCTTCTAATAAGATTTAGGTCTAACATATATGCCTCCGTAAGTTAATTTCTATGTTTTTATTGGTTTGCTTTTACTAGATAATCGTATATGAACCCTTCAATATCGCCGTCCATAACGGCACCTACGTTGGAGTTTTCATATCCGGTACGGTGATCTTTTACTAGGGTATAGGGACAAAATACGTAGGAACGAATTTGAGAGCCCCACTCTATTTTCTTAATCTCACCCTTCAAGGAAAGAGCCTCTTCCATTTGCTCGCGTTCCTTTAACTCGACGAGTTTGCTCCTTAGCATCCTCATTGCCGTTTCCTTGTTTTGCACCTGACTTCTTTCACTTTGACACCAGGTTACAATTCCCGTTGGAAGGTGGGTTATTCTAACGGCACTTTCCGTTTTGTTAACGTGCTGTCCACCAGCCCCCGACGATCTACAAGTATCAATCTTAAGGTCTTCGGGATTAATTTTTATTTCGTCATCGGTTTCAATTTCCGGCATTACCTCTAGGCTTGCAAAACTCGTGTGCCTTCTCTTGTTAGCATCAAACGGACTAATTCTAACGAGTCTGTGCACCCCTTTTTCTGCCTTTAGGAACCCGTAAGCATTGCTTCCTTGTAATTTGAAGGTGACGCTCTTTATCCCCGCCTCGTCGCCTGCTTGGTAATCCATTTCACTCACCGAGTATCCGGCACGCTCTGCGTACCTGCGGTACATTCGGTAAAGCATGTCTACCCAGTCCTGTGCTTCCGTACCACCGGCACCGGCGTGAAGGGTTAAAATGGCGTCGTTGCCGTCGTATTTTCCTTTCATAAGGCTTTCGAGGAAGAGTTTTTCTACCTCCGTTTCCAAGGTCTTTAACATCTCCTTGACGTCCTCTACGGCGCTTTCCTCTTGCATTTCCTCTGCCATAAGCATAAGTTCTAGGCAACCCTCTGCTTCTTGCATAAGACGGCTGACGGTAGAGCACTTTCTCTCTATTTCGGCAATGCGCACGTTTACGGTTTTCGCCCTTTCTACGTCTAGCCAAAAGCCCTCTTCTTCCTGTTTTTTCCTAAGTTCTTCAAGTTCTACTTGAAGAGCATTAACGTCAATGGCTTCTGCCGAGGTTTTAATCGATGCGCCCAACTCCTCTAGCCTAACTTTTTCGTCATAGAAGTCGATCATACTATTTACCGCAACAATTCTTGTACTTTCTTCCACTTCCACAGGGGCATGGATCGTTTCTGCCAACGTTCTTGTTTGCATCGTTGTTACGAATGGTTACGTGGCGTTGGAGAGCTTGTAAAAATAGGTTTTTCCTTTCGATTACAGCCTCTATATCAACTTTAATGAGGGTTCTTGCCGTTCTGTCTTGAATGTTATCTATCATTTGGTCAAACATATCCATACCCTCTCTGCGATACTCTATGACGGGATCGCGTTGGGCGAGTGCACGCAAGCCTATACCCTTTCTTAAGTGGTCCATTGCAGCAATATGTTGCTTCCAGTTAAGGTCAACTTGACGAAGAAGAACGTTTCTTTCGTTTGCCTTAAAGTCTATGCCTTCTTCCTCTGCGCGCTTGATTTTAGCTTCATATTGCTCGATTAAGGTATCGTATACGAGTTCTCTGATCTTCTCGTCACTATTGTTTTCATATACCTCGTGGGTAATAAGGTTGGTGCCGGAGAGGAGCAAGTTTTCTTCGAGATCACGGTTGAACATTTCTATTCTTTCATCGGTTACTTCACCCTCTGCATCAAGATATTTGTAAACGATATCGTCAACAATGGGGTCAAAGTATTTAAGAACTTGTTCGTGAACGTCCTTTCCGTCAAGAACTTCGTTACGTTCGGAATAGATGAGTTGACGTTGTTTGTTCATAACGTCATCGTACTCAAGCACTCTCTTACGAACGGCATAGTTGTTTTCTTCACAGCGTTTTTGTGCCGTTTCAATAAGCTTGGAGAGTATGCCCATTTGGATGTTTCCACCACCCATTTCCAGCGTAGCTTTTATTCTATCACCACCAAATAGACGTGCAATATCGTCCTCGCAAGAGAGGTAGAAGCAACTGCTTCCCTTGTCGCCTTGACGTCCGGAACGACCACGCAATTGGTTATCAATACGTCTTGCTTCGTGGCGCTCGGTTCCTATAACGCGCAAGCCACCCTTTTCAAGGACTTGTTCTTTTTCCTCTGCACACTCCTCTTTTGCCTCTTTTAGGAGCTCGGCATATCTTTCTCTAGCCTTAATTTGCTCATCGTCCTCAATGGCGTTAAATGCCGTTGCGACGTCTATAAGTTCGGGGGTAAAGCCCTCTTTTTTCATTTGGTTTTTAGCAAAGTTTTCGGGGTTACCGCCAAGCAAGATGTCCGTACCACGACCAGCCATGTTGGTTGCAATAGTAACCGATCCTATTCTACCTGCTTGAGCAATAATTTCTGCTTCCTCTGCGTGATATTTTGCGTTCAAAACGTTGTGCTTTATGCCGAGTTTGCGAAGTTTTGATGACAATTCTTCGGATGCTTCAACGGAGGTAGTACCAACTAGTACGGGTTGACCATATTCGTAACACTCTTTGATATCCTCAATAACAGCCTCGATTTTGTCTTCGCGTTTAGCATATACTTTATCGGGCTCGTCCACGCGAACCACTTCTTTGTTGGAAGGAATCTTGACTACGTCAAGGTTATAGATGCCTCTAAACTCGGCTTCCTCGGTAAAAGCAGTACCGGTCATGCCGGAAAGCTTTTTGTACATACGGAAGTAGTTTTGGAAGGTGATAGTAGCAATGGTAACGCTTTCTCTCTTGATTTTAACGTTTTCTTTGGCTTCGATAGCTTGGTGCAAGCCCTCGGAGTAACGTCTACCCACCATTTTACGGCCGGTAAACTCATCAACGATGACGATTTCGCCGTTTTCAACAATGTAATCCTTGTTTACGTGCATCAAAAGGTTTGCGCGAAGAGCGGTGCTGATATATATGCGAAGCATGGGTTGCTCTTCCTCGCTAATGGTGCTCATGTTGAAGTAATCTTCAACCTTCATAACACCGGACTCGGTCAAAGAAACGCGATTGTTCTTCTCGTCTATTTCATAATCTTCTTCTTTCAAGCGTTGTTTTACGAACCTGTCCACTTTTACGTAAATATCGCTTGCTTGCTCGCCCATACCGGATATAATCAAAGGGGTACGAGCTTCGTCTATTAAGATGGAGTCAACTTCGTCAACGATGGCAAAATGATGTCCGCGTTGAACGATATGTTCACGCTCGACTTCGCCGTTATCACGAAGGTAATCAAAGCCTATTTCGGAGTTTGTAGCGTAGGTTATGTCGCATTGATAAGCTTCCTTTCTTTCCTCTTTGGTCATTTCACGATATACGCAACCAACGGTGAGGCCCAAGAATTTGTAAACCTTACCCATCCATTCAGCGTCACGCTTCGCGAGGTATTCGTTAACGGTAACAACGTGTACACCCTTTCCTAAAAGAGCATTAAGATATGCAGGGAGGGTAGCAACGAGGGTTTTACCTTCACCGGTTTGCATTTCTGCAATTCTACCTTGATGAAGAACGATACCACCCATAAGTTGCACTCTATAGTGGCGCATATTAAGTACGCGCTTACCGGCTTCACGCACAACGGCAAAAGCTTCGGGAAGAAGGTCGTCCAACGTTTCGCCTTTTGCCAATCTTTCTTTAAACTCTGTGGTTTTTTCTCTTAGTTGATCGTCGCTAAGGGCTTGCATATTTCCTTCCAAAGCCTCTATTTCATCGACGATAACTTCCAATTTTTTTCTATGCTTTAGCTGTTCCTTTCTTTCAAAAAGCTTAAGGTCATCCAAGTCGCTATTATTGGTAGTGGTTACATTATTCTTACGATCTTTAGTGAATAATGAATTAAAGAAACCCATGTCATACTCTCCAAAGTTTTAGTTTTACATGTTATTATAACACACGTATACGCGAGTGCGCAATAGTATTTTGCGCGAATAAGTGCGCAAATGCGCGCACGGACGACTAATACTCCCTATTTCCTAACGTATTTTAGCCAATTAGTAGCTACGACCATAGGGAGTAACTTCGCCGGCTTACCTTTAGTTTAGATGAAGAACGAGGCAAAACAAAAGAGCCTACTGACGGGACTTTACTACTCGTAAACGACCGAGGGAGGCTCTTGTTTTGTGAAGTTGTTCGCTAAAATAACGCGTTTTACTTGGTGAGAATTGCCTTAATCCTTCTTACCCCCGCAGAGGAACTTTGTTCCTTTTGAATCTTGAAGGTACCAAGTTCGTTGGTGTTGGTGGCGTGTGGTCCACCACAAATTTCTTTACTATAAGTGCCGATGGAGTAAACTTTTACGAGTTCACCATATCTGTCACCGAATACGCCGATTGCTCCTTCTGCACGAGCCTTTTCAACGCTCATTTCTTCGCAAGTTACGGGAATGGAGCTTGCTATAACTGCATTTACTTCGTCTTCAACACCCTTTACTTCTTCGGGGGTTAGGGGACGAGAGAAGTTAAAGTCAACGCGCAATCTTTCGGTGGTGATATTGCTACCCTTTTGCATAACGGTTTCGTCTTTAAGAACCTTGCGAAGTGCTGCAAGCAAAATGTGAGTTGCCGTGTGGTAGTTGGTAGTCGCTTCATTTCTTTCGGTCAAGCCACCCTTTGCTGCTTGTGCTTGAGCCTTGGAGAGTTCTTGGTGAGCCTTGAATGCTTCGTTAAAGCCCTTCTCATCAACGGTGAGGCCTCTTTCGTTTGCAAGCTCTATGGTGAGCTCTAGGGGGTAGCCGAAGGTATCGTATAGCCTAAATGCCTGTTTGCCGGAAATCTCGGTTTCAGGTACGTAATTGGGGTCTTTTAGGCTCATAAACTCATTCTTTCTTTGCATTCCGTTTATGATCTTTTCGAACTCTTTCATACCACCAGCAAGGGTAACTTCGAACTTCTTTATTTCCTTGGTGATTTCGTCAAGGATATATTCTTCCTTTTCAACGAGAAGAGGATATGCTTCGTCATAGATTTTTTCTATGAAGATTTTTGCAACTTCGCACATTTCGGTTGCAGAGATACCCAAGTTCTTGGAGTATCTAATTGCACGGCGGAGAAGTCTTCTCAAGATGTAGCCTGCCCCGGTGTTGGAGGGGGTAATTCCATTAACGTCACCAATGAGCATAACTGCCGTTCTGGTGTGGTCGGCTATAATTCTCATTGCCTTGGTGTCAGCTTCGGTTGCACCATAGGTCTTGCCAGAAGCACTTTCAAGATGAGCAATTGCACCAGCGAATAGGTCGGTCTTGTAACCGTCGTCTAGTCCGTTTAGGAATAGAAGAAGTCTATCGAGACCAAAGCCGGTATCAACGTTCTTGTTTTCGAGCTCTTCATACTTACCGCCTTCGAGCTTTTTGTATTGCATATATACGTCGTTTCCGATTTCAACGTATCTACCACAATCGCAGTTTACGTCACACTTGTCACAGCAAGGGTTGTCGTGGCGAGGATAGAACCATTCGTTGTCGGGACCACAGGGAGTGCCTACGGTGCCTTCAAGTTCCCACCAGTTATTAGACTTGTCAAGGTAGAAAATGTTTTCTTCTTTAATGCCTAATGCTTTGAGGTATGATGCCGTTTCTTCATCGCGAGGAGCAGAGTTGTTGCCCTCAAAAACGGTGGAGCAAATCTTTTCCTTATCGAAGCCAAAGACCTCGGTCAAAAGTTCAAAAGACCAAGCGGTTTTTTCCTTTTTGAAGTAATCTCCCAAGCTCCAGTTACCCATCATTTCAAAGAAGGTGAAGTGGGTAGCGTCGCCAACGGAGTCGATATCAACCGTTCTAACACAACCTTGAACGTTGCAAAGTCTGGTGCCGGCGGGGTGCTTTTTACCTAGTAGATAGGGCATTAGTGGTTGCATACCTGCAACGTTAAACATAACGCCGGTAGTACCGTCGCCAATTAGCGAAACTGCACCTATATTGGTGTGGCCCTTACTTTCGTAAAACTTAATCCATTTTTCTCTTAGTTCTTTTGATGTAATCATTTTGTCTCCAACATTTTTGATATTATGCATTGTCCACTTGGTAGATATTCTCCACTTTGGGCATCTGTTTCGTTATATTTTAGGGTGCTATTTTGTGGATTTGCACTCTTGTATATCATATATGGAATGGGTTCCGAGGTATGAGTTTTCTTCACGATTGGGGTGGCGTGGTCGGGGGTAACGACCAAGGTAAAATCGCCCTTTGACTCAAGATATTTTACCATTTCGCCCACAACGTAATCAACTTTTTCTATGGCTTTTACCTTGCCGAAAGTGTCGCCTTGGTGTCCACATTCATCGGGGGCTTCCAAATGAATATATACGTAATCGTAGCCATTCTCGAAGCATTCCTTTGCTTTAGCGATTTTTCCGTCCCAGTTTGTTGCAAGCGTTCCGGTTGCGCCTTCCACTTCGGGAGCCAACATTTCTGCCCCTATTGCAATGCCTTTGAGTAGGTCAACGGCAGAAATAACTGCGCCTTTGAGTCCATATTTTTCTTCAAAATTATCAAGGCTGGGCTTGGTGCCTGCGCCCCAAAACCAAACGTGAGTTGCAGGATTTTTACCATTCTTTATGCGTTCCAAATTGACTGGATGGTCCTTCAAAACGGCGTAAGAACGCTCGATTAGTGAAAGGAGTTTTTCTCCGTCCTTACCGCTTGGCAAATAGTCCCCTATTACTCTACCACTAATATCGTGGGGAGGTGTAAGTTCGGTTTCGGTAGTGCCGTTTTTAATAATCATGCAATGGCGATAACTAACACCGGCATAGAAAGAAAATTCGTCGTCACTTAGGGTCTCTTTAACGGCCTTAATAAGCTCACTTGCCTCTTTGGTCGATATTTCTCCTGCAGAGTAATCTATCATGGTTTTACAAGCTATTTCGGGCTCATCTGAAAGGGTTACCAAATTAGTGCGCACGGCTATATCGCCCTCTTGCATATCTACGCCGATGGAAAGGGCTTCGAGGGGACTTCTTCCACTATAATATTTTTCGGGGGCGTATCCTATAACGGAAAGGTTTGCAACGTCGCTACCGGGCTTCATGCCGTTGGGAACGGTTTTAACGAGACCGATTTGCGAAAGAGGAGCGAGCCTATCGATATTTGGGGTATTGGCATATTCAAGAGGAGTTTTATCGCCAAGAGCCTCCAATTTATAGTCAGCCATACCATCGCCCAATACAACTAGATACTTCATAATATTACCTACTGTGAAATTTGAAAATATTATACTCCAAATGTCAATAATAGTCAAAGAATTAGATTGACAAATGAAAAAATGTATGTTAATATCTATTATGCAATTAAGGAAGCCGTCCAAAATTGCGCAAAAAAATACCGCACAATAACCCTTTATATTCGGAGAAATACCCAAGAGGCCGAAGGTCCGACAAGTCGGGACTTCGCCTGATAAAAAGCCACTGGCTTCTTCTCCGGGCGGCTACGTCCCCCTGCTTCGGGATACTCCCTTAGCATTGGAGCACGACATCTTAATAATAAAAATTTATATTCGGAGAAATACCCAAGAGGCCGAAGGGGCTCCCCTGCTAAGGGAGTAGTACGTGAGAAGCGTAGCCAGGGTTCAAATCCCTGTTTCTCCGCCAGCAAAAGGCATCCAATCAAGGATGTCTTTTTTGCTGGCAGAAAAACAGAGAAAATATACCCTATCGTTTTAACGATTAGGGTGCATTAGTTTGGAGTGCTTTGCACACCAAACCTGGCGAAAGCGAACACTTGTGTTCGTGTCCATTAAATAAACAAGGCACCTTACAAGCAAGGTGCCCTATTACTTTTTTGCTTGCATGAGACAACCTTTCGCTATACTGTTTCTCCGCCCCCAAACCCAAAATTTTTATACCTTGAAATTAGGGCTACTTGTATATAACGAGCACACGCCAGGATCTCAATCAAGGTTTTTTAGCCAAATTTTAGGCAATAAAAAGACCTGATTCAGTCGTCCTAAATCAAGTCTATTTCAGTTAAGTTTTACCTATCACGTGTGCTTGTTTGGCGGAGCATCGCGACGCTCCTTGTTACTAACAAGCACACGTGATAATCTCAAAATTAATAAATTGTACAAACATATTGTTAAATATTGTTTTTTAATTTAATACCTAGATATACCATTCCAAAGCCATATCTCTTTTTTTGAAAAATTTTGCTTATTTGTATAAAAAAATATCTTGACGTTGCAGGCATTAACTTATTTTTGGTGGTAAAATCAATATAGTTTTCGTATAAATCAGTAGCCTTTTCTTCAGTTTTAATCTTTTCACCAAAATCACAATTATTATATAGCCAATCATTTATAGAAGCGTCGCTAGTTATTAATTCATATTCCTTAACAATGCATTCAAACTCTTCATGTGACACTTTTACATCGTTTACAAACCAATTTAATATAGCACTATTTTCTTCTCTTAATATTTCATCAATATCAAACTGCTTTGTCGTAGCATTAATCCTAAATTTAATACAATTCCGTAAATTTAAATTTTTATCCGAGCTTGTTGTCACCAATGGAACAAACTGATTAATGTTTAGTATTGTAGTTGGAAAGTAAGAGTTATCAATCATTTTGCTCCAGTTATATTGTTCAATAGGTAAATTGTGATTTGAGAACACCATTATACAACAATTAGGAATACTTGGGGGAGCATTCTTTTTATATAGAATTTTCGTATCTTTATAATCAATGATATAGGTGCCTAAAATTTCTTTTAATATAAAGATTAGCTTGTCAATATTTTGAGTATCACCAAACAGAGCCATACCTTTCGTAAAACCCCTCCCTTGTAGAGCGAGATTTATAATTGTTCTAAACTTTTGTACTTCGATATCATTGCAAAGAATGTTATTTAAAAAACATATAAATTTGTTAGGCTCAAAACTAGAAATACTATAATTTGTAGAACTAATTTTAAATTCATTTTCTTCAATTACTTCTTTAGGGTTTTCAACATTTATTGTTGAGGTTGGCGTATTTAGAAATGGCGTTATTTCACAATTAACAGCATACTCTTCCATATTTAATAATATGTTTGCCAAGTCCACATTAGAAATATAATATTTAAATTTATAGTTAGTTCGAGTAATAAATTCTTGTTTTAATTTTGTTGTAGGGCATATTGTCCAAAAAGAATTATTAAAAATTATAAAAGTCTTTTTATAATGCTTTATGCCACAATCAAAAAATGGAATTGTCATATTTCCTATTCTTAAATTGGCCGGAATATCACTTTGATTATAGTAATGTTTGTAGTAAAACAAGCTTCTATGTATACGCATATAGTTTTTGCGTTCTACATTATATATTCTTTCATCTAACTTATAAAAAGAAAACTCTTCTTTTATTTCATTCTCAACCTTGTCACTACAAATTATTTTACCCTCTTCGTCAAAGGTAATTAATAACTTATCAAAATAGTCATCAATTGTCTTTGACAACAATAATCCGTTATTTACGTTATACTCAGAATAAGAATCATTGTCTAGCACACAAAGTTTATATGGTTTTATGTGTGAAGCAATTAGTCCTTTATATGGCTTATGAGAAGCCCAACATTTTTCAATATTATAGACCTCTTTCGATTCTTGCTTTAATTTCGCTTTATATTCATTTTGTTGTTGTTGATTCCGTGTAAATTTGTTTTCCATTTTTTATCTTTTCTTATAATAGTTTCATTTATTATACCACTTTCCTATTAAAGAAACAATACCCTTATTTAAATCCCCCAAAAACCGAAACCATCCATTCTATCATACATTTTTAATACACTTGCATTTTTAACAAAAAATTAGTATAATAAGGACAACGTTTCTTACCACTTATTTCAAAACAATAGGAGTTTTATGCATTATTACTGCCCATTTAAAAATTTAAACGGAGATGATATTCCATTTGATAAAATTAAATATGAGGATTTATTACAATTATCAAATGTCGATGAAGGATATAAAATCGAATTTAAAGGTGATTTCGGTGAAAAAGTAAAGAAAAAGCTCCCTAAAGTAATTTGTTCTTTTGCGAACTGCTCAGGAGGATGGCTTTTTATCGGTGTTGATAATTCTAAACAAATTGTTGACATTGAAAAGCCAAATGGTGAAGTTGAATTAAACATTATAAACATTATCAAGCCTTTTGTTGATTTAGAAGTCGTTAATTTAATAAAAGCAAGATTTATCGATAATCCAAGCAAAATAGGGTTTGGAGTAATTGTCATTAATATTAAAGAAGGCTTACATCCTCCTTATATTTCAAATGGTTCGATTTTCGTACGTTCTGGAGCACAATCAGAGCCTATTCCAGCCGAAAGAAGCACTGTAGATTATCTATATAAAAAATGTGAGAAAAGCTCCATTCTACTCCTAAAATCTATTGAAGATGGTAAACTAAAGGGTAATTATAAGTTGTTAGAAAATTCCATAATCAAGCATTTGAGTAATGCCCACAATACACTTTTTAAGCAAATTGAGACCAAATTGAAGGAAAATGCTATCCCATTTTTAGAAAATGAATTGAGCAATTCCTCTTGTTTAGGGTCATCCGTTTTAATTAAGATTACTATGGGTGAGGAAATTTCTTCGATTGAAGATTTATATAAAGAAGAGTTTTCTCGCATTCGTGAATTCATCCTTGTTAATGAGTTGGATGTTGATACAACAGAATTATTGAACTTTGGAAACTTGAAACTATATAAACGTTTTTCGACTAATTTAAATTACGAAATATCAGACTATGGGTCATTAAAAGAAAAAAAGAAATTAAAAGACATTTTAAAATTAGCTGATTTAATTCAAGAAGAACAAGATTTATTATATCTTCTTTTAAAAGTTAAAAATATTAAGAGTTTGAATCTCGCTTTGACAAATGAAGGAAATGAATTCGATGAGGATATCATTTTAAATTTATTTCTCCCTAAAAACAGTATCTGCAATATTAAAGAATTAGAATTGTTTCCACAATCATTTAAGCATAACCAAATGTTTATGACCATTTTTAATTCTAAAACTAGCTCTGACATCGATGACTATGATAATTACGGCAGTCACCCTAGCGTAAGTGTGCCTATGAGACTACCTATGGCTTTGGGAAATGTTTACGATAAAAGCAATGTGGAGTACGAAACTGAGAAAATGAATGCCGAACTTTCATATTTATATGAACCTTTTGAGATTTTAACAAATGATATAGATTTTGATGTAATTAAAATAAAATTTAATAAGCTTTTACCAAACCAGTCGCAGAGTTTACCTGCTCCTTTATTACTCAATTATGATGTAAAAGAAATAATTTATACCATCATCTCTAAACATTCTAGCAGAAAAATCGAAGAAACTATTAAAAGCATTTAATGAAAAAGTCAGTTTTACATTTAATATTTTCCGCCAAAGAAAAGAACACCAAGCACGGTGTTCTTTTTCTTTGCCGAGAAACAGCGTAGGCGCCCATTCCTTTAGGAATTAGGGTGCATTAGTTTTTGCATTGACTCACTTTGTTCGAAGGATAGTTCGCATTGCTCACATTATAGCCAATTGCTTGGCATTTTGCTTGGGCAAAAACCTGGCGAAAGCGAACACATTGTGTTCGTGCCCATCAAAAAAACGGCGCATTACAAGTAAGATACCCTATTGCTATTGTTGCTTGCTTGAGACAGCCTTTCGCTATACTGTTTCTCCGCTACCAAACCCAAAATTTTTATCCCTTGAAATTGGGTCTACTTGTATAATAACAAGCACACGTGATAATCTCAAATTGTTTTTAACCATTATTTTTTATAAGATATTGACATTTGGAAAATATAAGAATAAAATAATATTGGTTTCGAAAAACAAAAAAAATTAAAGTTTCGAAAGCGGGAATTAAAAATGAAGTTAATTGAAAGAATAGATTATTTGCAAAGATTGATTGATTTAAAAGATACGCCCGATATAAAAATTATTACAGGTATCAGGCGTTCTGGCAAATCCAAACTAATGGAATCTTATATTGATTATTTGAAAGAAAATGATAGTAACGCGAATATTATATTTATAGATTTTTTCAACATTAAGTTTGAAAAACTTAAAGAATATCATAAACTTAACGACTACGTAGAATCTTGTTATCAAAAAGGTAAAAATAATTATCTTTTTATTGATGAGGTACAGCTTTGCGACAAATTTGAAGTTGCAATAAACAGCCTATATACAAGTGGTAAATATGATATTTATATTACAGGCTCAAATGCTTTTCTTTTAAGCAACGATTTAGCCACCTTGTTTACAGGTAGATATATAGAAATCCACGTCTTCCCCTTTAGCTTTAAAGAATTTGTTCTTTATCATGAAAACGAGAGTGATATAGATACTTTGTTTAAACAATACACAATTAAAGGTGGGCTCGCAGGCTCTTATGCTTATAAAAAAGAACAAGACCGAGTTAAATATATAAGCGAAGTTTATAACACCATCGTTAATAGAGATTTGGTTAGCAAGTACAAATTGCCTGACACGTACGTTTTAGACCATCTTTCAGAATATTTAATGGATAACATAAGTAATTTAACGTCCCCGAATAAAGTAAGCGATACTTTAACCTTTAATAAGATTACTACCAATCACGTTACTATTGGAAAATACGTTAAATATTTGTGCAATGCCTTTATGTTTTACGACGTTAAACGCTACGACATTAAAGGCAAAAAATATCTTGACACGTCTGACAAATATTATTTGAGCGACGTGGGTTTTAGATACGCTTTGCTTGGTAGTAGAAACATGGACTACGGCAGAATTTACGAAAATATTGTTTGTATAGAGCTTTTACGTCGTGGTTATGAAATATACGTTGGAAAACTTTATCAAAAAGAAGTTGACTTCGTCGCAAAACGTGGTAGTGAACAAATTTATATTCAAGTTAGTGATAATATAGATAATCCCGAAACATTCAAGAGAGAGTATGAACCATTGCTTAAGATAGCTGATGCTCATCCCAAAATGATTATTGCAAACACAAAACATGACGATTATACCTATGAGGGAATAAAAATATGCGACCTTGCTATCTGGTTGCTTAAAGACTAAGGAGAACAAGTTTACAATAATATTTATGATTATACCAAGACCACAAAAGATTAATTTACTTAATGAACAAGGATATTCTATTGATAATATTTTTGATATAGAAGATCTCGCTTGTAACGAAATTCAAGATACCACTCTTCCAAGCGAAGGGTATATTATTGCGATTAAAGAAAATATGGTTGAACTAAAATATAGAGACCATATTGCAAAAGAGCGTGCAAAAGCCAGTTTATCTCAACTCGTTAAAACTTGCGAGAAAGAAATTCCCGCTATGATTATTGAGGATGCTCCCAAAATTCAAATGCGTGCGTATATGTTAGACGTCGCAAGATACTTTTTTAGTGTAGAAGAAGTCTTAAAGCAAATCGATTATCTTGCTCTTTACAAGTTTAACACTTTACATTTACACCTTAACGACGACCAAGGTTGGCGTGTCGAAATAAAAGCCTTTCCAAAACTTACCGAAATTGGAAGTATTAGACGCAGAACGTTATTTAGATTAAAAGAGCATAAAGGATATTATACTCAAGATGATTTACGAAGAATAATAGACTATGCTCATTCAAAAGGAATCCGTGTTATACCGGAAATAGACGTCCCGGGACACTTTCAGTCTGCAATTGCGTCATATCCAGAGTTTGGCTGTTTCAATAGAAGTGTGAGAGTCGCTGAAAATTTTGGTGTAAAATTTGACGTAGCTTGTATCGGTAAAGAAAGCACCATTGATGCTATAAAAACCATTATTAAAGAATTAATGGACATATTTACTGACGAATATTTCCACATCGGTGGAGATGAAGTCCCCTCTCAACGCTGGGAATTGTGTCCCCATTGCAAACAAAAGTTTATTGCACTCGGTTGCAAAAACTATAATGAGTTTCAGGCACATTTTATGAATGAATTGGGTGCATTTATAATCAACAACGGGAAAACGCCTATCATGTGGAATGAAAGTGATCCTACTGGAATTATTGATGAACGCATTGTCTGGGAATGCTGGGATATTGATTATAATAACGAAAAATTCCAAAAAGAAATGGCTCGTGGAAGGAAAATCATAAATGCAAAAACAGAACCATATTATTTGGATTTACCTTATGGTATAAACAATCTAAAACGAGTTTATGATTATGAACCCCTCGTTTTTGAAAAAAACCTCATTGGCGTAGAAACTTGTTTATGGGGCGAATTATTACCTAACGTAAAAACAGCAAGAAAAAAGACCTTCCCTAGATTGCTCGCAGTAGCAGAAAGGCTTTGGTCTAATGAAAAAGATTATCTATCATTTGAGCAAAAATTAATGCAACACAACAAAATACTCAAAACTTTTGGTGTTAAACCTACTCCAAAATGGTTATATGATCCTGTTGGAGTAATCAAAGCTTTTTCCAAACTCTGGTGGGCTAGGCGGGTTCTCTACTGGGCAGGACTGCCAAATATTATAACGAACGCAAAAATAAAGAAAAAATACGGGAGATAAGAACAATGGAAAAAATAGTAAATATCTGTAATCAATTTCAAGTTGACTCCCCTATCGTTGGTGCAGAAAAATACGGATGTGGACATATAAACGACACGTATAAAGTAGTAGATGAAAAAGGTAAACATTATATTCTACAAAGAATTAACCATAAGGTTTTTCGCGACGTTGATGGCTTAATGCAAAATATAGTAGGTGTGACCGAATATATATTTGATAAGATGCTTGCAAGTGGACAAGACGTTAGTGACTGCTTAAGAGTAATAAAAACCCTTGACTATAAGTCTTATTACGGAAATGATGAAATAGGCTACTATCGTTTGTACAATTTCGTTTATGGTGGCATCAGCATTGAAACAAGCCCCACAAAGGAGCAATTTGAAGTAAGCGGTGTTGGCTTCGGTAAGTTCCAGAAAATGCTAGATGGGTATCCCGCAGAAACAATTAAGGATTCCATACCTAATTTCCATAATACAGTTGATAGATTTGCTAAGTTTGAAAACGCTATAGCCAAAAACTCTTTTAATAGACTCCAGGAAGTAGAAGATGAGGTAAAATGGTTTTATCAAAGAAAACACTATTGTTCCAAGGTGCTGGATTTAATTAATTCTGGCGATATTCCCCTTCGCGTAACACATAACGATACTAAACTAAATAACGTTTTAGTGAACGTAGATAGCATGATGCCCGTTACGGTAATCGATTTGGATACCGTTATGAAAGGCTCTGTTTTATATGATTTTGGTGATAGCATTAGAAGTGGAACAAATACCGGCAAAGAGGATGAAAAGGATCTTAGTAACGTAGACTTTTCGTTAGATCTTTACGAATCATTCTGCAAAGGTTTTCTTGGCGAAGTAAAGGATAGCCTAACACAAAAAGAAAAAGAAAATCTCTCTTTTGGAGCAATCCTTATGACCTTTGAGTGTGGCATGAGATTTTTGACAGACTATCTTGAGGGCGATCACTACTTTAAAACCCATCGCGAAAAACACAATTTGGATAGATGTCGCACACAAATGAAAATGGTAGAAAGAATGGAACAAAACTTGGAGCAAATGAATGCCATTGTTAAAAAGTACTTATAGATATGAAAAAACTGATTTGCTCTGGAAAATTAAAAGATAACTTTGGTGGTTTTGCAAAAAATAAAACCGACTATTCTCTATTGTTTGAGAATGATTCGCTTAATCTATCCTTTGTTTCTTATGATAAAAATGTTTTTTCAAAAGGCAAATCATACAACGACAAGCTATACGAAGGAGATACCGTCGAAATTTTTATTACTCTTGGAAAAAGAAATAAATATTTAGAGTTGGAAGTCAACCCCGATGGTGTGCAATATGCAGGCGTTGTTGAAAACAATGATGGGCCACTAAATATAACATATCTTCCTTCTCCTCCTTTCTTTTCGCACGTTGACAAGAAGCATGATTGTTGGGATTGCTACATGACTATCCCTATCGCTAATTTACAAAGGTTGGGTTTTCAAAAAGATAATGCTTATTTTAATTTATTTAGGCAAGATTATGATGAGGATGCACTAAATCTATATGCACTTAACCCTACCAACAAGAGCACTTTCCATGATGTAGACAGTTTTATAAAACTGGAAATACAATAATTAGTTAGGTTGTAATTATGAATAAAAAAATTAATATTAAGTTTAATGAAAAGATCTGTTCTTATGATATATCATATAATGGATTTACTTGGATAAACGATGGAAGAAAGCCTTTTGTTGCGGTTAGCAAAAACATTGGTGATAGACAAAAGGTTAAAACCCTACCCTTGACGTCTGCAAAAACAAAAAACACACATTATTCCGAAAATAAAATAATAACCTACTATTCCGACTTTTTTCTTGATGGCGACAAACTACCATTTACTATAGTTTGTTCTGCCGAAGTCATAGAAGATGACGTCGTTTTTTCACTTAAAACCGAAAATGAAACCAGTGGTCAAATCCAGGGTATTTTCTTCCCGGGTGGCTTTAATTCAAAAAATAAAACACAGACTTCATACCACGTAGACCCAATGCGACAAGGATTCATTTTGCCGGACGGGTACAAAAAAAATATATTTGCAACCCATTATTATACAACCGTTAAAAGACCTATTAATTCTGCCGATTGCTATATGCCACTTTGGGGACGGGTTTGTGATGGGCACTCTTTGACTGCAATTGTTGAAACCCCCTATGATGCATCAATGTTCTCCTGTTACGGAAAACGTTTGGCTTTTCTTAATTCCGTTTATTGGCAAACCTCACTTGGAAAAATATCTTATGAAAGAAAATTACGCCTTTGCTTCCATAACGATGGCGATTATAACACCATAGCGAAAACCTACCGCAGTTATCTAATGAAAAACAACCTATTGGTAACGCTTGATGAAAAAATAAAGGGTAACCCTAATATACAAAAAATTATCGGCGCACCTGTTCTTCACCATAAAATTTTTTCTAAAATAAACGAAAAGTCTCAATTTTATAATAAAAATGGCTCTAATGAAATCTTATGTGCCACTTTTAAAGAACGCTCCGAGCAAATGAAAAAATTAAAGGAACTGGGACTTGAAAAGCTTTATATACACACCGATGGTTGGGGGAAAAATGGATATGACAACGATCACCCGTATGTTTTGCCTCCTTGTAAACAAGCCGGTGGCTGGAATGGGCTAAAAGATTTTGCCGATACTTGTCGCGAACTCGGCTATGTGTTCGCACTTCACGACCAATATAGAGATTATTATTACGACAGCCCGGTATTTGACAAAAACAAGGCTATAACTAATGCTGATGGAAGCAACCCCTACTGCTCAATATGGGATGGTGGGGAACATACCTATCTTTGTTCTTCTTTCGCTTTGGATTTTGTTAAGAAAACATATGACGAACTTGCAGAACACAATATTGACGTGCAAGGTGCATACCTTGATGTGTTTGCAATTATGCAAGGTGATGAGTGCTTCCATGAAAATCACTCTGTTACAAGGGAAGAAAGCATAGCCTTCCGTGCAAAATGCTTTGACTATCTCAACGAAAAAGGACTTATAATGTCTTCCGAAGAACCCGGAATGCAACTACTCAATCACCTTGCCCTTGTTCACCATGGTCCTCACGCATTAAAACCACAGGAAAATGGTAAGCCTATCGGCATCCCTATCCCTCTTTGCAATTTAGTATATCACGATTGCATAATCATACCTTGGAATTGGTTTAATAATTGGGGCATTCCAAAAGGAGAGGATGGCGATTTATATTGTGCCTTGAATGCCGGTATGCCTTACTTGCACCCATACGGAAACTCTCTTAAGAAAATAGGAACCGACAATCGTACTGCCGATATTGAAATGATGAATGATGAAGAATTAAAAAAGGAGATTAGTCGTATTGAACCCCTATGTAATCTACAAGAGCGATTATATAACAAAGAGATGTTGAAACATGAATTTCTTGGAAGTTATCGCAAACAAAAAACCACCTATTCAGACGGCACCTCCATCACTATTGATTTAGACAAAAATACTTATACCATTGATTAACGATAAAATGATAAAAGACCTTGTTAAGACAAGGCCTTTTTTGTTTTTATGGTTATATGTGTTTTAGGTTTCTAATTAGCCATAAATGGGACCATAAACGCCACATGCTTTGTAATCTGCCGATTGACTATCCTCGGTACCAAACGCTGTCCATGAATGGGGACGGAAGATTTTTTCTTGCGATACGTTGTGCATATTAACAGGTATACGAAGCATGGATGCAAGTGTAATAAGGTCTGCCCCTACGTGACCATATACCGTAACACCATGGTTTGCTCCCCAGTTTGCCATAACAGAGTAAACGTCTTTGAATGCACCCTCGCCCGTGAGAATGGGAGTAAACCAAGTTGTAGGCCATGTTCTATCCGTTCTTAAATCAATAGTCGTGTGTGCATTATCGGGAATATTTACAGTATATCCCTCTGCAATTTGCATAACCGGGCCAACCCCTTCTACAATGTTTACACGAAGCATTGTAACGGGCATTTCTGCTTTACAACGGAAATGACTAGAAAAACCACCGCCACGGAAATATTCATAATTTGCTCTGCACCAATCGGTTGCTTCCAAGCAGGCGTTTATATCTGATTCCGTCATTTCCCAGAAGGGCTTCATGCAATTCTCGCCTTTATCGTTTTTAGATGCACCACATCCGTCAAGGGCTGTTGCTCCAGAATTGATAAGATGAATAAAACCTTCGCTTGCCTTCCCCTCTGGCTTAATTCCTGTTACTCTTTCACAAGCCTCGGGACTCCAATATGTACGAACGTCATGGAAACATGGAGCACTTCCTGTTAAAAGCGTTCCCAACATCATGGAAACCCCATTAAGTGTGTCATTCTCCGTTGCAAACGGAGTGGGAGCCTTTGGTCCATTCCAGTCAAAGGTAGAAGCCATTATTGCTTCGGTAAAATCTGCATTGGGAAGCCAATCCGTCCAATTTCTTTGTCCTTGGAACCCGCCGGCAACCGCATTTTTACCCAGTGCTTCTTCATGCCAGCCAAGCTCATCAAGTTTCTTATTTCCATAAAGAATATCTTTAACTATAATTGAAAACTTTGCGATAAACTCCCAGTCCTTATCTGCTGGTACAACTTTAGATTTCTTTATGATTTCGGGAAGTTCTTTACCGGCATTTACGTCAAAGCCTTCCTTACAATTTGCTTTAATCCATTTTAGAGCCCTATCGTACTCATCTTTATCATATATTTCAAGGGTTATTCTTCTAATGATGTCACTCATATCAACCCACTCGGCACGAATACCAAAATATTTTTGGAACATAGATGCATCACAATAACTGCCTGCTATGCCCATTGATACCCCACCAAGATTAACGTAAGACTTGTTCTTCATCCATCCTACCGTAACAGCAGATTTTGCAAAACGAAGGATTTTTTCGCTAACGTCGGAAGGAATGGTCGTATCATCCATATCTTGAACGTCTTTACCGTAAATAGAAAATGCCGGAAGTCCCTTTTGGGCATAAGCAGCCATTACGGCGGCAAGATATACGGCGCCGGGTCTTTCTGTACCGTTAAATCCCCATACTGCTTTAATCGTATTTGGGTTCATATCAAATGTTTCGGAGCCGTAACACCAGCAAGGAGTTACCGAAAGGGTCGCTACAACATTTTCTGTGGAAAATTGCTCCTCGCATTTTGCGGCTTCTGCACCACCACCAATTGTAGTGTTGGAAATAACGCATTGTACTGGTGTGCCGTCTGGATATTTAAGGTTTTCGCTTATAAGTTTTGCTGCTGATTTTGCCATATTCATCGTCTGTGTTTCAAGACTTTCTCTAACGCCACCCCAGCGTCCGTCAATAACAGGCCTAATTCCAATTTTAGGGTACAACATTTCTTTTTCTCCTTTCAATTATTGTATATTTATTAAAAATTGTTACGATATAATTTCACAAAATCTTTTATATGCCACATCCCACTCTGCCCTTCTTTTTTTGTTAAAAAGTTTTACATTTTCCGTTTCGGCAATTATTTTTCGTCCCTCGTCAACATCCTTTATTGCACCAAGTGCAATAAGTTGTAATATAATGTTGCCAAGAGCGGTGGCTTCAACCGGCCCTGCAATAACAGGGATACCTATGCTCTCAGAGGCTAATTCACACAAGAAACTATCTTTGGAACCGCCACCCATAAGGTTAAGTACTTCAAAGTTTTTTTGGGCACACTCGCTGATTTGCTCAAGGGCAAGTCTATATTTCATAACAAGGCTTTCATAAATACAGCGTACTATTTGACCGATAGTCAAAGGTACTGGTTGGTTTGTTTTTTTGCAATATGCTTTTATCTTGTCAATCAAATCGCCATGTGCCGAAAAATCAGGGGCATCGGGATCTATAAAACTACGAAATTTCTCACTTGATCTCGCCAAATTTTCAAGTTCATCGTAAGATAAGCTCTTTCCATGTTCTTTTAAATCTTGTCTTAGTTGTTGGATGAGCCAAAGCCCACTAATGTTTTTAAGAAAGTTGATTTTTCCATTTGCGCCCATTTCGTTAGAAAGGTCGTACTCAGCACTTTCTTTTGTAATAATCGGAGCATCTACCTCACACCCCATAAGCGACCAAGTGCCACAGGAAAGAAAAGCCACATCTTTCGTATGCGTGGGCATTGCTACAACGGCACATTGCGTATCATGTCCGGCAACACTTATGACTGGCACTCCGTTATAGTAGCCGTTTATCGTTGCACTCTTTTTCAAAGGTGGAAGTAATTCTTTTTTAATGCCAAAAGTATCTAAAACTTTCTTACTCCATTCCCCTTTTACCATATCAAACATTTGCGACGTTGATGCTATAGTAACTTCACAAACCTTTTCCCCAGTAAGAAGATAAGCAAATAAATCCGGCATAAAAAGCAATTTATCTGCATTATGAAGATCCTTGTCACAGAGAAGTTGAAAAAGGGTGTTGATATTCATTATTTGATTGCCGGTTTCTACAAATATTGCTTCTGCTGGCATTTTGGCAAACGCAATCTCCAAGGCGTTAGCAGTGCGACTATCGCGATAATGATACGGCTCGTGTATAATATTACCTTCTTCATCAAGAAGTGCATAATCAACACCCCAAGTATCAAAAGCGATTGAATCAACCCTCCCTGCCTTTCTAATCGCAGTTTTGATTTCCTCAAAAATCATATCAACATCATGACAAACATGCCCATCAACTATTTGGGGTATGTTTTCAAAACGATGAATTTCTGAATACTTTATACTTTTTCCGTCAAAGACTCCTTTTATTGCTCTTCCAGAAGAAGCACCAAAATCAAAGGCTAAAACCGTTTTCATCTTATCTTGACCTTTTGGACTAATTAATCCTTCTTATGAAGCAAATTATCTTCCGGATTAAAAACCTTATATCCGGGGTGCCTACCCGTTACTCTATAGTATCCTCTTAAATCAATGAGTTTTTGTATGTTCTCTTTGCTAATATCGTGACTGCCACCCAAAATAACAGCATTAATAGTTATTTTTGCCCAAAGTTCAAGACTTTCCATTCTATAAAAAGCGGTTATTACGTCGCTTCCCACGGCAAGTGCTCCATGGTTTTCTAAAAGCATAACATCATGTTCTTCAAGGTATGGTTCTATTGAATCCGGAACTTCCGAAGTAGATGGTGTGCCATAAGGAGTAAGTGGTACCGAACCAATAACGGCAACATCCTCTATCATGTTATACATATCCATTGCCTTATGTGCTACAGCAAACCCAGTAGCACCAGGAGGATGAGCATGGATTACACTAAAAACGTCCTCTCTCTTTTGATAACAACGAAGATGCATTTTGATTTCACTTGATGGACGATATCCTTCGTTGGCTTCAAGGATATTGCCCTCTTTGTCAAGAATAACAAGTTTTTCAGGTGTAATAAATGCTTTACTGATGCCTGTAGGCGTAGCAATAACCCTTCCATCGGGAAGTTTTGCACTAACGTTTCCATCATTTGCAGCAACCCAACCAAGTTGCCACATTTTATGACATACGTCACATAGTTGTTCTTTTATTTCTTGTATTTGTTCCATGCTTTCATACTAACATAGGTTAAACAAAAAGTCAATCTCAACAAAAGATAGTTTTATGTTTAATACCCTCCGCCGCCAAACATATATTTTATACCTTGAAATTGGGTCTACTTGTATATAACAAGCACTCATAATAGTGGCATCACATTATAAACCAAAAATTTATGTTTAAGTTTTAGTAAATATCCTATTGCTATTATTCGAGATTTGGAATATAATATATGTATCATATTTGAGGTGATATTTATGCTTAGTTATATGTCGGCAAAAGAGGCAGCAGAAAAATGGAATATTTCTCAAAGACGCGTTGCAATTTTATGCGCGGAAGAACGCATTAAAGGTGCAATGATGGTCGGCAATATGTGGATTATCCCAAGCAATGCCGAAAAGCCTATTGATAAGCGTACTATTAGATACGAAAAACAAAAGATTGTTGAGTTAAAGCCTTTTGTTAAATGGGTTGGAGGTAAAGGTCAACTTATTGAACAATTAGAAAAATATATTCCTATTGACGGGAAAAAAGTCTTAACAAAGTATGCAGAGCCATTGGTTGGTGGTGGTGCATTGCTTTTTAATATTCTTTCTAAATATAACTTTGAAAGCCTTTATATTAGTGATATAAATGAAGAGCTTATCAACGCTTATAACGTTGTAAAAAACAAGGTTGACGAGCTTGTAAATAAACTAACCGAAATGCAACTTGCGTTCGTTCCTATGGATGAAAACGGACGTAAATATTATTACTATACAGCAAGAGATAGATTTAATTCTTTGCAAATTACTGAAGAAACCGCAGTCGAAAAAGCCTCTTTATTTATATTCTTAAACAAGACTTGCTTTAATGGGCTTTATCGTGTGAACAAGAAAGGACAATTTAATGTTCCTATGGGAGCATATAAAAACCCAACTATTTGCGATGAAAACAATTTGCGTAACGTATCTGAGGCATTACAAAACGTTACTATCGTTTGTGGAGATTATACTCTTTCAAAAGATTTTATAGATAAAGATACTTTTGTTTATCTTGATCCCCCTTACCGTCCTATTTCTGAAACAGCGGGCTTTACAGCATATAATGCCGATTGCTTTGATGATAACGAACAAATACGCCTTGCAAGATTTATTGATGAAATAAATTTAAGCGGTGCAAAAATAATGTTAAGTAATTCTGATCCGCAAAACGTAAACCCCGAAGATACTTTCTTCGAGGAACTTTATAAATCATATACAATAAACAAGGTTGAGGCTACAAGAGCAATAAACAGTAAAGGCGACAGCCGTGGCAAGATAAAAGAATTGCTTATTTGTAATTAGAGAGGAAACAAGATGAATTATTTAGATTTACCAAAGGAACTTAAAAAGGAATATATCCAAGCGCTTTACGATTGCTTTGTCAGCCCTAGAGATTTTGAACTTTTCTTAAATCATTTTTTGCAAAAAATCGGCTTTGAAGAAGTCGTTACTACGCAATATGTTGGCGATAAAGGTATTGATTTAACTTGTATTAAAAAAGGAATTGATGTTGGTGGTATAGATACTATAAACTACTACATCCAAGCCAAAAGGTACAAGCTATCAAACAAAGTTCAAGCAAAAGAAATAAGGGATTTAAAAGGCTCTACAAAAAGAGATAAAAACGGCAATGTTTTGAATTGTAATTTTATTAACGTTTTGATTACCACCTCTGATTTTACAAAAGGAGCACTAGAAGAAGCCATTAGCAATCCTAATAATCCTACTATTTTAATAAATGGTGAGAAACTTCTTGATATGTGTATTGAAAACGGAATAGGTTTTACATATAAGCCTGTTTTGGTAAAAGAGGCAATTAAGAGCCTTTTTACTGAAGTATCTACTTGCGACTCTACCCCTGTTATCACTATTGAAAATGACTACATCGTGTCAAGAGAAATAACTGCAAACGATATTCGCGCGCGTATTTTAATCATCCCTCAACTAATTAAAAATACAATAAGCGCTAACGATGAAACTATAACGGTTGTTTTTAATGGTAGCACTTATCAACTAAATATAGATAAAACACGTAGATATTTAGGTGGAGTAACAGAAATATATAAACAAAGCGGTTTGATTAATGAAGATAATATTTTCATTTCAAAGCAAGCGAAATGGAAGCTTGTCGATAATGTAATACATATCACGATAGAATAATTAGGGAGATACTTATGGAACAAGATTTCTTCACATTTCTACTTGATTTTATAAAACTACTTCAAGATCCAAACATTGAAAATCATATAAAAGAAAAAGCGATAAAGTCATTTTTAAAACAAAGCGTTGATAATCAACAAAACTACGGATATCAAACAAAACAAGACTTGAAACTTTTAATTGACTTAGCCCCTAATGACAAAACTTTATTTGAAACTATAGGTACATATTTTTGCACCCACGACACTCGCTATTAAGGAGAAAACAAACTTATGAAAAGAGATTTTAAGGAATGGTTAAAAACGTTTAGAAATAGCATTTGCGATTACGGTTATTACGTTGACTTTAACAAAGTTTACGGAAACGTAGAAACGATTAAGGTTGAACTTAATATTCTTAATTCGCTAATCGGCTCTAAAAATATAGAGGCAGATTTTGAAAAATTGCTTACGGATTATCCGCAAGTATTAAAATGTATTCCCGTATTACTAGCTGTTAGAGGTCGTGAAATTTATACTATTGACGGCGACGGCGAATATCTTTTCAACTTTAAGAAAATGAACTATTCCGTTGAAGAATATAAAATGTTTATGAAAAAAACAGGGCTTTTCTCTTTGATTTCTGAACACGTTATAAATAATCTTGTCGATTACGTTACAGGTGTTGAGGTTGGTCTTGATAGCAATGGTCGTAAAAACCGTGGCGGTCATTTAATGGAAAACCTCGTTGAAGATTATTTGCAAAAAGTAGGTCTTGTTAAAGGCGTTGACTACTTCAAAGAAATGTACATATCTGACATTGAGAAAAAGTGGTCTATTGACCTTTCAAACATTTCAAATCAAGGTAAGGCAGAAAAGCGTTTTGATTTCGTTGTTAAAAAAGGTGTTACCATTTATGGCATTGAAACTAATTTTTATTCAAGTGGTGGCTCTAAGCTTAATGAAACAGCAAGAAGTTATAAAACTATTGCGTTAGAGGCAAAAGAAATTCACGGTTTTGCGTTTGTGTGGTTTACCGACGGACAAGGTTGGCAATCAGCACGCCACAATTTAGAAGAAACGTTTGACGTAATGGATAATATCTATTGCATTTCCGATATGGAAAACGGCGTTGTTGATACGCTTTTCGCTGAATAATATGGCAAAGAAAATCCCTTTACAACCCGAAAATTTCGAGCTTGAAACAAATACTGTTTGGGCGTTCCCTAATCGTGGTAAATGGGCAACTCACGACGCTAAATATCGTGGTAATTGGTCGCCTTATATTCCTCGAAACATTATTTTGCGTTATTCAAACGAGGGCGATACTGTTTTAGATCAGTTTGTAGGCGGTGGCACGACTGCCGTTGAATCTAAACTAACGGGTAGAAATTTTATCGGTGTTGATATAAACCCTAATGCGGTTGAATTATCTCGCAACAAATGTAATTTTGAGTTTGATTCTAACGTAGATATTTCTATTCATCTTGGCGACGCTCGAAAATTGGAGTTGCCCGATGAAAGCATTGACCTAATTTGTACGCACCCACCTTATGCCGATATTATTCAATACAGCGAAGATATTGACGGCGATTTATCTCACTTGCCTATTAAATCATTTTTAATGGAAATAGGCAAAGTTGCAGAAGAAAGTTTTAGAGTCCTAAAGGAAGGTAAATTTTGCGCTGTTTTAATGGGCGACACTCGTAAAAACGGAATGGTGCAACCACTTGCATTTGAAACAATGCGAATTTTTGAACTTGCAGGCTTTAAGACAAAAGAAATTATTATAAAAGAACAACACAACTGCAAAGCAACAGGATTTTGGAAAACGAACAGTATAAAACACAACTTTTTACTGCTTGCCCACGAGTATTTGTTTGTGTTTAAGAAAAACTAATCCGCGCAAAACATATAGCAACATCAGTTATAAAATATAATGAGGACGTTTTAGACTAATGGGTATTTTAGTCTTCGTATTGAGTATATGATAAAAATTCTTTTTTGGAATCTTAAAAAAAATGATTTAACTTCATTAATAATCAAGCTTTCGCAAGCAAAAGATATAGATCTAATAATGCTTGCAGAGGCAGATAATTTAAATGTAAAAGATATTGAACAACTGAAAAATAAGTATAATTTTATTTTTGGCTTGGATGATTGTTTAGTTTTATGCTTAGCTAAAAAGAATATTGTGATTTCTCAAATACAGTCATCCAAGCGCTACATATTATTTAATTGCAATAAAAATAATTTTTGCTTTAATTTGATTGGCGTTCATCTTGAATCTCAAATACCTCAACAAAATGATTCTAGAGCAATAACAATAACCGAAATGAAAAATGCAATAGCTTCAGCAGAGGGGGAAAATCATAACAACAAGACAATTGTTATTGGTGATTTCAATTTAAATCCTTATGATAATCAAATGACTAGTTATGCATATTTACACGCCGTATCGTTCAAGGATTTAATTAAAAAAGATTTCATTGAACACGACAAGAAAATATATAAGAAATTTTATAATCCTATGTTAAGTTTAATATCTGAGGATTTTAAAATTTATGGAAGTTATTATTACTCAGATCCTCAAAATATATATTGGCATTTTTTTGATCAATGTTTGTTGAGAAAGGAAATGCTACCTAATTATCAAGGCGTGGAAATAGTTAAGACCATTAACGACATAAATTTAATAAAAAACAATAAGCCAGACACTAATATTAGTGACCATTTACCAATTATTGTATACTTAACGGAGGAAGAAAGATATGAATAAAAAATATGAAAATCTTTGGAATAATGATACTGTTGCAGGAGAAGAAACTTCTTCAATAATTGAACTTTTAAAAGAACAATGCCTTTATTTTAATGAAAAAAACACAACAGCCAAAGCAAAAGTGATAGAAATGCAGTATTATCAATCAGCTATGGCTATATTAGTTCGCGGAGTGGTATCTTCTACGGCATTAACGCAAGGGCATTACGAATCTCAAGACGTTGAAACTGAAGAAAAAACGGATATAAATGACTTGCTAAAAGATAAGTATTACGCTTTGACTTTGTATAACGATAAATATAAATTTAATATTTTTTATATTTCAGTTTTTGCATATTATCCTATAAAAATTGAGCTGGATTATGATATTGCAAAAGAAATTAATGGCGGTAATAAAGAAATGACAATTGCTGATTTTGAAGAATTAAAAAGCGTTTTAGCAAACATCTTAAAAACAAATAAAGTTCGTTGTGTGGTACAAAAACTGCGCACAATTGTAGAATAAAAGAGGTTAATCAATATTATGCGCAAATGGATAAAAAAACATAAAGTTATATTTGTGTTTATATGTTTATTGATAACAATAATTTTATTTGGGATTCCTTTTCTCATTAATCTGTTATTTAAAATAAATTCAGATGCAGAGATTTTCCAAGCTGAATGGTCTGCTGGTGAAGCCTTAAGCTATTACGGAGCAATTCTTTCTTTTATAGGTACGGTTGTTTTGGGTGCGTTAGCATTATATCAAAATCACATAATAAAGCAAGAAGCTGATAAAAAAGCTTATTATCTAGAACAAAAAGAAAAACAAGAAAATATGCCCAAATTTATAGTGGATTTTTGTGGGGCTAATGGTGGGCACTCAAACTACGGATTTACGATAAAAAATGTTTCCAATAATATTGCAACGGATATACAAATAGATAATATAGAATTAAAAAATTCCACTGGGTCTATATTATGGAAAGCAGAAAAAACGATAGTTTATAGTTGTTTAGTGGAAGAAACAAGGCGAATTGACTTGAAAAATCCAGTTGTTAAAAATGATGATGAATATATAACAATGACAATGGTTTGTAAAGATAAATATGAGGATTTACATACATATAATATCAAAATTTTGTTTGAGGGTGAAAAGTCAAAGCCTATAATCGTTGAAAAATGTTCGGTTTAGGTTTCACACACTCCGCCAAAGAAAAGAACACCAAGCACGATGTTCTTTTTCTTTGCCGAGAAACAGCGTAGGCTCCTATTTCTTTAGCAATCGTGGGGCATTAACAAACAAGACACCGGCAAGTTGCCCTCTTGCGCTACTAAAAAAATAATGTTATTATTTAATGGAAATTAGAAAGGAGCGGGTACTATGAAAAGATTACTTATAGGTTTTACTTCATTAGTATTTGTATTTGTTATGGCATTTGCAACGTTTTCTTTTGTAAAGACACAAGATAGCGTGACATCTAACGCAATCGAGGAAAGCAGTGTGGACAACGTTCTTAGATTTGACGATAATGGTAAATTTAAGATATTGCACGTTGCAGACACTCACTTGAAATATGGAATGAGGGTGGAAGAAACGCTTTGGCTCATAGGTGTTGCGTGTGATAGGGAAAAGCCCGATTTGGTGGTGCTAACGGGAGATAACCTCTATAACTACGATGATGCAAACGAAACCAAGAAGTTGATTGGCGAGTTGATGACGGTATTTGAAAGTCGCAATATTCCCGTGGCCGTTACTTTTGGCAACCACGATTCCGAGCGAGGTGCTATGACGAGAGATGAGCTTTTAGACAGCTACAACGCCTATTCTTGCTCCCTTTCTAACGACGTTAAGGAACTAAGCGGAACGGGCACTTACAATCTCCCCATTCTTTCAAAATCCGGCGACAAGGTAGCCTTTAACCTTTGGGTTTTCGACTCAGGCGACTATGACGAGGAGGAAAGATATGCCCAAGTACAAAAGGACCAAATTGATTGGTACAAAGAAACAAGCGAGCAATTAAAGGCAGAAAACGGTGGGGAAAAGGTAAACTCTCTCGTTTTTCAACATATCATCGTTCCCGAAATCTACGATGCGTTAGTTAAGAAAGACGATGCCGTTGCCTACTCTTTTAGGCACATATACAACAAGGGTGAATACTATCACCTCAACGAAGAAAATACCAATTCGGGAGTGCTCTGTGAAAAGCCCTGCCCCGGCTACTATAACTACGGACAATTTGATGCTCTTGTAGAACAAGGTGACGTGCTTGCCATGTTCATTGGTCACGACCATAGTAATTCTTTTAGCGTAAAGCACAAAGGCATAGACATAGTAAATACGTTAAGTGCAAGGTATAATTGGCCCTTTGGTTCTACGCGTTTTGGTTACAGGGTAATAATGGTAGACGAGAGCGACACCACAACCTATCAAACGGAATCGGTACGTTACCATGACTTTATAGACAAAGAGTTTGCAAACTCCAAAAAAGAGGTGGATCCCTTTGGCTACAAACTTGCGCTTAGGCTTGCATTCAAGGGAACCATACGCAAAGCCTTTGATGAATTCTGTTTCAAATTCGTAGAATTCTTCACCGATAGAAAGGTAAGATTTTAACGCCCTACGCTACTGCCCGATCTCAAAACCAAAGGCGCTCTCCCGAGTGCCTTTTTGCTTCAAAAAATAGTATTTTTATTTCTATAAAGTTGCGTAAAGTCGTTCAAATATTATTGCGTCTATGTTATACTTATTGTAGAGGATAGAAGGATTTTCTTTGTTGCGATATGAAAAGAGTACGACATTCAACGGCGTTAAGAGTTACGGTATTAATCACCACCATACTTTTTTGGTTATTTTTGGTTTGGGGATTATATTTTAAATTCGGCAAAGCTTCTACTATTGAGTTTAATCACTTCCAATTACACCAGTATTCAACCAAAGAAAGGTTTTTACTTGATATAATTCCATTTGAGATAAGAGCTTCCCATCTTAATCCCAAAATGGCAGTCGTTGAAATCTTCCTTAACGGCTTCGTTATGGCTCCCTTTGGTATACTTTTTAACTTTGTAGACAGAAGACCAAAGGTTTGGAAGCATCTTCTCATAGTGTTTGGCATATCGTTAACCTTTGAAATCGTACAATTTTGCACGCTTATTGGTGGATTTGCTACTGCCGATTTAATAATGAATACTTTGGGTTATTTCATTGGTTTTGCGCTATATCACCTAATATTCAAGCGTTTGCCGGACAAATTCAACTTGGTGCTTTTTACAATCGTAAACCTTCTTTTCGTTGCAATTCTCGTTTACGCAACCATAACCATAATAGAGATGTGGGATCTTCTAAAGAAACTCCTCTCCACCAACCACTTTGAGATTTTACCATTAAAATAGCACTAGCTTAAGGATTATTAGCATAAAGAAGCCACTCTAACGAGTGGCTTCTTGTTTGTATTGTTCCTAAAAGTTTTAACGGTATGAGCCGTATTCTTCGGGGGTGTAGTTCTTGAGTTCTTCGTAGTAAGTTGCGCTCTTGTCGGTGCCACGATTGTATTCGGTATCGACCTTGAAGTCTACCGAATAGCGCGCGTATGCGCATAGCGTAAAGTTATGGTAATACGAAATTTGACCCCCTATTGGGCAACAAAAAAACTGCAGAATTTTCTGCAGTTTAACGTCTTTTTCGTTGTGCCTTATTAAGCTATTGCAAGAAGTTGTTTGCAGAGCCTAAACACGTCGGTGTTGGGAATAACCTCACTATCCAAAATGGCGGGAACCGTGGTTAGCGTACTTTTAAAGTATAACTTTACGTTTACGGGAGTATGGTCGGTAGTGGTGTAAAGATCGTTGGTTATTTGGTCTTTGCTTTCTGCCCTTTGTAGTCCACCCGTTTCGTGGTCAGCCGTGACTATAATGGAGTATCCACCACCTATGGAAGCAAGCTTTTGGTCCACCGTCTTGATAGCGTTGTCAAAATCAACGTGGTTTTTAATCATTGTTTCAACGTCGTTGCTGTGGGAAGCCTTGTCTATTTTTGCGCCCTCTATCATTAGGAAATAGCCGGTGGGATAGTTGGTTTCCATGTAATCGATAGCATAGCTTGCAAGCTCGGTAAGCGTGGGCTTTTCGCTAGTACCGTTTTCGGGTACAACCTCATCAAAGGTTGCAACGAATCTCTTTTTCTCGGTGTTGAGTTCGTTCATACTTTCTGCCCAAGTCCAGCCCCTTTGCTCAAAACGTTCTTTGTATACGGAAGAGTAACTGCCCTCTCCTAGTAAAAGGTCCAAAGTAGCATTTTCTTGGCTTAGGAGTATTTCCGCACTATTGTTTCTTGACTTTGCGTGAGCAGAAAAACCCGAAGGGGTGGCTCCCGTAATTTCGTCAGAGGTAACTACGCCCGTACCATACAAATCGTTCTTAGCAAGCTCGGTAATGGAGGCTATTGGGGAATTGTTTACACCCAAAGCAAGTATGCTGTTTTCCACCTTGTGTCCCGTTGCCATAGCAGTTGCCGCCGCCGCGCTATCGGTGGTGCCGGAAAGGGAGTTTGTTTCCATCATCGTGGTGATTGCAAAGGAAGAAAAATATGCTTGTTTACCGGTATACAGTTCGGTATTGTAGGTATGGTTAACACCCATGCCGTCCCCTATGAACAACACTACTTTTGGTGTGAGTGCCGACGAATGGTCGGGATGATTAACTTCATCCTCTTTATTACAAGCAGTAAATGCAAATATGGTACAAAGCACCAATATGATAACGAAAAGGTTAAGGACTAATCTTTTTTTCATAACAGACCTCTAACAAAAGTGTTCACTAATATGATACCACAAAACGACAAAAAAGCAATAACAAAGTAAAACAAAAGGCACCCTTTCGAGTGCCTTTTGTTTTATGGTTTATCTTATGCTTTGACGTAAGTTACTTCTATATAGTTCAAGTAAAGTCTAGTAGAAGAAGTTGTTCCCATACAATAGAAAGTTATTGAATCATTGGAAAGATCAGAAACCGTATATTTACCATTAGCTGCGAGTGATTCACTTGTAGACTTTTGGGTTTCTTCATCTAAAGTATATGATACCGTCGTTTTCATACTAGATCCAATAGTAACGCTTTGGAGTTTGTATCCAGTTACCGCACTAATTGTAACGTATCCACCGCCCGTTCCAGCTGAATTTTGATACAAACGAATTACTCCTGAATTTACAGCGGGGTTAGTGGTTCCACCACCTTTTGCACAAGCATAGGTTACGTTGCTATCTCCACCAACATTTCCACTGATTGCACTGAATGTTGACATATTTACCGTCACAGTTGCAGGAGCAACAGGTTCTTCGTGCTCACAATATTCACATACACCATCGGTATAAGTGTGGTCTTCGGTTGCTAAGTTTACTCCACAATCTCCACACAACTTATTGTGCTTGGTGGTGTCTTGTGCATCTACTTGATAGGTAAATTCGGTTTCGCTGTGTCCCTTTTCCTCAACCTCGTCAGCTTCCCATTCATAACCACATTCACAGGTATAGGTGGTGAAGCCCTTTGCGGTGCAGGTGGGAGCGGTTACTACTTTGGTTACCTTTTCTTCGGGGTGATCACAAACGTTTGCTCCACAGCCTTCTACGTCACAAATACCATCGTCGTTGGTATCTACGTGTTTTGTAGGATCTGCGGGAATGGTTACTTCGCCTACTATTGCGTTTTGTCCCTTATCGTCTGCAAAGTAGCCTTCACATCCACTGCAGTAGTAGTATGCAATATTACCTACTTCCTTACAATTATTTTCTTTTGCAGGGGTATAAGCCATATTGTGGCCGGGTGCTTCTAGAACTTCGGTAGTCCAAGCGTGACCACAAGCTTCACACTTGAATCCGTTAAAGCCGGCTACCGTGCAAGTTGCATCTTGGTGGGTTGCGGTTTTGCCTTCGTGTGCGCATTCTACTAGCTTGTTGAATACGATAGTGTTAACCATGAAACGTTTCTTGCTTGCTGCCGATGCTTCTACCGTTACGGTCTTTGTGGACGTCGTGTTTATTTCAATAGCATCGTATTCTCCATTGTTTTCCATCTTTGATAGAGTATACGTTGTGCCATTAATTATTACATTTGTGCTATCAGAGCCATATTTTGCAATATGAATGATTACGGAAGTTACATCCTCTGGTACGGTGAAGCCAAAAGATCCTTTAGCAGAACTAGTGCCACCCTTAATCGTAGAGTTACCCTTATCATCTCTAGCACCAGTGTACATGTTGGTCATATTAGTAAGTGTTAGAGTGTATCCACCATTCGTTTCAGAATATGACGTTTTGCTTGTGCCGTCATTGTTGCTTGCAGCACCATTTGCACCAAATTCAAAGGTTGCAACAGCTTTGTTTTCCTTGATTGCATGACATTCGGAACATTCGGTTCCTACGTATTTGTGTCCACCGGCGATTACTAGGCTATCTTCTGCTACTTCGTTCTTTTCTGCGTCAAAGAACTTGTGGCATACTGAACATTCATAGTGTGCTTCTTTACCATCGTTGGTGCAGGTCTCATCTACCTTTGCTACTAGATCACCATAGGTGTGGCCTAGTTTAGAGTCGGTATCGGTTTCAACGTAGCTGTCACCACAAGCACAAGTATAGGTGGTATAGCCGTCTGCTTCACAAGTGGGATCGGTTACTACTGCATCATAATCGTGACCGGGGGCTCCGATTACTAGGCTACTTTCTTCAACTTCGTTCTTTTCTTCATCAAAGAACTTGTGGCATACGGAACATTCGTAGTGTGCTTCCATACCATCTTCGGTGCAGGTTGCTTCTACTTTTGCTACTAGACCACCATAGGCGTGGCCAAGTTTAGAGTCGGTATCGGTTACAACGTTAACGTATCCACATTCACAGGTTTGGGTGGTATATCCGTCAGCCTCACAGGTAGGATCGGTATATACGGAGGTTAATTTTTCTTCGGGGTGTGTGCAATAAACGTCGCCACATACGTCACAAACGTTGTCTTTGGGGTCAACGTCTACGCAACCGGTTGCGGGAACGGAGGTAGGAGCAATGGTTATCTTGCCACATTCAGAACATTTTTCACCAACAGTCCAACCATTTTCTTTACATTCGGGTGCTACTGCAGGTATTTCTACTAGGTTATGATCCTTTAGTCCAATAACGAGATCTTCTTCTTCAACAGCATTCTTTTCTGCATCAAAGAGTTCATTACATACGGAACATTTGTAATATGCTTGCTTACCGGTTGAAGTACAGGTTGCGGGAACTTCAGCAATGATCGTGCCATATGCGTGGCCGGGACAATCAATTACGAGTTCACTTTCTTCAACTGCGTTCTTTTCTGCGTCAAAGAATTCACCACATACGGAGCATACGTAGTGTGCTTCTTTACCATCAGCAGTACAGGTTGCTTCTACTTTTGCTATGAGAGTGCCATAGGCGTGGCCAAGTGCATCGATTACAAGTTCGCTTTCTTCAACAGCATTCTTTTCTGCGTCAAAGAATTCACCACATACGGAACATACGTAGTGTGCTTCTTTACCATCGGCACTGCAGGTTGCATCTACTTTTTCTATGAGAGTGCCATAGGCGTGGCCAAGTGCATCGATTACAAGTTCGCTTTCTTCAACAGCATTCTTTTCTGCGTCAAAGAATTCACCACATACGGAGCATACGTAGTGTGCTTCCATACCATCTTCGGTGCAGGTTGCTTCTACTTTTGCTACGAGATCACCATAGGTGTGGCCAAGTGCATCAACGAAATCCCAATGATAATCGTTGTTACAGTCAGCACAGCTATAAATGGTGTAACCCTTTGCAGTACAAGTGGGAGCTACGGTTGCACCCTTGGTGCTGTTAGTATGTTCGCAGAAACCTTCCTTAACGAACTTAATGGTGTTAATCATACAACGCTTGTCACCGGTAGTACCAGATGAGAAAGCGATGGTCTTGGTGGTCTTGGTATCAACTACTATTTCATTGTATTCGCCGTTTGCTGAGTTCTTGGTTATGGTGTAATTGGTACCGTTAATGGTAATGCTGGTTGCCTTTCCAGCTCTTTGTCCTACGAAGAATATTACGGCCGTGATATCTTCGGGTACGTCAATATTAAACGTACCTTTTGTACTGCTTGCGCCAGCCTTGAGTAGAGCGTCGCCCGTAGAGTCAGTACAATTATTATATATTTTGGAGGTGTTCTTAAGGGTTAAGGTATAACCATTTACGGTACCTGCGTTATAAGTAGCAGATACTGCGTTAGAGCCTTCCTTATTAGCAGTACTATTTTCACCTAGGTTAAATACGATTTCTTGGTCTACAACAGATGCGGGGCAATCGGTACAGTTGCCGTCTTCATCGGTATCGTGAGGTAACTTTGCAATAATTTGATCTTCCAGTCTTGAAAGTTCTTCATTACATACGGAGCAGTATACTACGCTATCGTAGCTACCTGCTGTAGTACAAGTAGAATCAACAACGTTTTCACGTACTGCTTCTGCTTCGGTGTGATCTTTCTTTGCAATAACTTGATCTTCCAGTCTTGAAAGCTCTTCGTTACATACGGAGCAGTATACTACGCTATCGTAACTACCCTCTGCAGTACAAGTAGAATCGTTTACGTTTTCACGTACTGCTTCTGCTTCGGTATGATCTTTCTTTGCAATAACTTGATCTTCTAGTCTTGAAAGCTCTTCGTTACATACGGAGCAGTATACTACGCTATCGTAACTACCCTCTGCAGTACAAGTAGAATCGTTTACGTTTTCACGTACTGCTTCTGCTTCGGTATGATCTTTCTTTGCGATTGTTTCATTGGTTCTTGAAAGTTCTTCGTTACATACGGAGCAGTATACTACGCTATCGTAACTACCGGTTGCCGAACAAGTGGAATCGTTTACGTTTTCACGTACTGCTTCTGCTTCGGTGTGACCAAGTGCAGAAACTTCATCATCTACGTAGCTGTCACCACAAACAGAACAAGTGTAGGTGGTGTAGCCGGCTTCGGTACAAGTGGGGTCGGTTACTACTGCCTCGTAATCGTGGCCAAGTGCATTAACTTCATCGTCAACGTAACTATCACCGCAAACGGAACAAGTGTAGGTGGTGTAACCGGCTTCAGTACAAGTAGGTTCAGTTACTACTGCCTCGTAATCGTGGCCAAGTGCATTAACTTCGTCGTCAACGTAACTATCGCCACAAACGGAACAAGTGTGGGTGGTGTAACCGGCTTCGGTACAAGTAGGTTCAGTTACTACACTATCGTAATCGTGACCAAGTGCAGGAGTGTTTTCTTGCTTAGTGTGATTACTATTGTGCTCACAAGTAAAGATGGTTACGCCTGCTTCGGTACAAGTTGCCGAAGTAGAAGTTCCATTGTCCCATTCGTGTGCTTCAGGGTTGATAGCAATAACAAGAGCTTCCTTGGTGGTTTCCTTCTTATCAGCATCAAAAACGTTGTGACAAACGGAACATTCATAGTATGCTTTCATACCGGTTGCACTACAAGTTGCGTCTACTTTTTCAACGAGTGCGCCATATGAGTGTCCAAGAGCGGGGATAGTTTCTCCCTCAACTGCGTAATCACAATCTTTACGCGTACATACAACGTCACCGACGTAACCTTCGGTCGTGCAGGTGGGTGCAACGTAGCTGTCCCCGTCTACTTCAACTTCGTGTCCTAGCTTAGAAATGACTTCTGCCTGCTCTAAACCACATTCGGCACATTGTTTTACGATGGTTCCGTCTTGGGTACAAGTAGCTTCTACTCTGGAAACTTCTTCCCAAACGTGACCGTCTTCGCAAGTTGCTTTTAGATCATCGCCCAAACCGGCAGCGACAGTACCCATCGTAACGGCACTGGCGAGGACGACGAACAAAATTACTAAACGTCTCAACATAAACCTTCTCCTAAGAATATAATACAATAGGCGATTTTCACCGCCCATAGCTTTCCCAAAAATAAATATTTATTTTTAACACTCTCGTTATAGCAAAGTTACATGTTATTTGCAACCAAAAGACCGACCTAAAAACAACTATTTACTATTATATTACCACGAATGAAGTTTTTTTGTTTTTTTATTTTTTTCTTACAAAAAAAAGCCTAGGTGTTTTTCAACCTAAGCTTTCTTAACTTTTTTAATTTTTTCCAATATTTCTTGGTCAGCCGGACAAAAATCAAAGCACGCTATTTCCTCCGACGTTATCCATTTTAGGTCGTTATGTTCAATCATTTTTGGCTCGCCCTCAACTATCTCTGCATTGAATAGAGTAAGCCTAATGGTAACGTCGGGGTATTCGTGAGTGACTTCCATAAAAACCTCACCTACGGAAACCAAGACGTCAAGCTCCTCCTTGCACTCTCTCTTGAGAGCTTCTTCACGGCTTTCACCCCTTTCCACCTTGCCACCAACGAACTCCCAAAGCAATGCTCTCGCCTTGTCTTTTGGCCTTTGGCAAATTAGGAACCTTTCACCCTTCCAAATTAATCCTGCAACAACTTCTAACATATCTTCCTTTATTGCGCTCGCTTTATACGCGTGGGCGCTAACCATATTGATTATATCACCGTTTTATGCAAAAGACAACGCTAATCTTGGGGCCTCACATATTTTGGCATTACTCCCCTCTCTCCATTCTTTATAAAAGAATAACATGCTTCTAGGAAACAGTAAATTATATTTTTATTTCTTATTATATAAAATGTTATATAATATAAAGCAAGCCCGATTCCACGCATTTTTTGTAGAATCGGGCCTCTTTTAATCGTCGAATACTCCCCACTCGTCCAAAATATTATTGGTTGCCTGACGGCGCTTGTACTTTTTGGAACGATCGTACGGGCTGGTAACGTCGGCAAGACGGGTGCGCTTACCGAAAAGTCCTCCGTCTATGGACTTCTTATAATCCTTGTAAGAGCCCTGCTCTGCCACTACGTAACTTCTTATGTACTGCGCAGTTATAAGGGGCATAAACAACCTCTTGAGGTATATGTGTCCGGGCTCGATTAGGTCAAGCTGACTTATGGGCAAAAGAGGAACCTCTGTTAGCTCCGTGCTTTCCATACCAAGATAGGAACGGAAGCTAGGCACCGTTCGCTTGCCACAGCTTTCGGAAAACTTCTCTAACGTTTTCCTATTCTGCGAGCCAAGAAACATCAAGCCGTTGCAGTTGTCCCTTATGATTTCGGCAACGTGTGCACCATATATGTTTTCCAACTGATCGTAAGACTGCACGTACAAGTGGAACCACATATTGCGGGAACGTGAGGTTGCAATCTTGTTTTCAAAGTCGGTTATTTGAGGGATGTTGCCAAACTCATCCAAGATAAAATGAATGGGACGTGCGTTTTCTTCCTCCTCCGCCATTTCGATACCGGCACGGTAGAAATAATCTATGAAGCTGGTAGCGATAAAATAATCGCTCTTTTCATAGTCACGAGTGCTTACGAAAACGGCAATGGGCTTATCCTTTGCCACCTTGCGAACGTCAAAGGTCGTTTCGTTGGTAATCTGATAGACGTAAGACTGGAACCAGCTACGCATCTTATTGTCGAACACGCCAACGTAACTCTTCATAGTGTTGGGAGCATTGTTTAGCGAGCTACGGAAGTAGTCTATGGTGGAAGGATTCCTTCCCTTTATGAGGGGATGGTTGTCCAAAGAACACTCGTCGGTAACGATGGGCACACGGAGGTTCATGTAAAAATCATACACCGTCTTTATGGTGAACTGGTTTCTTTCTAGTCCTACGCTGGGATTTTCCACGTCCTCCAACATTGCAAGGATTATGCCCTGTAAGAGCTCCCTTGCACCATACTCCCAAACGGGGTCTTTTGCAGATTCTATCGTGATTGCATTATGACAGAACTGGTGCACCAACTGCTCAATTTTGGCTTCCTGTAATTCGGTTTCTACGCCATACCAAGCAAAGAAAGTATCCATGCTTGCAAAGGCGTTTTTACCGGCCGTATAGAAGATTTCACCATACTCGTCTTCGGGGTCAAAAAGCTTGTAACCCTTGGTTGAACCACTTCTTTCTTTAAAGTTCTTGCCCAAATTCAAAAGCTTCATTTTTTCGTCGTAAATTTCGGCAAGAGGATTCCAACTGTGTGACTTGAAAATGTCGCGGAAGTTTAAAACGTAAATCTCATAGCCCTGCTCGCGTATGAAAGCAGAGTGCTTTTCAAAGAGTTCTCCCTTGGGATCCGTAGCAAAAATGTGTGGCTTATCCTTCTGGTATGCAATGGCACGAAGCTGTGGCTCTACGCAACCGGTAGTCTTACCGCTACCGGTCGTTCCCGCGCAAAGTTCGTGGCAACAAGGAAGATAATAGTACCTCAAACGGCAAGCCTTCTGTTCTTCCTTGGAAAGCTTATAATAGCTATTCATATCATAGGCGGTTCCGTCCGGTGACACGAAGTCACTGGCAACGGGATAGCCATTCATAACTCTATTTGGAAGTTCGTCGTAAAAGACCTTCTGAACACCCTGTTCTTCCGTCAATTCTCTATAATCAATCTTTTTGGAATTCTCACAATAGGCGTCCATATAGACCTGACGACGTATATCGTTTATGCTTGTCTTGGTCATAATTAATCCTCCTTCTAGTATAGTCCACGGGTGAATCCAACGTGCTTAACGGGCTTTACGGAAGTGTTGGTTAATTCCTTCCATTCCTTCTTTAAGTAGTTGTTTATGTAACCCATTCTTTCGTAGTTGTCGATGTCGGCACTTTCCATTGCTTCAACAAAGGAAAAGTCTATTTTTTCCATGCCGGCGCCGTATACTATATCCTGCTTTACGCTAGCTATAAATATATAATAGGTACGAGCCTTTTCGCTGTAATTCTTTTCATCTCCCTTTGGTATTATGGTACGGCCTTCGTCCAAATACTTTTCGGAAAGAGAGGCAACCTCATAAAGCAATTTGCTGTTTTCCAAATCTCCCACAAGTTCATAGGCGTGAGCAAGTAGATACATTGAGGGAAGATCTCCCCAAGCAACACACTGTGACAAACGGTGTATGCCCTTGCTTACGTCCTTTTCGCAACCAATTCCCAAAAGGTAAAGTAGTCCGGTCTGCCTTGTGAACAAAAGATGTCCGGCAGCCGCGCTCGCCCTAATCTTCTGGAAACGTGCGTGGGGCTGATATAAGATTATCTGGGAGTAATCAAACCAGTCCTCGTTCAAATTTCTTTCACGCTTACCAGCAAAGGAATGAAGCTCGCTTATAGCGTCACACTTCATATCCATAACGTATTTTTCATCTTCTATTTCGCCATAACTCAACTGTTCCTTGTTGATAGCGTGCATCGTATAACGGTCCTCCAAGTAGGCGATTCCCATCAACTTATCGCCTAGGATGGTGGACTTCGCGTACTCTACGAATTCCTTGTCACTCTTGTATGCGCTTCCAATAAACTCTATGAGCTTGCTCATATCCTGAACGTAAGCGCGCGAAGAAACGTTAGACATTAAGGTCGTAGAAAGTAACATGGTATAATATTCGTTGTAATTATCAAATATAGTGCGTGTCATAATAGTACACCCTCCTTCTTTTTTCCTAATAGTTAGTTTTGTCTTGGTTACTGCCGTATGATTATCTTCGTGTTTTTTTGTTAGCCTCCACTAGTGTCATATATTCTTTATTCGTATATTTACCTTTCAAGTAATTAACGTAGATTAGGTAATATTTTGATAGAGTTTGGATAACCATTTCGTAAGCTTTCTCAAACGTTTCTTTTGAAAGCTCTACATCTACGGGGTCTATTACAACGTGGTAATACGCCCTTCCTCTAAACAAATCCACGTCAAACCTTCCGTATTCTATTTTATTATTTAGGTAGTTAGTAGCAATCGCAACGTCCACCCCGTCCTCTAACACGAAGCCACTCGGCAAAGCGTGCATTAGGGCAATTCCGTGTTTAACGCTTGGGTCCATTCTCAAGTTGAACGAGAGCGGAAAAGTACGCTTTTCGTCTGGCCCTACGTTAAATTTTACAACCACGTTGTTCTTAAAACGCGTTGCAACGCTACCATACTTTTCTACTGCCTTCACGGCGTTTTCAAAGCACTCCTCCATTCCATAAAACGAAAAGTTTTCTAGTGCGCTGTATAAGCACAATTCCGATTTGTAGTCCTCGGCATCCTGATAGATTAGGCCGTCTTCCAAACTATCGTACAGAAAGTCATAGGCCTTGGTAATCGTTCCCAACTGATCGTATATGGTATCGAAAGCCGTCTTTTCCTTGTCTAGGAAAAACTTGGTCTTAATACCTATTTTCCTTTTTTCGATATCACATATAAAGGTATCGTGTGCATACCAGTGCTCCTTGCGCTTCTCGTTAAGATAGGCAACGGCAACGTTTGCAAAGGTTAGGTTGTTCTTGTCTAGTTTGAATGGATAATAGACCAAATACTCCACCTCTCCCCTTTCTAGGTCAATATTGACAAGGATTTTCTCAGCGCCAGTTTCGCTTCCCCCTTTGCACCATCTATCCCAGGAGGCTTTCACGCATCTAACGGTGTAACCTTTGTTATTTAATTGTTCAAAAATAAATTCTGCAAACTTTTGTTTGCTCTTAAAGGTTTTCATAACGTACCTCCTTTTTGAATTTTTTTAGCAAGCATGGCTTCAAAACCACCGTAAACCAAACGCATACGGTCGACAATTACGCACAGGGGTTTCTCAAGAAGAGCACAAACTTTTTGCACTCGTCGACAAAACCGAGCCTGTACCTTGCTCGCTAAGTTCTTTGATTAAAGTGTGTGGTGTGGATTTAAAGTTATTACAAAAGCTGAACCTTTCTTTTACTCTTCTTCCGTCCTTACCTAAATGTTGCTACAGTGATGATTCCCGTTCCGTCACGCCTTAGTTATACGCAGAATCTACAAATATTCCTTAAACTCTCTAAAAGAAATTCCCCCAAATCTCTTCTAGCATAATTATAACTAAACCAAAATCAATAGTCAAGAAAATTTATATCGATTTTTACAATTCTTGTTAAGAAAACTTGGATTTTCGCGCAAAACAAGGGAAAATCTGACTGTTTTCGCGCGCGTCTTATATTATAATAATTAATAATATAAATAGCTTCTTGCCTCTTTTTTGCCGGCGCAAAAAGTTGATGTTTTCTAACAGTTTAAATATTTTCTCCCTTCCTTCTGTTTTTATGTTATAATATATTTATTATATTGATAATAGGTGAAATATGAGCGAAGTAAAAAATGTACTAATCGTAAACGGTAGCCCCAAAGGTAGCAACAGCATTACGCTACAAACAAGCAAATATCTTGAATTACTTTTCCCCGAAATTACCTTCGAGGTTATAAACGTAGGCGCTCAAATTAAAGCACTGGAAAAGAATATTGCTCCTGCCATAGAAAAGATGCAGTCCGCAGACCTCATCATCTTTTCTTACCCCGTCTACACCTTTATTGCGCCCTACCAATTGCATCGTTTCCTAGAGCTCGTTAAGGAAAGTGGCGCCAACCTAAAAGGCAAATTCGCTTCACAAATTAGCACCTCCAAACACTTCTACGATTGGACGGCACACCGCTACGTCGAGGACCTTTCTCACGACTTAGGACTAAAGTACGTTAAGGGGCTTAGCGCAGACATGGACGACCTTACCACGAAGAAAGGTCAAAAGGAAGCCGTGGACTTTTTCAACCACCTTCTTTTCCAAGTGGAAAACGATATTTACGAGCGCGACACCATTTGCCGTAAAGAGGCAAATAGAGTTACCGTTGTTTTGAGTAGCGACACCCAAACAAGTGATAATGGTGACATCGTTGTTTTAACAAACTGCGAGGAAAACGACGAGCAATTAAAGGATATGATAACGCTATTCGCACAAAAATCGCCACGTAAAACTCGCGTTATTAACATCCGAGAGTATCCTTTTAAGGGGGGCTGTCTTGGTTGCTTTAGATGCGCTAGCAGTGGTAAGTGCGTGTACAAAGATAACTTTGATGAATTCTTGCGCGGAGAAATACAAACGGCAGAAAGCATCGTGTTTGCTTTCACAATTAAAGACCACTCCATGGGAGCAAGCTTCAAGCTTTATGACGATAGACAGTTCTGCAACGGTCATCGCACCGTAACGATGGGTATGCCTATGGGTTACATAGTAAGTGGCAATCTTTCCCAAGAGGAAAACCTTAGGGTTATCATTGAAGCAAGGGCAAACGTTGGCGGTAACTATCTAGCCGGTATTGCAACCGATGAATTCGACCCCAACACCGAAATTGAAAACCTTGCAAAGAATATTGACTACGCTTTGAAAAACACGTACGTGCCACCACAAAACTTCCTTGGCATTGGTGGTATGAAAATCTTCCGTGACCTTATTTGGCAAATGCAAGGAATGATGAGGGCTGACCACAAATTCTACAAAGCCCACGGTCAATACGATTTCCCCCAAAAGAGACGCGGTAGAATGCTTGCTATGTATCTAGTAGGCGCTATGATGTCAAACAAAAAACTTATGGCAAAGGCAGGCGATATGGTAAACAAAGGAATGCTAATGCCCTACACCAAAGTGTTGGATGAAACGAAGAAAAAACTGGAAGAAAGCAAATAAATGAGAAGGAAGCAAACGCTTCCTTTTTTTCTTGCACGTATGCACGATAATATATAATTGACTATTGTACGAATATATAGTATAATTAATAAGTTGCAAGAATGTGACTTTTGGAGAAAAAGCATGAAAAAACTTAACTTTGCCAACCAAATAGACAAAGAGAAAGCAGTACAAATTGCGCATATCGTTTATGCCGTTTTGCTAATTGCTCTTGCTATTGCGGTTGGTATTTTATTTATTGTAAACGTAGTTGACATCTATAACTCTCAAGAGATGTCACCCTTTACGGTAAGCGCAATAGAGAGCCACTTCAAGGCGATAGCAGGAGCAGTTATTACCCTTCCTTGCCTTGTTGTTTTGGGTTTTGTGCTACACTTTGTTTTCCCTCTTGAGGACAAAAAAACCAAGATAGAAAATGACAAAGCATTGGACACCCTCGCAAAAAAGATTAATCTTGATTTTGCTTCTTCGGGTACCAAAAACGCCGTTGTCAGGGAACGCTACTTCCGTTTGTTTGCAGTTCTGGGTTCTGTTTTAATATGGGTTTGCGCGCTTATAATAATACTCGTATTCACCCTTAATCCCAAAAACTATTCCAGCCTGGACGTTAACGGCTCGGTTAAAGACCTCGCCCTTGTGGTATTCCCCTCTGCGCTAATTTCCATTGGCGTTAGTTATGCCGTTAGCATTTCCAACAAATTCTCCAAAAAGCGCGAACTCGCACTTTTAAAAGGTATAATTAAAGAAAACAAAGAGGCCCTTGGCGTTGGCACAAGCGGTCTTCATCCCTTTATTGACAAGGCCTACGCCCTCCTCGACAAAGTAAAGGCCTACCTAAACAAGTACGAAGGTATTTCGTTGTGGGCTGTTCGTGGCGTTGTTTTCGTTGTCGCAGTCGTCTTTATCGTAGTAGGAATTATAAACGGTGGTATGGACGACGTACTTGCAAAGGCCATTCGCATATGCACGGAATGTATAGGACTAGGTTAAAAATATGAAGGCAAAAGAATTTTTCAAAAAAGTTTATAACAAAATAGAAAGGTATTTGCCTACAAGAAGAAGGCTTATACAAGTTTATGCAATGCTTCTTTTTAACGCTAACTTGAAGGGCTTTGCAACGGGTACGATCTATCTTGGGCCCCTAAAGAATATGTGTACGCCCGGACTAAATTGTTACTCCTGTCCCGGCGCAGCGTTAAGCTGTCCTTTGGGGGCATTGCAAAACGCTCTTATTGCAAGCAACAAAACTGCCCCCTATTTTATGGTTGGCATAATCATATTGTTCGGCTTCTTGTTCGGCAGATGGATTTGTGGTTTCCTATGCCCCTTTGGTCTAATTCAAGATTTGGTTTACAAAATCAAGTCCCCAAAAGCTCCTAAAGGCAGAGTAACCAGAGCGCTATCCGGACTAAAGTACGTTTTCCTACTCGTGTTTGTAATCATACTGCCCCTGATGTTTGCAATGGAAGGAAGTATCATTCCGGCATTCTGCAAATACGTTTGCCCGGCGGGAACTCTTGGTGGTGCAATCGGTCTGTTGTCACACCCAAATAATACCGATCTACTAACAATGCTAGGTGGACTATTTACTTGGAAGTTCGTTGTCCTTGTGGTCGTAATCATCACCTGCATTTTCACCTATCGTTTCTTCTGCCGTTTCATATGCCCTCTAGGCGCGATATACAGCTTGTTTAATAAGATTAGCCTTGTTGGCATAACCTATGACAAAGCAACCTGTATTGATTGTGGTAAATGCGTTTCCCATTGTAAGATGGACATCAAGCACGTAGGCGACAGAGAATGTATCAGCTGTGGTGAATGTATCCCGGTTTGCCCCACAAAGGCGATATCTTGGAAGGGTGGCAAATTCAAGTTACACGCAAATGAGATTAACGCACCCGTGGTTGAAAGCGTAACTACGTTAGAAGAAAACAAGGGGGTAGAAAGCAATGACTAAACAGCAAAAACTCATATTTGAAATAGTAGTTGCCATTCTTATGATTGCTCTGCTCACCGGCGCTCTCGTTTACTACAATGCAATAGATAAAATTCCCGAAACCGACCTTGAGCAAAACGATGATAACACTAGCGGTGATGGTGATGACGTATTCATTCCTACGGGCTCAAAAGTAGGCTTCCGTTGCCCTACCTACGATTTGCAAAACGTGTTTGACAGCAATAAAACGAACGTAGCAGATCTTAAAGGAAAGGTGGTAGTAGTTAACTTTTGGTATACCACTTGTGGTCCTTGCGTTGCCGAACTACCCTATTTTAATCAAATTGCAGACAATTATGCAGACGACGTTGTAGTTCTAATAGTACACGCGGCGTTCGACCACGATACCACTGCTCCCTACCTTAACGAAAACTATCCTAACACCAAAATGCTTGCCGTATTTGATGAAGCCGTTAGTGGTAATAACGATTATTTCTACAACAAACTAGGGGGCAAAGGAACCTATCCTATGACGGTTATATTGGACGAAAACGGCATTATAACCCACAACGTAAAGAAATCCATTTCCGGCTATGCAGAGCTTGAAGGATACGTTCAAGAAGCGCTGGCATAATAACCATTATCAGTAACAAAAAAGCACTCTCGTGGAGAGTGCTTTTCTTTTATTTAATCGATTTTATTAAACGCCCTTAACGGCAAAGCTTACACCATCAAGAGATGCTTCCATGTCTTGGGATTCAACCATAATGCTTATTACGTCACCGGTTTTAACTTCAAATACACCACTAGAAATATCGGTATAGAAGCCGTTTACAAACACACTAATTACTGCGTTAATGTTAAGGATTTGAATGCCCATATCAATAGAAGCAGTATAGGTATAGTAATATGCATCGATGCTAGGATTGTCTAATGACGTTCCTTGAACGAAATCGGGAGTGGTGATGGTTTGAGAGAATATCAAGTCAAAGGGATTGTCTACTGTTCCACTTGCAACGGGATCGCCTGCAGTAAGGTCTAGCACTTCACTGCCCCATCTTAATTTAATATCACCTGCAGGAGCGCTAACCTTAATAGCAACTCTAATATCTAGAGGAACTTGCAATACGCTTGCGTTCTTGGTTGCATCATAGGTGCTAACTCCCCTGGGGCTTTTAAAGTTGTAATTTTTATCGTTAAGGTTGTACGCACAGTAGGAAAGTTCATAGTTGCCTGCAACGTATACGTAGTAGAAAGCGGGAGCTGCTCCGGAAGTAATATTTTTGGAGCTCCACATAGCTTCAACGTATGCAACGCCGGTTGAGGAAACTTTTACTACGCTAGCCGGTGCGTTATTTTGTCCTTCTTTTGCCCAAGCATAAAGTAATTCTTGGGAACCATTTCTGTCAAGACTTAAAATATATCCTGTTTCATATTGGGAATACTCTGGTTCTTCGTCGTCATCGGTATTGTAAGCCTGGAGTCCGAAATATGCTCCGGTTGCATTGCCATAGAACTTAACATAGTTTTCAGGAAGATTCTCCACCTTAACGTCTGCTTTAATTCTATCGATGGGATATTCTTGAACGTCTTTAAAAGTTACGTTTCCCTTGCTATTCGTTGTTCCTGTTTGAACGACAACGCCATCGTAAATTAGGTCTACTTCTATTCCTTCTATAACTTCACTTTCAAAGCCGATTATTTCTTTGGTTACGTTAACAACGTAATCGTAATAAACGGGAGTGTAATCCAAGTTGAAACTTACGTTTCCTTCACCTATTACTGCAAAGTTAATGGTATCACCCTTTGCAAGAACGGCTTTGGAGGTAATAACACCCTCTACTTCAAACTTAACGTCACCGGAAGCCAAAAGGTTCAAAGTAGCTGAGCTTTCGTCTGCTTCAAAAGTGAAGTAGTGTCTGCCGTTTATTAGGTTTACGGATACCTCATCGCCGATTTCGGACTCCTTAATTAGGGTGTTGTTTCCGCTTGTTCCTTCTAACGTAATACTTGCACCCCAGTATTTTCCTTCTAGGTTTTCTAGAGCTTCAATCTTAATGATTGTGTCCTCGGTTCCAAGTGCACCTAGTTGGAAGCCGTCCTCGTTGAATACGTTAACCAATGCGCCTTCTATTTCCAAGCTAGCACCTTGAGGGTTTACGATTCTACAATACAAAGTTTCGTTTAGCTTTAGCGTAGGTAGTGTGTTAAAACCATAAACCAAGTCCATGGGGGTTTCCTTGCTCCCTAACACGGCACTATCGTCTACGTTAATGCTGTGTGTGATGTTGCCGTCTTTTGCTATTTTATAAAGAGGGCTTACGGAATCTCCCAAGTTTTCTAGTCTTACGTAATATACGTCATATGGAACGCTAGTGAGGGTTGCAACGCCATTTGCATTAGTATTAGCAGTTGCTACCTCCTCGAACAAACGATTTAGTAACGCGACTCTTACGTTTTCTAAAGAAAGATTCTCATTGGTTCTGGTTACGTTAATGGTATACGTAACCTTATCCAAAACGAAAAAATCAGTACTAAATTCTTTGCTGTATGCATTCATCATTCCGTCCTCTCTATATGACCAAGTAAAACGAGGATCGTTTTCATTGTGACGAGCAACGATGTAGTAATTATAAATGGTATCCTTTCCTACTTTGTAGGAAATTTCTTTTTCTATAACAAAGATTGCCTTGCCATCAGCTCCAGTTATAACAGTGTCAAGAAGAGTTGAGGTTTCGGCATCGTAAAGATCAATTGCTATATTTTTTAATGGGGCATTACCATGAAAAAAGTCACCGACTTTAACGGTGACTGTGTTTTGTTTTACTATTTGAACTTCGATTTCACCACTACTATTAATATAAGTGTAGTGCGTGTAAGTTATTCCATCGGTGTTAAAAATGTCGCCTTCTTGTAATGCATATCCGGTTGGAACAGAATTAATGGAAGCATAGGGCTCGGTCAATGCTTCGGTTACGCTATACTTGGCTTTGCCTTCCGCGTCAGTATATGCTTTTGCTAAGCATCCGCCATCGTGACAAAGTTGAACTTGAACGCCTTTTACAACGTCACCGTTTTGGTCAACAACCTTAACGGTATATACCTTTTTCTTGCTTACCGTGTTGGTGCTCAAGGTCCTACCTGACTCAAAGATGTGGAATTCTTCATCAATTACGTAATCTGCGGGAACTTCAACAATGGTTACGCCAACGAATTTTGCGCCCTTTTGTACTCTGAATACTACAACGCCGTTTTCATCGGTTAATTTTTCTTCTCCGTCAGCTCCGTTTACGTTTACTTTAATTTTTGCTCCTGCAACGGGTTCAAGATCGCTATCTCTAAGGGTAAAGGTATAATCTTCTTTACCATCATCTGTGTTGGAATCTCCGTTGTCCTTATTTGGCATTGCTTCATCGCAATTGTCGCATTTAAAGTCATTGTTTTCATCCACGTGGCTAGTGCACTTTTCGCCACAAGCAAACAAGGTTGCTACCATGACTGCTACAAGCGCTATGCTCAAAACCAACGTTAAAATTCTTGATTTTTTCATAGTTATTTACTCCTATATTAGTTTCAAATATAGTTTAATTATAATATAAAAAGTCGACTTGTCAAGACTATACCGTCAAAAAGACCAAAATTTAGCACTTTATTTTACTCTTTTTTGCTTTTTTATATGGAAAAACCCACCTAAAAGGTGGGCTTTAATAACCATAAATATAATTCTTTTATTAGGCCAAAGGCTTATTCAATGGTGCAGAAAAGGAACATCCAAGCATATTCTTCTAGTACGCTAGCTCCTGCTTTATCTCCAAATATTTGTCTTTCGGAATCAAAATCCCACCATTTGTTGATTTCGCCGTACTCTTTTATGCCCTTCATCAATCCACCGGTTAGATAGTAGATACCTGCCGTTTCGTGCGCCTTTTCCAAACATTTTAGAGCATGATCATGGTAGCTGTTCTTTTCCACAAAGTTACCATCCTCATCAAAGACATAGACACCAAAGTGACCATTGTTTACAAGAGCTTCCAGAGTAAAATAATCTTTAGGTTCGTCACCCATTGCCGTTGGCATAGTCTTTGGAGTGTGCTTTAATTGAACGTAAACAATTTTACCCTCTGCGCTTCCAAGGTGATACAAGCCGTCGTTTTCGTTATATACGATTTCACTTGCTTGAGTGAGGTTAAAATATTTAAGATCTGCTTCGGTCAATTCTTCGGGGAGATTGAGGTCGCCGGGAATTACGCTAGAATAAGTATTCCAAGGTAGTTCTTCAAGGGAAATAGGAGCATCTCCTAATCTTTTTACTTTAAGCACTCCTACCCCTGCAACGGCCTTAGCCTTAACTGCAAACACGTAAGGGGTTGCTTCTCCTTCACCTTGGGCAAGGTTCATGTTTCTAATGGTCATTTTGAGTGAGTTATCTGCAACGATATCCTCTTCATTGACAATATTCCTTTCGTAAAGCAATAAAGGTGCACCATTATAGGTCAAATATGAACTAAATTCTGACTCAAAAGTGAATTGATATATGCCCGCTTTTTCTGCTATCCATACTATAGGAGTCATTAAAGAAACACCTGCTTCCAAGCGATATGAGCCTTCACCCAATACTAAGGGGGCTTCATCCGTTGCCATATAGTTGGTTTCCATTAGCTTTACCTTAGTGTTGGAAGTGATAACTTGGCTTGCTTCCACTTGAAGATTCTTACTAGAGGGATTAACTTCCATCGTACCTTCTCCGAAATATAGGTTACGAGATAGGCTGTCGATTAGCACCACGGAGTACTTGTTAAGGTCAAGTCTAGCATAGGCGTAACCGTCTGCATTGGTTGCCTGCATAGCCACTCTTTCATTTCCCTTGTAAAACTCTACAATGATGTCTGCAAATCCACCACCAATTCCGTTAGAAACAAATACGGAGTAGGTTTGCTTGCCATCGTTAATGGGGCAATCTTTGCCACAAATATCACATTTCTCGTCAAGGTTCTTGTCCTCGTGAGTGCACTCGGTTCCTTGTTGAGTAATGGATGCTCCACAGTTGTCACACTCGTTGTTGCCGTCATTGTCAACGTGCTCGGTGCACTTGTCATTACAAGCAACCAGCGCAAAAACAAGAGCGAAAACACATATTACAACGCCAATAATTTTAAGGTATTTGTTCATTGTTATCTCCTAGATTAAGGGCGCCGTGTAAAGCGCCCCTATTTATTGATTTATGAGTTTTTGGGTATCCTATTCGTCTTCTTCAGCACCCAAGTAATCAAAGTAGTAGCAAAGTTTGGTCCAAGAGTTCTTAATGCCACTGAAGGAGTATTTGTCTACTAGTTTTTGTAGTATTCCTGCTAGTTCTTCGTTAACCGGGACACAGCCTGCTGCAAGACTTGCTTCAGAACCAGATTCGCCGTCGGATTTTATCATAGCATTGTTAGCATACCACTCGATTCTATCGCTATAATCAACGCCACCGGGAATTGCATTGCCGTCCTCATCTTCTGCAAAGTTGAATCCACCAAGTTCCAAAATGCCGGTTACGTGTACAGGGTTCTCATCCTCGTCTACGTAATCGTGTGACAAAATAGCTTTTTGCATAAAGCCTGTAATGATGGGTAGAGAGAAGTCAACGTAAATTTTGGACTCGCCAACATAGTAATATCCATCGTTACCAAGAACGGGAGTTACGCCACCTGCAACGGTGATGTATTCTTCTTGGCCGGTTTGATCGTTAATGGGAGGATTGCCGGTTTCGGGATCAATATAGAAAGTAAAGGGAGCGGGAGAAGCGTATCTAAACATTGCATATTCCGCACCTAGATATTCAATCTTGAAGTTGACGGTTCCTACCATTGTAGTATCATAGTAGGCGATGTCGATGAAATACTCTTTGCCTGCTTCAAAGTAGTAAACCATACATACGTTGTTTGAGCCGTACTCGATTTGGGTATAAACGCCATCGTTGTTGGTATCGGTCAATCTTTCGTAATGATCTGCTGTGTAAAGAGCTGTCCCTGCATAGAAGCTTGCTTCGTCGAAAATCCAGCCGTCTACTTCTTGGTTGGTGTTGGAAAGGATGCGATACGCGCCACTTACTTGGGGAATAAAACTAAATATCTTGCCACGAGGAATGATGATAGTCTTGTAGGTTACTGCATTGGGGTATTCTTCCAAGCCAACACTAGCATTAAGAACGCTTTCGTATGCGCTGAAGGGAGCAAGACCTGCAATGGGGTCGTCAAGTTCTTTTTCGGTACCATAAGAATCATAATACTTACAGAAACGCAACCAGCCCTTTTCGGTTCTGTCACGAACGCCACCGGGATAGTATGCAGTCATCTTTTCCAGCATTTGCTTTAGTTCTTCGGTAACGGTGCAATATCCACCAATTTCGGAATTAGAAGCATAAGAGCTGTAATCGGTGAATCTGGGTGCATAGTCAACGCCTTCAATTTCAAAGCCGTTTACTAGAACGTAAAGCCATAGAGAGGTTCTTTCTTCGGTTTCGTCATCAATAACGTAGTTCATTAGGTTTGCAAGAAGAAGAGGTCCGTTAACGTCGTTTACGTGATAGTATCCGTCATCTTCATTATATACTACGTTTGCGTAGTTTTGGTACTCTCTATTGAGGTTTGTGGGTACTGAAACAGCGTTTCTTGGGATATAAGTTTCAACGTCAATCGCACTGGCGTTAACGATGGAAAGGTTTCTAATGTAAACCTTATCGTCGCCCTCGTCGGTGTCAAGGTCCTTGTTGTAAACGAAGCTTACCTTGTAGGTTCCGTCTTCGGTTGCAACGTAGGGATAGAGGGTTTTCCAAGCGGGAGTTTCGTCTGCACCGGAAAGGGTGTAGATAACTTCGCCGTTAACTAGAATATAGAAGTAGTCACCACCACGTTCGGTAGAGCAAATATAGTCAAGGGCTAGTGCTTGGTTTTGTTGAAGAGTAACGTCAACGTGCATTGCAGAAACACTACCATATTTGTAGGGGTTAGAGGTTGCCATGCAAGTTTGACCGGCCTTTTCGGAAATAACGAAGGGCCAGTAATATTCAGCGTCAACAGCTTCGGTTTCGGGGTAGTAGGTAGCGCCACTCAAACCATTTCCATTCATAACTGCAGCAACTTCGTTGCTTGCAGGTTGGCTGATGTTGGGCTTTTCTTGGGGGGTTAGTTCGTCAATAGAAGCAAACAACTTTTGTTGGTAGTTGTCAGCACTAAAGTGGTCGAACATTTGCGTCCAAGGATATAGGTAAGGCAATGCGCCAACTTCTACCAAGCAAATTACACCGTAACGGTCAATCATTACGGAAGTGGGATAACCCGTGCTGGAGAATGCGGCAAATAGGTCGATGGTATGAACGCCCATTTCGATGTTAGAAATGCCGTAAGTGCTTTGGAAAAGCTCTACGTCGTTCATAGTTTCGCCGTTGGTATCTACTGCTATAACTGCTATATCGTCATACATTCCTGCTGCTTGGTCGAGGTAAGGGAACTCGGTAATACAGGGGTTACAGGTGGTGTAGAAGAAGTTAAGAAGAACGGCATCGTGAGTCTTTAAAGCTTCGCTAAGTTTAAAGGTGCCACCGGTGGTGGTTGCTACGGTGAAATCTCTCATTACGCTTCCTACTTTGTAGTTTTCGTGTGCACCTTCTACAACTTCGGTCATAAGAACGATGTTTGCAACGCGTTCAGAGTTAAAGTAGTACTTGGAATCCACTTTGTAACCACTGGGAATGTTACTTGGGCTTAGCTCAATGTAGTAAGTGCCGGGAGCTAAATCTCTACTACCACTACCACTGGCGTCGGTTGCGAGCCAATCGGCCATAGCACCGCTTCCGTCTTTAATAAATACGGTAACGTTAGCCATGCCAACGCCAGCCATATTCGTGATTTTAACGGTGTACTTTACCTTAGAACCGGTATTAGCGTTTCCGTTATCGTTACCTCCGTTTTGATTATTGTTTGACATAGCTTCTTCGCACTTGTCACAATAACCATCGTTGTTGCCGTCAACGTGTTCGGTGCACTTATCATTACAAGCAACTAACATGCACGTTACAAACATTGCAACAACGAGAAGTATGGCTATAACAGTCTTTTTTCTCATTAAAAGTTTCTCCTTCGTTGGTCGCCTAGAGGAAATCCTTTCAGCGAGCAACACTTTTTGTTATACGAAATCAATTTTAGCACTTGTAAGTGGAAAAATCAATTATTTTATATTAAAGTACAAATATCAAGTAATTTTTTTAAGTTTTTAGGTTTACTAAAAATTTACAATCTATTATTTAATTTTTATTATATAAATATTTATACTTAAACTTGCGGTTGCCCCGTTTTTGTGATATCATTGTAGCAACTGTACTTTAGTATGGGACATTTTCACGCAATAAACCAGGCACTAGCCTAAAACATAAGGAAGTAATATGAGTAGTAGAAAAACAAACAGAATTTCACCCTATCTCTTAACCGCGCTAACCCTAACGTTGGTTGCAATGATGGTTCTAACCTGCGCTTGCAATCCGGCAACGGAAGATCTTTCTAACAACGACGATCTTTCTAGCGCAACCCCCTACATTAAGGTTTTCGACCACAAGTTCCAAAACGTTAATTTGGAGGATTATTTCAATACCAAAGTTATACAACAACTACCTAACACGGTTAAAGATAGCGATTATATTTCGGTTATTCTCTCCACCCGCGACAAGAATATTCTTGATAGCTACGATCGTTCGGGTAGCAATCTTTCTTTACAAGAATACTTTGCTTCCGAAGAAGCTTCCACCATTCGCAGTAACATTGACGCTACTAACGCTCAACTACTGGCCGACCTCAAAAAGAAGGGCGTTTCCTATGACAACGGCGTTGATTACTACACCCTTTTGAGTGGTAAGGAAATCGTTATTAAAGCAAAAGATTTCTATGACGTTTGCAACATCGTTGGCGACAGAGCCGAAGTCGTCGTTAGCGAGGTTTATGAAACCGAAGCTTACAAAAACGTTTTGGTTAGCAATACCGTTAACGTATACGACACGGGTATTTTTAACAGCTCAAACTTCCAATACCAAGGCGAAGGCACCGTTGTAGCAGTGCTCGATACCGGCCTTGACTACTACCATACTGCTTTCTCAACCGACAACTTTACTGCAAACCCTGACAAACTCGGTATGAAATTTGATGACGTTGCAAGCGTTGTCAACAAGACTGTTGCAAGCTCTTTGCAAGCAGGCCTAACCGCAAGTGACGTTTACGTTAGCGAAAAGGTCCCCTTTGCATTCGACTATGCAGACGGTGACTCCGATGTATATCCCCTTTATTCCAACCACGGCACCCACGTTGCAGGCGTTATAGCAGGTAAAGACGACGTTATTACCGGCGTTGCTCCCCAAGCACAACTTGCAATCATGAAGATATTCAGCGACGTTGACGCTCAAGCAAGAGCTTCTTGGATTCTCCGTGCTCTTGAAGACTGCGTTGTAATCGGCGTTGATATCATTAACATGAGTATCGGTACCAGCTGTGGTTTCAGCCGTGAAACCGACAAAGAAACCATCAGTGGAGTATACGATAAGATTCGTGCTCGCGGTATCAATATGGTAGTTGCGGCATCCAACTCGTTCAACTCCACATATAACTCAGAAAAGAACGGTAACTTGGGACTAACTTCCAACCCCGACTCCGCTACCGTTTCTTCTCCCTCTACCTATAAAGGTGCTCTTTCTATTGCATCAATTAACGGTGCAAAGACTTCCTACATTCTTTACAACGACCAAATCATCTATTTCGTAGAGTCCACCAACCGCGTTGCAGAAGAAAAGAACTTCGTTGACGACATCCTTGGCGAAAACGAAACCGAAAAAACCGTCGAGTACGTAACCATTCCCGGCGTAGGTAGAACGGCAGACTACACAGGCATTGACGTTTCCGGCAAAGTAGCCCTCATTGCCCGTGGTTCCAACACCTTCGAAGAAAAGGCTAATATTGCACAAAAACAAGGTGCTTTGGGCGCTATTATCTACAACAACGTTTCCGGTGATATCCGCATGAACGTTGGTGATACCACTATTGCAGTTTGCTCCATCTCCCAAGACGAAGGCGAACTACTCGCTGCAAGTAGCAGTGGTACCATTAAGATTTCTCGCTCACAAGCAAGCGGTCCTTTCATGAGTGACTTTAGCTCTTGGGGTCCCTCTCCCGACCTTGAAATCAAACCCGAACTAACCGCTCACGGTGGAAACATTTTGAGTTCCGTTCCCGGACAAGATTACGATGAAATTTCCGGCACCTCCATGGCAACTCCTAACGTAAGTGGTCTTACCGCTCTTATTCGTCAATACGTAAAGGAAAACTTCACCTCTATTGCCGACGATAACGTTCAAGTTGCAGCAATGGTAAACAGACTCCTTATGTCCACGGCAGACGTCGTTTACAACACGAACGGACTACCATACTCCGTACGTAAACAAGGCTCCGGTCTTGCTAACGTAGTAGACGCAGCTTCTACCGGCGCAGTTATCTACACATACAAGAACGGTGAACTAATGGACAAGTCCAAGATTGAACTTGGCGACGATCCCGACAAGACCGGTGTTTATGAATTCTCCTTCGACATCTATAACTTTGGCAATAAAACCCTCTCTTACGACCTCTCCACCATCGTTATGACGGAAGGCGTAAGCGATACCAAAACCAACCAAGGCGATACCACCGTTACCGAAGACGGATATATCCTTGAAGGTGCAAAAGTCGTTATAAATAACGTAGTAGATGGTAGTTTGAGTGGCAATACCGTAAGCATTAACGCAGGTGCTACCGCAACCGTCACCATGACCATCACACTAACGAGCGAAAACAAAAAATATCTTGACGAAAGCTTCAAAAACGGTATGTACGTTGAAGGTTTCGTTACCTTGAAAGGTCGCGATAACGCAACCGACATCGGTTTCCCCTACCTTGCTTTCTACGGTGACTGGACCGTTGCTCCCCTATTCGACCTTGATTACTTTGCAACCAACAAAGACGAGCTTGACGAAGGTATCGACCTACTGGACAAAACCCTTCCCGACGCTTATGCAAGCCGTGCTATCGGTGGCGTATACGCCGACTACGTGAGCTTCCTTGGTACCTACTACTTTGAACAAAAGCCCGGTAGCCAAATGATAAGCGCAGACAGAAAGTATATCTCTCTTTCCAATACCGAAGGCACCATTAACAAGCTAAGCTATGCTTGGATGGGTATGCTCCGTAACGCAAAAGAAATTGACGTCACCATCGTTGACGATGCAACCGGTGAAATAGTATATAGTAAAACCGAAATTGATATTCGTAAATCCTTTGGTGACGGCGGTCCTATATATCCTGCACAAGTAAAAATAGGTTTTGCTCCCGCAGATTATAACCTACCTAACAACACCACCTATACCGTAACTCTTAACGGTAGATTGGACTATGGTGACGGCGGTGTTAACACCAACCTTAACAACACCTTTACCTTCCCCTTGATGGTGGACTTCCAAGCCCCTGTTGTAGAGGACGTCGAGTATTACACCGAATACGATAAATCTGCAAAGAAGAATCGTTTGTACGCTAAAATTGCCATTTATGACAACCACTATTCTATGGCTGCTCTCGTAGGTAGCGTTTCTGCAAATAGCGAAGTAGGTCTTTCTCTTAACGGATTCGATCACTACATGAATCCCATCTATTCCGAGTTCAACACCACTTCCTACTTAACCTATGAACTAACCGACCATTTGGATGCTATTAAGAAAGCATATCGTTCCATTTATGAAGTATACGGCGCTGCTCAAGCAAAAGATATTGCTCCCGCTCCCTTCTTCACCATTTCCGTTTACGACTATGCTCTTAACAATGCAACCTACGAATTAACTCTTCCAGACAAGTTCATAGACGCTTATTTTGCTGAAGAAAAAATAGTTATCTCTCCCAATGAAACCTTTGACCTCGAACCCATCGTATATCCTGCTACCGAGTGGTTCGAATTAATGGAATTCGATTATTACAACAGCACTCCCTCCGTTGCAAAGGTACTTCCCGGCACCAACAAACTCGTTGGCTTAAAGAAGGGTACGACTGCTCTTGGCATAAAGTTTACCGACGTTAACGGAGTAGACAAGGAAATTGAATTAATAGTAGAAGTTCTTGGCGAAGGTGACGAAGGATATCGCAAGTTCGACGAACCCGTCGTTGAAATATTTGAGGTTACCGGATATCACACCAACAAAGCATATTACAAGATTGATTCTACCGAACGTGACATTGGTCAAACCGGCGACGATAGAACCTTCCCGAACATGAACAACTTGAGCCTAAGCTTATACCCCTCCGAATCGGTATCGCTCAAGTATAACTTGACTGCTTACTTCCCAAATAGAACGTCGGTTGAATTCTCTTCATCCAACTCCGACATCGTTACCGTCGATACCTACGGCAACGTAACTGCTAAAGCAGAAGGTTTTGCTTCTATTTCCGTAAAAGTTCTAAAAGACGGTCAATCCACCTACTATTCAAAGAACATTTCCATTACGGTTAAGGATCCTTATATCACCAACGGCCCCACCCTTACCAACTACTATGGTCTTGGTGGCTCCGTAGTTATTCCCGAATCTTTAGCAATAACCGAAATTGGTACCTTTGCTTTCTCTAACGTAGACTACGTTGAAAGAACTCAAGAAGAAAAAGACAAGTTCGAGGACGAAGAGGCTTCCACAAAGCAATGGTACATTGGTGAAAACACCATAACCGACGTCGTTATTCCCGAAGGCGTAAAAACCATTAGTGCTTATGCCTTTGCAAACCTAACTGCTCTTAAGAGTATTACACTACCCTCCACCCTAACTACCATCAGCTACGGCGCATTCTACGGCTGTACTAAACTTACGACAATCAAGGGCATAGAGCACGTTAAGTTCATTAACCAAAACGCATTTGCTTTCTGTGATATTACCGGCACTTTGAGATTTGACAAAACCATCGCCGTTGCAGATTACGCGTTTGCATACAATATCAACTTAAAGAATCTTGTCCTTTCCGCTAATACTCAATCGATTGGACAATATGCATTCTATAACAACAGTGCTCTAGAAAACCTAACGATACACGCCGATAAGATTAAACTTGGCGCATTTGCATTCGCAGGCTGTTCAAAACTCACGAACGTTTCCGTAAACGCTGCAGTTATCCCCACCGGTTTGTTTGAAGATTGCACCTCACTTCAAAGCGTAACTCTAGGTAAAGACGTTGCAGTTATTGGTGAATATGCATTCAATAACACGGCTGTTACTTCCGTTACGGTTAAACAAGGTAACGAAAACTTCTACCCCGTAACCGGCAAACCCTATCTTTTGAACAAGGCTTCAAACGGCAACGTTCTCACCTTCGTTGCTCCCGCATACTCCGGTGAAATAATCGTTAGCGAGTCTACCGTTACCACCATTGGTCCCGCCGCCCTATCCGGCAACAAGAATATTACCTCTTTCCGTGCTCCCAGCGTAACCATAGTTAAAGATTATGCGTTTGCAGGCTGTGAAAACCTCGCAACCATAGAACTGGGCACTCTAACCGAAATAGGCAAAGCTGCATTTATGAGAACGGCTATTACCCAAACTCACTCCTTTGCAGGCCTTGTAAATCCCTCTGAGATAGGTATTGGCGAATATGCTTATTACGGCACTAAGATTACCGAAGTAACCATTCCTAACGGTATGAAAGTAGGTGCATCTGCATTTGAAGAATGTAGGGATCTTGCTACCGTTAATATCGGTAACGACGTAAACGTAGGCGCTAACGCATTCAAACTAGATTGGCAATTTGAAGAAAACTATAAGATCACCCTACTAGAAACCGACCACGAAGATCGTGAAGTTTACTACTATGATCTTTTAAGCTCACTTACCTCTCTAACCATAGGTGATAACGTAACTCTAGGTAGAGGTGCTTTCTATGGCGCAAGCAAGATTGCTACCATTACCCTTGGTGACAACACCTACATCGGCGACCAAGCATTCTACAACACCGAAAGCCTAACCAGCATCGATTTAAGCAATGCAACTCACATTGGTAGAGAGGCGTTCAGCGCGGTTATCCTTTCACTAATCTATTACGATCCTGCTCAAGAAACCGTAAGCAACTCCGTTCCTAAGGACGTTGACGGCAATTATAGATATCGTATCTACGCTAACAAGCTAACAAACGTAAGCATTAGTGCAGAAACTATTGGCGCAGATGCCTTTGCTTTCAGCGAAAGCTTGGAAACCGTATCTCTTGCAAACTCCACTCTTAATATTAGCGCAAGAGCGTTTGCTTCTTGTACCTCTCTCCATACTATCAACCTTGAAAGCGTTGTAAATATTGGTTCAGAGGCATTTGCTCAAGCAAAACTCACCGAAGCAACTCTCACAAGTGCAGTTAACGTTGACGAATTCGCATTCATAGAAAACGAAAACTTGACCCAAGTAACCTTCGGTGCAAATATCGATACCCTTGGCGAAGGCGCATTCAGTTATGCTAAAACGCTTGCTACCGTAAACGGCGAAGAAAAGATTAAGAATATTGGTGACTACGCATTTGCTTATACCGCTATATCCGACGTAGACCTTGCCGGTGCTGTTAATATTGGTGCTCACGCATTCGTAAAAGATACTATGAGCCCCTTCACCGTAAAACTTGGCTCCTTGGTTGAATATATGGGCGACAACCCCTTTGCAAACTGCGACGTTCAAGGTCAATTCAGCACCATTACCTCTATCGAGTTTAACGGCGTTAAGTATGACGAAGTAACCTATACCTATGATATTAGCGAAACCATAAAGATAATAGACGGCTCCATTTATAGAGTAGTTCCATACGGTTACGAATTAATTACCTTTGCTTCCGTTGAAGACGAAACCGTCACCCTAGCAGATAACACGGTTAGAATTGGCGCAATGGCATTCATGGGTTCCGACGTTATTAACGTTATATTCCCCTACACCGTTGCTTCCATTGGTCACAAGGCATTCTTTGAATGTGATAAGCTTACCATTGTTACCATGCAAAGCTACAACGCTCCCGTTCTAGAAGAGGAATTCGACGTTGTTTATGCTTCCAGCGGTGAAAACGCTCCCATGACCGATGAAGACGCCGAAAGCTACGGCTGGGACGGTCTGGGGATCGTTAAGTTCTATATGTGGAATATGTGGGACAGTACAAATGGCATTCCCGTATACTCCAACTTCTACTACGGCGCAAACTTCGTAAACTACGTTGGTAAGGTTAATAAGAGCATCGTTCTCGTTCACCCCGTAAACGGACAAAACTACGAAAGTTTCGTAATGAACCATTACTTCAACCTTTATATCGCCGGTGCGGCAGCCGCTGACGATATTACGCTAGAAGCCATAAAGATTATTGCTTCCCTACCCGAAGTAATACAACTAACCGATAAGTTAGCAGTTCAACTAGCAAGAGAAGCTTACGACAAGATTGCTTCTTACGAACAACGCGCTTTGGTTGCAAACTACCAAAAACTAACCGATGCCGAGCTAAGACTAAAGACGTTAGAAAATCTTGCAGGTGGCGGCGGAGATAACGCTCCCGAAGGTGCTCCTCAACAAGGTTCAAACATCAACAAGCCCGCAATGATACTTGCAATAGTATTCACCTCCGTTGGCGTTCTTTGCTTACTAGGTGTAGTTATCTATCTCGTACTCAAGGGCAAACTAAGACTTCCCGATGCTCTAAACGATTTCCTAGTTAAGAAGGGCATTATAACCGCTCCTCCCGTAGTTCTAACTCCCGGACCTAACCAAAAGATAGTTAAACAAATGGTTAAGAAGGTTGTAAGAAGGGTTGTCGTATACGATCCTAACTCCGAAGAAGTAGCAAATATTAATCAACAAAAAACCGAAACGGAAATAGTTTCCGAAAAGGAAGACGATAATGAATAAGAAAGTTATTATTACAATTGTAGTCGCTCTTTGCTTATTGGTTGCTCTCACGGCAGTATCCTGTAACCAATGGGATACTCCATATAAGCAACTAAATAAGGACGGCAATACCGTTAGCGTAAAATTCAATATTAACGGCGGTGTATTCCTAGAAACCCCTAACGTTACCCTCGTTGACGTTTTCAGCTTGGATAATGCTAAAACCGTTTCTCAAGGTAAAAAGAGCATCGTTCCCATCGATCCCTCGAACATTGCAATTCGTGGTACTGCTCAAACGGCATCTCGTAACAACTATAAACTAGCCGGTTGGTACGTAACTACCGTTAATGCCGATGGTTCATACACCATAACCGACCAACAATGGAACTTTGGCGACCCCTTTACCTTCGACGTTGCTAAAGCAAAGAATGCGGAAACCCCCGTTTTAGTTCTTAGTGCAAGATGGATTCCCTTTACCACCTTTAATATTTACGCACAAAACGACGACGGCACCTTCCCTATGGAGCCTACTGCCGTTGTTAATTCCGAGTTCTTGGATTATCCCACTTGGAACGAAAGCACGGGTAAACTTCGTTATAACCAATACCCCGTTATTGAGAATAAAACCTTCGAAAAGGCTTTCTATTCTGCCGATATGAGCGAAGAAATTACCAAGAGCATTCAAGGTGAATCTCGTTTTGACGCTCAAATAAATGAATTCGTAACCGATTCCATTAACGTTTACGTAACCTATAAACAAGGTAACTGGTTCAAGATTCATAACGCTGCTGCTTTCTTAAACAATGCAAGCAGTGACGCTATTTATGACATCCAAGCCGACCTTGATTTCTCAAACGCAATTTGGCCCGCAACTTTCTCATCCAACACCTTTAACGGCAAGATTTATGGTAATAACCATAAGTTTAGTAATATTTCCGCCGTTCAATATGCCGAAACCGCTAAATTCAACTACGGCCTATTCGGTTCTATAGGTGCTAACGCATTAATTAAGGGAGTAACTTTCAACAACGTTTCCTTTACCATTGGTGGTATTGACGACGCTAACGGAGAGCCCTCTTACTACGGTATCTTCGCAGGTAAGATTGAAAGTGGTGCTCAACTTGAAAACGTAAAACTCAATAAGGGTAAATTACTACTCAATAGTGCACAAGGTTACATGTTCGACAAGCTCGACGCTATTACCGTTTCACAAAAATACAAGAACCTCGTTGACGGCAAATACTTCATCAACCTTTCCGTTTATGAAAATAATAGTAGCTCATATATTACTACTTCGGAGTTGAGCGTAGCATTTACCGATCCCGATGAAAAGGTATTCGTTGACGGCATTTACGATAAATATAACAACAACCCCGACGTTGTTAAGAAGAGCGTAAGCGAACTATTCACCATCACCACCAGCCCAGAAGGCAACGTTACCATTACTCCGGTAGCCTAAGCCAGAAATATCCACACGAAAAAGATATGGAGGAATCTCACTAGATGAAGAGGAAATTATTTTCTATTCTAATGGTAGTTGCAATGCTTGCAGGTCTTATCCTTCCACTTGTAGGCTGTAACTCCAACAATGCCACCGATGCTCTCGTTATTATGACGGAAACCCTCGACGGCTTGTTTAATCCTTTTTATTCGACAACAGCCCCCGATGCAACCATAGTATCTATGACTCAAATAGGCATGCTTACTACCGGTTACGTTAACGAAGAAGCAACCGTCGCTTTTGGCGATGATGAAGCAGTAGCCGTTAAAGATATGGCTTACTCTTACGATGCAAATACGGACAAAACCACCTATACCTTCGTTATCAAAAACGGCATCCAATTTAGCGATGGACACCCCCTTACCATCGAGGACGTTTTATTTAATATGTACGTTTACCTCGATCCTGTATATGCAGGCTCCAGCACTATGTATTCTACCGATATAGTCGGTCTTTCCGATTATAGAACGCAAACCCAAGGTAGTGACGACAGCGATACCGACGAGGTTATTGCAGAACAAGCAAGTGCACGTGCTAAAAACCGTATTATGGAACTCGTTAACCTATTCCGTCAAGTAGGTAAACTCCCCGGTGGCACCTATGAAGCAAGTGAAACTCAAATGAGAGATGCTATTGGCTCTCACTCCGTTTCCTCAGGTTACGTTGAAGCTATTTCTAACAACGCTTCCGAAGTAACCAATGCAAATCTTCTTGCCGACTATGAGCGCACACTATCCGAGTTTAGAGAAGAACTTAACAGGGACTATGAATCTGCAAAAGATTCCTTCACCGAGGAACCTTACAAATCAACTGGCGAATTCGACGAAATCACCTCCTTTATGTATGCAGAAGGTTTCGTTAAAGTTGACTACGTAAAAGACCCCGTAACCAACAAGCCCCAATACGATAAAATCGAAAAGGTTACCCGTTACTACTCCAACGTTAATAACAAAGAAGAAGCTATAAACTACGTTTACAACAGCAAAACCTCCACTGCTCTTGACGAAATTCTTTTGTTATGGGGTACCGGTAACACTTTGAGTGCAGAATATGCTGCCCAAGCAAAGCAAGTTATCCTTCTTGAAAGAATTACCGGCGACGAATTACTAATCCCCAGTATTACCGGTATCGTATCCGTTGGTCACCACACCGATGAAACCAGCGTTACCGTTAACGACAACACCTATGCCGTTGCACGTGAACATAACGAAAAAGACGGTACTCCTTTGAATGCTAACGAATACGACGTTCTTCGCATTACCATAAACGGAGTTGACCCCAAAGCAATTTGGAACTTTGCGTTTAGCGTTGCTCCTCAACACTACTACACCTCTGCTAATTACGGTGATCAACCCCACTCCGTTGACGTTAAAAACCACAATTACGGTGTTGATTACGCAAGCTTTAACTTCCACACCAACGTAATCCAATCACAAAAGAATATAAGGGTACCTATGGGCGCGGGTGCATACGTAGCAACCGATGCAAATAACAAGTCCAACCCCGAAGGTAACGCCTTCTATCGTGACAACGTTGTTTACTTCAAGAGAAACGAAAACTTTATGATGGGCACTCCCAACATCGAAAAGGTTCGTTACCAAGTCGTTAGCGCGACCAACGCTCTTAACGTTTTGGAAACGGGCGCAGTTCACTTCGTAACTCCTCAATTTACACCAAACAATATTACCAAGATTAATTCCCTAAAAGATAAAGGCATCGAGTCCACCTCTACCGACCAATTAGGTTACGGTTATATCGGCATAAATGCAGGTAAAGTTAAGAGCATCCATTTGCGTAAAGCTATTATGTACGCTATGGATACCTCTTTAGCAATTAACTACTACTCCACCGGTACTGCTAAAAACATCTATTGGCCTATGAGTACCGTTTCTTGGGCATATCCCAAACAAGGCAACGTGCTTGACCAAGACAACGGCAGACCCTATGCTTCAGGTTATCTAGGTGACGAAGCTGCAAAACAAGCCATTGAGCAATGTATGACTTCAGCAAACGTTACTCCCGGAGATAACCAACTCAAGTTGAAGTTTACCATAGCAGGTTCTTCTCTAACCGATCACCCCACCTATGCTACCTTCCAAAAAGCAGCAACCATTCTTAATGAATGTGGTTGGAACGTTGAAGTAGTTGCCGATACTCAAGCACTTACTAAGCTTTCTACCGGCGCACTAGCAGTTTGGGCAGCAGCTTGGGGTACCACTATCGACCCCGATATGTATCAGGTTTACCACAAGAGCTCTACTGCGACCAGCGTTATCGCTTGGGGTTACAACGAAATTCGTGACCAAGACGGTTATGACACCGAAAAGGATATCCTAAATAAACTTTCCGACGTTATCGACCAAGCTCGTGAAACCGACAACAGAAAGGACAGAAGTGATTATTACAAGACTGCTATGGGTTACGTTCTCGATCTTGCTATAGAACTCCCCGTTTACCAAAGAAAGGTTCTATATGCTTACAATGCCGACGTAATCGATGCTTCCTCTCTACCCGAAACCATTAACCCCTACACCTCTCCCCTAGATAAGCTTTGGGAAATTAAGCTTACCGATGAAGCAAGTGCAGGTGGCTCTAACGGTCTTTCCTCAGGCGCAGTCGTAGGTATCCTCATCGGTTGCTTCTTTGGTGGCTGGATGATAGCAATAGCAATTCTATTTGCAACCAAGAAGCTTACTATGGCTAAAATTTATAAGCTTCTAGGACGCGAAGTATACGAAGATATGGGTCCCTTGAACTATGACGACAATGTACTCCAGGAAGAAGACGGAGAATACATCATTCTAGAAGAGGAAATTTACGTGGAAGAGGACGTAATCGTAGATATAGACGATGAAAGCACTCCCACCGAAGGCAGTAACGACGAAAACAAATAACCAAACTAAAACTAACAATCTAAAAAATACGTGGTGTGTCCATACCGATACACCGAAATAGGAACAAGGAATTATGATAAAATACATTCTCAAAAGACTTGGTCTAACAGTGCTTATTCTACTGGGTGTTTCTCTTATCATTTACGTTTTGATAAGACTTATGCCAGTAGACTTTATCGAAAAGAAAATAGCCGAAATGAACCAAGGTGGCGCAACCATCGATCAAGCTACCATAGATAATATGAAATCTATGTACGGCCTCACCGACGACACCTTCCTCGGCGTATTAAAGGGCTATTGGAGCTGGCTAACCAAGCTCGTTCAATTCGACTTTGGTACTTCCTTTAAGTACGGCATCCCTGTTATTGACGTTATCAAAGACAGCATGGGCATAAGCTTCGCAGTTGCTCTTATTGCAACCATATTCGAGTTTATGATCGCTATACCTCTTGGAATTACCGCAGCTACCCACCAATATTCCATTCGCGACTACGTAGTAACCGTACTAGTTATGATAGGTATATCACTACCCTCCTTCTTCTTTGGTCAAGTACTAAAAGACTTGTTCGCAATGAAACTGGGTTGGTTCCCCAACTCCGGTCTTACCGACGCTACCAAAGACTTAACAGGTATTGCAAAGTTACTAGACTACGTATGGCACATGTTCGTACCCGTTCTAACGGTAGTAATACTTTCAATCGGTGGAAGAATGAGAATGACCAGAACGGAAATGTTGGAAGTTATGAATTCCGACTACATCCGTACTGCAAGAGCTAAGGGACTTAGTGAAAGAAAGGTTATCTATAAACACGCCTTCCGTAATACTCTAATTCCCCTAGTTACCTCTCTTGCAGGATTACTTCCCAGCTTGTTTAGTGGTGCTATCATTACCGAGCAAATATTCGACTTGCCCGGTATTGGTAACCTCGCTTTCCAAGCTATGGACGCAGGCGATATCCCCTTTATTATGGGTTACAATATGTTCCTAGCCCTACTAAGCGTAATGGGTGTTTTGCTTGCAGACCTGATGTACGCCGTTGTAGACCCGCGCGTTAAACTAACAGACTAAGGAGGAGAATTATGGAAAATATGGAAAATAGAGATAATATTACCGTAGAAGAAAACCAAATTCTTCCCGAAATTGAAGTGGAAGAAAAAGACACGAGCTTAGAAAACGAAGCTGTCTTAAAAGAAGCAGACGATAGCATTGAGAAAAACGTTCGTTTGATGTCCCCCGGTAGAATGGTTATGAGAAGATTCTTCCGTTCCAAACTTTCTATCGTTGGCTTGGTTATGCTAGTTGCCCTCTTCCTATTCTGTTTCTTAGGACCGGTTTGCTACACCAAATGGGAAAGCAATGAAATTGACTACTCCGACCGTGTAGAATACGCTACTACCGAAATCACCTACGTTGACGAAAACGGCAACGACCAAGTATTCTATCAAGTTATAGAAACCATAAAGAAGCCCAATGCTTTTGCAAAACCCTCTTTAGAGCACCCTCTAGGCACCGATGGTCAAGGTTGGGATAACCTTGCTCGTTTGATGGAAGGTGGTAAGGTTTCTCTTGCAATAAGCTTCATTACCGTATTTATCATCACCATTTTAGGTATCGTATTTGGTGGACTAGCAGGTTACTTTGGCGGGGCAATAGACAATATTATAATGAGATTGTGCGACATTCTCATGTGTCTACCCGGCTTCCCTATCTTACTCGTTGTAGGAACGCTACTGGAAAGTATGGGCATTGCATCACAATTCCGTATATACTACCTAATGGGCTTCCTCTCCCTCATAAGTTGGCCCGGTGTTGCACGTCTTGTTCGTGGTCAAATCCTTTCACTACGTGAACAAGAATATATGGTTGCAGCAGAAGCTATGGGTTACTCCACAACAAGAAAGATATTCAAGCACCTTATTCCCAACGTTATGCCCCAACTTATTGTTAATATGACTTTGAGCCTTGGTAGCATGATTCTGTACGAAGCATCTTTGTCATTCTTGGGACTGGGCGCAACTGCAGAATTCGCTGCTTGGGGTACTATGATTAACTCCGCTAACGACCTTAACGTTCTACAAAACTACTTTAACGTTTGGGGCCCTCCCGGAATTTGCATTATTATTGCAGTTCTAGGCTTCAACTTTATCGGTGACGGTCTACGTGACGCACTCGACCCCAAGGCAAGGAGATAACGGATATGGATATTAAGAATATTACCGAAAAAATTAAAAAGACCACCGATGATATTGTGGAAATCGTTAAGAATAAACTTCAAAAGAAAAACGATGGACACTATCTTTCCGGTAAAGAAGTCCGTGCCATAGCTAAATCTAACAAAAAAGCTATGATGGCTCTCGAAAAGGAAAAAAACCGTAAGAAAGAAGAGCACGAATACCTTGCTACAATGAAAGATGAAGGCAATATTTTGGAAATTGACAGCCTTCACACCTATTTCTATACCGATCAAGGTATCGTAAAGGCTGTTAACGGCGTTTCCATTAATATTCCTCAAAGCGCAACCGTTGGTATAGTTGGTGAATCGGGCTGTGGTAAGAGTGTTACTTCTATGTCCGTTATGCGTTTACTACAAGGACCTACCGGTCAAATAGCAAGTGGCTCCATTCGCTTTAAGTCCCTTGACTTTAAGCGTGACGAAAACGGCAACCCCATACCGATTTACGTTCGTACCAAAAACGGCCAAATAATCTACAAAAAGAGAAAGGATAAAAAGGGTAACTTCGTTTTAGACAAACAAGGCAATCCCGTTTTGGCTCCATTGCAAGCCGTAAATGAAAATGGCGTTCTTTCCTATGAAATGGAAGAAAAGGTATTCGATATAGCAAAAATGCCCATTCACGAAGTACACAAAATTCGTGGTAGACAAATCGCTATGATATTCCAAGAACCTATGACCTCTCTTAACCCGGTATTTACCATAGGTAACCAACTTGACGAAGTAACCTTTATCCATACCCCCGGTGCAACCAAGGAAATAGCAAAGGCTCACTCACTCGAAATGTTGAAACTTGTTGGCATAGACAAATCTGACCGTGTATACAACGCCTATCCCCACGAACTCTCTGGTGGTATGCGTCAACGTGTTATGATTGCTATGGCTCTTGCTTGCGATCCTCGTCTTATTATTGCAGACGAACCTACTACCGCTCTTGACGTTACCATTCAAGCACAAATCCTAGACCTTCTACGCGACCTTAAAAAGCGCATGAACGGCTCCATTATGCTAATTACCCACGACCTTGGTATCATCGCTGAAATGGCCGATTACGTCGTCGTTATGTATGCAGGTAGAGTCATTGAACAAGGTACCGTTCAAGAAATATTCCATAACCCTTTGCATCCCTACACTATGGGCCTACAAAAATCAAAACCCAGCATGGATACAAAGAGCGAAACACTATTCAACATTCCCGGCAACGTTCCCAATCCTGTTAACATGCCCACACACTGTTACTTTAAAGATCGTTGCGACAAGTGCATAGACAAATGTTCGGGAGATTATCCTTGCATGATGCAAGTTTCCCCCACTCACTTCGTAGCATGTCACTTGTACGGTAAGGAGGACTAATATGGATAACATAGAAAACGTTGTTTTAGAAAATCAAGAAGTAACTAAGCCCGAAGAAAGAGATCATAGTGTTATCTTAGAGGTTAAAAATCTTCGCAAATGCTTCCCTGTTAAAAAGTCAATGACCGGTAAAGTGCTAAAGGAACTCGTTGCAGTAGATAACGTTTCTTTCTCTTTGAATGCTGGTGAAACCATTGGTATAGTTGGTGAATCAGGCTGTGGTAAAACCACTCTAGGTAGAACAATACTTAAACTACACCAACCAAGCGGTGGTCAAATCATCTTTAACGGCGAAGATATAACCAACTACAAGAACAAGGAAATGAGGCATCTTCGTACCGATATGCAAATCATATTCCAAGACCCCTATTCTTCACTTCCTCCAAGAGCAACCGTAGGTGATATTCTTTCCGAACCCGTAAGAGTACACAATATCGTTCCAAAAGAACAAGTTAAAGACTACGTTTTGGATCTAATGGAAAAGTGTGGTCTACGTGACTATTACTACGAGCGTTATCCCCATGAATTTAGCGGTGGTCAACGCCAAAGAATATGTATTGCAAGAGCACTTTCCGTTAACCCCAAACTCGTTATATGCGACGAGCCGGTTAGTGCACTCGACGTTTCCATTCAAGCACAAATCATCAACCTACTTCGCGACCTACAAAAGAAACTTAACCTCACCTATTTGTTCATTTCCCACGATATTAGCGTAGTTAAGTTCATAAGTGATAAGATTGGTGTTATGTACCTAGGTTCAATGGTAGAATTTGGTACAAAAAAAGACATATTCGACAAGCCTTTACACCCCTATACCCAAGCATTGTTTAGTGCAATACCCAATCCTAACCCCGACGTTAAGATGAACCGTATAGTACTAAAAGGCGATATTCCATCCCCTGTTAATCCCCCAAGTGGCTGTCGCTTTCACACTCGTTGTCCTTATGCAACCGAGCGTTGTGCAAACGAAGCTCCCGAGTTCAAAAACTACAACGGACATTATTGCGCTTGCCACCTAGTAGACGAGCAATATAACGGAAATCTTGAGGTAGATAATGAGCAAAAAGAAGACTAAACACGCCAACAAAGAAAGGGCAAAGAAGGAAAAAATCGTTTACGTTGACGATGGTTCTACCATCGTTGATATGAGTGGAACGGTTAGAGCCTCTAAAAAGCCCAAAAACACGCCGAAAGACCCCGTAACCGGCACTCCTATAGGAAATAGCTTTAAAGACCAAGCAAGGACCTATTTTCAAGCCGTAAGGCAGAATTTAGCTCCTATGTTCGTGGTTATACTTGGTATTTGCGTTATCTTTGGTGTAATGTATCTTATACTTGAACTAGCAAGTTAAAACGCGCTATTTTGGCGCTCCACATAGCAAAATGAAACTCTCACTCGGTCGTTTACCCTTAGTAAAGTCCCGTCGTGAGAGTTTTTAATTTTGCGTCGTGGAGCATCCAAACTAGCGCGTTTTTTTAGACTACAGATTATTTTTATTACGTGCTAAAATACACTTTTCGTCATAGACATTATCCTTGTTTGCGTAACGTAGTGTAGCAAAGCCGTTCCTCACTCCGCGCTCCGCACTCCGCACTTATTAAGTCCAAACTAGCACGTTTTTTAGACTACAGCTTATTTTTGTTACGTACTAAATTTACTTTTCGTCTTAGATATTATCCTTGTTTGCGTAACATCGTGTAGCAAAGCCGTTCCGGACTCCGCGTTCCGCATTCCGCACTTATTTAGTGTATATGGTGCTTCTTAAAACACGTTAGTTTAAATGAAGAACGCGAAAAGACACCCATTTGTGACGGGAGTTTACTAGGCGTAAATGACCGAGAGAAATGGGTGCCTTGACAAAGTTATTCGTTAAAATAACGTGTTTTATCTGTTTTTAGGAAGGAATCCTCCAAATATCTTCTTCCATCCACCTTTGACTCCGTTACAGCAGTCAAGAATACCTTCTACGGTGTGGGGAGAAACGATACCACCGGTCCAGCCGGAGAAAGCACGGAGAGGTAGGTCCTTAACGGATTGAGTAATCATTTCGGGGTTCTCGGAGCCAATTGCTACAAGCTTTGCTGCGTTAGTTAACAATACGTACATACCATTACCAAAAGTGCTGGGACGAAGTTGAGAAATGGTATTGTTAATAGTAAACGCACCTTTTTCAAAGGGAGCATTGCCGGGAAGCTCTGCGCCGTATACTGCTTTGAATTCTTCTTCCTTTACTTCGGTTGCAGTGTTAAGGTTATAATATACGGGAGCAACTGCGCTGTAATCGGGTACTTCAACGTCTGCTTTAGCACTAACTACGCTTACAACACTTTCAAGTTTAATATCTCTTGAAGAAGCACCTACTAAAATCTTGTAGTCACCACTTTCAACGTGCCAATCGTTAATGTTAACGTTGTAGTATGCGTATGCACGGGAATCTAGAGTTACGCTTACTTCCTTTTCTTCGCCAGCCTTTAAGAATACCTTAACGAAGCCTTTTAGTTCCTTTTGGGCCTTATAAATCTTTGATTTAGGAGCCGAAACGTAAACTTGTGCTACTTCTGCACCATCTCTTTCACCAACGTTCTTAATCTTGAAAGATACTACTAAATCTTCACCTTCGTTTAGGTTAGAAGCAGAAAATTTAAGATCACTGTATTCAAACTTAGTATAGCTCAAGCCGTAACCGAAGGGATAACGAACCTCTTTACCTGCAGTATCAAAGTAACGATAGCCAATATAGATGGATTCACGATGTTCAACGGAGCGTGGTCCCATTTGATAGTATCCACTTGAAAGTGCGTCTTCGTTTGCAATGGGATAGGTTTCTGCAAGTTTACCACTGGGGTTAACGGCGCCGTAAACGAGATCTAGCGTTGCTTCACCGCCGGCTTGTCCGGTTAGGTACATATTAAGAATACTCTTTACTTTGTCTGCCCAATCACCTATAACGACCGGTGAACCTCCGGAAAGAACGACTACTACGTTTTCGTTTACCTTCAAAATCTCATTAATAAGGGTTACGTGGCTGGAAGGCATTTCCATATGTCTTCTATCGAAGCCTTCACTTTCATATGCAGCAGTTAGACCTACGAATACTAGAACTACGTCTTTACCCTTTGCGGTTTCTACTGCTTCGCTAATTAGTTTTTCGCTATATCCGTCACCCTTTAACGAATAGCCTTGAGCATATGCATATTTCTTACCTGCATCGTCAAGAGCATCGGTAAACGATACGGTCTTGGGGCAGTTAATGTGGCTAGAACCAGCGCCTTGATAACGGAGTTCTTTTGCAAGAGTACCTATAACTGCGATATTTTCATTGCCGTTAAGAGGTAGTCCACCGTCATTCTTTAGTAGAACTGCGCCACTTGCTGCAGCCTTTCTTGCTAGAGCGTGATGCTTTTCGAAATCGATTTCTCCAAAGCTCTCGTTGGGCTTAGCTTCAATAGCAAACTTGATAAGACGGAGAACACATTTGTCAAGGTCTTCCATAGAAAGTGTACCGGCTTTAACAGCTTTAACGATCTTACGGTCGTTCATACCACCGTTACCGGGCATTTCGAGATCGTTACCTGCTTTAATACCTTCTACTCTATCGTTAATGCCACCCCAGTCGGAAACTACCATACCTTCAAAGCCCCATTCATCACGAAGAACGTCGGTTAAAAGGCGTTTGTTTTCTGCCATATAAGTGCCGTTAACACGGTTGTATGAACTCATTATAGTCTTGGGTTGTTCTTTCTTAACGATATATTCGAATGCAGAAAGATATATTTCACGTAGAGCTCTTTCGTCTACTATGGTATCAATACTCATACGATCGTGTTCTTGGTTGTTTGCTGAGAAGTGCTTTACGCTTACGCCAATTCCATTCTTTTGTACACCGTGAACGTAGCTTGCACCAAGTCTTCCTGCTAGGAATGGATCTTCTGCAATATACTCAAAGTTTCTACCGCAAAGAGGACTTCTCTTCATATTGATTCCGGGTCCAAGAACGGTAGTAACACCCAAGCACTTTGCTTCTTCAGCAATAGCATTACCAACTTCTTCAAGAAGTTCTACGTCCCAGCTTGAACCGGTAGTAACGGCAGTGGGGAAGCAAGTTGCAGTTTCGGCAGGTCTCATAATATTGGTACCTGCAGATGCCTTTTCCTTACGGAGTCCGTGAGGACCGTCACTCATCCATACGGAAGGAACTTTACCCTCTATTTCTTTGGTCAACCAAAAAGTTTTACCTGAACATAGAGAAGCCTTTTCTTCTAGAGTGAGAGAATTTAGTATTTCTACGTATTTATCCATTTCAACCTCCACGATTGTATTTTTCTATTTTACGCGCATACTCACGCATTATACTCTATTATAATATAGCTATGAATTTTAGTCAATAGCCGATTTTCCAACTTCTAGAATTTTTAACCTATAAGGTTAATTCGGTATTAGCGACGCTCTTTGTGGTTAAAATCATAATTTCATCATCAATTTACAACAAAACAGATTTTTAGGGTGCTTTAATCACCAATAAAGGTACCTAAAATACTAGAATAAACAATACAATATTGCAAAATTGAATATAATATTTTACTAAAAAATTATCAAAGTCCCATATTGACTAGAATATACTTTAATGCTATACTAAAGTATATATTTTACGTGGAGAGTGGTTTATGAAAAAATTAGCATTAACCGTTGTTATCGTTTTACTCGCAGTTTGCTTTGGATTAAGTGGAGCTATTGCAATCAACAAACTTTTCCCTACCGAAGATGAAGAAAAAATAAATTTTGCTTGGGATAAAGTTAGGGTAGCAAATGAAAATTTGTACCCCGACAACTTTGAGTACGTAGACTACGCAAAAGAAGTAAAATTTGATTACGAAAAGTATCCTCTACTCAAAAATCAAGGACTATTTTGGTGCAGATGGGATGATGAAGCAAACATGATTATTAAAGTTGATGCTTCAACTCCAGAAGGTGCTTCTATCATAGACCCCGACAAGCCCACGATTATAAACATTCACGGCATGCTCGTTGAAGGTTACTATATGGAAGAAATGTACTGGGCACCCCCTACCAATGCTACCGAAGAAGAACTTGGTTACGAATACCCCGTTCAAATGTTCCAATTCTGGATGGACAAGGGTTACAACGTTGGCATGTATAGCTACCAAAAATTTGCTGCTGAAGACACAAACTATTTCGACATTGAAGAAAAAATGTGGGCTAACGACGGACCTACCGGTATTCGTTATAGAAAGCCCGATCGTACTTTTGACGAAGACGTTTCCGAATATACCATAACCGAGCACTTTGCAGCAGACTATATTAGAGCAATGGCACTTTTGCCCGACAACTTTGGTGACAAAGAAATTAGATTTGCAGCACACTCTATGGGTGGTCAAATGGTAAACGGTGGTACTTTCCTATTAACCGAACTTGCATCAGTTGGTCAACTTAACCCCAACCAACTTCCCGACAGAATCGTACTTGAAGACACCTTCTTTGGCGTAGCACTTCCTCATAAAGATTCTTACGCATACGCAGGTTATACCGATTTAACAATCAGATGGTCCGGAAAGCCATTACCTACCAGCACGGGCTTTGCCTCACTAGAATGCATGAAAGACGTTGCCGCTAACGGCACGGTTTATGAATTCGTAAGCTATTCAGCCAGCGCACTTCTTGCTTTCTATCATCCCGATATTATTGCAACCATAAAAGATATTAGCGTATTCATTCTAATGGAGCCCTTCTTTACAGCAGACGGTGGTGGCCAACATAACGGTGTTAGAGAGTACTATCTAAGTTCTATAATACGCGACTACGAAGGCGGAAATTTAACCGATGCTGAAAAGATTGCTTACTCTGCATCACTACCTACCGAAGAGTTAAGAAAACTCATAGGTAAAGAATTTAAGATTGTTCAAGGTGGCACTACCCTAACGACTGCCGATGACGTATTCGTAGAAATTACGGACGCTGAATAATAGTAATGAAAAAAACTTTAATTTGCATAGGCGGTGGAGAAATACGCTCCAAAGAGACTCTTCAAATAGACGAGCAAATTGCTTTGATGGCAAAAACACGCGCAGGAGAAAGGAGAGCAGTTTCGGTTTTCGTCGGGACTGCTTCTCACGATTCTTTGCCATATTTTAATTCTTTTAGAAAAACCTATACTTCCCATTTTGATATTAAAGCCGACCTTGCCCTTCTTACGAAAAAGGACATACCAATGGACAAAATACAAGGCAAACTGGAAAACGCCGACCTTATTTACATTGGTGGTGGTAACACCCTCTTCATGCTTGACGTATGGCGCAAATCCGGCTTTTTAGACATGCTTCTCGACGCCTACAACAGAGGAGTAATAATTGCCGGTCTTTCAGCAGGGGCAATATGCTGGTTTGAGAAAATGTATACCGATTCAGCAGAAGGCTCAAAATATCAAGTAGAAGACGGTTTGGGTGTCCTAAAAGGAATTATGAGTCCCCATTATGACGATAGGGAAGAATTTGATATCATTGCAAAAGATTATTCTCTCGCCTACGCGGTAGAAAACAAAAGCGCCATTGTTTTTGAAGATGGCGTACCTAAAAAAGCACTAACTTCAGGTGGTAATTCCTATCTTTTTAAGAATGGTGAACGAGTCGTACTTTAACATTCTTTTCCCTTGAAATATATTATTATTTGTGATATAATATCTATACTATGTTAGATATTAAAAATTTATGGAAAGAAGCTTGTAGCACTATTATTGGAATAAAGGGCATAAACGCCGTTTCCTATTCCGTTTGGATTGACTCCTTAACCCCTCTTTGCGTTAAGGACAATTCTTTAATACTTCTTGCTCCCTCTTCAAACAATAAGATTACCGTTAATAAGAATTATAAGGAAGCTATTTGCGAAGCTCTTACTCGCACAGGCTCCATGATTACCGACGTAACCGTTATTATTGAGCAAGAAAAAGACCTTTACGCAGAAGAAATCAAGGAATACTCCGAAATTACCAAAGATGCTCCTAAAATTGATACCAAACAACAATTCGTATCCAGATACACCTTTGAAAATTTCGTTATTGGTGATTCCAACAACCTTGCATATCACGCAGCACTAAACGTTGCGCAATCTCCCGGCGTTTCTAACACCACCTATTTAGGATTCAACCCCCTATTCATTTATGGTGGCGTAGGTCTTGGTAAAACCCACCTACTACATTCTATTGGCAATTATATTGCCGACAATATGCCGGAATTAAAGGTGCTTTATACCACCTCCGAGCAACTGATAAACGACTTTGTTAGCTCACTTGCTTCCAATAAAATGGTGGCTTTCCGTACAAAATATCGTAGCGTTGACGTTTTAATGATTGACGATATTCAATTTCTTAAAAAGCGTACCGGTTTACAAGAAGCCATATTCCATATCTTTAACGACCTATACCAAAACGGCAAGCAAATAGTGCTTACCTCAGACCGTCCTCCTAAGGAAATAGAAACTTTGGAAGATCGTTTGCGCTCTCGTTTTGAAGCAGGTCTAATAGCAGACGTAGGTGCTCCTAACCTAGACATGAGAATTGCAATCATCCGTAAAAAGATGATGTTTGAAAAAATTGCAGTTAGTGACGACGTAGTATATTACATTGCTGAAAAATGCGACTCTAACATAAGAGAGTTGGAAGGCAATTTGAGCAGAGTTGTTTTCTATGCAAAGCTAAAAGGACTCCCCTGTCCTGACCTGGAAATTGCAAAAGAAGCAATGAGTCACACTTCAACCAAAAAGCAAGGGGTTATAGATAGCCAAGACATCATTAACGCTACTTGCAATTACTTCAAGATCAACAAGCCCGATATCATTGGTAAAAAGAAGACCAAGGACCTTGCCGAGGCACGTATGATAGCAATATATCTAATAACCGATATGTTGGCAATTCCTCTCGTTTCCATAGGTCAATTATTCGGTGGAAGAGATCATACGACTATCATACACGCGCGTGATAAAATACAATCACAACTACAAGAAGGTAACCCTCAAACCAAACGCGCCGTGGAAGACATAAAAAATATGTTGAAGGATTAAGTGGAAAACTTTTAAAAGTGTGGATTACACCTTGATATGAATCAACTTTTTATCCACATTGAAAAATAAGTTTTTTACCATTTTATCCCAAGTTTAAGAGTAAAATATTGCTTTCTTAAAACTTATCCACATATCAACCGAGCTTATTATTATTAATAATCCTATCTTATATAAATAAGGAGATACTATATGAAATTCATATGCAATACCGAAGAGTTTTCTAATGCAACTTCTACCGTATCCAAAGCGATATCGGCTAAACCTAATATTCCAATTTTGGAAGGTATTAAACTTTCCGTTCAAGGTGACACCGTTACCATTTCCGCTACCGACCTCGAACTATTTATCGAAACTAAAATTAAGGCTTCCGTTAAAATTGAAGGCGAATGTGTAGTTAATGGTAAATTCCTAAACGAATTCGTTAAAAAACTAACCTATCTTGATGAAATCGAACTAGAAAAACTAGGAACCTCTCTTTCTATTAGATACGGCGACAACGAAACCGAAATTCAATGCTTAGAAGAAGATACATACCCCGAAATTAGAAAGGTTTCCGACGAAGTATACATCAAAGTTAAGGAAGGCGACCTAAAAGAAGCAATAGAATCCATCAGCTACTGCGTAGCTCAAGATGACAATCGTCCCATTCTTAAAGGTATCCTTTTAGATTTGCAAGCCGATCAACTCACAGCAGTTGCTCTTGACGGATATAGACTGGGTTATGCAAAGTGCGAAGTTGTGGATTCTTCAAAGGGTGAATATAAGATTATTATCCCAGGTAAAACTCTTTCCGAAATTGCAAAAATACTAGAAGAAGGCGACAAACTCGTTAAGATTACTATGCAAAAGAACATAGTTCTTTTCGATCTTGGAAATACCGTTATCACCACTAGACTGATTGACGGCGATTATATCGATTACAAGAAGCTTATTCCCGCTACTTTCACTACTCACGTAACCGTAGAAAAGGACAACTTTATTAGTGGTCTTGACAGAGCTTCCCTCGTTGCAAAAAAACAAAAGCACAACTACCTAAAACTCTCTATTTCCGGTAACGTAATAGAAATTAATTCCACTTCCGATATTGGTAAAATTCGTGAAACCGTTAACTGCGCTCTCGAAGGAAAAGACCTCGATATCGCTTTCAATTCTCGTTTCCTAGCCGATGCTCTTAACAAGATTAAGGAAGACTTCATCGACATCAAATTTAGTGGCGCAACCTCTCCTACGATTATCGTTCCAAAAGAAGGCGACAAGTTCCTTTATATGGTTCTTCCCATTCGTATGTTGGGCTAATAAAAGAAAATATCAAAAAGATAATCGCACTTTAAAAGGTGCGATTTTTTTTTGCGCTAAAAACCTATTTTGAAAAAATAAAATAACAGCGCATAAAAACTTTAACTTAGTATTTTGACTTCAAGTAAATCATCCCAATATATCTTGTGATTTTCCGTTATTAAAAAGCGCGTATCTCGCCTTAGTGAAGTGAATACGTCGTCAATCGTAAGGTATCTTTCCTTGATGAAATCATAATAGGTTATATTAATAATCATTCCCCTTTTAAGGCTGTTTAAAGCGCGTGTGAGAGCTTCTATTTCCTCGTCTAGTAATTCTCTCTTATTCTCTCTTAAACGGCGTTCCTCGCAATGTTTAAGCTCCTCTTTTAACCCCTTTAATGCGTCGAAAGGCATGAACTGTTTTGCTCTATTTTCTCTATCCACCGTTGTGTCCACCTATTAGCTTGTTTCTTTCTTTTTGAGTTGCACCCTCTTGTAAATCAAACCCACGAAGGATTGCATTTTTGCCGTATTTGCTTTTTATGTTTAGAATAGTACGCTCCAAAGTACGTTCTTTTTTTAGTGAATCCAGGTCTGTAAAGAAGTCGTACCCTTCTGCACTTTCATCCATAATTCCACCAAATGATATTCCTAATCTTCTAATTAGGATACCCGAAACTACAATTTTATCAAAAAGATAATCTACGTATTTGCTTATTATATTGTATGAAGAAGTAGCGTTTTTAAGTTTAATGCTACTACCTGCCGGCTTAATGGTATCTTTAGAGTACCCTACGTATATGGAAACGCTATTTGCAATTACTTTTCTTTTTAACAACTCCTGACAAGCAGTTAGAGTCATCTCCTGTAAAACAAGCTTTGCCTTCTCCGTTTCATAATCACTAAATAGTATTTGAGAGTTTGATATGCTCCTAGACTTTGTCTTGTAATTTTTAATGTCTTGGATGGTACAATTTTCTCTCCCGTAAGAGTGGTCGATTAGCAACTCCGCATTAATACCAAATTCCTTGTAAAGAACGTTAGGATCAATTTTTCTAATACCCTCCATGTCGTAAATAGCATACTTATTAAGTCTTGTTACCGTTCCCCTTGCAATGCCCCAAAAGTCGGTTAAAGGTTGATGTTTAGAGAGAGTTAATTTGAACAATTCCTCCGTCAAAAAGCCAATGTGGTCTTTGTTCTTTTTTGCCGAAATATCAAGTGCTATTTTTGAAAGATAAAGGTTTGTACCAATACCACAAGTCGCCGGAATCCCGGTCCTTAAAGCAATTTCATCAATTAAAAATTTTGCAAATTTTTTAGGAGTGGTTTTGTAGGTTTTTAAGTAAGCGGTTACGTCTATAAAAGCTTCGTCGATTGAGTAAACGTGTACGTCGTCAGGGGACACGTAATCAAGATAAACGTCATAAATTCTTGAAGCATATTCTATGTATTTCATCATTCTTGGAATGGCATCAATAAATGAAATACCTTTTGGAATATCATTAAATCGACACCTGTTTTTAATGCCCAGAGCCTTCATTTTTGGTGATATTGCCAGACAAATTGCATTCACACCTCTACTGGAATCAACAACGGCAAGAGGTGTGTCAAAAGGATTAAGTCCCCTTTCCACACATTCAACCGATGCAAAGAAGCATTTCATATCTATGCAAAAGAACCATTTATTATTATCCATAATCACTCTACTATTTACATTAATTGTAATATACGAACATTTATTCTTGTATAGTATACATTTTTTTAATATCATTGTCAATAGTTATATATTTACAATTTATGTAAAGGTTCAGCTTGTCCCATATTTTGGCCATTCTCTATACTATTAAAATTTCGATAAAATAAACGGAGTGTTGAAGGGCATGATGCTATGATAAACAACGTATAGATTATGATTACAATATAATAAACCGTTTAAAAGGGAATAAATATTCTCTTTAACGAAAATGTTACAAATTGAACTAAAATTGTGGATAAGTAGGTTAAGTTATCCACAATTAACAAAGTTATCAACATAAAAATACTAAAATTAGTGTTGTACGTAGAGCAAAACCACCTATTTTGGTGTAATTATCTGTTTGAATTGCTGTATTAATAGGATGATAAATGATTTAATATATAAAAATAGTTTATCGTGAAGAAATTTATCCTGTTTTTAAATTATATTGATTAAATATATAACTTCTTTCTGTATAAAAACGATAATTGTTGTATGATGAACACGCTAATAACACAATTTTTACCTCTTTTTATAAAAATTTATTGAATTTACAATAAAATTGTTTATGGTGAAAAGAAATTATTAATTTAAAATAAAAAATGTATAATTAATTACACTTTTATACTGATATTGTACTATTTCGCATGTTTATTATACAACAAATACATTTATTAACCTAATAATGTTATGATTTAATAAAAAAGAACGTAAAATTTTTTAAAATAAGTTCAATATTTAACAGCTTCGTTTAATTCTAAAAAAATATATGATTTAAAATTATTTATAACCCACTTTATTAATAAAATACCATAAAATGTAAAAATTCAAAGTATTTAACGTTGTATGATGAACGATTATGCGATAAAAAATGTAAAATATCAGTTATTTTATCTTTAACCACTACTTTTTTGTCACATTGTTTCACATGAAACATATCAGCTGAAGGTTATGTAATAATGTTATCATATTGTATTAATATTGTAGATGTTTAATTAAATAATATTAATAAGTCTAATGGAAACAGAAGAATTGTGCCTGAATGTTTCACGTTGAACAATTATTGTAAATAATAAAAAAAGTCATCTAAAACTTGTTAAAAATTGGTCAATTTTCTCAAAGAAATAAACCGTTAAATTTGGAATATTTTTATATCTGCATGGGATGGATGTTAATGTTTCACATGAAACAATGCGTTAGATGTGATAAAACGTTGGAAATAGCAAGATAAGTATGTGTGGTAATTCGAATGTTCCACGTTGAACAATACACCGTGTTGTGGCGTAGCTTAGGCTGTTCTTTTATGGGTAATAAAATAGCGGGTAACTTCCCTATAACTGAACGAATGTTCAACAATACGAAATGTTTCACGGAAATTTGTGTTGAACAATGGCAAAAGAAATTCGGGAGTATATTTTGTATGGGCTGAAAAAGTGCTAAAAAGTGGCATATTTTGGGCTTAAAGTCGCGAAAATAGGTAAAAAGTAGCACCCATAGAGGGTGCTAAAATCAACAAGGACTAAGAGAATGGCTTGAAAGTGTTCCACGTGGAGCACGAATTATTCCAAAATATTGCCATTTTTAACTAGAAACAAAGTCGTTTAATGGCTTCTTTGTAAATTTCTATTGTTTTTGCGAAGTCTTGTAGTAAAATTCGTTCGTCATCACCATGTACTCTGGATTCACCACCGGGGAATACCGGTCCGAACGCAACTCCCTTTGGAAGAACTCTTGCGTACGTGCCACCACCTATGGTTATGGCTTCCCCTGTGGTGCCTGTAACGCTATTGTATGCTCCAAGTAATGCTTCTATTAATGGATCGTCCTTGGCTACGTATAAAGGCAAATGGTAAGCTCCTCTTTCAACTAACGCATTAAGTGACTTAAAGTGATTAATAAATATATTGGTTATTTCATCCATTGTAATGGAAAGGGGATATCTAATATCGATAGTGAATGATATAGTATCGTTATTCGTTTCTGCAACGCCTAGGTTTAGTGTTAGACTGCCACTCTTAACATCACTAATATTAAGGGCCATTCCTTTTCCGTCATTTGAAATGAAGGCATTGTAGACAGCCAAAATAGTAGAGTCGTAAGGGGAGAGTATATAGAGAAGCTTCGTTAGTGCGTTGTCGCCTTTTTGAGGGGTGGAACCGTGAGCACTAATGCCACAAGTAGTGATGGTAATTTCATTGCCATTTTCTTCTACTACGGCGCCGTTAGATAAGGCTCTAGCAATTAAACCATCCTTATTTATTACGGTTGCGCTTGCTTTGTCGGGTACTATATTAGCTCTTTCACCACATTTAATATTTAATAAAAATGCAGGTTTGGGTACCGATACTTTGTGATATACTACACCTTTCTCGCAGTTTATGACTGGAAAGTCAGCATCAGGGCTAAATCCTTCAAGGGGCATTTCTTCTCTCTTTGTGTATTCATCCATGCATTTCCAACCACTTTCCTCGTTGCATCCAAGTATAAAACGAATGCGTTTCGTGGGTTTTAAGCCCTCATTTAGCAGTTGAGCACAGGCGTAAAGTGATGCTATAAATGGTCCTTTGTCATCGAGAGTACCTCTACCGTAAAGGTATCCGTCTTCAATTTCTCCACCGAATGGATCGTGTTGCCAAGTAGGTGAAATGGGTACCACGTCTAGGTGTGCTAGTATACCAAACAAAGGTAAATCATTACTTCCAACTTCGCCGTAACCATAATAATTATCCCCATTTTTCGTTTTAAAACCAAAACTCTCAAGTAGTTTTAACGAATAGTCAAGGGCTTTTACGTTACCTTCACCAAATGGTGCTCTTTCCGTTGCCGGGCCTTGTATTGAGTTTATTTTTATTAAATCTTGTAAACTCTTGATTGCATCATCAAACGAAACTTTCATATTGCTATTTCCTTTCTTTATTATAAGAAATTTATTTTTCTTACGTAATATTATACACTATTTCAAGAAAATATGTTATCTTTTATATAGAATATTTTTAGGAGATACTATGGCAGAAGGCAGACGCGAAAGAATGCGCGATAAAATCAGAGTGAGAGGCATAGAAGGTATGGCTCCACACGAAATTGTTGAATTTCTTTTGTACCCTTTTGTTCCCAGAAAGGATACTTCTCCTTTAGCCAGGACTTTGCTTTTTGAATTTGGTGGACTAGACAACCTTCTTAATGCTAAAGAAGAGGAGCTTCTTACTATTCCGGGTATGCCTAAAATGGCAGCTATCACCTTTCCGCTTTATAAATCAATAGTAGAATCGGCAAACGCTTTGAATGAACGTAATCGTACAAGGAGCGCAAACGATTATTCTCAGCTTGCTAATTATTGTGCAAGGCTACTTAAAAATTGTTATAACGAAAGGTTAATTGCAATATACGTCAACGATAATGAGAAGATTATTGGCCAAAAGGTAATTGCTGACGGAACGTCATCCAGATTGGATATGGACTTTAATAAGATAGCAAAAGGTGCTATTTTATTGGATGCTAAGAGTATTGCGCTTGCGCATAATCATCCTAATGGAGTTAAAGAAGCATCTACGGACGATTTGTATTTGACGGAAAAACTCAAAGCACACCTAAGCAATCTGGGCATAAGGTTATTGGATCATCTTATAGTTTGTGGTGAAGAGGTGGTTAGCATATATCGATTGCCGAAAGAGGAAATATAAGGAGCGAGAGGCTCCTTTTTTTTCGCTATAAAACCACAAAACATTTTAAAACAACCTTTTAATCAGCAAATAAAACGACTTGACATATAATACTTTAATTGTGGATAACTCTGTGGATAAAGTGTGTAATATGTGGATAAGTGGTGCAAAATACGTCAAATAAAGTCGAAAAAGCACCCTAAGGGTTACCTAAATGCGAATTATGGCGAAAAATAGGAGAGGTATATGTTTTTAGTTGTTGATAAGCGTAAATTGTTGATAGGTGTTTGTGTAATTTTGGTAATATGCCTATTTTGCGCTACTGGTTGGACGTTGTATTGCGCTCTTCCAAAGCCCGAGTATACCGTTGTGATAGATGCCGGCCATGGTGGCGGTGATAAAGGTGTAAAAGGTGCAAAGACTGATGTATCGGAATCGGAAATTAATCTTTTGGTAGCCTTTAACTTGAAAAACGTGCTTGAAGAGCGTGGTGTAAAAGTAGTGCTAACGCGTGAAAAAGACAGCGTACTTGAAAATGGAATTGGTACTAAGGCAGATGATTTTGAAAGGCGTAAAAGTATTATTAACGAGGCTAAGCCTAACCTAGTCGTTAGCATACATCAAAACAAGTTTCCGGACTCTACTAGGAGAGGAGCACAGGTTTTCTTTAATGCGGGTAGTGAAGAAGGAAAGAATTTGGCACGTGCCGTGCAAGCAAGCCTAAACGAAATAAACAATGAACGAGTGGGGCGTACTTTTAGTGCGTTAAAGGGTGATTACTACATTTTGAATTGCTCTTTCTATCCTTCTTGCATAATAGAATGTGGCTTTCTTTCTAATGAAGAAGACGAAAAGTTGCTAACCGATGCACAATATAGAGAATTGCTCTCTAATAAAATTTCCAATGGGATTTTTGCTTATTTGAACGAAAAAAGTTTGTGATTCAACCAATTTAACTTTATAGTCCCCCTTTTTTGCTTGACAGCATTTCGGTTATAGGCTATAATTCAATAGCGCTTTTAATAATATAAAACGCGCGTAAGATTATAAAATTAACCGAATAGGAGAAAATAGCAATGAAAAGAACTTATCAACCCAAAAAACGTCAAAGAAGTAAAGTACATGGTTTCCGTCAAAGAATGAGCACTAAGAACGGCCGTAGAGTTCTCTCTCGTAGAAGAAGAAAAGGCAGAGCAAAGCTCGCTGCATAATTAATATGCAAAGTGCCTATAGGCTTAAGCGAAACGCTAGTTTCAGTTACGTTTATAAGAAGGGGAACTCTATTGGCTCCCCTTTAATGGTACTTAATTTCGTGCCTGCACATAACAATAAAGTTGGCGTAAGTATAAGCAAAAAGATAGGCAAAAGTGTGGTAAGAAACCTAGTAAAAAGAAGGATTTACGAACAATTTGCGACCTATATGCCTCGTTTGAAGACTACTCACAATTACGTTGTAGTTGCACGTGAGCCAATAAGGGAAGCTAGTTTTGAAGAAATAGGTTCAACCATAGGTTACCTATTGCGAAAAGCGGGACACCTAGATGTTTAAAAAGATTTGTAGGCTTTTGATCATAGGATACAAAAAGGTTCTTTCTCCTTTGGTGGGAAAGGGATGTATCTATACGCCTACTTGTTCTATGTATACCCTAGATGCAATTCAAAAATATGGTGTTATACGCGGGTGTTTTATGGGCGCGCGTAGGATACTAAGATGTAATCCTTTTCGCAGGGGAGGATTCGACCCTGTAAGAGAAAACCTTAAAGGAGCGGCTAAATGGACATTATGAGCCTTGCTACGGAACTTAACCTAATGGGAAAATTCGTTTATAACGTGCTTTATAAATGGGTTTTGTCATGGGGTATAGAAGGAGAAGTAATCGGTGCTTTTGCAGTTACCGTTATTCTCTTTACCTTGTTTTTAAAAATTGCGACATCACCACTAGACGTATGGCAAAAGTTAATTGCTCGTTCTAACGCCAAGAAAATGGAGGTTATGAAGCCCGAGCTCGACAAGATTAACAACCTATACGGCAATGACAGAAATACTCTTGCTATGAAGCAACGTGAAGTTTACCAAAAGTACAAATACAGCACTTTTAAAGCTTGCTTGCCTACCATAGTGACTCTAGTAGTATTTATGGTTGTTTTTAGTGGATTTAACTCTGCTGTTAAATATCACAACGTCGTTGTATTTGAAAACCTTCAAAACGTATATGAAACCACCTATGCAGATTCATATACTACAAGCATAAACGAGGGAAAGAGTGCAACGGAGTCTGCTGAAATCGCAATAAAATCTGCAGAAAATGCAGTTGTAGAAAATTATGAGTTGGAAAGATTTTTACTTACCGACAACATCTTTATGCCCGACACCTGGAAAAGCCCCATTCCCGACGTATCTACTTATGCAGGAAACGGCATGGGTAAACTTGCCATCTCTGACGTTGACAAGACTACCTATGAAAAGGTAATGAAGCCTCTAATCGAAGAGTATAACTACAACGAAAAAGGCAAGAAGGCTTGGAACGGATACCTCATTCTTCCCGTTTTAGTAGGTGTATTGAGCATAGTATCTTCCAAACTCATTAAACCCCCGGAACAACCTCAAGTAGCAGGACAAACCGAGGAACAAGCAAAAATGCAACAATCTCAAGCAAAGATGATGCAATATATGATGCCTTTGATTATGGCAATATTCAGTTTGTTCTATAGTACGGCATTCTCACTGTATATGTTCGTTTCGAGTTTGTTCTCCTTTATCTTCAATCTTGTTTGGAATATCATCCAAAAGAAACAGGATGCTATCGAACGCGATCGCGTTATGAGCACCACCGTTAAGAAGAAATAATTAGGAGCAAATAATGGAAAATAATACCTATATTTATGAAGGTAAAACGGTTGATGAAGCAACCGAAAAGGGCCTTCAAGAACTTGGACTTTCCGCTAGCGACGTTAACGTAGAAGTTAAGAGCAAGGGCGGACTATTCACAAAAGCTCAAGTTGTAATAACCATTTTAGAAAAGGAAGAGCCCGTAGAGGAAGTTGTTTCTAACGAAGAAGTGGAAGAAGTGACTTCTAACGAAAGCGAAGAAGTTGTTTTGGATGCCGTTCAAGAGGAACTTCTTGCTCGCGCAGAAGAAAGAGCAAGAACATTCATTAACGAACTCGTTCTTCAAATGGGACTCGACTGTGAAGTAGAAGTAACTCGCAAGGGTACGGACATCAACGTTAAAGCAACCGGGAAGGGAGCAAGCTCCTTTATCGGTTATCGTGGTGAAGTGCTTGATGCAATACAATATATGACTCTATGGATCGCCAACAAAGAGGGCGTGGATTTCGTTAGAGTTACCATAGACGCAGAAGACTATCGTCAAAGAAGAAAGGAGACTCTTACACGCCTTGCAGAGCGTCTTGCACACAAGTGCCACAAGACGGGCAAAAAGGTGGAATTAGAGCCCATGAATCCCTTTGAGAGAAGGGTTATCCATACCGCACTTCAAAACGATAAGTTTGTTAAAACCGAGTCCGAAGGCGAGGGCAGATTCCGTCACGTTGTAATTCTTCCTAAGGAAGACGTTAGAAGGGAGAGAGCCCCCAGAAACAACCAAAACGGTCTTAATAATCCTCAAATAAGTTACGGTACTTCGGCATCATTCCGTAAGAAGGGTATCGCTAAGACGAAGAGCTACGGCGCACCCTCCAAGAAGCCTTTCTAATATGAAAGATACTATCGTCGCACTTGCTACTCCCGAAGTAGAGAGGGGGGCTATAGGAATCGTTAGAATGAGCGGTGAAGACGCTCTTAGTATCGTAAGAAAGGTATTTAGCGCAAATGGCTTCGAAAACGTGGAGCCTAACAAAATGTATCTTGGCAAAGTCCAAGCAAAAAACTTTAACGATAGGGCGTTTTGCATGTATTGCAAGGCGCCTAAATCATATACGGGCGAAGACGTGGTGGAACTCCACACCCATGGTGGTAAAATAATAATACAAGGTGTAATAAGAGAACTTGTAAGATGTGGAGCAAGACCTGCGCTACCCGGCGAATTCACAAAGAGAGCATACCTTAATGGCAAATTAAATCTAGCAGAAGCCGAAGGTCTTGCCGATATGATTAATGCCCAATCGGAAGCAGAAGTAAACCAAGCATACCGTTTAATGAAGGGTGAAGTAAGCAAGGGAATAGAGGAAATTAAAACCTTGCTATTAACTGCATCTGCTAACGTGGAGGTAGCGCTGGATTATCCGGAAGAGTTGTTAGAGGATACCTTTGAACCGACTTTAGATATCCTAAACCAAGCAAAAGACAAACTAAAAGATCTTTACGAAAGTTCCAAACAAGGGGCTGTCGTAAGGGAAGGTATATCCATTGCTCTTTGTGGGTTGACTAACGTTGGTAAGTCAAGTCTAATGAACGCCATACTAAAAGACGAGCGTGCGATAGTAACCGATATTGCCGGAACGACTCGTGACGTGCTTGCCGGCTCCTTTATGCTGGATGGTATTAACGTAGAAGTATTGGATACTGCCGGTATTAGAGAGTCCAGCGACGTTGTAGAAAAAATAGGTATCGAGCGCGCTACGCGCGCAATAGAGGGGGCAGATTTAGTGCTTTTTCTAGCTGATACCTCTCTTCCGGAGTGTGAGGATGAAATTGCATTATACGAAAGAGTAAAGCACAAGAAGCACCTTAGAGTTGCAAACAAAGGCGACATTATGGCATATCCTCGCCAATGCGACATCGTCATAGAGGCAAAATCGGGAAAGGGTGTTGACGAGCTTATTGCTTTAATAGAGGATAAACTTGAATTAAACAAACGCCTCAAAGCGCCTGTGCTAACCCGTGAAAGACAAATATTTGCAGTTGGCGATGCCTTGAATTCGGTAGATAGCGCAATTGGAGCACTGGGCTTTGCAACGCTAGACTGCATCGTAGTTGATATTAAGAGCGCGTATTCTGCACTCGCTTCACTAACCGGTGAGGACGTTGCAGAGAGCGTAGTAGACGAAATATTTAGCAAATTCTGTGTAGGAAAATAGCATGAAGAAGACTTATGATGCCATTGTAATAGGAGCAGGACACGCAGGGGTTGAGGCAGCCCATGCTCTTGCAACTATGGGAAAAAGCACCCTACTTACCACCCTTTCACTTGAAGCGGTGGCATTTATGGCATGCAATCCTAATATTGGTGGCACGGCAAAGGGACATCTTGTTAAAGAAATTGATGCTCTTGGTGGTATTATGGGTGAAATTGCCGACAAGGCAACCCTTCAAACACGTATGCTTAATTTAGGAAACGGACCTGCCGTACATAGTTTGCGTGCTCAAGTCGATAAAAACCTATATCATCGTCTAATGAAAGAAAGGATGGAAAAAACACCGGGTCTAGCTATATTAGAGGGTGAGGTAACAGAAATTTTAGTTGAAGACGGGGCTGTTACAGGCATAAAGACGGCTATGGGCGATACCTATTTCACAAAGGCTGTCGTTATTGCCAGTGGCGTATATCTTAATAGCCGTATAATTACGGGTAACTATTCTAGAAACACCGGACCGGCGGGCTTTATGCGTAGCGAAGGCTTGACGGAAAACCTAATCAAATTGGGACTGGATATAAGAAGATTTAAGACGGGTACGCCTCCCAGATTGCTTTCAAGTAGTATTGATTACGATAAGATGGAAGTGCAAAAAGGTGACGAGGGCTTGCCTACGTTTAGTATGCTAACCGAAGGTGCAACTCGCAACGATAAGGTATGTTATTTGACCTATACCAACCTTGATACCCATGAAATCATACTTGGAAATCTTGACAGAGCACCAATGTATAATGGTGAGATAACAAGTACGGGACCAAGGTACTGTCCTTCCATTGAAACCAAAGTGGTTAGATTTGCAGACAAGGAAAGACACCAAATTTTTATTGAACCCGAGGGCGCTGATACTGAAGAGATGTATGCACAAGGTCTTTCAACATCTCTTCCCTACGACGTTCAAGAGCAAATGGTACACTCTGTAAGAGGACTGGAAAACGCCGTTATTACTAGGTATGGATATGCTATAGAATACGATTGTTTGAACCCCCTAGAGCTTAACTCTGCGCTTGGTATTAAGAAGATTAAGGGTTTGTACGCAGGTGGACAAATTAATGGTAGTTCGGGCTATGAAGAGGCAGGTGCGCAAGGACTAATTGCAGGCATAAATGCAGGTAGATATCTTGATGGGAAGGAGCCTTTTACCCTAAGAAGAGATGAAGCTTACATAGGCGTTTTAATAGACGATCTTGTCACAAAAGGAACGGAAGAACCATACAGAATGATGACTTCTAGGGCTGAGTACCGACTACATTTAAGACAAGACAACGCTGATATCAGACTTACCGAAAAGGGTAGAGAACTTGGTTTGGTTAAGGAAGAAAGATATTCCAAATATCAAAATAAGGTATCCCAAATTAACGAAATAAAGGAAAAGTTAAAAACCAGATATAAGACGGAAGAAGTGGTGGAAGCCTTTGAAAAAATTGGCGAAAGCTTACCCCAAGGAAGCATTTCCGGTGAGGACGTTTTAAAGCGTGGAAGGGCGACGAAAGAAACCCTTTTAGCAATAGACGAAAGCTATTCTACTTTCAGTCCGGAAGCACTTTCTTACGTTGCCGTTGAGTTAAAATACGAGGGATATCTTAAGAAGGAAGAGAGCGCAATCAAAGAGGCTCGCCGAATGGAAGAAAAGAAGCTTCCCGAAAACATAGATTATTCCGAGGTTGAAGGACTGCGTTTAGAAGCACGTCAAAAACTAAACGATCATCGTCCTATGACGCTCGCACAAGCTTCCCGTATTAGTGGCGTAACTCCTGCAGACGTAACCGTACTAATGCTATTTTTAAGAAAGCAAGGGTTATAAAGCACCAATAAAGTTTAAACGATTTACTCAGTCCCTTGTTTAACAAAAACAAGGGATTGATATTTTTCGTAGGTTAGTATATAATAGTTTTATCTTACTTTAAGGAGATAGTTATGTATCCTTATGAAATAGGCGGAGTTATTACTTTGTATGGTATTTGCGTAGCAGTTGGAGTGCTTGCTTGTTTTATAGTATTTTGGCTACTTGCAAAAAGAGATAAACTAGAGAGCAAATACGTTGATTTTATTACCATAAATGGTGTTATAACTGCAGGAGTAGGGTTCTTTTGTGCAGCGCTATTCCAAGCAATATATTCGTATATTGATGATCCCTCAAAGGGGTTCGATTTGTTTGGAAACGGACTTACATTCCTCGGTGGATTCGTAGGTGGCGCGGTAACTTTTGTTGGACTTTGCCTAATTTTTGCAAAAAAATTCCAATCTAAGATCATTGATATTTGTACCTCCGTACCACTTGGATTACTTCTAGGTCACGCATTTGGTAGACTGGGGTGTGTTTTCGCCGGTTGCTGTTACGGTGTTCCCACCGACAGTCCAATAGGTATGCACTTCGTGGGTGTAGAAGGCAAGGTTGTGCCCACCAATCTTATTGAAGCACTCGGCCTATTCGTGCTATTCGTTGGAATCCTTATTTTCTATCTTAAAAAGCCCAATCCTTACGGACTACCAATATACCTCATCGGCTACGGCATTCTTCGTTTTGTTATTGAATTTTGGCGTGGTGACGAGAGAGGTGGATTTGTTCCCGGCATGAGTCCCTCACAATTTTGGAGCTTGCTTATGATAGTTGCAGGCATACCACTAATTTTCATTCTTAAAAAACTTTACGACAAGAGGATGGAATATCTCAAAGAGCATCCCATTATTGAACCGGAAAAGAAGAAAAAAGAAGCATAAAAATAAAAAGTCCGCTAATGCGGACTTATTTTTTTGTAAAGTTACTCTTTTATTACCGACGTGCTTAAAAATTACACTTGCAAGATAATAAATATAGTGTTATAATTACTATAACTATTATACGCGCGTGGGCATGTATGGATTTGAACCAAAAAATCATAATGAAATTAACGTCACTTGGGTTTGATTGCGATGAAAATCAAGCGGAAAGTTTAAGCACTTATATGAATTTTTTGGTTGAATACAATAAAAACGTAAATCTTACAGCAATAACCGAAGAAAATGAAATAATAGTTAAGCACTTTGCCGACTCACTTTGTGCTACTAACGATATTCCATATGGCGCAAGGCACGTTGATATTGGTAGTGGTGCAGGTTTTCCTGCAGTAGTACTAAAAATCTTCCGTCCCGACCTTGACGTAACCATGGTGGAAAGTAATGGAAAAAAGGTGCTTTTCCTTGAAAAACTAATAGAAAAATTGGGCCTTAGTGGTATTCGCGCCCTAAAACTTCGTGCAGAAGAAGTTGCAAGAAGTAAGGATCGCGAAAGCTACGACAGTCTTACCGCAAGAGCCGTTACCGAGCTTAATAAACTCGTGGAATACGGCATGCCTTTGCTTAAAGTGGGTGGAAGATTGTACGCCTACAAAGGGAAGAGCGAAGAGGAACTTTTGAACGCACAAAACGCTATTAAAAAGTTGGGCGGAAAGGTTAAGGAAAATAGGGTTTATACCCTAGAAGGTCAATCAAGGAGCTTGATTATCATAGAAAAAACGGGAAAAACACCCGAAATGTATCCAAGACATAATAAAAAAATAATTAGTAATCCACTATAGGAAGAAAGGAGAAAAATAATGGCAAAGAGAATAGGAAAAGGCTTGAGCGCATTGCTTGCAAATATCGAAGACGAAAGAGTTCTTCCCGTTCAACCTACCGAAGTAGTTGAAGGCGAAAAAGTTTATAACATCGAACTCGATTTAATAGAAGCCAATCCCAACCAACCTCGTAAGTATTTTGGCGAAAAACAACAAAGAGAGTTGGAAGACAGCATACGTGTACAAGGCGTTATTTCACCCATTATTCTAGTTAAGCGCGACGATAAATATATGATAGTAGCTGGTGAACGTCGTTACCGTGCTGCAAAAGCGGTTGGACTAAACACCATACCTGCAATGGTTAAACAAATCGATGAAAGGATGATAAGAGAAATTTCTCTTATTGAAAACCTACAACGTGAAAACCTAAACGCAATCGAAGAGGCAGAGGCTGTTCAAGAACTTATGAAACTTAACGGCTACACCCAAGAACAACTTGCAAATCGCATTGGTAAAGCAAGAAGTAGCGTTGCAAATATTGTTCGTTTGCTCTCCCTTGAAGACGAAGTTAAGAGTTTAGTAGCACAAGATCGTTTGTCAGCAGGACACGCTCGCGCCCTAATTCCAATTACAGACAGAGAAACCCAAATTGATTTTGCATATCAAGCAGCCGATGGCGAAATGAGTGTTAGAGAACTGGAAGTAAAAGTTCGCTATTACCTCAACCCAGACAAAGCACCCCGTAAGATGAGTGCTAAGGAAAAGACTCGTCTATCCATAGAAATGCGTGAATTTGTTGACGATCTCAAACGCGTATTCAGCACCAAGGTAAAACTTGTTGGTAACGATACTAAGGGTAGAATTTGCATCGACTATTATACCAAAGACGATTTACAAAGAATTTACGAACTTATTTCTACTTTAAAACAATAAAGGAGTATTATGAAAGTTAGAACAAGATTTGCTCCCAGTCCTACGGGCTTTATGCACATAGGTAACTTGAGGACGGCACTCTACTCGTACCTTTTCGCTCGCCATAACGGGGGCGAATTTATTTTGCGCATTGAAGACACCGACAAAGAACGTTACGTTGAAGGTGCAGTTGAATTAGTGTATCGTACCCTCGATACCGTAGGATTTAAAATTGATGAAAGCCCCATTCACGGTGGCAACTGTGGACCTTACGTTCAAAGTGAAAGGAAAGAACTTTACAAAGAGTATGCACACAAACTAGTAGAACTTGGTGGCGCATATTATTGTTTCTGTGATAAAGAACGTTTGGAATCCCTAACCGACGAAGACGGCAACCGTAAATACGATAAACATTGCTTAAAGCTTAGCAAGGAAGAAGTTGAAGAGAAGCTAAAGGCAGGTGTTCCCTACGTTATTAGACAAAACATACCGGAAAACGGAATGACTTCCTACCAAGACCTTGTTTATGGTCAAATTGACGTTGATTGCGCTGACCTAGAAGATCAAGTTTTGTTAAAGTCCGACGGTATGCCCACCTATAACTTTGCTAATGTTATAGACGACCACCTAATGGGAATTACCCACGTAACTCGCGGTAACGAATATCTTTCCAGCACCCCCAAATACAATCTCATTTACAAGAGTTTTGGCTGGGAGCCTCCAAAGTACGTTCATCTTCCCCCAATTATGAAAGATGCACAAAGAAAACTTTCCAAGCGTTACGGTGATGCTAACTTTGAAGATTTTATTGCAAAAGGATATCTTCCCGAAGCAATAATTAACTACATTGCGCTTCTTGGTTGGGCTCCTAAGGGTGAAATCGAAAAGATGGACATCGATACTTTGACCGAGCTCTTTGACGTTGACGGTATCTCTAAGTCAGGTTCCATTTTTGACGAAGCAAAGATGAAGTGGTTGAACTCCTTATATATCAAGGAACTTCCTGCTGAAAGATTTAGCGAGCTTGCGAAACCCTGGTATGAAAAGAGCGTTATAGCAGGTAAGTATGATTATGAAAAGTGGAACGTACTTCTTCAATCACGTGTAGAGGTTCTTTCCGATATACCCGAAAAAGTAAAGTTCATAGAGGAGTTTGGCGATTACGATCTTGACCTATACTACCATAAGAAACTTAAGGCCGATGCATCACTAGGCTTAATTGCTCTAAAGGGTGCAAAGGAAGCCATTGAAGCAATAGAAGATTTCAACGAAGAAAATCTTTCACTTGCTCTTGCAGAAAAAGCAGAAGCAATGGGCATGAAGAAAGGTCAAATGCTTTGGAGCGTACGTGTTGGTTTAACGGGTGCCCCCGTTACTCCCGGTGGAGCAGTAGAAATGGGTGGCATTCTTGGAAAAGAAAAGAGCCTAGAGCGTCTTGATTATTCCATTAAACTTATAGAGAGCAAACTATAATGAAAGCGATTGCAAAATTTGAAAAAGTTTCTTTGGAGCGCTATTTGGCTGATGGTGGCAACGTTGCAAAAGCAACGGACTACGATACCATTAAGTTACCAAAGCGTGCAACAAAAGGAAGCGCAGGTTACGATATCTATTCCCCAATAGATTTCACCCTTGCACCAAACGAAACTATAAAGATTGCAACCGGCATTCGTGCCTATATGGAAGAGGGCTGGGTGCTTAAAATCTATCCTCGTAGTGGGCTTGGTTTCAAGTATCGTCTGGGGCTTAACAACACCGTTGGCATAATCGACCAAGACTACTATTATAGCGACAACGAAGGGCACGTTCAAATTAAATTAACCAACGCTTCTAATGAAGGAAAGACCGTAACGGTGAAGGCAGGAGAAGCCTTTGCGCAAGGCATTTTCCTGGAGTATGGCATTACCTATGACGATGACGTGCAAGAAGTAAGAAACGGAGGTTTCGGTAGCACTAACAAATAGTACGATAACCCAAATTAATTATTCCCCGAAGTTTTCCTTTTTAACTTCGGGGTTTTCTTTTGTCTTTTTAAACACTTGGGCTTCCCTTTTTTAATAGCCTTATTTTCGTTAAAGAAAAGCAACGCACCTCCTATTCCCACTGCATAACAAAATAGGGTGTAGGGCGTAACGACAGTAGCGTAATAAACTTCCGTAAGGAGTAGAAATAGTACACCACAAAAAATACCCAGACCCAAGTCAATGACGTGTGACTTGAGCCCGGTTAGAGAAAGAGAAACCACGTGCAATAATAATAGGCCGTAAAGTACTCCCCCCGTTGAGAAAACGACGAGGGCTATTACGTCTGGAAGAACCTCTCGTATCACTTGAACAATTTTTTCAATAAGCCTTCTTTTGATTGTGAGCCATAGTTAAGTGAATAAAGGGTGCCCGTGGCTTTGAGAATGCCGTGTTCGAGATCTACTTCGGTTAGTTTAAAGTCCTTGCCAAATAGTTTTAGGCCACCTTCGTTTAAGCCTAGCACTATTTCTCTCTCTGAAAATTCGAAAACGTCTTTTACGTTCGTGATGGAAAGGCCGTTCGGGGTATAATTAAGTTCGTGAAAGTTTTGCATAAGCGCTCCTTTGATATTTCTTCTCATTGACTAATATGCTAAAATTTATTATAATATTCGTATGAGTTATCCCTTTGTTCCCAGTCCTAAGTGGTATAAGTTGGATTACTCATCGGATATATATCCTATGAGTGAAACGCAAACCACTATGTCAATTTTTAGGCTTTCCGTTGAAATGCGTAACTACGTAGACGGAGAGAATTTGACGACTGCATTAAGGGATATAATGCCAAGGTTCCCCACCTTTGCCGTTATGTTAAGAAAAGGGTTCTTCCGTTACTATTTTGAGTACAACGATAAAGAGCCCAAAGCCTTTCCTGATGACGGCGTATGTATGAGGAATATTGATTTTCAAAAGAATAATAGATTTTTATTCCGCGTTCAATACTATAAAAAGAGAATTTCCGTTGACTTTTTCCATGGTCTTTGTGACGGCACGGGTGCCGTAGAATTCTTGCGCGCTTTGGTGTACCGTTATTTGGACGAATGCGGGGAAGACCTTCCCGACCACGGTGACGTTAAAATAGTGGGTGAGCCCGTTCCGGAAAATGAACTTGAAGACAGCATATCCAAATACTACAAGGGGTTCAATCCCTTTGGTGGAGTGGTTGGAAAAATGGCGGGCAAGAATTGTTTTGGCATAAAGGCAAGACACTTCAAAACGCTGGGATATGGCGTAATACAAGGTTACGTTTCAAGTGATGAATTAAAGAAATTGGCAAAAGAAAAAGGATGCACCATCACTGCGTTAATTGCAGGGCTTGCGTTGTATTCGATAGCCAAAGTATACGTTAAAGATACCGAAAACGTGGACTTAGTCGCAATGATACCAATTAACTTAAGGAAGGTTTTCCCGTCCGATACGGTAAGAAACTTTACCACGTTAACCAAGTGTTACGTCAATACCGGTAGAACGCCTCTTGACTTGGACGAATACGTTAAAATCTGCTCCGAGGACATAAAAAACGGTGTTGCAAACAAAGACGAGCTTAGTGAAAAGCTTTCGGTATCTGCGCTACTTGCAACCAATAAATTCTTAAAATACACCCCGTTATTTTTAAAGGAATTTGGTACTAAGATAGGTAAGCTTGGTACGAAAAAGACCAAGCAGACGCTAATAATTTCCAACGTGGGCATAATTAATATGCCGGAAGGTATGGAAAAGCTGGTAAAAAGATTTTCTTTTAACGTAAATCCTTCTAAAAAAGTGCCCGTTAATATGGGAATTGTAAGTTATAACGGTATAACGAGCATCACTTTTACTAGAAATATCGTTAACACAGAGTTTGAAAAAGAGTTTTTTACAAATTTAGTCAAACTGGGCGTACAGGTCGAAATAACCTCAAATTTAAGAGAAATCAAGTAGTGGTAGGGGAGCGCGAGCTCCCTTATTTGTTGCGCTACGGCGCCGTATCGCGTGCGTAGCGCGCTTCTACGCGCGAGCGCGCAAAAAAGTATATACTATTTACTAATATTTACTATACATATATTATATTTTATGTTATAATGTTTTCGCACAAAATTTTTAGGAGTGAAAACATGGCCGAAAAATTAGAACATAGTTATGGTTCACAGGACATACAAGTCCTTGAAGGTCTTGAACCCGTTCGTAAAAGACCGGGTATGTACATCGGAACAACCGACATCAAGGGATTACATCACCTTGTAACCGAAGTCGTTGACAACTCTATCGACGAAGCTCTTGCGGGATATTGTACCGAAATACAAGTTACCATCATGCCCGATGGTGCCGTTCGCGTAAGAGATAACGGAAGAGGTATTCCTACCGGTATTATCGAAAAAGAGGGCAAATCTGCAGTAGAAGTAGTTTTGACCAAGCTACACGCCGGCGGTAAGTTTGGCGGTGGCGGATACAAAATTTCCGGTGGTTTGCACGGCGTTGGTGTATCTTGCGTTAACGCTCTTTCCGAATGGTTGGAAGTAGTGGTTTATCAAAATGGTAAAATCCACAAGCAAGTATTTAATAGGGGTGTTCCTCAACGCGATTTGCACGTTATTGGCGAAACGACGGAAACAGGAACCGAGGTTACCTTCTTCCCCGATGCAGAAATATTTGACTCCATCATATTCCAATATGATTTAATGCGCGTAAGATTGCGCGAACTTGCCTACCTCAATAAAGGACTTAAGATCTCTATTGAAGACGCAAGAGAGGGCCAAGAACGTCGCGAAACCTTCTGTTACGAGGGTGGTATCCGTCACTTTGTAGACGAACTTAACACCGGTAGAGAAACCTTGTTCCCCGACACCTTCTATATTGAAGAAAACGTAGGCGATAACATCGTGGAAATTGCTATGCAATATAACACCAGCTACGATGAAAAAATATATGCCTATGCAAACAATATTAATACCGAAGAAGGTGGTATGCACCTCGAAGGATTCAAGGCAAGCTTGACCAAGGTATTCAACGAGTACGGCCAATCTTCCAAGACGCTAAAAGAAAGCGAAAAACTTTCCGGTGACGACTGTAGAGAGGGTTTAGTATGTATTATATCGGTTAAACTACCCGAACCTCAATTCGAAGGACAAACCAAGACCAAACTTGGTAATGCGGAAATGAGAACCATCGTAAACCGTGTTTTAAGCCAAAAACTAGGCGAATACTTCGAAGAGAACCCCAAGATCGCAAAAGAGTTAATCAACAAATCTATCAACGCACAAAGGGCTCGTGAAGCCGCTCGTAAGGCACGCGAAAGTTTCCGCAAGGGTGCAATGGACAGCATGTCACTTCCCGGAAAACTTGCCGACTGTTCCGACACTACTCCCGAAAACTGCGAAATCTTCCTAGTAGAGGGTGACTCTGCAGGTGGTACCGCAATTAGTGGTCGTGACCGTCAAATTCAAGCAATTCTTCCCCTACGTGGTAAGATTTTGAACGTTGAAAAGGCAAGAATGCACCGCATTCTCGACAACGAAGAAATAAAGGCTATGATTAAAGCTTTCGGTTGTGGCTATAAGGACGAATTCGACATCAGCAAGCGCCGTTATGATCGCATAATTTGCATGACGGATGCTGACGTTGACGGAAGCCACATTAGAATTCTTCTTCTAACCTTCTTCTATCGCTTTATGCGTCCCTTGGTCGAACAAGGTCACGTATATATAGCACTACCTCCGCTATATAAAGTTGCTAAGAATAAGGAAGAAAAATATCTTTATTCCGACGTAGAATTAAAGGAATATCAAGAAACGGTAAACGGCAAATACGACCTACAACGTTACAAAGGTCTTGGTGAAATGAACGCAGTTCAACTTTATGAAACCACCATGAATCCCGAAACTCGTACCTTGCTACAAGTAACCGTTGACGATGCAGAAGCAGCCGACCAAATCTTCAGCCTACTAATGGGTGAAGTTCCGGAATTGCGTAGAGCATTCATAGAGCAAAATGCAAAACTAGTAAAGGAGTTGGACGTATAGTATGGCAAGCAATAAGTCAAGATTAGATTTAGATAAGATTAAAGAGATATTGGGTAAAACCAAAATCATACAAACTCCCCTTGTCGACGAAATGAGCAAATCGTTTATCGCCTATGCTATGGCGGTTAACGTAAGCCGTGCTATTCCCGACGTAAGAGATGGTCTTAAGCCCGTTCACAGAAGAATACTTTTTGCTATGAACGACCTCGGCAACACCTATGATAAGCCTCATAAAAAGTGTGCTCGTATAGTTGGTGAAGTTCTTGGTAAATATCACCCCCACGGTGACAGTTCCGTTTACGATGCACTTGTAAGACTTGCTCAAGACTTCTCCATTCGTAACCCATTGGTTGATGGTCAAGGAAACTTTGGTTCCGTTGACGGGCACCCTGCTGCTGCACAAAGGTATACCGAAGCTAGACTTTCTAAGATTGCCGGCGAAATCCTAAGGGACCTTGAAAAGGATACCGTAGACTTCTACCCCAACTTTGACGATACCTTGATGCAACCCACCGTTCTTCCCGCAAGGTTCCCCAACCTTCTCGTTAACGGTGCAGAAGGTATTGCAGTAGGTATGGCAACCTCCATTCCTCCTCACAACCTTGGCGAAGTTATTGACGGTACCGTTGCTCTACTAGAAAATCCCGATATTACCGTTGACGAACTAATAGAGTATATCCCTGCTCCCGACTATCCTACAGGTGCACTAATTCTTGGTAGAGCAGCCGTTAAACAAGCATATAGAACGGGTAAGGGTGGCGTTATTATGCGTTCCCGTTGCGACATTGAAGAAATTAATGGCAAGAACTGCATCATTGTTACCGAAATTCCTTACCAAGTTAATAAGAGTGTTCTCATTAAGAACATAGCAGACCAAGTTAAGGACAAGAAACTAGAAGGTATTGCTGACGTAAGAGATGAATCCGACCGTTTCGGTATGCGTATAGTTATCGTACTAAAGAGAGATGCCAGCCCCCAAGTTGTGCTCAACTCCCTTTACAAGCAAACCCAACTCCAAGTTTCCACGGGCATCACCTTCCTCGCTCTTGACGATGGTACTCCCAAGATTATGAACTTGAAGGAAATCTTGGATGCATACGTAAAACACCAAAACGAAGTTATCGTAAGAAGAACTCGTTACCTACTCAACAAGGCAAACGAACGCGCACATCTACTACAAGGATTGGTTATTGCGCTTGCAAATATCGATGAGGTTATCAACATCATCCGTAAGTCCAAGGATACCCCGGAAGCAAGAACCAAACTTATGGAAAACTTCCTACTTTCCGAAAAGCAAGCAAACGCTATTCTCGATATGAAACTTGCTCGTTTGAATGCTCTTGAAGTAGAAAAGATTAGAGAAGAACTTAACGAAATCGAACTTGCTATTGCCGACTACAACGACATTCTAGCTCGCCCCGAAAGAGTTAGAGAAATTATTAAGGAAGAACTCCTTGATATTAAAGACAAGTACGGCGATCCCAGAAGATCGGAACTCAGTTACGATCTTGGCGAAATTAACGTTGGCGATCTTATCCCCAAGGAAGACGTTGTTATCACCACCACTCATATGGGATACATTAAGCGTCTTGGCGTTAAGGAATACAAGGCACAAAATCGTGGTGGCGTAGGCATTACTGCTCACAAAGCAAAGGAAGAGGACTTCGTAACCAAGATGTTCGTAACCCACTCCCACGACGATCTACTATTCTTTAGCAACACCGGTAGAGTGTATTGCTTGAAGGCATATGAAGTACCCGAAGCACAAAGAGCTACCAAAGGTCGCGCTATGGTTAACCTATTGCCACTTTCCGCGGACGAAAAGATTACGGCATACCTACCCGTACACGATTACTCCGAGGGTTATATCGTAATGGCAACCAAGCAAGGTCTAATAAAGAAGTGCTCACTTTCCGAATTTGAAAAGATTCGTGTAAACGGAAAGATAGCTATTACCCTAACCGAGGGCGATGAAATGCTTAGTGCCGACATTACCACCGGTGAAAACGAAATCCTAATGGCATGCACTTCCGGCAAGTGTATTCGCTTTAGCGAAAACGACGTTAGAAAGACAGGCCGTGGCTCAATGGGTGTTAAGAGTATCTCCCTTGACGAAGGTGAAGTTGTTGTTGATATGGAAGTCATCCATGACGAAAACGCAGAAGTTGTTACCATTACCGAAAAGGGCTTCGGTAAGAGAACGGCTCTTGAAGAATACCGTTTGCAAGGTAGAGCCGGTAAGGGTATTAAGGCAGGTAACTTTGACGAAAATACCGGTAACGTTGTCAACATGAAGATAATCAATCCCGAAGAAGAAAACGATATGATTATCATTGCCGACACGGGTATTATGATTAGAATCAGAGTGGGCGAAATTTCCAAGATTGGCCGTGCAACCAAGGGCGTAAGAGTAATGAGAATTAAGGGTGAAGGCAAGATTGTTTCTTGCGCAATCATCCCTCACGAAGACTTGGATGACACCAAACTCGTAGGTGAAAACGGCGCTCAAGAAGGTGAAGAAGCACAAGAGGTTAATGCCACCGATGTGGTAGAAACGGCAACCGAAACCGTAGCCGAAGTACCCGAAACAGAAGATAACGAATAATACTAATGTCTAAGATTTGTGTGCCGAAAGGCACACAAATCTATTATTAAATAGAATTTTTGAGGCATGCATGTTTATAACGATTAACGGACAACTTGGTAGTGGCAAAAGTGAAATTTGCAAAATCTTAAAAGACGAACACGGCTTTGATATTTTTCATACCGGAAAAATTCAACGTCAATACGCAGCAGAGCTTGGAATAAGCACGTTGCAACTAAACGAGCTTTGCAAAATTGACCATAAGTACGACGATATAATTGACGGCAAGCTTGTTGAGTATGCCGAAAAGGAACGCGGAAACAAAGTAGTATTTGATTCACGTCTTGCTTGGCACTTTGTAAAGGACACCTTTAAAGTTCATCTTTTGGTGGCTCCTGATATTGCCGCAAATCGAGTTTTCTTTAATCGCATAGATAAAGCCGAAGTTTACAAAACCAAAGAAGATGCTATGCAAGGACTAATTTGCCGTCGCAAGGTAGAGGGCGAAAGATATGAGGTATTGTACAAAGTAAAAATGTTACGTTACTCCAACTACGATCTTGTGCTTGATACTACCTTGACAAGCATCCGTGAAGAGGTTAGAATCATACTTCAAAAGGCGAAAGAGTATTTTGAAAGTGGTAAAAAGGCTATGATTTTAGCACCAACCAACGTATTCCCCACGACTACCGACCTAGGTGGGGAGGGCATAAAGGTTGTTAAATATGATGAAAGCATATACATTGTTGGCGGTCTTGACCTCGTTAAGGAAGCAATCAAAGAGGGCAAGAAAATAATAGACGTTGAATTTCTAGGAGAGGATGATGACGTTGTGAACGGCGTAGCAGTAAAAGATTTAATCGATACCAATCTAGAAATGGTAGCAAAGTGGGAAGATGAGAATAACGTTAAGTATGGATTCATTCCCGACTACGTAAAAAGTCGCTCATAGAGGCGATTTTTTCTTTTATAGAAAAAACAGGAAAAGGAGAAAAATATGAGTAGTTTTAAGGATTTAAGAATAGTTGATAACTTCTATCAAACGTCGGCATTTTATCCTATGCCCACCGTTCTTATGAGCACCCTTGCAGAGGATGGAAGCACCTCTCTTGGCGCATATTCTTTGGTTTTCCCATACTATATTGCCGGAAAAGATTATTATGCAATGATACTTGAGTGCAGAAATAGTTCTAACACAGCACAAAACATACTTCGTACGGGCAAGTGCGCTATTAATTTTATTACCGATAAGCGTTCATATTTTAAAGAAACCGTTCGTTTGGGCTTCCCCGGAGAAACCAGCAAAGAAAAGATGGAAAAGTGTATTTTCACTTTGGAAGATGGTCTTGCAGAAACCGAAAGTGGCGCTCGCCCCCAAGTAGTAAAGGAAGCATTCCAAGTTTTCGAGTGCACTTGGGACGATAGTTTAGAAAACGGATACGAGGACAAAGCACGTATTGGTCAACTCGAAGGAGTAGAACCCCCATACAAAGATTTTAATGGTATTACTTCAAAGTTTGGTTGTCACTTTATACTAAAAATCGACAAAATACTAATGAAAGAAAGATGGTATAATTCCATCATAAACGGTGTTAAGGCTAGCGAATTCCCACCCGTACCCGTTGACTATGGTTACAGAGATTCCACAAACTTCTGGTACACTCGTTTTAGACGCCCCATTCCCGAAAAGATTCCCGCAGCACGTGAAGCCGATCTTGGTGGCGTTATGTATGCAGCAAATCGCATGGATGACAAAATTAAGTTCAGCGAAGAAGCTTGCAAGACACTTGTAAAAGTTCCTCGCGTATTCTTAAAACTTGTTCTTCAAGGTTGTGTTGACTGGGCAAGAGAGAACAACTGTGAACTAATCACCGAAGTGGAAATGAAAATTATTAACGATAAACGTAAGGAAGAAAAGAAGAAACGTTAATTTTTATAAGAAATAGACACTCAAAACCCCTATTGACACAATAGGGGTTTTCTTATATAATTACTATATATGCGCGCAAATAAACGCGCACGCGGGAGAAGTATGATTACAACCAAACTTTCAAATGGTCTTTCCTATGATATGCTGGGCTTTGGTACCTATAAAATTACCGGTCAGCACGATGCCAAACAAGCAATTCTAGATGCAATCTCGGTTGGTTATCGCAGAATAGATACTGCAGTTTTTTATGAAAACGAAGAGAGAATTGGCGTTGCTTTAAAGGAAACCGATGTCCCTCGCAGTGAGCTTTTTATTACCACAAAAATTTGGACAAACGTCAATAGTTATCAAAAGGTTATGGACCAAGTCGAGAATTCCATGACATTACTTGGCGTAGAATATCTTGACGGCCTTTTAATACATTGGCCCCATAAAGACGTGAAAGAAACGTGGAGGGCAATGGAAGATTTGTACCTTGATGGAAAGCTTCGTTCCATAGGAGTTTCAAATTTTAAGGAGCATCACCTTGAGGAAATGAAGGAATATCAACGCGTAAAGCCTATGGTAAATCAGGTGGAACTGCACCCGGAGTTTAGGCAATTTGAGTTGGTAGACTATTGTAAAAAAGAAAATATTTTAGTAGAGGCTTGGAGCCCTCTAATGAGAGGGGAGGCGCTAAGTATTCCACTCATTCAAGAAGTAGCGAAAAAGCATAATGCAACGGAAGCAGAGGTCATTCTCAAGTGGGATATTGACGAGGGAATTGCCGTCATTCCAAAGAGTGTAAACAAGGAAAGAATGAAAGCGAACTTTAACGCACTCAACCTAACTCTTACACAAGAAGAAATACTAGAACTCAGAAAATTAAACAACGGCATTAGAAGATATCGCGACCCCGACAATCACGGTTTCGGTAACCAATAAGTAAAAAACGAACGCCCAAAGGTGGTATATATGAGCAAATATCAAGCATTAAAAGAAAAAGTTTTAAAGGCTAATAAAGACCTTGTTAAGGCAGGGCTTGTAATTTTAACTTGGGGAAACGCCAGTGAAATTGATAGGGAATTAGGAGTCGTTGCAATTAAACCCTCCGGCGTTTCTTACGACAAAATGAAGGAAGACGATATTGTCATTACCGACCTTGAAGGAAGGGTGATAGAGGGTACACTTAACCCTAGTTCAGATCTAAAATCTCACCTTGCCCTTTACAAGGCTTTCCCCGAAATAGGCGGGGTTGTGCACACACATTCAACCTATGCAACGGCGTCTGCCCAAGCTGGCAAAGGGCTTCCTTGTTACGGCACGACGCACGCAGACACCTTTTATGGTGAGATTCCCGTAACGCGTGCATTGAGTGAGGAAGAAGTAAAGGGGGATTACGAGTTAAACAGTGGGCTCGTTATCGTAGAGCATTTTAAAAACAAAGGCATAGACCCACTTGCTTGCCCCGGTGCTCTCATTAGAAATCACGCCCCGTTCACTTGGGGAAAAGACTGCTTTAAGGCAGTAGAAAATAGTATCATTTTGGAAGAGATCGCAAAAATGACGGCACTGACTTTGCGTTTTAATAAGGACGCAGAGCCGGCTCCTCAATATCTACAAGATAAGCATTATTTTAGAAAGCACGGCGCAAATGCTTACTACGGACAAAAGGAGAACAAGTGATGGGTAATATCGATTTTTCAAAAGTCGAATTAAAGGGAGGCTTCTGGCAAGAAAGACAAAGGATTACAAGGGAGATAAGCCTTCCCTCCATCAAGCACGAATACGTAAAGCAAAAACGCTTTGAAGCCACGAAATGTTCCTATAGAAAATGGAAGTTTTGGACAAAGCCACCACATATTTTTTACGATAGTGACGTTGCTAAATTCATAGAAGCGTGGGCATATCTGCTCGCAAAAGCAAGGGATGAAGAAGTAGAATCATTCATCGATGAACTCATAGACAATATTGCCAAAAATCAACGTTCCGACGGATATTATAACGCCCATTTTCTAGTTGCTCGCCCTGGTAGTATTTTTAAGCATCGCACCGACCACGAATTGTACTGTTTAGGACATCTCATTGAGGCTGGAATAGCCTACTTTAACGCAACGGGAAAGGGTAAACTACTAGGCGTTGTGGAAAGATACTGCGACTACGTTGAAAAAAGATTTTTAATAGACAAAGACACATCCTTTACCTGTCCCGGCCACCCCGAAATTGAGCTAGCCCTTGTAAAGCTTTACAAACATACGGGCAAGCAAAAGTACTTTGAAATGGCAAAATATTTTATCTATGTTAGAGGTACGGAAGAGGGTGACAAGGGCTTGAACAAAAAGCTTAACGCAAACAACCCCTGGCTTGACGGATATTACGGACAAGACTTTTTGCCACTTCGTGAGCAACGTACGGCAGAGGGACATTGCGTAAGAGCATGCTATCTTTACTCCGGGGCAACCGACGTTGCACTCCTAGAAAAGGATGAAGAACTGATTTACGCCCTGAAGTGCATTTATGAAAACATAGTGGACAGAAGAATGTACGTTACCGGGGGGATAGGAGCAAAGGCACTTACCGAGGCGTTTGACGGGGATTTTATCCTTCCTAACGACCTTGCCTATACCGAAAGCTGTGCTGCAATTTCTCTCATAATGTTCGCAAGAAGACTACAAGAAGTGGAAAGAAAATCCAAATACGCCGACCTGATTGAGCGCGTGCTGTATAACGGATTTTTATCGGGAGTAAGCCTGGATGGCGACAAGTTCTTTTATGAAAATCCATTGGAAATAGACCACGCAAAACGCCAAAGTTCTTCAAGCCGTTACCCTATAGCGCAACGCCAAAAGGACTTTTCTTGCTCCTGCTGTCCGCCCAATATTGCTAGACAAATAACCTCCGTTGGCTCTCTTGTTTATGCTACCGAAGGCAATGCTATTTACGTTGACCAATATGTTCCGTCAACGGCAAACTTCCAATTGGGCGAAAACAAAATAAGCATAAGTTTAGACACCCTTTTCCCAAAAGACGGAACACTAAACATACGAATTAGTGGCGCAGAGGGTAGGCTTCTTAAGGTGCGCAAACCCGAATGGGCTACCTCCATTAAGACCAGCGCTCTGTGCTCGGAGGAAGAAGGATATCTCGTTTTCCAAATCGGAGAAAACACCGAATGCTTGGAAGTAACATTCTTAACGGAACCCAAGATTGTACCGGCGGATGAACGGGTTAAAACCAACGAAGGCACTTGTTACGTTAAGTACGGACCTTTCATTTACGTAGCGGAGTCGGCAGATAATAATTTACCCTTAACCGATTATCAAATAGATACTAACGAAACCAATTTAGTCAAGGAATGGAACAATCAATTTAATGCCTACACGTTAAAGGTTCCCGCAACTTTCAATGGTAAAAATACCACTTTAAATATGATACCATACTTTGCTTTTGCCAATCGTGGTGAATGCGATATGTACCTATACTTTAATAAAAAATAAAACTCAAAGGAGAGTAGTATGAAAATATATTTCATAACGGGTAGTCAATTTCTCTACGGAGAAGAAACACTCAAGCAGGTGGAGAGCGACTCCATTAAGATGGTGGAGTATATCAACTCCAAAATCGACCGCGTAGACGTCGTCTACAAGGGAATGGTTAAAACGGAAAGGGAAGCAACCCAATACGTTAAAGAGGTAAACTACGATAACGATTGTATCGGCATGATGGTTTGGTGCCACACCTTTAGTCCTGCCAAGATGTGGATTAACGGCATGAAGAGTTTGCAAAAACCCATGCTTCATTTGCACACCCAGTTCAACGAAGAGCTACCCTATGATGAAATAGACATGGACTTTATGAATCTTAACCAATCGGCACACGGTGACAGAGAGTTTGCTTACGTGCTAACTCGCTTAGGGGTTCCAAGAGTAAGCGTTGCCGGTTACTACAAAGACGAAGAAGTCATTAAAGAGATTAGCGAGTGGGTGGACGTAGCCGTCGCTGTGGACTATTCCAAGAAATTGAAGGTTTGCCGTTTTGGCGACAATATGCGCGAAGTTGCGGTTACCGATGGCGATAAGGTGGAAGCCCAAATTAAACTTGGTTGGCAAGTTGACTATTATGGAATAGGTGATATCGTACAAGAAATAAACAAGGTTACCGAGGAAGAAACGGAGGAACTTTACAAGGAAATAATCTCCCTTTATAACCTTAATACAGACATGGTAGAAAGCGTAAAAGAGCAAGTAAAATATGAAATAGCACTAAAGCGCTTCCTCGCTAAAAACGATTACACAGCTCTTACCACCAACTTCCAAGACCTTCACGGCTTGAAGCAACTTTTTGGAATGTCAATTCAAAGACTTATGGCAGAAGGATATGGTTTTGGTGCAGAGGGTGACTGGAAAATTTCTGCTCTTTCTGCAGTGTTTAAGAAAATGGCAGAGGGAAGAAAGGGTGCAACTTGCTTTATGGAAGACTACACCTACGACCTAGTAAAGGGTAAGGAATTGGTGCTTGGCTCCCACATGTTAGAGGTATGTCCTACCGTTGCGTCCACGAAGCCCAACATAGAGGTACATCCTCTTGGAATAGGGGATAGAGAGCCCCCGGCAAGGCTTGTTTTTGACGGCATAGAGGGTGATGCTATTGCTGTTTGTATGGTTGATATGGGCAATAGATTTAGGCTTATTTGTGCCGAAATAGAGCTTGTAAAACAACCCAAGCCCATGCCAAAACTTCCAGTTGCACGCATTATGTGGAAGCTAAAGCCCGACTTTAAGAGTGGCGCAAAAGCTTGGCTGGAAGCCGGTGGGGCACACCACACGGTTGTATCGACGGCACTCACGGCAAAAGATATGGAACTATTTGCAAAACTAAACGGACTTGAATTCGTTCACATCAAGTAGGAGAAAAGGATGAAACTTACAGCATCATTGAATAATTACAAGGAAATCAGCCCCCGTTTATATGGTATCTTTTTTGAGGACATCAATTTTTCCATTGACGGAGGAATTAATAATAACCAAATAAACAATCCCTCTTGCGAATGTTTTTGCTACGATTTCAAGCGTGATTTTTATTGGTTATACTATCAAATTTTTCACGCAAGAAGACGTTTTATGACGAGAATCGAGTACAACGATCATCTTCGTTATTGGTCGACTTCAGGAGAGGGCGCTATAAAACTTGGCAGGGAAACGCCCATCGCTCCCCTTAATCCGTATTATATGGATCTTGTAATAAAAGGGGACTTTTATCTTAAAAATTTGGGATATAATGGTGGCGATTCGACCGAGCACGGTGGCAGATATTTAAGACGCAACTCTCAAAAGCCCGGCGTTGGATTGCACGAAGGACATGACTATGAGGTATCGGTTTTTATTAAGAACAATGACTTCAAGGGTGTTATCGAGTGCTATTGTGAGGACTTGATGGGTGAAAAGCTAACGAGTGTTGCAACCCTAGTTGTGCCCGAGGGAAAAGGGGGTTGGACAAAAATTAGTGCAACCTGTAGGGCTAACGTTACCACAACTGCAAGATTCGTTGCAAAATTTAGTGGTAATGGTAGTTTGTGTGCAGACACTTGGTATTTTGGCGATTGCGACCATTGGGGCAAGGGCGATAAAAAGTGGAGTGGCGGTAAAATGAGGCGTGACCTTGTTGAAGCCCTTCGCGACCTAAAACCAAAATTCGTGCGCTTCCCCGGTGGATGTTTGGTAGAGGGACTTTCCCTTAAAAACAGTTATGACTGGACGATTACGGTAGGCGACGTGGAAAAGCGCGGAGCAAAATATAATTGTTGGGGTGAGAGGCAACAGGATCGCTCCTATATGCAAACCAACGAGATAGGATTTTATGAATATTTCCTACTTTCCGAGGATCTTGGCGCAGAGCCCTTACCCATTCTTAACGCAGGGCTAGCGTGTCAAGCGCGCTGTGATGAAACGGTAACGGAGGGAGATCCCGAGTTTGAAAGAAGATTAAATAACATCCTTGCCCTAATCGAGTACGCAAACGGCAATCCCGAAGAAAGTGCTTGGGCAAAACTAAGAGCCGATAGTGGACACCCCACTCCCTTTAACCTAAAGATAATAGGAATAGGAAATGAAAACTGGGGTGAAACCTACAACAAGAACTTCGATATTATGCGTAAGGCAGTCCAGGACAAATATCCCGAAATCGAGGTAATTTGGACGGTGGGATTCGACTGCTTTGGTCACGAAATGTACGAGGAACGACGTGCTCCCTTTGATGGGAAGTGGCCCGAAGTAATAGTAGACGATCACTTCTACCGTACTCCCGAATGGTGTATAGAACACGCCAATATGTATGACAGCTATCCTCGTGAAAGGAATAGAATTTTCCTTGGCGAATATGCTGCAAACCAACCTTGGAACGATAAGGTTCTTCCCAATAACTACTATTCTGCGCTAAGCGAGGGTGCCTATCTAACGGGACTGGAAAGAAACGCCGACATAGTAGTAATTTCATCCTATGCTCCCTTGTTCAGTAGAGTAGGTGGCGAGCAATGGAAGCACAACATGATTAACTTTAATAGCTTGTATACTTTAAAGACTCTCAACTACCACGTGCAAGAGCTTTACGCCAACAACTATGGTCCAAAGTACCTAATGGTAGAGGCGCCCGAAAAAGACGGAGTATTCACTTCCGTTACCACCGACGACCAATACGTTTACGTCAAAGTATGCAACGTGAACAGGGAAGAAAAAGAATACGAACTTGCAATTACGGATGCTACTCTTCAAAACACGGCAACCCTAACTGAGCTTTATTGTGATGACGACGAGCTGGTAAATACACTCGACTACAGCAACAAGCCCGTTGAAAAGGTGGTTCCGATTAAGAGTGAAATCGCAGTAAACGGTTGCGTCAAGTTAACGTTAAAAGCAAGAAGCGTGAACGTAATAAAAATAAAGATAGAAGGGTAATATGAATAAAAACGATTTTGCTCCCAAGCCTCCAATGGGCTGGAATAGTTACGATTGCTTTGGCCACGCGGTGGACGAAAATGAGTTTAAGCAAAACGTGGACTACGTTGCAGAAAACCTCAAGCAATATGGTTGGGAGTATTGCGTTGTCGACTTTTGTTGGTCCTACCCGATTAAGAATGTTATAAACGCCCCCAGTCAGACCTTTGAAAATGGCAAATTTGACGTGGAGCTTTGGCTGGACGATTATGGTAGGCCCATTCCTGCGCCTACGAAATTCCCTTCTGCTAACGGCTCTTTTAAATATCTTGCCGACTACTGTCACGAGAGAGGGCTCAAGTTTGGCATACACCTAATGCGTGGCATACCACGCCAAGCCGTGGAATACAAATTACCCATATACGGCACCGATGGCATTACTGCCGATATGATAATTTCCAACGAGGACTGCGACTGGCTTAACCACAACAAGGGCATAGATATGGACAAGAAGGGAGCACAAGAATTTTTGGACTCCATCTTTAAGCAGTATGCCGAGTGGGATGTGGACTACATTAAACTTGACGATGCTTCTCGCCCCTATACTCTTCAAAGAAGAAAGGAAGTTGAGGGATATCACAAAGCAATAATGAATTGTGGTAGGCCTATGGTATTGTCGCTTTCTCCTGGCGCAATCTCTCACGAAACGGCTCCCATAGAAGAGGCCGAGCACTTTATGAAATATGCAAATGCTTGGAGAATTAAAGATGACGTTTGGGACAATACAAAACACCTTCGCGACATATTCCTCATTGCAAAAAAGTGGGTTAAGTTTATAGGGAGAGGTCATTACCCCGACTGTGATATGTTGCCAATAGGTAGACTGCTCAAGTGTGGGGGTTTTGGTGGTGAGCGTGACAGTAGACTTACGAAAAAGGAAAAGGAAGTCATGTTAACCCTTTGGGCACTTATGCGCTCTCCCCTAATGATGGGTGGGCATTTGCCCGAAAGCAAAGAGGAAGACCTCAACTTCTTCAAGCAAGAGGAAGTAATAGACATTAACCAAAATTCCACCGATAATAGAGTTGTTGATGATAACGATAATTATCCAATTTGGGGTGCTAAAGTTGGGGAAAAAGAATACCAAGCATGTTTTAATATTGCGAAAGGCTTCCTTCCAAAGTTTTGGAGCGTTAGTGTGCCTGACGGCTACAAAGCTTTTGACGTATGGAGTGGTAAAGAGTTAAACGTAAGAAAGGGGAAGACAAGATTTTGCCTTACACCTATGAGTGTTAAACTAATAAGAATGGAGAAATAAAATGTCACTACTAGCTGATTTTTTCTACTTGGACGATCTAATTAAACATAATGGCGCAAACAATCTGAATTATCCTAACGTTACCGAAATTAACGACGTCATATATGACGAAAGTAACGAATATGGAAAGTTAGATTTACTTTTTGACGAGAGTCAACTGCCGGAGAGTGGTTTGTATCCCGTTGTTTTCAACATACATGGTGGTGGTTGGATAACCGGTGACAAAAGGTTCCGCAGGGGAGTAAGTTTGCAGTTTGCAAATAGTGGCAATTTTGTTGTAAACGTCAACTATGCTCTTACCCCAAAATATACTTACAAAGACGAGATACAAAATATTTTCTCCGCACTAAAATGGGTACAAAACAATGCGGAAAAGTATAAACTCGACCTAAATAAAATGGTAATAACGGGCGATAGCGCAGGCGCACACCTAAGTGCTGTAACAATTGTTACGCTTACGGATACAAATTGGCAACAAAAGTTTGAAGTAGAGCCTTTGGGTATTGCATTTAAGGGTACCGTACTATTTTGTGGTCCATATGACTTTAACGAGTTTTGGATGCGCTTCCCGGTTCTAGACACAATGCTTAAAGGTGTTGCCGGTGTAAAACGTAAGAAGGACGTTGCAAAGAGTGAGTTTGTGGATTACCTAAATCCCATTCCGGCAATAACCGAAAGTTTCCCCCGAAGTTTGATAGTAATGGGCGCACAGGACTTTGTAACAAACCCCCATTCCAGAAAATTAATGCGCAAATTTGATGAATCAGGTGTAAAATATGAAAGGCATTTGTCAAAGAACTTTTTTAATTCCTTCCATTGTTTCCACTTGAAAGCATGGATGCCATCGGCAAAGCGCGCGATGAAAAAGGCTTGCGACTTCGTAAAAGAAGTGATATTATAAAATAAAAAGGAGCAAAATTTATGAAAAAGACACTTGGAACCATTCAAAGCATAATGAAAGTGGGCAGAGTAATTAGCATAGTCGTGCTAGTTTTTGCCATTATTGGTATGGTCGGCTCTCTAATCGGTGGTATATGCGTATTCGCTGTAGGCGAAGAAGTCATTGATGAGAAGATAGCAATGGAAGACGGCACCGAAATCACCTTTGGTGAACTTGTCTTTGACGAATATCTCCCCGGTATAGAGGCAGTATATGCATTGATGATAGGAGCATTTATTGCTTGCCTAGTAGAGGTTATTATTTCTGCAAGGGCACAAAAGTACTTCAAGTTTGAAATATCTGAAGGCACGCCTTTTACGTTTGAAGGTGCAAAGAAATTAAAGAATTTTGGTATTGTAGCCATCGTTCTTCCCATTGTTGGTAGCATTATATCAGAAGGAATAAAAATTGCACTAAGCATAATGAATCCCGATGCGCTTTTTGGTGATATCACCTTTACGAGTTCCATTGGTACCGGTGTTATGGCAATACTAATAGCCCTAGTATTTAAGCACGGTGCAGAGCTAAACGAGGTTCAAAAGCAAGCGCACGCGGAGAAAGAGGCGTTGGAAAAGAAAGCCAAAAAACTAGAAGAAAGAAGATACTATTATTAAGAAAAAAATAAAATAGAGCAAGTCAAAAGGCTTGCTCTATTTTTAAGATATACCTCTGTTTTTATTTGCATTCGGTGCAGACGTATTCGGGCACCGTTCTTTCGTTTATGACCGACTCATAGAGACGCCATCCGCCTGCGAGATTGTAACACTCAAAGCCGTTACCGGCAAGGATGCGACAAGCGATATAAGAGCGCAGTCCGCTGTGGCAATGCACGTACACGGGCTTACCTGTGGGGATCTCACCCATGCGCTCACGCAACGAGTCAAGCGGAATGTGCATAAAGCCGTCGATTCTGCCACGAGCGACCTCAGTGGCTGTTCGCGTGTCAAGAAGCGTAATGCTTCCGTCGCGTGGGAGCTTTTCCACGTCGTGCCAGAAGAACTGACCGATCTTGCCCGTGATGACGTTTTCGGCAACAAATCCTACCATATTCACGGGATCTTTGGCAGAGCCGAAGGGTGGCGCATAGCAAAGCTCGAGTTCTGCAAGGTCGGTCACCTTCGCACCAAGTCGCATGGCGGTGGCGATCACGTCCATACGCTTATCCACACCGTCAAAGCCCACGATCTGCGCACCGAGAATTTTATACGTAGCCTTATCCCAAAGCACCTTGACCGACATCATGGACGCTCCCGGATAATAGGATGCGTGAGATGCGGAATAGGTGTAGGTTTTGTCATAGTCGTAGCCTGTGGCAACCGCGCTTTTTTCGTTCAGGCCCGTGGTGGCGACCGTCATATCAAAGAGCTTCAGCACCGACGAGCCTTGCGTGCCCTTATATTTCGAGGGGATACCGCAGATATTATCCGCCACGATGCGTCCCTGCTTGTTGGCGGGACCTGCAAGGGGAATGAAGGCTGGCTCGCCCGTCACAAAATTCTTAACGGCTACCGCATCGCCAACAGCGAACACGTCGGGAGCGCTCGTCTGCATTTTCTCATTTACAATGATACTGCCACGTTCGTTTGTTTCAATCCCGGCTGACTTGATAAAAGCGGTGTCCGGTCGAACGCCTACGGACAGAAGAACCATATCCGTATCAATTACGCCTCTGTTCAACTCTACGGTCAAGCCGTTGTCACTATCTTTAATAGCAACCACACCGTTTCCAAGGGCGAGCTTAATGCCTTTCGACTTGATATATCTGTGAACGTCCACCGCCATATCGAAATCGAGGGGAGCAATGAGATGATCGGAAAGCTCCACGATAGTTACGTCAAGCCCTGCGTTGGCAAGATTTTCAGCCATCTCAACTCCAATATATCCACCACCTACGACTACCGCCGATTTAGGATGCTTTTCGTCTATATACTGTTTGATTTTTATCGTGTCGGGAATGTTGCGCAGGGTGAACACCCTGGCACTGTCGATTCCATCGATCCTCGGACGAATGGGAGAAGCACCCGGAGAAAGAACCAAGCTGTCGTATCGCTCGGCGTATTCCTCACTTGTTTTCAGATCTTTGACCGTAACGATCTTGTTTTCGGCATCAATGGCAATCGCCTCGCTGAATGTGCGAACGTCAATATTGAAACGAGTCTTAAAGCTCTCGGGTGTTTGCAGAGTAAGATTTGATTTTTCTGTGATTTCACCACCGATATAATAAGGAAGTCCGCAGTTAGCAAAGGAGATGAACTCTCCACGCTCCAAAATGACGATCTCGGCTTTCTCGTCAAGCCTCCTGAGTCTTGCCGCGCAGGACGCACCGCCTGCCACGCCTCCTATGATCAAGGTCTTCATAAGCTTACCTCCGTTTTTCTTTCTGTGAGTATATTTTACCATACCTTTTTCGTGTTCGCTGTGACTTTTGTCACTCAAGCGTATTACAAGAATATTATATCATATTTTGTGCCACATATCAACACAAAGCAACTTGTGACAAAAGTCACGGACAGGACTCTGCTTTCGTGTTACAATAAAAATGTCCTTTCCACAAAAACAATACAGAGTATTAAATTCCAATTTTGCGACGTGAAGTAGAGTAATTCAGCAGTTTAACGAATACCAATCTTTTAACGATAGGAAGGCACTACACCTTGACGGGGAGTAGTGCTTTTCTGCATTTTAAGGCCTCCGAGGCACAAGATATAGGCACCGCAAATACCGAAAAGCACCACAAAAGTAAAAAAGCCCTTGATTTACAAGGACTTTCGGCTAATTTTTAACGATAAAAAGAAAACAGTAGGTCGATACGATTGTATCAATCTACTGTTCCTTGTTTGGTGGAGACAATAGGACTTGAACCTATGACATCTTGCTTGTAAGGCAAGCGCTCTCCCAGCTGAGCTATGCCTCCACTTGGTGACCCCTACGGGAATCGAACCCATGTTACCGCCGTGAAAGGGCGATGTCTTAACCGCTTGACCAAGGGGCCTCATATGGTAGCGGCGGTCGGACTCGAACCAACGACCTGCCGGGTATGAACCGGCCGCTATAACCAACTAAGCTACGCCGCCATACCGCGTTTGGTTAACGCCTAAATATAATAGCAAGTAAATTTTAACTTGTCAACTATTTTTTATAATGCTTTTTGGAAAATTTTTAATTTTCTTTGTGTCTTGTGGTTTTAATTTTTAGAGTTTTTAAAAAAATCTTTTGTTCTTTGGATATTCTAAAGCTTTCAATTGCTTTTTGAATTGTTTTATTGTGTACCCAGGTGGGCAGTTTGTACTCTAGCAAATAGGGGATAGTGGCATCGTATTTTTTAGCAAGGGCGGTGGCAAAATACCAAGCGATCATCATATTTATATAATATTTTTCGCTTCTGATTTTACTAACTTTAAGCAAATATTCTTCCTTGAAAGCATCGTCAAGGTAGTATGAAAGGAGCATACCTATTCCAAAACGCACGGTGTATTCGTGATCGCTTGAAAGCCAGCCATATATTCTCTTTACAAAATCCTGCTCGTTTCCCTTAATGCAACGGGGCTTCAAACCATCTGACGTAGCCCAGTTGTCTACGTAAGGTAAAAAGCGTTCAATTTCCACGATGAAATCTTCGTAAGGCATGAGGGAAATTATAAAGGCGTGAAGATTGTTTTCTTCATAGTAACGGTGAGGGAGGGCATTTAAAAAGTCCCTATATTCCCCACTTTTATACAATTCTTTTGCATATTTACGGAGTACGGGCACGCGCACACCAATTATGGTATCTGCATTTATAGTGGGCATAAGTGAGGCGTGGAAAGCCTTGTATTCCTTGTCCTCAAAAGACAATAATTTTGCGTAGATATCGTTTTTCATAATAAAAGTATAACACAGCCACAAAAAACTTGAAAGTTTAATTAATATAGATTAAAATATAAATACTAGTTCAAAGGAGAAAGCCAAATGGAATACAACTATAAGACAAAGGGCGTATGCGCCATGAAAATAAACTTTAATTTGGAAGGAAACGTGGTAAGCAACGTGTCCTTTTTAGGAGGCTGTAACGGCAATCTTAAAGCCATTTCCAAGCTCGTTGACGGAATGACGGTGGAAGAGATAGAAAGCAAGTTAAAGGGCAATCGTTGTGGCTTTAAATCCACCTCTTGCGCCGATCAGCTAGCCATAGCCGTTAGAGAGGCCTATGAAAGCAACAAGTAGTGCTTTTAAAAAATTAAACAAAAAAAGAGCCGTAAACGGCTCTTTTTTACTTTATGGTATCATATAAACAAAATGGAAACGTGAAGGGCTAATAGAGCAAGTATCATTACGGGAACACTTACTATAACGCCGTACTTCATAAAGTGGACGAAGGAAAGGGGGTATCCGTTCTTTTTGAGGATGGAGAGCCACATTATGCCGGCAAGTGCGCCAACGGGCGAGAGGTATGCGCCTATGTTGGAGCCAATAATCGAGGCGTAAAGGGCGCCGTAGAGTTCTCTGCCGACAAGGGGAGAAATGGAAAGGATGTCGGAAAAGAGCACGCTCATGGGTATGTTGTTAAACACGTTTGCAGAAAGGAATGATGCGAGGCCGTAAACGAATATGCTGTCGCCTTTGCTAAAGAGGTTTGCAATAATTTCCGTAACCCCGGAGAGGTTAAGGGAAAGCACGATGATAAACATGGAGAGCACGAAGGGAACGAGGGCGTAGGGTAGTCGTTTTAGGACGCGAAGGTATAGGCTAAGACCCTGTCTTTTTATTATGGTATAAACTAGGGTTATAACCACGAGGCTACCAACTATTACGGCAACGGCAAGGTACATTTCTATGCTGGCGTAGGAGCATATAGACAGAGCGATTATGGCAACGACAAGGTGAACGACGCCGGTTATGAGCATAAATTTGTCCCCAAGGGGAACGGAGTCTTGTACTATGTGTAGGGGTTCTTTTAGTTGCTTGTGGAAAAGGGCAAGAAGAATAAAGTATGCGCCTACGGCACAAAGCAAACTAGGCAATATCATTACCTTTAGGTAACTAAAAAAGTCAATTCCGCCACCCGTTGCGAGGTAAATGTTTGTTGGATTGCCGATCATTAATGTCATGCTAAGAGTGTTAGCAGCGACGAATTCGGCAATTAGATAGGGCATAGGGTTTATGTGTACTTTTTTTGCAAAGTGCAAAATAAAAGGGGTAAAGGTAAGAATAACTACGTCGTTGGAAGTAACTGCGGTAAGGAGAGAAACCATCAAGTAGAGCATTAGGAACAAACTCTTTTGGGTGGATTTTGCGTGTCTAACTGCAAAGGACGCAAGGTATTCGAAGAGGTTCATTTCGTCCAAGAAGACGGAAAGGAAGGTCATTCCAAAGAATATGACGAGTAACTTTAGTGGGTTAACCGAGGTGTCGCGCGTAAGACCTTCCCAAGCGGTACTCACGTCTATGCAACCAAGCGCAAGCAAGGTTATTGCGCCACCAAGGGCTATTATCCAATAAAAACTAATAGACTTACCCCTAATCGTAAGGCTGGGTTTTAGCACCAAAAATATTAAAATTTCCACTATGGTAAGCACGCTTACCGCAACCGTCATTATCATCCGAATTTTTCTCCCGACGTATTATAGCACAACGCAAAAAAAGTGCATAATAAATAAGAGATATTTTAAAAAATTTTGATACTTAAAAAAGACGATTCTTTAGGGCGTGGAAAAATTGCTAGCTTGAGATGTTTAATTTCTGGAACGCACAAAAGTATAGCTTTAAAGAAATTCGATCAAGCCCCGGTTCCAAATAAAAGCATTATTAAAAAGACAATTACCATAATAACTATAAATGCAGGCATGGTGTATATTGACCAAAGGAAGCAGTCTAGAAGCATTATAGTGTTTTCTTTAATCACGTCGAAAAAGAGGGCAAATAATAAAGTAAAAACGATGGTGATATAACCTAGAGGAAAAGCAACAGATGCCTTAAGAGTGCTTTGGTAGATGGACTCTTTTTTATTAATAAAAACGACACACCCAACCATATATGTTGGGGATAAAATAGCAGTAATTATAGTAACAATAGTATTATTAAAATTAGAGTACAACCAAAGGAACAAAACGCTCAATCCTAAACCGATTGTGCCCAAAACAACCAATCTAAGGATTGAGGCAACGTCCGCTTTAGACCGCTTGGGTTTGTTTTTCATTTTCAGTTTCCCCTATGATAAAAATAATCATTATTTATTCGTACTATTAAATATATTATAGCATTCTTTAATAAAAAAGCAATAGTGTTTGAAGTTTTGAGATAGGGGCAACCGAAGACGGCAGTGAAGCGCTCGTAACGAGCTTCGTTTCTAGGTTAAGCAAGTGTTGACGGGATAGCACGCACATAACGATATTAGTAAAATATACACAAACACAAAGTGTTTGCTTTCGCTAGGTTTTTGCCCAAGCAAAATGCCAAGCAATTGGCTATAATGTGAGCAATGTGAACTATCATTCGAACAAAGTGAGTCAATGCAAAAACTAATGCACCCAATTTGCTAAAGCAAACGGGTGTACTATTCCATCGCATCGACCAATAAAAAAGCAGGCGTGATTGCCTGCCTTTTTATTGGTCGAGGTGACGGGATTTGAACCCACGACCTCTTGGTCCCGAACCAAGCGCGCTACCAAACTGCGCTACACCTCGGTGCGGTATTAAATCTATCATAATACCACTAAAATGTCAATGATTTTGGTACCTATCACTATTTGTGTTTTTCAATGAAACGAGTTACAGCATCCATATATTGTTCTCTTGCGTGGTAGTGGGCGCGTGCATGGGGACATCCATCTACTATTACAAGTTCTTTGTCGGTAGTGCAAGCTTCGTAACATTCGTATGCCATCTCTACGGGAACGACCTCGTCGGCGTTGCCGTGTATGAACATCATGGGAACCTTGGCTTCCTTGCAAGCCGTAATGGAAGAGCTATCGTCCAAGCCGTAGCCGGCAAAGATTTTCATATACAAGCCTATTCCTTCCATTGCCCAAGCAGGGGCTTTCTTGACAACCGTTCTGGCTCTCCATAAAAATTCTTCGCGACAGGTAGTAAAACCACAATCCTCTATTATTCCCTTTACGGAGGAGGGTAAATCCAAGTTTGCAGTTTGCATAGCAGTTGCTCCACCCATAGAAACACCGGTAATGAAAATGATACCATCCGGAACTAAACGTTCCAACTCTTTGAGCCATAGTAGGGCATCTATGCGATCTAGGGTTGCAAAGCCAACGTATTTTCCATCACTCGGTCCGTGGTTGCGATGGTTTACAAGTAGCACGTTCCAGCCCTTTTTTAGATAATCTTGTGCCTTTTCGGCAAACTCAGCATATCCGTTCGAGGTGTATCCGTGCAAACAAAGTATGCTTATCTTGCTATCTCCATTGGCGCGTATAAAATTGCCACGGAGAGTTAAATTGTCGTGGGTTACCACCTCTACAGGTTCGTTGGGCATAGCGCGAAGAACGGCCTCACCCTTTTTCACAGCCTTGTCATAGTCGGTATATTCCTCTTCCGATTTGCTTTCCAAACCATTTTTGGGGTTAACAATAAGGCTATAAAAGCCAAATCCGAATCCGGCAAAGGCAAGAACAACCAAAAAAGCAAGTGCGCCTAAAATACTACCTATAATTGTCCACATAACAAACGCTCCAAATTAAGATACAAATATTATACCTAATAAAATCGACAAGGTCAACAAAGAAAATTTACGGAAAAACGAATAAAAAGTATTGCAAAGCGCCATTAAATATGCTAATATAATTTAGCACTTAAGCCGAAGTGGTGGAATGGCAGACGCGACGGACTCAAAATCCGTTGAGGGATGACCTCGTGCGGGTTCAAGTCCCGCCTTCGGCACCAAAAAATGAAACACGCAATCTCGCGTGTTTCTTTTTTTGTACCTACGACGGGGAGCATCCCGTTTGCTTTAGCAAACAGGGTGCATTAGTTTTTGCATGGACTCACTTTGTTCGAATGATAGTTCGCATTGCTCACATTATAGCCAATTGCTTGGCATTTTGCTTGGGCAAAAACCTGGCGAAAGCGAACACTTTGTGTTCGTGTGCGTATCGCCGATATTGCTCGTAACGTGTTTTTATATCATATACTATCTTTTTATGAGCGAGACATTCTTTCGCGCCCCCGCCTTCGGCATTATATGTGTGTATGCTTGCCAATGGCGTAGTAACAAAAAATAAGCCTTGTATTGTTTGGCTTTTTGTATTATATTATTAGTATCAATGAAAATGGAGAAAGTTGTGGAAAACTTAAGAATAGTAGGATGGACCGATTTTGATTGTGATTATCCCACCAGAGCATATAGTGGGGAAGAATTAATGGAAGTCGTTAAGCTGATTGCAAGGGAGATAAGCGAACACGATTACGTTTTTACCGGGCAAGACCATCAAACGGAAACGACGGGTGTGCCAGTGTTTTCCGACGGCACTTGCTTTAGGGCAAGTTGGCGTTTTTGGGGAATGATAATGTCACTAGTTTATTCCGGACCAAACGGAGAGGAACTCAGCTACATGGATTTTTACATGCATCTTAATGGCGAAAAGGTGCTACCGGAAGAAGAATACTTGGACTTGGAGCCAGCTGATGTTGAAAACCAATCTTTAGGATATATTTCCAAAGAAGATGCAAGCATTCTTCAACAAGTTATGGAATCGGGAAACGACTTTTTAACCTACGATATCGTTTTACAAAGATACGTTTCAGCACTAAAGAGAAAATAGTATTAAGCACTCCCGGTGGAGTGCTTTTATTATAATTTTTAGATTTATATCGTTTTTAATAAAATTAATCATATATTTTCTTGTTTAATAGAAAGCCGTCCCTAAATAGGACGGCTAATACCTCAGTTAAAATATTCGCTGACGTCGGTATTTGCGTTCAAATGTTTTCTAACGTGAACAACAATAGAGGAGTCCTCTTGCTCATCAACGGCGAGGATTTGGTAACGAGTACCGTTCTTTTCAAGTTCTCTCTTGTATTTTACAACTTCTTCTTTGTTGAGTGCGAGTTGCTCTTCCTTATTGAGTGCGCAATCGTCTCTTTGTAAAAATACAAGGGTTTGAAGAACACAGCCGGATAATACGCGCTTCATAGCATTGACCTCCTTTGACGATGTAAATCGGGCAGAAAAACAACGTCTGATTTTTTCAGAGAGGACCGAGCGAAACGCGTGGTTTAATCATGCCCAACTGCCGTAGATATGATTAGGCTACATCGCTCTCGTGGTAGCATTTCTACTCCTCAATTATACCAAAAAACCACAAAAATTTCTAATGAAATTTTGAAAAATCTCTATTAACATCTCAAGTTTTTACGTGCTTGACAATTTTTAAAAGCAAAAAACATACAATAGAAGTATCAGTATACTGATAGTTTTTATAAAAAATATTTAGCGCGATGTTGACACAAGTATCAGTATAGTGATATAATTTGATTAAACAAGGAGATAATATATATGGAAAATAAAATGAGATTATATCATGGTTCTAAAGACATAATAGAAAATCCAATATATAGAGGCGGAAAAGAAACCAATGACTATGGCTATGGTTTTTACTGCACAAAAGAAATAGAACTTGCCAACGAGTGGGCGTGCCCAGACAATAATGACGGTTATGCTAATGAGTATTTGTTGGATTTAGATGGGCTTAATATTTTGGATTTGTCAGAAGACAGGTACAATATTTTGAATTGGATTGCGTTATTGTTGAAACACAGAATTCCAGAAGGATTAAATCCCAATGATGAGCAAACAAGAGAATATATAATTAACAACTTCTCCGTTGATTTAACCGATATAGATATCATCATTGGCTATAGGGCTGACGACTCTTATTTTTCTTTTGCAAGAGATTTTGTTAAAAACGCCATTACGGTTTCACAATTATCAAAGGCAATGGAGCTTGGTCAGCTAGGATTACAAGTAGTATTGCATTCAGAAAGAGCTTTCGAGCATTTGACGTATGTTAATCACACGATAGCGCAAAACGAGATTTATTATACAAAGAGAGTTGCAAGAAACCTAAAAGCAAAAGAAGATTATTTCAATGCAACTCGAAATGCTAAGGTTGACAAAGACGATTTGTTTATCATGGATATTATAAGACAAGAGGTAAAAAACGATGATCCACGCATACAACGAAATATACGTAGATGATGCAATGCAAACGCTTGCTGAAACCTTTAGTTATCTTCCTGACGAGAGACAAGCAGACGTGTTTTTTGAGCATTTTATTATGAGTGGTGTTGCGTATCAATTTGGTAGAGGAAATCCACGATATGTTAATATGCCGGCTCATGCGCTTTTTAATGAAGTAACAAGAGGGGAAATGGCGCCTATTAAACCACATGCTTATGGAAGGTCTCCAGAATATTGGTGTGGCTTCGTACTCGCTTATTATCAATGGTATACTGGATTAAGCTTTGAGCAAATCGGCAACAAATTGCCACCTTCGAGAATAATTGCAATGTATAATCCTTTGCATGAAGCAAGCCTAAATAAGTTTGTCGAAGTTGCAAATGATATTGTTTATCAAAAGGAAACCAATTTATCAAGATATAGAAAAACAGCAAAATTGTCACAAAAGGCTTTGGCACATTATAGTGGAGTATCTTTGAGATCTATTCAGCTTTATGAACAAAGACAATTAGATATTAATATGGCTCCGGCAATAAAACTATTTGAAATCGCAAAAGTTTTAGGTTGCAACATAGAAGATTTGTTGGAAACAAATAAAAGGTAAGAATATGCAAATTTTCCGTTTAATTAAAATATTAAAATTACAAAAGTGGGACAACTATCTTAAGTTTGTAGAAAAAATGGATGCGAGTGACTTTGCGCCACTTGTGGTTTGCGATGATGAAACGTTGTCCACTACGACAGTTGAAAACTTGTTTACCCCGTGTTCGTTACACTTTGAGTTGAGAGAGAAATATAATCTTGATGAAGTAGCAGGCGATGGCGATAGCTTTTCAAAAGCCCAAAATCTAATGCAATGGCTCACCAATCACACTTGCTACAATGGAGCAAGCAAAGCTTGGAATCCGGACGATAGCTTGGCTATTTTAGATTACTCTTTTGATAAAGGATTCCAAAGGGCTATTTGCTGTAGAGAAAAAGCCATTATATTAACCGATATGCTTATTTCTTTGGGACTAAAAGCATATCCACTTTGTATGCGTAGCGCGAGAGACGTTGACAATCATTTTACAGTACGATTTTACTATAAAGAGCAAAATAAGTGGATTATGTTAGATCCATCGTTTAACGTTGTTTTTAAGCATAACGGAGAGCTTTTAGATGTTTACGAGGTAAGGCAAGCTCTTTTAGAAGGAAAAGACGTTGAACTATCGGGCTACAATTTCAACAACACTCAAAAGTGTCAAGAAATTTATAAGCAAGGTTTCATCAAACAATGCCTTTCTAAACTTTCCACTTGGAATGATTGTTCTATGGATGGACGTCAAAAAGGCAAAAGGTACGATTGGACCAAGAAGAAAGTATTTAAAACCAAACTGATTATGATAGAGGAATGATATAAGATGCTATAAACGGCGTAAGGGACAAGGAGGAGCTTTGAAAAAATGAAAATTAGCAGTAAAATGGGATTAAATAAATCAGTGCTAGAGCTTGATTTTTATGATTATACTATAGGAAAAGACACTTTCAAATTTTTGGATCCTTACTATATATCTAAACAAGAAGATACTTTTTTGTGTGAGTGTCGTAGCTATATTAGAACATTTTTTAATAGATTTTTATTTTTACTTGCGAATAAAGAAGAAGAGGCATTAGAACTTTTTTCTCATTTAGGAGAAGTTAATGAAATTTGTCTAGGTATGAGTCGTGGTAGGCCTCGCGGAAGAGGAGTAGGAAAAAATAATTCTATCGCTATTTTTAATGCAATCAAAAATAGTGATGCTTTTAAAAATGGTGTTGCTAGAGAAATAGAAGATGTACGTTTGTTTGTTGAAGGAGTAGATAAAGATAAATTATCAGATATGATAGCCAATATTATAAAATATCCACTTATTAAATATACGCAAAGGCAATGTCAATTATTAGGTGTTCAAACAGAACAATCCGAGACTGGTTATTATTGGAACAATCAAACTTCGTTATGGGAAAAAGGCTATGAGGAAATGTTAATACTGGAAGACAAAACCTATCTTCTTTTTCCTAAAAATATAGTTTCGAGTTCAAAATACTATAGTGCAGATTATTATTTTCGAATGTTTGTTTTAGAGTACTTACAACAAAAAAACATAGATGAAGATACTGTTCTTGTTAGAAAAAGGTATAATAAAGATGGCACCATTGCTAAAAAGTGGGTTTGTAAAAAGGATATTGTCAAGGCAATAACCAGTAGAGGAGAAAGAATAACGAAGAATTGGCTTGCTAATTTTTCTCGTGATAATCCAGATGTATATAGAAAATTTAGAGCTGAGACTATAAATAGAATTTCTGATGGGGTGGAAATTAACAAAGACGAATATAAAGATATTATTGAAAAAATAATGGACGAACTAAAATCAATTCCTTATGGGGTAGATGGCGCTACAAAATATCATCATTTGATCAGCGGAATTTTGGAATTGGTATTATATCCGCAGGCGGCTCATCCAGAATTAGAAGCAGAGATACATGATGGTCGAAAAAGAATAGATATTAAATTTTGCAATATTGCACAAAAAGGTTTTTTTTACCTTCTTGGTACGGATTATAATGTTCCATGTGCAAATATAATGATTGAATGTAAAAATTATACCAAAGATATAGCGAATCCTGAATTAGACCAAATGGCTGGAAGATTTTCGGCCAATAGGGGCAAATTTGGGATCATATGTTGTAGACAATTAAATGATGAAGAAAAATTTATTGAAAGAGAAAGGGATACTGTTAAAGATGGAAGAGGCTTTATTATACACTTAACCGACGCAGATATTATTGAGTTGTTGAAAAATATAAAAGAAAATGAAGATACAGATGCAATTTTCCATAATAAGTATAATCAAATTGTAGTATGATGATTCTAAAAATCATAATTTAAGGAATAAAAATATAAAAAAATATAAAAGATATTGACAACTAAAAAATAGTACTATTATAATAAGTGTGTGGAAACCATAAAGATGGTTGCCATAGATGTAAACAAATTATGATGTTATCATAAAGATAAACCGTCTCTGCTACAGACGGTTTATCTTTTTATACCATAAATCAAAGTTATGATAGTCGCAATAGCAAAAACGATACTACATGCGGCTTCTATGATATTAAAAATCATATGCAATCACCCCCTTGCCGGAAAAGATTTCCTGCAGAAGCGATACATATCACCCTTCTTGATTCTGCTTTTGCAGGATGTTTGAAAGGCAACCGTCTATATATAACCATCAACTCTCATCCAAGAAAAACGGGTGAGGAATTTCTTGTTGAAATGCAACATTGATAGTTGGTTTCCACACACTTATTATTATAACGAGATATTTAAATATGTCAATAGATTCTACACAATATATTGTGGTGATTTTTTAATATTCTTAATTAAAATCCATATTTTGTGGTTTTTGTAGAAAGACGCAGCTTCATATTTACGAAAATCTTTCTTTTATTAATTCTTTACACTTCCATTCTTCTTCCAAGACGTTGTAAGTTTCTGTTTTTTCAAGAGCCACATCTTTAAAACCAACAGCTTTATAACAGTGATAGGCTGGAAGATTGTTTTCGAACACGCCTAAAGAGGCTCGTTTTGCACCATAGGTTTCAAAAACAAGTTTTAATCCTAACTGAAGCATAGATTTGCCATAACCTTTTCCACGTAAAGTGGGGTCAATAATAACAAAGCCAAAACGGAGTTCGTTTGTTGAGTCTTGGGGCTGTCTCAATGTGAAAAAACCTACAATACCTGTTTCGTCAAAGGCAGTAAAAGGTATTAAGGATTCAACAAACTTGAATTCGTTTGGTGTAATTGGAAATTTACCAAGTATTCCAGCCGACCATTGATAGAAAGATTTTGCATCGCGACACCAAGAAAGTATTGTTTCGGCATCAGTCGGCTTATATGGTCTTATTTTTAACATCTTAATTTCTCCAAGTTTCGCATCAGTTATTTTTTGCTTACGATGATATATGCATTGTCGGTTTCATATATGTTTGTAACAGTCATAGACGAGGCAACAAGTAGAGATTTTATATTATCGAGGGTATCTGGGTAGACTTTAATTTTACGAGTGCCCATATCTATATAGTCACTTTGATTTTTATCAATGGATAAACAGAAGACGCCACCTTTATCTAATAAAGTATCTACCTTGGATATGACTTGTTGCTTATTCTCAAAATGCATCATAGTAAGAGATGAATAGATAATGTCAAAGGTTTCATTGAACTGGTGTGTGTTGAAATCAGCACAAACAAAAGAAATATTAGAATAATCTTTTAAGTTTTCTTTGGCTCGTTCAATGGTTTTAGGCGATATATCTACCCCAACCAAACGTTTGCAATGAGGTGCAACTTTAACGGCTATTCGACCAGTTCCAACACCAATTTCAAGAACACTCTTGCTTGCTGTAAGGTTTAAGGATTTTAAAAACAACGCACCATCCCATTGGTTCATATATTCTTGTAGTGCTGGTGGGTCGTTGAAAGGGTCATTGTTTTCTTCAATTAACAAATCATAATGGTCGATTACATTCATATTCATATACCTATGTAGCATTAACTATTAAATTGATTATAACATGAACGAGACAAACAAGCAATGCAGTTATGTATATAATATCAGTGAGAATTAAAAGATAAAGACCTAATAGAGCTTTTTGCGATTCTATTAGGACTTTAAATATATCTAAAAGAAAAGACAGCATTGAACGTTTTTGCGGTTCAACACTGTCCCACTTGGCGGCGCATATCAAGCGTTAGAGCAAGCAAAACGAAGTGGTAAAGAACATATCAATTTGGGTGCGTTGGGGCAATTATAGGCCCGTTTACGCTATAGTAAGGGCTGAATATTGTTCAGTATTGATTTTGGTTTTACTCTATGCTACAATACAATTGTAGTAAGTAGAGGTAATGTTTGGGATAAAGAAAGAAGAAATATGGAAAAAGTAAAGAAATTCATAAAAGAATTATTTGGAGCACGCACGGATGCTACAAAATACGGAACGGTTATAGTCAATTTTCTTATTGGCATAAGTTTACCGGCCGTGGCGCTGGGACTAATGTGCCTTATTCCCGTGAGTTCCCCCTTTAGAAAACTGATAGCCATTCCATTTTTCTTAATTTGGATTATGCTTTTTGCCTTTTTCGGGCGCCTAATTGCCGTTAGTGACAATAAAACAGCAAAGGCGATAAAGGAAAACCGTTATAAGTTCAAATATGATCCCATGGATTTAACGCTGGACGATTTTGTTTATTGGCTCACTAACGCCAATATGATAGACGAGATTTTGGTGAGATCACAAGAGGGAATAAATTACCTTTTTACCATAAGGTTTGAGCACGATAGAAAGGGAAACGTTCTTAGCAAATCTTTCTTTTTGGACGACCGTGAAATAGCTTCTCCCGAAGACTGCGTTAAGCTTTTTAAAGAGCTAGGCATTATTCAAAACGATGTCATAAAAGTATATCAATACATAGATGGTAACGATCCACGGTGTCTAAGCGAATATATCAAACTCTTAAAAGAAACAAATCACGATATTGACGATAGTAGTAACCTAACTTTTTAACGATTTGAAGCACTCAGTAGAGTGCTTTTTCTATCTTGCGCGCACGCATAAGGTGTGGTACAATAAAAATATGATAGGGTAGAAAGAAAAACTTCTCCGAGGTGGTAATATGAAAAAGTTATTAATCCTATTCGTAATTTTAATACTCGTCCTTATGCTAATACCCGTTCGCGGGCAACTTAAAGACGGAGGGACGGTGGTATATACGGCTGTACTCTATTCCGTTTACGACCTTCACCAATTAAATCCCGACCTCGATGCTCCCAATATGTATATCGAAGGCATAATCATAAAAATACTTGGAATAGAAGTATATAACAGTACGAAATGAACGAGATAGGAATGGAAAAATGAAAACTAAACTTGGTAAAAAAGATGCTATATATTTGAGCGTGATTGCAGTTCTCGTAATTGCAGTCATCGTTGTTGGGCTCGCGTTGGGAATAGAGCCAAAGGAAGAGGAAGAAAACTTTTTCAAGGTTTATTATGACAACAAGTGCGAGTCTTACGGCATACAAAACTATAATCTTTCCAAGGGACAAATTATTTTTATAGGTGACTCCATAACCGATTCGTGTCCTCTTGACGATTACTATTTGGACCTTCCTCTTGCTTGTTACAACAGGGGGATAGGTGGAGATACGACGGCGGGCGTGTTGGACAGACTGCAAGTTTCCATATTTGACCTAATGCCAAGCAAGGTGGTGCTAATGATAGGCACCAATGACGTAAATGGTGGCAAGAGCGAAGATTATATTGTTAACAATTACGCAAAAATAGTTAAAGAGATAAAAAAGGGTGTTCCGAACGTGGAGCTTTATTGCATGTCCATCATTCCTCAAAACAAGGATATGGAGAGTTATTCCGATGTTGACACCACTTCAAATAACGTTAAAATACAAAGTATTAATGCAAAAATAAAGGGAATAGCTGAAGCAGAAGGGCAAACCTTCGTTGATATCTACCCTGCACTTTTAGGGGAAGAGGGAAGCCTTGACAAGAGGTATAGCGACGACGGGCTACACCTTAACGCCGAGGGCTTCGTCATTTGGTCCGGTATACTCAAACCATATCTATCATAATTAAAGAGGAGAGAAATATGTCTACTAAAGAGACACCAAAATTCGGTTGGCGCGATAAAATTGGCTATGCTATGGGCGACTTTGGTTGTAATATGAGTTTTGCCCTAATTTCCAGCTATATGGCCGATTTTTATACCCAATACATAGGTATTCCCGCCGCCGCGTGGGCCGTCATAATCATCCTTACCAAGATATGGGACGGCATAAACGATCCCATTATGGGTGGCATTATGGACAACGTAAAGATTGGTAAGGGAAGTAGCAAGTTTAAGCCCTGGATAAAAATTGGTTCCGTGGGATTGGTGGTGTCGGGAGCACTTGTTTTCCTCCCCATTCCGGAGGCTACAACTTGGGTGAAAATTGCAGTATGTATCGTTACGTACCTTATGTGGGATATTTGTTATACCCTTCTAAACGTACCATACGGCGCACTAAGTAGTGCGATAACCGGCGATGCCGTAGAAAGAACGCAACTTTCCACTTGGAGAAGTATCGGCGCAGGTATAGGTGGCGTGCTTTGTATGTTGCTACCTATGATTATCTACGACGATAACAATAATATAATTGGAAATCGCCTTATTTGGGTGGGTATCGTTATGGGAGCAATAGCATTTGGAGCCTATACGCTTTGCATTAAACTCACGACGGAAAGAGTGGCTGTTCCAGAGGAAAAACGTGAAAAAATCAATTATTTGAGAACGCTAAAGGGCTTCCTAAAGAATAGACCTCTTCTTGGACTATGTCTTGCTTCCTTTGCCCAAATAGTTTTCCTTATGTCCAGCTCTCAAACCACCAAGTGGTTGTTCCAAACCCACTTTGGCGAAGCCGGTATTATGGTAACCATATCTAGTTTTATTAGTTATCTACCACTCGTTGTGCTCATACCTTTTGCTTCCAAGATAGTTAAAAAGTTTGGCACGCGCCTGTCCGTTGGTGCTCCTCTCGTGCTTTCCGTAATAGGAGCCCTCGTTGCCCTCGTGGTACCCATTCCCGCAAACGGCACGGGTTCTGCAATATATATCGTAGCCCTTGCGCTAATACAAGCAGGTGGTGGACTATTTAACCTACTCGTATGGGCAATGGTGAACGATTGCATCGACTATCAAGAGGTCAACACGGGTGTGCGTGAAGAGGGTAGCGTATATGCAATGTATTCACTCTTCCGTAAGATTTCACAAGGTGTTGCTCTTTCTCTACCGTTGCTTTGTATGGAGGCCGTGGGATATAATCCCCAAGCAAACCCCATTTCTGCACAAGCACCCGGGGTATCGGGAAGTATGGTAAAGGTGGCGGCGGGACTTATGCTTGCAGGTGCCGTTATTATGCTGGTAGCTTTCTTCCTCGTTTATAACTTAGGAAAGAAAGAGGTGGAAGAAATTGCAAGCACGCTAGGTAAGAGCACCGACGTGGATACCACGCAAATACTCAATAGCCAACAAGAAGATTAGGATTAGGATAATATGGAAATCGTACTTTTAACAGCACTGGGCGTAGGTGGCGCAACCTTAATAGGCGCCGGCATAGGCTTTGCATTCAAGAACTTGTCGCACAAGTTTTCCGACGTCGTATTAGCCTTTGCCGCCGGCGTTATGCTTGCAGCTGCCGTCGTGGGATTAATAATTCCCTCGCTGGAGTATGGTGGAAAGTTCAAACTTCTTTTCACCATCGGTGGCATATTTGCCGGCGCAATATGCCTAAACCTTATTGATAAAATCGTACCTCACCTTCACAAAATGGTGGGGCCGGATATCGAGGAGCATCACAAAACCAATCTCAACCGAGTGTTGCTTTTCGTAATGGCAATAGGTATACACAACCTTCCCGAAGGCATTGCCGCGGGCGTGGGCTTTGGTTCCGGTGACGTCAATCAAGCCCTTATTATTGCCGGTGGTATCGCACTACAAAACATACCCGAAGGCATGGTTATAATTGCTCCCATGTTGACTGCCGGGGTTAGCAAGGGTAAGACCTTGTTTATTGCCCTTTTAACGGGCTTGGTTGAGGTTATAGGTACGTTAATAGGCTACTTTGCAGTCAGCCTTTCTACGGCAATTTTACCCTTTGCTTTGGCTTTTGCAGGTGGCACTATGCTTTACGTGGTAAGTGATGAAATGATTCCGGAAACGCACGCGCACGGCGCAGAAAGAGGTGCAACCTACGCCCTTCTTTTCGGCTTTTGCGTAATGCTGTTATTAGACGTATTATTGGGGTAAAAAACATGAAAAACAAGAGCGAAGAAGCTAAGAAACTTGCTAGTATGCAGTCACTAACGAAGATAAACGCCAGTTTATATACCCTGGACTGTGCACACGATATTTTCCTTGACGAAATGGTAGAGAAGGGAAAGGCAGGTAGCATTGGTAAAATGCTGGCGTTTGCAATAAAAAGGGTGACCAAGAAGCCCGTAATCGTAAAAGAGCTTCACTCGGGATGTTCAGTATTTACTGCCTTTAACGGGAAGAGCGAGTACATTATGGGTAGAAACTTCGACTACAAAGACGCACCTTGTGTTCTTGTTAGATATGCTCCCGAAAAAGGGTACAAAAGCATAGGCTTTACCGATGCTAATTTCTTCCTATGGGGAAAGGAAAAGGGACCCAAAGAGGGGAAACTCTATGCGCGCACCTTGCTTGCGCCCTATCTTTGCGTGGACGGCATTAACGAAAAGGGACTGGCCGTTTCAGTATTGGAACTAAAAACACCTCCCGTGCATCAAAAAAGTGGAAAACTACCCATTTCCACCTCAATTATAATAAGAATGGTTTTGAACTATGCCGAAACGGTAGAGGAGGCACTAGAACTATTCAAGCGTTACGATATGAATGATATAGGTGGTGTCGCCTACCATTTTGTGGTATCGGATAGAAGTGGTAAATCGGTGCTAATAGAGTATCTTAACGGGGAAATGGTGCTGTTCTATCCCGAAAGCCAAAAGGGAAGCGAAAAGTTTTTGAGTGTTACAAACCATTTTATTGCCAAAGGCGCCCCCGAACCCAAGAGGGGAGCCGGTTATGATAGGCAAGAAAGGATAGTTAACACCTTGACGGAAAAGGGTGGAATTATCTCCGAAGAAGAGGCAATGGAGCTTCTTTCCAAGGTGCAACTTGACTACTATCATAAACTAGGCTGGCCGGTAAGAACGCTTTGGAGCGCCGTGTATAATTCAACGAACGCAAGCGTTAATTTGTGCGTTGGTCAAAACTACGAAGAAACCTTCCACTTTGAGGTATAAAAATAATAATTTAGCAAAGGAGTTTACCATGAGAAAGAATTTTGGACCCCAAACTTGGTGTTTTCCTATGCCTGTGTTAATCGTTGGCACCTATGACAAAGAGGGCAAACCAAACGCAATGAACGCCGCGTGGGGTGGAATATATGACTATAATTTGATTATGCTTTGTTTGTCGGAAGGACACAAGACCTACAAGAATATTTTGGAAAGCGGTGCTTTTACAGTTAGTTTTGCAAACGAAGAAAGTTTAGTTGCTTGCGATTACGTAGGTATTGCCAGTGGAAATAAGACAAAAGACAAAATGGCAAAAGCAGGATTTACCACTACGCCTAGCGAGTGCGTAAACGCACCCATAATCAACGAGCTTCCCCTCACCCTTGAATGTAAGCTTAATAAGGTAAACGAGGACGGCATCACTATTGGCGACATAATAAACGTTTCTAGCGATGAAAGCATTCTTGACTCAAGTGGCAAGCCCGATATTTCCAAAATGCACCTAATAAGTTACGTTTCACCCACCCATGATTACGTAAGCGTGGGTGAAAGGGTTGTTGGGAAAGCTTTTCATAGCGGTAAGGCTTTGATTTGAAATTAAACGAAAATAAAGGCTCGCAATAGCGAGCCTTTTTAATTAACGATTTATTTAACCTTGTTAAATCGGTTTACTATTTTTAAATACGCAAGCGACATTCCTAGTACTAGGAAAACAAGAAGGATTATCCAGTAGAAGGAGCCCATAAAGTATGGCATAACGTCGCTGAAGCCGAAAATGCCGGCGGGAGAGTCGTAATTGAGGAAGAAGTAGGGGGAAGTTGTTGCCCATTCCAAAATTCCAATTAAGCACGTAACCTACGGCTGAAAAACCAAGGTAGTATAGGGGTGGTATTGCCGACCATAGGCAGTCCGCTTTCTTGAAGGTTACGCCACGGCAACTAAAGATGAAGTCTATTATTGCAAGGAGCGGGGTTACCACGTGGAGAAGCATTTGTGTTAGTGCAAAGGGATTAAAAAGGTCGGAGTCCACGGCCAAAAAGGAGGGCACCAGCACGAAGCAGTATACTATACAGGTTAAAGAGATGGACACGGTGAACACTTGTTGAACAAGATAGACGCTTTTACTAAAACCAACCGTACCCTTTTTGAGTTTTACAATTTGCATTATGGCAAGGATTAGGGCTACTAGTGCAATCCAAATGTTGCTTTGGTTGGTGAAGTATAGAATAAGCGTACTGCCACCCATAAATCCGTCGACACCCACGACACAGCCTAGTATGCCAAGCGTTGTGCTAATAAATATTAGAAGTTTTAGTATGATAGAAACAATGGTTCTTGCTTTTTTGTTCATATCTGTTCCTAATAAAATTAAAAGCGCAAGTTTTGCGCTTTTGTAGAGGGTTTATTATTCAGCAGTGTAGTTATCGAAGTAACCTTGTATGAATACTATGGGCGTGCCCTTGTCACCGGAGCCGGAGGTTAGGTCGCATAGGGAACCAATAAGATCGGTTAGCCTACGAGGAGTGGTGCCCTCACTTGCCATTTTACCAAAGAGGTTGTCATCCTTTTCGGAAATCTTATTCTTGATTGCTTGCTTTAATTCTTCGCCGGAAAGGGAAGCAAATTCATTGTCTGCAAGGTATTTTAACTTTAGTTCGTTGGGAGTACCCTCAAGGCCACTGGTATAGGCGGGAGCAACTACGGGGTCGGCTAATTCCCAAATCTTACCAACGGGATCTTTGAAAGCGCCGTCACCATATACCATAACTTCTATGGTTTTGCCCGTTGCTTCCTTTAGCTTTGCTTGTATTGCATCAACAACCTTTTGGCAGTCGCGAGGGAAGAGTTTTATGCTTTCCTCGGTTGCTTTGTTGGAGCCAAGAAGACCGTATTGCTCGTTGCAACCGGAACCGTTGACGGGTGCGTTCATAATTTCATCAAGGCCAAGTACGATTTCGCCACCGTTTGCTTTCAAAATTCTCTTGGTGCGTGCACGCGTGTGGATGTCGCAAGTAATAACGTTCTTGGTGTAGTCGAGAATAGCGCGAGGATTGTTTGCAAAAATAATTTCACATTCAGCGCCACAATTTTCAACAAGCTCTTTGTAATATGCAACGTAGTCCATGCCTGTAAAAGTATGCTTTACGTATCCGAAAAGATTTCTATAGGTGGCAAGGTCAAGCACGTCTTTAAAGGGGTCAACGCCTTTTTCGTCTATCATATCGTAGCTTATAAGGTGGTTGCCAACTTCGTCGCTGGGATAGGAGAGCATAATAACAACCTTCTTTGCGCCCTTTGCTATACCACGAAGGCAAATAGCAAAACGGTTACGGCTAAGAATGGGGAAAATTACGCCGACGGTGCCACCACCAAACTTTGTTTTGACGTCGGTAGCAATATCGTCAACGGTGCAGTAGTTGCCTTGTGCTCTTGCAACGATGGCTTCGGTCATAGCAACGACGTCGCGATCGTGGAAGGTGATGTTTTCCTCTTTTGCTGCTTCAAGGAGGGAGTTTGTTACGATTTCTACGATATCGTCACCTTGTCTTATGATTGGTGCGCGAACACCGCGAGAAACTGTACCTATCATGCGTCCCATAATGGTTCTCCTAAGAATTGGATTTTCATAAGTGATACTTATGACTTAAAAATTATACACTATAACGCCGAAATTTCAACGCATTTTAAGTAAAAAAATTAGAAAATTTTTAAAAGTGTGTATTTGCGCTAAAAAGAGATGCAAATATGAATATATTTGACCAATATATGAAAATATGCCGTCAAAAAGCTTTTTTGTTGACACGGCGTAAAATGAAATGCTACACTTATGAAGCATTTGGCAAAACTAAAAGTGGAGATGAAAGGCGTGATTCTTTTGCTTGTTGTTATCTACATAACTTTCATATCGCTAGGGCTACCCGATAGCCTTTTTGGCGTAGCGTGGCCCCTTGCACACTTGGACTTTGGGCTGGAAGAAAGTTTTGGCTCCATATACTCGGTAATTATTGCCGTATGCACGGGTGGCGTTAGCTTCTTTGCCGGACCCTTAATCAAAAAGTTTGGCACGGGCTTGGTTACTGCCGTATCCGTAGTTTTGACGGCTGTTGGAATGTTGATAATTAGCTTTGCCCCAAACGTTTACGTTATGATGCTTGGCTCTGTTGTAGCCGGGCTTGGTGCCGGCGCAATAGACACGGGACTAAACAATTTTGTTTCGCTAAACTACAAAGCCATACATATGAATTGGCTACATTGCTTTTGGGGAGTTGGGGTTACGGTAAGCCCACTCATTATGAGCATATTCCTAAAAGACGGTGATTGGCAAGCCGGATACAGGACGATTTCATTCATTCAATTCGGCATTTCACTAATAGTTTTTGCTTCGCTTGTTCTGTGGTTTAAATATGACAAAAAGGAAGCCCAAAACGAAGAAAAAGAATCCCAAACACGAGAAAAGATATCGTTAAAAAGAATTTTCATGACACCCGGAGTCATAACTGCAGTACTAAGCCTCGGCTTCTATTGTGCAGTAGAATTTTTAATGGGAACCTGGGGTGCAAGCTACCTAATTAATGCAAAGGGGCTTAGTGCCGACAAGGCTGCACAAATGGTCTCTCTTTATTATGGTGGAATAATGATAGGTAGGTTCCTCTCCGGCATACTGTCCCTCAAAGTAAACGATAAAAATCTAATACGAGGTGGCGCCGGCGTCTTGCTCGTTGGCGTTATTGCTTTAGCGATACCGACAACCTTTACTCTTTACTTTGGTATGGTTGCAATAGGGGTTGGCTGTGGTCCAATTTTCCCCGCTACGCTCCACGCGGTGCCCCAGCGTTTCGGCAAGGAAATGAGCACGCATATTACGGGCTATCATATGGGTGGAGCTTATGCAATCGGCTTTGTAACCCAAGTTATTTTTGGATACGTCGCAACGGCAACGAGCTTCCAAATTACACCTTTCGTTTTAATAGGGTTTGCTACCTTAATGATGGTTATGGTGGAATTGACGAACAGCAAGACAAGGAGGGTGTAATGGAACATAAAGGAACAGTGCGTTTAGAAACTGAGCGTTTAATTTTGCGTAGAGTAACTATGACCGACGTGGAGCCTGCATTTAAAAACTGGGTGACCGACGAACGCGTTACACGCTTTTTGACCTGGCAACCACACGAAAGCGTCGCCGTTACGGAGCAGGTTTTCCGTGCTTGGGTAGAAGATTATTCAAGTGAAGAACATTACCTTTGGGCAATTGTCCCTAAAGACTTGGGTGAGCCCATTGGCACAATTTCCGGAGTGCGCATTTTTAATGAAGAGGAACGCATAGACATGGGCTATTGTATAGGATACGATTTTTGGGGAAAAGGATACGTTGCCGAGGCTCTTAAGAGGATAATAGAGTTCTTCTTTACGGAGGTTAAAGCCAAACGAATTGTTGCATTGCACGATAAAAATAATCCTAATTCCGGTAGAGTTATGCAAAAGGCCGGCATGAAATACTTCGCGACGTTGCCACAATGTGGCACGAACAACCAGGGCACGGTTGACTTGGTCGCCTACGAAATTTTAAAATAAAGAAAGCCTCCTAACGGAGGCTTAAATTTTATGATTTTTACGAGTGATAATTTTTTCAATAAAGCTGGGTATTGAAATGGGATGACGTATATGTTACAATTTTTAATAGCTGATGTTTTAATCACGCACTATTTAAGGACAAGGAGCAAAGGCAAATGGCACAAAACGTCAAATTAAAGCTAGATAATTTAAAGGAAATAAGAAAGGTTGATGAAAGACTCGTTTCCTACAACGTAGAAATGACCGAGGTTACGGGTGGCACTTTCTGGAAAGAGTATACCCCGGAAGAAATTGCAGGTAACGGCAAGTTTGCAATGTTAGGAATAAAGAATGCCGATTCTATGATGCAAGTGTATCCACCTATTGACTTATATAACCCTCGCTTGCGTAAGTTTGCAAAGGAAATAGGCCCGGTTTGGGTACGCGTAAGTGGCACTTGGGCAACCAAAACATACTATGATTTGGATGGCAAGGCAAACGGAGTAGCTCCCGAGGGCTTCCAAAATCTTCTAACCAAAGAGCAATGGGTAGGGGTGCTTGACTTTGTTAAAGAAATGGGCGCAAAGCTACTTGTGTCTGTATCGAACTGCCAAGGTATTCACTCTGCCGAGGAGCCTTGGAATCCTAGTCAAGCAAAATTACTATTTGATTTCAGCCGTGATTACGGTGTGCCAATCAACGCTGCAGAGTTTATGAACGAGCCCAACCTTTTGTCAGGTTCGGGTGCGCCTAAGGGCTATACCGTAGAACACTTTTTACGCGACCAAGATATTTTTAACAAGTGGGTTCACGAAAACTATCCCGAATGTTTGACCGTTGGTCCTTGTTCTGTTGGTGGTGGTATAATGGGCAAACTTAACGTTGAGAAGTTCCCCCTCAAGCTCCTTATGAAAAAGATGGGCACGGAAGCCTTTATTAAGGATGCAAAAGAGCCTATGGAGGTGTTCAGCTACCATTACTACAATGGTGTTTCCGAGCGTATTGCCGCCGGTATAAGCCTTGTTCACTGGCCGGAGAAAAAGATAAACTCGGAAAAGTTCTTGGACGCAGCTCCTTATTGTGCTAAGGCAGCTGCAAAGCTTCGTGACAAATATATGCCCGGCGCACAACTTTGGGTAACGGAGTCCGGTGACGCCGGTGGTGGCGGAGATACTTGGGCTTCCACCTACGTTGACGTGCTACGTACTCTCAACGAACTTGGTACCTATGCTACTATAACTGATGGTATCGTGTTCCATAACACGCTTGCATCTTCCGACTATGGCTGGCTCCGTCACGGCACTTTTGATCCCAGACCAAACTACTATGCAATACTTCTTTGGAACAGATTGATGGGTACGACGGTGTATGATTCCGAGGAGCCCGTTCGCGAGGGCGCACACGTCTTCTGTCATTCCCGTAAGGACGGAAAAGAGGGTTACGCCTATCTCATAATCAACAACTCTAAAAAGGAATACACCACCGTTGAAATACCTAAAGAGGCTACTTGCTATACTTTGAGTGGTAATGGTAAGATGCGTAGCACAACTGCACTTTTAAACGGCAAAGAGCTCGTCGTTGATGAAAACGATACCCTACCTTCACTAGAGGGTGAAGTGGTTTCCGGCGCGATAAAACTCGCTCCCGGAACTTGTACTTTCCTAGTAATTTAGTTTATGGATGGCAAAACAAAAGGAAAAGGCAAGTCTAATGACTTGCCTTTTTATGAAGAGCAAAACATCATAAAAGGTATCAACTCTATATTTTATGCGCAAATTGATTGGGGGTAATGCCACAATATCTTTTGAAGCATTGAATAAAATGGGTTTGTGAGCAAAAACCGAGCGAGTAGGCGACAATATTTTGTGGGGTGTTGCTACGCAATAAAGATTTTGCTTCTTCAATCTTTTTAGACATTATATAGTCGGTTATGGCCGTTCCGGTTTCAGTTTTGAACTTTCGGGGTAGCCAGGATTTACTATATCCAATAGCGGTAGCAACGCGCTCAATCGTTATTTTTTCGTGAAGATGTTGGTCAATATAGTTTATGCAAGCATGAATTTCTTTTGAGTAAGTGGGATGGGAATGCTTCTTTACCATTTCCGTTAGCTTTATGAAAACCGTTATAAGGTAATCAACGATTTCCTCTGGATTGGTCATTTTATCTATTTGAATAATGAAGGAATCTGCCAAATTGTAGGCGATCATTTCGTCCAAGCCCCCTTGAATTGCATATCTATTGCCGAGGGTGATGCAACAAACAGCCCAGTATTGTATTTGTCTTAGGGAATCGTTAGAAAGCCTACCGATAACAATACCATCTTTTATAAAATTATCTATACTGTTTTTAACCCTTTCTACGTCCCCGGCTTGAACTAATGAGTAGAAGGCAGTTTCTACCATATAAGGGGTGTGGGTAACGCAAGTTTCGCGTTGCTCAAAAATGGGGTTCTTTGTCGGAGGTAAAATGTTAATACTTACAAGTTTATTGGTTTCCATAAGCTTATTTTATCATACTTTCTTGTTGACTACAACATTAAAATGATATAAGCGACACGATTATGATATAACCGAACAGGTATTGGCATTAAACTAAAACTATAAAACACAAGAACTTTTTTATTCAATCTGAAAAGGAGAAATAACTATGCAATACAATTACGATGCAGTTGTTCAAGCCTTAAACGCAAAGATTGTCAGCACTAAATATCTTGGTGGTGGTAGCTTTGGAAAGGTTTTTAAGGCGACTCTTGATGATGGTAGAGTAGTTGCCATTAAAAATTATTCAAGGAAAGATTTGAGTGAAACGGAGGCAAAAACGTTAAAAATACTTGCCGAGTACACGTGTGTAAAGGTGCCCGAGGTTTATTATTACAACGAAGACTTGCTAGTTATGGAGTTTTTAATAGGGCAAAATCTTTTACACCCAAAGTTTATTTTTAAGTCACAAGCAAAGAAACAAGCTCTAGCAAAAGAAGTTGTTAACGGCATCTTGGGATGGGAAAATGCAACCAATGAAAAATTTGGTTATTTAGGCGATGAGAAGTATGATACTTGGTCAGAGTGCTTTGAGGAGTTAAAGTTAAAACCAGCAATAGAATATATGAATAAGCTGTACGCAAACGGCAAGTTTAACAAAAAGCACTATGCACTCATCAACAAAGCTATTGAAAAGTACAAATCCCTTAACAACGAACCATTAAAGGCCGTTTTATGCCATGGCGATATAAACATAATGAATATTATGGTTGAACCCAAGACTTTTAAGCTGGTCGGCTTTATAGACCCGTATCAACCTATATACGCAGACTATGCTTATGGCCTTTATCCATTAGTAAACATGTGGGGTAGCGTATATTATCTTTTTGAAACGTACAAAAAACTAACAAACAACACGGATGAAAACTTAGATTTCAAAGTTGTCTTCTATGGACTAATAAATGAAATTATGTTTATACCTGAAAGTGGAATAGATTTTCCACCATGGTATCAGCTTTGGATGAGAAGGCTTAAAAAGTGTAATATATGAAGTAGGAACCTATGTGTCGCAATCCCAAACCCCAGCTTACCAATAACAAAAAAGCACTTCGTGTGAAGTGCTTTTTGTATTGGAAGAGTACCGTTAAGCCGATACAATTAATAGTTTTGTATGCGCGCGGTGTATTTTGAAAGACAATTATCCTTCCAACATTTTCAAATATCTGTCAAGCCTCGCCTCAATGTATCCGGCAAATAAGTTTTCCATTGTGGAAAGTTTACCCTTGACGTGGTATTCATCGAAAGCGTTGTAATAAGCCAAACGGTCGGTAAACTTTATATCAATGGGTGGGTAGCCGGCTTTCATTAATTCCAAATTCACCAAAAGGCGCCCGGTTCTGCCGTTACCGTCAATAAACGGGTGAATGCCCTCAAATTCAATATGAAACCTTGCAAGCTTTGTAACAATATTTTCGTCGCTTTCTAAAAACTCACGGATGAGTTGCTCCATCTTGGGTTCAATAAGATATGGCTGAACCGGTTCGTGATACGCCCCCATAATACGAACGGGAACGCGACGGTAAACACCACGGTCATCTTTCTTGTCTGCAAGAACCAAAGAATGAATTTGCTTGATAATCCTTTCGCTGATCGGAATATTCTCCCTTACCAGCTCACAAACGTAGTCAAAGGCTTCCTTGTGACCTACCGCCTCCATATGGTCTTTGAGCGGTTTTTGGTCTATCGTAAGACCTCGGAGTACAAGGGCTGTTTCACGCAGGGTGAGCGTGTTGCCTTCAATGGCGTTGGAATTATATGTGTATTCAACGATGAATTCCTCGTTGAGCCTTGCAACCTCTCCCGCTGTCAAGGGTCTTCTGCCGTCAAGCTCCTTCTTTTTCTGCTCGATTCTTGCAAGAATGCTTTCTCTTGATTTATATCTTCCGTCGGCAGGTTTTACGGCATCGCTTGGGATTTTCCAAGAGCGTCCGTCTTGATATGCACCCGGAATTTTGCCCTCGGAGCAAAGTACACGAATTCTTCTATCCGAGATACCCCACTTTTCGGAAGCTTGTTTTATGGTCATAAACATAAATTTATCTTCCTCCTTCTTTTTTAGCATTATACCACATTAGCGGAACAATATCAATAGTTGCGGAATAATATTTTTGCGTTTATCGGAACAATGCAATTATGTTTTGTATTGATTTGTGCGAAAAGGTGATGAGGACATCTCCGACTGCGAAAATGAGCTGGACCTCCTTCAAGAAATGCTAAAGCAAACGGTTATGCAAAACGCATCCGCAACCGTAAGCGAGATAACGGTTACGCTTTGAAAGAGAATAGAAAAATCCCCGAACGGCACCCGGGTTGATGCGGTTCGGGGCAATCATTTACTTTATTTTACAATTGATTTGTGCTCAATGATATAATTTGAGTGATGTATAATATACGTTCTGAGATCGGAAATTTTATCTTTGTCAGGATTATGACTCACATCTTTCTCGGAATCTAAATAAACAAAAAACGTTGTACTCATATTAACGTTGAAAACACTTATGATGTCCAAACTTAATTCTAAGTATTTGCTTTGCGAAAAATATGTTTCTATCGTTTCGGAATCAGCTAAAACATCAACACAAATACAATTGTATTCCCTTTGTAAAATATTAGAAGAATATTGTCCGTCTACTTTCTTGCTCGTGTTAGCAACATATATTTTTTTATGCTCGGGAGAAAAGAAGGCAATAGATTTTATCAACACTTTATACGTTGGCTTGTTTGCGCTGTCGGTAGGCAAAAAAACCATCCTTGTAATATTTTGAGTATCTGGTTCGATGTCGGATGTTAAAAATTTAGACTCCTGAAGAATTATGCTCTTTTCTTCGTCAGTCAAGGAAAAAAACGAGACTTCTCTTTCAATGTTGAAAAGAGAATAATTTGCGATTATATATTGATCATCTTTCTTCGGTAAACTTTCATTTATTTTGTTTTGGTTTTTTGTTTGCGCATAAACAGAAAAGGAAAAGAAACTGGAAACAACAAAGCTTATAAAAGAAATAGATAAAGATGCGACGTTTAAGGCGCTGTAAAACCTGTTTTCTATTTCAATGATACTAAAAACAATAATGATTGCAATATTTACAAGAAGGAGCAGGAAAGACGTTAATATAAAAATAAATGGGAATTTGTTTTTCTTCATTCATCATCACCTCCATGTTTTTCATAATTATATCACATTTTTTCACCAAAAAGCAATGTTTCACCAAAAAACAGTTTAAGAGCCGTTCCGTATTTCTAAAAATTCAAAAGCCGCATAACAGCATTTTCAATTCTTTGATGCGATAAAGAGACACGATTACTCCTTTTTGATAACGAACCACAAAACGGTTGAACCCTTGAACGATGGCACATCCGCCATTCTTGTCTTGCTGGGGCTGAGGATGGCTTAAAAAGTGTAATATATGAAGTAGGGCCCTACGTGTAGCAAATCCCAGCTTACCAATAACAAAAAAGCACTTCGTGTGAAGTGCTTTTTGTATTGGTAGCGGGGATGGGACTTGAACCACATGACCTTCAGGTTATGAGCCTGACGAGCTACCGAACTGCTCTACCCCGCGTCAGAGTGCCTATATAATATAGCAATATAAATTTGGTTTGTCAACCAAAAAATGGGGTTAATTTATTTTATTATTGCTTATAGGTTAAATTATATGGTTATCAACTCGTATTTATAACCTTTTTGAAAATATTTATACGATTTAAACGTGGAAATTCCTTTTTAACTCACTAATTATAACCTTTGCATAGAAAACAAAGAGCATTACTACTATGATTGCGCCTAGTGATGCCGTTGCGATCGATAGGGGGTGGGCGTGAATGTCAAGAGCAAAATCTATTGCAAAGGGAAGGAAGCCCAGTAGGGCTATGGTGATAAGGTTTATTAGATAGCGCGATGGTTTTTTGTAATGGATTAGGAAGAAAATACCTATTATAATCATTGATACAAGGAAAATAAAAGGTAAGATGATTTCAAAAATGATTTCGGGTTCGGGAATAACGCGCCTTGTAGAGATGGCAACAATGGAAAGTAAAATGGCTTGGAAAAGTACCTTTTGAGGGAAGAAGTCTGCTCTACGAATGGTTATGCGTAAGAACAAGTAAAAGTATCCTATGATGCTAAGGAGAAGCCAACTAATGAATATCTTGTTAAAAACAATGAGTTCCACCGCGATGCAAACCAGTACGACGGCAAGAGCGCACAGCAAATATACTTTATCAAAAAGCGTTCCACTTAGTGCGGGAAGCTTGCCCCTTTTGGGGAAGTCGAGAGGAGTCTTTTTAATTTCTTCTTTGGCAACTCCTGCCTCTATGAGGTTTTTGTGGCAAAGTGGGCATACTTCCGTTCTGGTCGATATGCTCACTTCGCAGTAGGGACACTTAACCATTATTTAATGGGCGTTACCTTTACGCCTTCTCTGGTATCAAGAACGTTGTAGCCAAGGGCGAGGATTTCACCGCGAATACTGTCGGCAAGAGCAAAGTCCTTGTTCTTCTTTGCTTCCTTTCTCTTTTCTACAAGAGCCATTACCTCTTCGGGCACGTCCACGCTTTCTTCTTTAAGAGCGGGAAGCTTGTCGAGAGAGAGTCCAAGTTCCTTGTCGAAGTACAAGGCAAGCTCGTAAATATCTTTCGATTTGGGTTCCTTAATTGCGGTAAAGAGAATGCCAAGAGCAAGGGGAACGTTAATATCATCTTCTATTGCAGAATGGAAATCTTGCTTGTATTTTGCAATAGTGTCGGGGTTGGTGGGGGTGGAGGAAGCCTTGTGAGAAGCGAGTGCTTGCATTAGTCTTTCACGGCTTACCTTTGCTGCGTCTAGTCCGTCAAAGGTAAAGTTTAGTTTCTTTCTGTAGTGGGTGTTTAGGCAGAAGAAACGGAAGTCGAGGGGGCTGTATCCTCTTTCTTCAAGTTGGGCAATCGTGTAGGTGTTGCCTAAGCTCTTACTCATCTTGCCGTTATCAACCAGCATAAATTCACCGTGTATCCAGTAGTTAACGCTCTTTTCGCCGGTAATAGCTTCGTTTTGTGCAATTTCGTTTTCGTGGTGAATCGGAATGTGGTCAACGCCACCGGAGTGAATATCAAAGGTCTTGCCAAGATATTTTTGGCTCATAGCTGAACATTCAATGTGCCAGCCGGGATAACCCATTCCCCAAGGTGATTGCCATTGCATAATGTGTAGAGGATCGGCCTTTTTCCAAAGGGCGAAATCAGCAGGGTGACGTTTTTCATCGTTTACTTCTACTCTTGCGCCGGCAAGCTGGTCCTCAAGGTTGGCTCTGGAAAGGCAACCATAATTTGGGAATTTTGCAATATCAAAGTAGATACCATCGCTGGTTTCGTAACTGAAGCCATGGCTTTCTAGGTTTTGAACGTATTTGATCATATCGTCAATATGCTCGGTTGCTTTGGCGATAATTTCGGGCTTACCAATGTTTAACTTTTGAAGATCCTCAAAGAATATCTTGGAATAGTATTCTGCAATTTCCCAAGGGGTCTTGTTTTGCTTTTTTGCAGCAACTGCCATTTTGTCTTCACCATCGTCGCTATCAGCCATTAGGTGGCCAACGTCGGTGATGTTCATTACGCCCTTAATTTTGTACCCGGAAAGCTTGAGAGTGCGCCTAATAAGGTCCATAAAAATGTAGGTACGAAGGTTGCCTATGTGGGCATAATTATATACCGTAGGACCACAGGAATACATTGTGACGAACTTTGGGTTTATTGGTTTGAATTCTTCTTTTTGTCTAGTTAAAGTGTTATAGAAGCGTAACATATTTCTAATCCTTTTTTGATATATTTTCCGTTATTTCGTTAGATATTGAGTATTTGCAAGCTTGTACGCCCAATTTTTCTTCAAGGGCGATTATGCGATTGTTTAAGCGTGCAAATTCTTCCAAAATGGGGTCGGGGAGTTTTTGGTCGAGGTCGTTTACTTTTTCGCCGTACTGACGTACGATTCTTCCCGGGACGCCAACTATTGTGGAGTGCGGTGGAACGTCTTTTAATACGACGGAACCGGCACCGACCTTTACGTAATCACCAATGACTACGGGACCCAAGACTTTTGCTCCTGCTGAAATCATGACGTTAGAGCCAATGGTGGGGTGACGCTTGCCAACGTCTTTTCCCGTGCCACCTAGGGTAACGCCTTGGTAGATGGTTACGTTATCGCCAATTTCGGTGGTTTCACCAATTACAACGCCTGCGCCGTGGTCGATGAAAACCCTATCACCAATTGTTGCACCGGGGTGGATTTCTATACCCGTGTGGCGCCTTGCGCGCTGGGAAATTATTCTTGCTAGCAAACGGAACTTGCGCTTATGAAGCGCGTGCGCAACGCGATAGTAAGCAAGAGCTTTCACACCGCTATACGTTAATAAAACTTCTAGTTTGCTTTTTGCCGCAGGGTCCTTTTCGAGAGCAACGGCGATATCGTTTTTAAGATGATCGAACATAATACTATTTATGCGAGAGTGAAGGCATTTGCCTTCACTCTCATAAAACTTTCATTATTTTGCAAAGATTTATCTTGCGGGAAGTCTGGGGGTAGAAGGAGCTCTAGAGCCAGCTTTAGCAATCTTACCCTTGGTTCTCTTGTGAGCTTTCCTATCTCCGGGTTGACCGGCCTTAACGGGTTTGTCTTGACCTTGATAGGTGTGCTTCTTGTTGCCCTTGGGAACGAATGCAATGGTCTTAGCTTCACGGTTCTTGAAGCAAAGAGGAACGATGATTGCGCCAAGAGGGAATAGGAGAAGTATGACGTAGAACATATTGAATGCTACCGAAATCGTGGGGAGATTTAGAACGTCTTCCCAAGAAGTGGTAAAGTAGTTCTTGAATGCATCGCTCAGTGCGCCGTCTTCCACGCTGGTTATCTCCAAGAATGCGGGGCAAATCATGGTTAAGAGAGCAAATATGAGAATTAGTAGGGGTATAACGTGTAGACGCCTTGAGGTATAGCTGAACAATCTGCCAACGTTAAGTAGTATTTCAACGATGCAAAGAATTACGGTTGCAACAAAGAAAATGATGGTGCCGTAAGTTGCAATGTGTTTAACAATTTTAACGGTGTCGTACTTGCCGTCTTCGCCCTTTTCGATGGTGATATCATCGGCACGGTTACGCATAAAGCGAATGTAGTACCAACCACTTGCTTGGTCGCCTTGGTCCATGAATTCCATGTCTTCAACGGCATCCAAACGTTGTTCGCTGAACATGGGAGTACGGAATAGGGCTTTAATAAGGTCCAGGGTGGTGATATCAATGGAGGTCATACCCAAATCTTTATATAGCCAAACCATGTCGGGAGTGTCGAAGTTGGCGTCCATATATAGTTCGTCTTCTTCCAATCTTTCTTCTTCGTACATCCAAGTACCTTTGGGCCATTTACCATTGTTTGCGACTTGGAAGTCCATTTCGCCTTCGCCTAGCTTTATGTAGGCAACGGAAGAGAGGGACATTCTTGTGTCACCAAAGGTGAGGTATGAGTCAAAGGTTTCAAGATCCACGTTGCTGATGGGGAACATTGGAAGTAGAGAAACAACCAAGAAAGCCAATATAAGCACGATGCAGATAATGGGAGCTGCAGCACCAAAATAACGGGTCTTGTTGAAGTAGGATTCAAAGTCGAAGTTAACGTCGGAATATGCGTCTGCATATCTGCCGAGTTTCTTTTCCTTCTTGCTACGTTCAACGGCGTTATATTGGCTGTGAGTTTTTAATTCTGCTGCCAAAATATTGGGGTCGTAATCGCTACGTTCAACTTTGTCGAGAAGCCTTTTGTACTCTTCACGTTTGTTGCGCAATTGTGCTTTTGCATAGGGTGAATCGCACTCTCTCATGTCGTATTTGAGCTCTTTAATCTTGCGTTTTAAGAGTTCAACGAGAACGGCTTCGTCGCGTTCGGTCCAGCTAGCTGTAAACATTTTTGACGTGGTTAGCGGTGCTTGTGCCATATCATTCTCCTTACATACGCATACGCATAGTGCATACGCGTGGGTATACTTGTAACTATTATATATCACTCGCGCGCGAATTTCAAGTGGTAATATTAAATTTTTGTACCTTGTTTTATGAAAAATATGGGTGAGGAAAAGGGGGAATGGGCAAAGGACGAGGAAAGCAACCTAGAAAAGGCAATAAAAAAAGGAGCTAAAGCTCCTTTTTGATTTGATAATATCGTCATACTAAACGTTAAAGCGGAATAAAACGACGTCGCCTTCTTGCATTACGTAATCTTTACCTTCACTACGTACCTTACCACGTTCTTTTGCAACGTTAAAGGAGCCACATTCCATTAGCGTTTCGTAATCTACTATTTCTGCACGTATGAAACCACGTTCGAAGTCGCTGTGAATTTTTCCCGCAGCTTGGGGAGCTTTAGAGCCGATTTTTATGGTCCAAGCACGGGTTTCTTTTTCGCCGGCCGTAAGGAAACTCATTAGTCCAAGAAGCTTGTAGCTGGACTTAATTAGTTGATCAAGACCGGAGCAAGTAACACCCAATTCTTCCATAAAAATTTCTCTTTCATCGGGGGGTAGGACGGCAAGCTCGCTCTCTACTTGTGCGCAGAGAACTATAACCTCGCTTCCCTCTTTTTCAGCGTGTGACTTTACGGCTTGAACCATTTCGTTGTCGCCGTCTTCACCCTCTGCAACGTTCGCGCAATATATAACCTTTTTGGTGGTTAAAAGGAACAAAGCATCGGCAATTTCTTGCTCCTCTTTCGTCAGCTTAACGCTTCTCGCGGGCTTGCCTTCTTCCAACGCGGAGTACAATTTTTGTTGTACTTCAAGCTCTGGCATAAGCTTTTTATCGCCACCTTTCATGGTTGCCTTAGTTCTATCAATACGGCGAGAAAGGGTATCTAAATCGGCAAGAATGAGTTCCAATTCTATGGTTTCTATGTCGCGAAGAGGGGAGATGCTTCCATCGACGTGAGTGATGTTTTCGTTTTCGAAACATCTTACCACGTGAATGAGAGCGTCGGCTTCACGGACGTGGGAAAGGAACTTGTTTCCAAGGCCTTCACCTTTGGACGCGCCCTTAACAAGACCTGCTATGTCTACGAATTCCATAGTGGTATAAACAATCTTTTTGCAGTTGTACAAAGAGGCTAGACGTGGTAGTCTTTCGTCCGGTACTTGAACGATACCTACGTTGGGCTCTATGGTGCAGAAGGGGTAGTTTGCAGCTTCTGCTTTGTTTGCCGTTAGGGCGTTGAAAAGGGTGCTCTTGCCTACGTTGGGCAATCCTAAAATTCCTAGTTTCATATCTTCTCCGTTATACGTTTAGTAACTCGCGAAGGGTGCGCCTTGCGGCGGACAACGCGTTATCAACTTGTTTGGTGTTTGCAAGACCTAGCTTTGCTTGAATGTCGGCATACGAGTAGCCGTCGAGGAAAAGCATAAGGACGTCATATTGTTTTTTCGTAAGCTCTTCTTTAGCAATATTGAGTATGTTTTCTACCGACTCGTTATGAATTGCTTGGGTGAGTGGATCGGTAACGTCGTCATTTGCAATTCTTTCCGTTTCTTGACCACTTAATTCCGTTAAAGATTGCGAGGTGTTGAACATCTCGTTGCTGAAAGAGTGGTGTGACTTTAAGATATCCTTCAACCTATTGAACATACATTGGTATGCAAAAGTGCTAAAGGCGGTTCCTTTGTCGGGATCGTGGTGTTGAATTGCTTTGAGGAAAGCGAGAGTGGACTCTTGTACCAAGTCATCGTTATCGATACCGCGATCTATGAAGTATTTGCGCGACACTTTTAGTATCATACCTTTGTAGCGCGTAAGCAAAGTGGTGATAGCAACTTCGCTACCACGTCTTGAATGCTTAACGAGCTCGTTGTCGCCGAGGGTTATGGCGACTTCCTCTGTCAATTTGTTACTTTCCACGTCTTTGTCTTAATGCCTCGTATACAACTATACCGGTGGCAACGGAAGCGTTTAGCGAATTCACTTTGCCGTAAAGGGGGAGTGAAACTATGCCGTCGGCGAGTTTTCTCGTTAGTGTGTGAACGCCACTACCCTCGCCACCAATGACGAGAGCAATGTTTCCCGTTAGATTCGTTCTATATATGTCTTCGCCGTCCATGTCTGCTGCGAAAACGAAAACACCCTGATCTTTTAGGAAGCGAATGGCATCGTTTACGTTTGTAACCTTAATAACCTTAACGTGTGCGGATGCGCCTGCGCTAACCTTAATTACGGTGTCGGTTACGCCCACGCCACGATGCTTTGGTACTATAACGGCCGTTGCGCCTGCACAGTCGGCTACCCTTATAACGGCACCTAGGTTGTGAGGATCTTCTACTCCGTCAAGGATGATGAAGAGCATTTCCTCACCTTTTTCTTTGCACTCTTCCACAACTTCGTCAAGGTCGAAGTAGTTGTACTCGGTGGTGGTTGCCAACACGCCTTGATGACGGCCGGAGGGGGAAAGTTTTTCTAAGGTTTCGCTTTTTTCGAAACTGACCTTAATTCCCTTTTCGCGAGCAAGAGCAATAATGCGATTAAGGTCCTTTGCAAAGTTGCCTTTTTCTATGCAAAGTTTTTCTATTGTTGTGTTGGAGTTAAGGGCTTCGTAAACAGCGTTTTTGCCTTCTATTATCATGTTCGTTCCTTTTCTTTTAGCGTATATTTGGGTAACCCAAATTCTAGGTTTTGCAACCTATTCTTCGGTATTATAGGCAATTGTTAAAAGTTCCTCGATGCGCTCAGACTGGCCGGAAAGGTACAAAAAACCAACGAGTCCTTCAAAGCCGGAAGCAATCTTGTAGTCCACGGCGCTGGCGTGTTTTGCCATGGTGGATTGTTTGGCGTTACGGCATCTTTTGTAGACGTCGGTTTCGTCTTCGGTGAGCAAGTTTTCAATCTTTTTTAGGGCGTGTGATTGGGCCTCTGCATTGACTTCGCGAGAAGCAAGACGATGCAAGAGACCCGTCTTGACGTCCCTGTTTTCCATTAGCTTTTGTCTTACGGCAAGGGTGTGTACGGCATCACCTATGAATGAAAGAGAGGTGGCCTCTTTGCACTTTGCCTCGCTTACGCTAATGGGATTACTTAATTTTGGAACTTGATACTTTTGCATACAAAATCATTATATCACGAAAAGTCGAAGGTTTCAATGTTTTTTACGAGCATATGGATAAAATATCATAAAAAGCATGCAATAAAATAAAGTCAAAAAATTCCTATTGACAATTGCGCGCGCATTATAGTATTATTTTAATGTGTATGCGTGAGTCCGCGCTCGCGTAATATAGCACACGGGCGGAGTAATATGAAAGCAAAATCCCGTATAATGATTTTAATTTTCGTCGTAGTCACGGTTGTAACGACCATGGCGCTTTTTGGGTGTACGAGCGAGAAGAAGGAAGGCTCTGCAGAGCGTATCCAAGTTGAGGATACCCACGTTTTCCTTGCTCCCGAAGGGGATCCCAGCACCTATCAACTTAAACCTTTGGTTTATCCGGTAGAAACCGCATCACAAAAGGTTTACTATCGCTTGAAAGACAACACCGACAGGGAGTTTCTTGAAGTTAGTGCAAGTGGTGTTTTAAAGGCACACAAGTTAAAGCAAGACGAAGAGGGTAACAATATTGATATTTTCGTACGTATTATCAGCGCGGAAGATAGTGACGTAACGTTGGAAATTAAGGTTACCATAGAAACCGTTGCAGTAGAAAGAATAAGCTTTAATCCTTCTACCATCAATATTAAAATTGCCGGAGCCGGCGCACAGCTGGAACCCATATTCTATCCCGCACACGCAATCACGGGTAGAAATCTTATTTATACCTCTCTAAACAAAGAGGTTGCAACCGTAGATGCTTACGGTTACGTTACTCCCGTTGGCATAGGGCAATGTTCCATTTGGGTACAAACTCCAAAGTCGGGCGCATTCGATACTCAAATAGAGAGCCACGTTACGGTAAACGTAGTTTACACCAGTATGATTACGGGCTATAGACTCGATCTGGTTTCCGACGCGTCCACGTTAAGACAGGTTTCGGGCGATCCCGAAGGGATAAGCTTTGTTTTGAGCCAGCTTGATCCTTTGACCGACCCCAACCCCGATATCATTTGGTATATTAACAATACAACCATAAATGAACCGGGCGTTCAGGACAGTAAAGTTTTAACCTACGTTCCCACCTCGTTACCGGTTGGCGAATATCACATTAGGGCAATTTTGTCAAACAACTTTGAAACCACCGAGCCGTTTATTAGCGAGTCCATAAGAATTTATGCGCCATTGTCATCCATGTCCGGTGACGTTTTGCAACAAAAGGATTATGCCGTTGGCGACAACATTATGGTAAAGGTCACCTATGGTGAAAACCAATATCCACCGGAAGGTTATAAGTGGGAAATCGTCAAACCCAACGGTGACGTTGTGGAAGACGTTATTGCACCCAATAAGCATTATACTCTAATTGACGGCTCCGCCGTATATTACGACTTGAACTATGAGTTCAAAGAAGCCGGAAATTATACTATTAGGGCAGAAGCCATTGTAAAGGGTAAGAATAGTGGCGTATGGTGTGATGATATTGAAGTCAGCGTTGGTGAAAAGAAGCCCGTTAACGATATTACAGGTATATACTTTGACGGTGCTCACGTTGATCAAGAATTGTACTCAAGTGTAATTTGGGATGCACTACCCTATGCACAAAACTATACGGCACAAATCAAACTGGGCCAAGACTTCTATGACGAAATCGCAAATAGATATGACACACCCGCACAAAGTGGCGAGACCATTCTACCGGATTTCACCATGGAAAGCGGTTACTTTGGCGCCAACTCGTTTAGAATTCCAAATGAAATTATCGATAGCGTAATCGGCAGGGCAAGAGATGATAGCGATACCATGATGCATTATAGTTATTCTATAAGAATAAAGGGTTCAAATTACGATGAATGGTCAGACTGGTATAGCTATGGTGGCGACATAACTGCCGGAGTAGAATATTTTGACGACGTCATTCCCGGAATGAACAGATATATTGCAAATATGGAAGAGTATGGTAGGCTACTAAACTACTTGATAGTATTCCGTCCCTCCGTTCTTACTAGTGAAGATACGAGATACCAATATGAACTTGACCTCATCATACCTTTCACAACGGAAGACCTCGATAGAAACCTATATCCTGTAAACGATGGACTAGACACTAACGAATCTACCGCTTCAGAAATTGACGCAGTCAAGTTGTTTGGTAGCGTCTTGAATTCATACACCGAAAGCGTAAGCTTGAGCCTAGACGTTGTAAGCGCAACTCTCGGCGGTGGTGAAACCAAGATAATGCTCAACGTAAACTCCATTACCGAGCCCACCATCAAGACCGAACTTGATCCCGAAGTTGACGGAGAATATATCTACGGCGAAGCAACCTCGATTACCCACTATGCAGAAAATCCACGCGGTCAAGCCGGCACGTTGTCTATAGACGCATTAAATAGAACTATGGAAGTCGCTACTACCGACCAACTATATCTTGCAGTTGAAATGGGATACAAACCCGTTCCCGTTGCCGGAAGTAGGGCGGAAACCATATGGGCAGAAGTTCGCAAGATACTAAATTCTATCATCAGTGACGACATGAGTGTTAACGCAAAGGCACTTGCTATTTACGAGTGGTTGTCACTAAACGTAACCTACGATAACAAGGTGGCTGACAGCGCTAATACGCTAGGTGACGCTAAGGCTTACAACGCGTTCTATCTTGAGGGCGTATTCGTAGATCACGTTGCAGTTTGTGATGGTATTGCAAAGGCATACGGATTGATGTGTGCAGCAGAAGGGATACCCAACTTTAAGGTTGTAGGTACCGCAAGTGGCATAGCACACGCTTGGAACATTGTACTCCTAGAGGATGGTTGGTACGTCGTGGACGCAACTTGGAGCAGTAAGAAAGTTGAGTCTTCCGACGGTCAAAAACTAGAAGTATTAAATAGAGATTACTTTGCAGTAGGCTCCATCGTTGCAAAAGACAGCCGTTCCACCTATGGTTCTTACCCCACTTTGAACATGGAATCGCTAGAATATGCATATACTATTAAGATTTCTGAAACCTTCGACAATGCAATTAACTCCGTAGGAGAATTGCAATACATCATAGAAAAATATTTGTTTGACAAGGTTGGCCAAACCGGCGATCTATGGTTAGACCTCGTTATCGATGAGGAATACTTTAATACTAACGGTGGCAACGATAAGGAAAGATTTGAAGCCATCATTGAAATAATCCAAAACAGCGTGGGTAAGGTTTCCGGCATATCCGTAGGATGTACCACCGACGTAAATCCCGAAGGTGAAGCTAAGATTTATATCCACTATTCTAGGAGTTAATTATGGAAAGCAAAATTGGAAGTTGTTTTTTAGGCAGAACGCTTGAATTGACTGACGGCAAGATATATCTTGCCGTTACCCTTGATGTAGGCCCAAGAATTATTAAAATGGGCAAAGTAGGGGAAGAATCTTTAATGTACGAAGACGTGGACGACAACGTTAATAAAGACGTGTCAAAAGAATACGGCGATGACAAAGTTTGGCACATTTACGGCGGACATCGTATTTGGATTTCCCCTGAAGACGAAACCACCTATTACCCCGACTGCAATCCCGTTAGCTACTTGCTAAAAGAAAACGGCGCCGTGTTTACTCCTCCGGTTTGGAGCGAAAGAGGCGTGCAACCCGAATTGGAAATTATCTTTGTGGGCGAGGGTAAGGTTGCTGTAAAAATGAGCCTTACGAACGTAAGTAACAAGACGAAAGACCTTTGCTTATGGGCTCTCACCGTTATGAAGTGCGGTGGCAAATTGGTTGTACCGCTTTCAACGGAAGATACCGGTTACTTGGCTAACAGAAATCTGGTAATTTGGCACTATAACGACGTGAAAGACCCTCGTTTCGAGCTGGAAAATGATAAAATTATCCTAACTTCCAACAAGGTATGCAAGGGTCCGTTTAAAGTGGGAACCTATCTTAAGCCCATTCACACGGAATATACCTATGGCAACACAACCTTCATTAAAGAAGTTGAGGTTAACGCAGAGCCTAACGAATACCCCGACTATTGCTCCAACGTAGAAACCTACACGAACGAGCACATCCACGAAGTGGAAACCCTTTCTCCCTTTAAGAAAGTAGTACCCGGTGATAACGTTACTCACGTAGAATTTTGGACGGTAAAATAGGTGATAAAATGTTAGACAAGAATTATTATCCAATGTATCTTTATCAAAAAGATTTTCTCAAGGGCGCAAACGAAGAAGGGGCAAAGCCCTTCGTTTTAGTACTGGAAAGAGGGGGCGGCGAGTATGAAAGATACGAAACCGCTCTTTATGCAAATGGTCACGAAGAGGAAAACTTACGCTATGCAAAGAAGCTCGTTAAGACCATGATTTGGGCTTACGGTGGCTACAAATTCTACCTTTACGGCGGAGAGGGCGTAATCGACGGGCTGAGAAAGGCCTATTCCAACGATGGCGAAAGAGCATTTGATTATAACTTTATGCAAGACGTATATCTTCGCCCTATGGAGTTTGTTTTGGTTTCTCTGGAAGAGCTTCCTAGTGCTGGTTGTAAGGCAGAACCTTCCGGCGCAAACGGCAGTGGATATCGCATCGGCTTTGATGCCGGTGGCAGTGATAGAAAGGTTACTGCTTGCATAGACGGAAAGGTTGTATATGAAAAAGAAACGGTATGGTTTCCCAAGTTAAACAGCGATCCAAATTACCATTTGGAAGGCATTTTGGACTCCATAGACAATGCCCTTTCCGCACTGGGCGGTAGGGTTGACGCAATAGGCGTATCGACTGCTGGTATTGTTGTAGACAACGAAGTTCGGGTATCCAGTTTATTTAGAAAGGTATCCAAAAAAGAGCAAAATGAATTTGTGCGCCCCATTTATATTAACCTTGCAAAAAAATATAATTGTCCAGTAAAAGTTGCTAACGATGGTGACGTTGCGGCACTCGCCGGCGCCTTTACGGAGGGTGGCGAGATTTTGGGTATTGCGATGGGAACCTCTCTTGCTGCAGGTTACGTTGACAAAGAGATGAGAATACGTGGTTGCTTGAACGAGCTCGCCTTCGTTCCGGTTGATGCGAACGAAGATTCTGCCCTTGATGAATGGAGTGGAGATCGTGGCGTGGGAGTAATGTACCACTCTCAAGACGGCGTTATAAAACTTGCTCCCGAAGCCGGCATTGACCTTGACGAGAACCTTAGCCCGGCCGAAAAACTCAAAGTGGTGCAAGCACTTGCCAACGCAGACGATCCTAGGGCTATTGAACTTTACGAGCGCATGGGTGATTATTTTGGATATACTCTTCTTTGGTTTGGCTGTTTGTACCAAATTAAGAAAGCCATATTCCTTGGTAGGGTAGCCAGTGGAAAGGGCGGTGAAATACTCCTTGAAAGAGCAAGACAAATAATAGCAAAAGAGGGCTCTTCTTTGCAAATCGTTTTACCCGACGAAATGAGTAGAAGACTAGGTCAAAGCTTCACGGCCGCCGGTCTATAATTTGAAGAAAAATCATAAAATTCCAACATAGGAGAACGAATATGCAACTCAATAAAAATGCAGAAGTAGTATGCGGTAAAAAGCAAATTTATACCGAATTGGTAGTTGCGGCTCACCAAGACGATATCGAGATTATGTGTCCCCAAGCAATCATTAAGGGATACCAAAGTGACAAATATGGCGTAGTTGGCGTTGTTTGTGCCGATGGTAGTGGAAGTCCCAGAAGCGGTAAGTTCGCAACCATGACGGACGATGACATGAAGAAGGTTAGACGCCTTGAGCAAATTAAAGCTGCGGAGATAGGCGAATATTCTGCTCTCGTTATGCTTAACTATACAAGCGCAGAGCTAAAGGATCGCGCCAACGCTGACCCTAAGAACGATATTAAAGAAATCATTCTAAACTACAAGCCCGAAACGATGTACATTCACAATCTTGCCGACAAGCATCCCACCCACGTTGGTACTGCCGTTAACTGTGTTAAAGCTCTTCGTGAATTGCCCAAAGAGGCTCGTCCCAAGAAGCTTTACGGTTGTGAGGTTTGGAGGTGCCTAGACTGGCTGGACGATAATGAAAAGGTATTCTTCGACTTAACGGGCTACGAGCAACTAATGCGCGACGTTTTGGACGTTTACGAAAGCCAAATAGCCGGTGGTAAGGAGTATTGTACTGCTGCAATAGGGCGCAGAGCCGGTAACGCGACCTTTAGCGCTTCTCACGGCGTAGACGTTGCAGAACACGTTTCATACGGTATGGATTTAACTCCCCTTATCGAGGACGATAGCATTGACGTTAAGCAATTCATAGCTTCCAAAATCCAAAAATTTATGGACGATTTACTAATTTAAAGGTCATTTGATTTTGCAAAAAGTAAAGAGTATTTTCAAAAGGGCGAACGAGTTTCGCTCTTTTTTATACGCGCTGACAAAGCGCACGGGTAAAATTATAGTAAAAGAATTAAAGTTCACAAGAAATTCAGTTTTGCCGACTATTTTGACCAAGTGATGAATATGGAACTACATATTGTGGTTGTTTTGGGTAGAAACCACAATTTATTGTGCGCACTTGTGTGCGTTGTGTGAAGACGAAGTGAACGACATTAAAAACGCGTGTATTTATATTATAAATAAAGGGGTTGACTTTTTTTAAGCAGTTTAGTAAAATAACGGCAAGCAGGGAAGTGTTTCCTTGCCTCTTTTTATAAAACACACGCGTACCGGCGCAAATGCACTCCAGCACCCACAAGGAGAAACACAATGAAACGCAATTACACCCACAAAATTCTGTTGTTAATTTTGGCAGTAGCCTTAATTGCAGCACTATTCGCATGTTCGCCCCGTCCCGATGATGATTTTGCCGATGATGGCAACGTTATAGTCGGTGGCGACGACACTACCATTGAAACCGAGGTTACAAAGGTAGAATCTACTACTGCCGACAAAGCAAAGCAACAAATTACCCAAGCAGTAGAGAACTACTCTTCCTTCTATCAATCACCCGACAATCCCGAGTGGTTCGTAGTCGACCTCTCAATGGAATATTCGTTCGAGCATTTCTGGTTAGACAGCAAGGAGAAGTACGATAAATCGTCGGCGTTTACGCTGGATTTAAAGGGCAACTTCCACCTTACCGATAACAAGAAGAGTGAACTATTCTTCCAACTTCGTAATGCGAACAACCTTCCTGTTTTCGCAATTTACTACGCTGGTGGCTATACTTACGTGGTTGTGGGCACGCAAAAGTATTATATGCCGGAACTCAACATGACTGAAGTGGGAAGCATGTTGTATGGTGCATTGTCGGGTGCAGGTGTTGACGTAAACAAACTTATTGCCGGTATTATGACGGGTGGCAAGACGGGAATGCCCGCTCTTGACGATTCTATTGGTGCTCTATTGCCTACGATTGGCATGTTGCTGTTTGGTAGCACCGGACAAATAACCTATTACGATCAAGTCGCAGAAGACGTCTACGCAAGCAAAGACGTGCTTTATGCTTTGAAGCTACAAGACATCGTAGAACTTCTACAAACCGGTCTTGACCTTAACACCTTTGGTCTACCTATCAACTTGAGCTTTGACGGTTTCTGGAGCATTTTGGGACTTCTTGGCATGCCTGCTGACATTGACCTTGACCCATTGCTACTACAATTTGCCGGATTTAACTTCAAGAGATTGGGCGAAAAGGATTGGCCCAGAATGAACGCTAACTGGGGCGCAATTACCGAACTTGAAAACGTAACCAAGACGGATGCCGACGGACTCATCCTCGAAGAAGAAGATTACGTTATGAAGGGCATTAGAATTAACATCGTTACGAGAAACGACGTTGACGAAGCTCGCGAAAAGTACGCCTATACCGATCCTAGCGACATGGAAGAAGATTCTCGCGTAGAAGAATTTGCCGTTGACATTAAGCTAAGGCCCTTACTTTACGGATCTGACAAGAAGCTAGACATCAACTTTGGTGGCTTGGGCCTCAACGAACAAGGACGTAAGGACACTTACCAAGAAGGTGGCATAGGTAACCTCGGACTTGGACTAAGCCTATACTTTGAAAACGATGACCAAGCACAACTCACCATTAATAAGATTTTGGGCAATGCACTTGATCTTAACATTGGTGCGCTTGGCGATATGAAGATTAATCTTCCCTATGCTGCTCGCTACGAATTAGGACTCGACGTTAAGTTGGCACTTGACTTTATCGACGGCGCAAGGACGCAAGCAGAAATAACCATAAACTTTAACGACACCCCCTTAATGAGGTTGTTCTACAGCGAAAAGAGCTTGTACATAAACTTTGAAGAACTCAAGACGTATAGTGGACAAGTATTGCCCAACGTCGTGCTACACGGCTTGGATATCAACTCCTTGTTGGGTGACGTTTTGGGTGGCATAACGCCGTACCTAGATCCTAACTACAAGAGAACGGCAACGGCTTCACAAGCAAACAACGTCCTTGGCGGACTATTCAACGAAGGTGAAGCTACCGAAGGCGGGGGCGGTATTGACGTGATGGCTCTCGTAGGCGTTATTCTTAAGAACATTGAAGTTCCCGGTATCGAAGAATATCTAACCGACCACGACGGCAACGTTGTAACCGATGCATCGGGCGCTCCTATACCCAACCATTGGAACATCGAAATGGACCTTAACTACGAAGAACTTACCGACATAGTTGGTATGATTACTCCTGTTAACGGCACCCTCGGTGAAGAATTGAACGTAAACTTACACTTCAACCAAAAAGATCCTTTGAATACGTTCGGCTTGGTTGTTGACGTTTCCGACGATTTCCGTTTGGGACTAAAGCTTGACACGCTCACTTATATGAAAGAGCCCGAATGGCAAAACTACGAAATGGTGGATTCTGCCGAAAAACGTAGTAAATACGTCGATCTCTCCATTTACAAGAACTTTGAAGGTGAATACTCTTACATAAATCGTAACTATAACGTATTCCTACAAGGTGACGTAACTCTAGGCGCAAACGAAACTACGGAAACCGGCCTTGACCTAAGTGGACTAATCGGCACTTTTGTTGATAACGTACTTCTTTCAATCGGCGTAAATTATAGCGGTAGCACCACGATTGCTTATAAAGTAGAGGCGCAAATCGACCTTATCGACATGGCTCAAACTGCGCTTAAAGTCACCATATATAACAAAGCAAACAACCTTCCTTTCATTCGCGTCATTTACGAAGGAAAGGACGATACGATGTATATCGACCTAGAGTGCCTAAAGAACATGGGCTTTGCAACGCTTGGCAAGATGCCTCGTTTGAAATACGAAAATCTAGGTCTACGTGATACTTTAGCAGGTCTAAATATTGCAGAAATGGTTGCCGGTCTACTCATCAACGAGAGCACCGGTGCTCAAAATGCCATAACTATCGACACTTCCGACCCCAACTTCCTAAACGACGTTAAGTTGGGTGTTTACGAATATTTAGCAATGAGCGAATATATTGCTTCTGGTGTAATTCTTGGTAGTGAAGAGCTTGGCGAAATGCTTTTGAACATAGCATTAAACGATGGTGAAACCACCGAAGGTGAAGTAACCGGTGGCGAAGGAACGGAAGGTGAAACACCCGAAGGCGAAGGTGGCCTAGATATTATGCAAATACTAGGTATGGCACTAGACAACGTAACGATAGACGCTCTTGAAAACACGATAACAGTATACGTTGCAACAAGCGTTCTTTCCAGCCTACTTACTATGTTACTTGCTCCCGTTGACGAAATGGGCAATCCTCTTTCCATCAAGATGCCCGACGTTAACGCTTATATTAGAATTCAAGCATTAGGCTTTGATTTTGGCGAAAACGAAGAGGGAGTAAATACCAAATTCCCCGAAAACGGCTACTTGGTAATTAACCTAGCGCTTCTTGACGATGGCGATAAATCAATTGAAGCTATTAAGCTCAAAATAAACATATTGCAAGACTTAGCTCTTCGAGCCGGTACGATTAACCTCTACTCTGACATTGAAGAACAAGGATATTTGCAATCCTTCAAGAGCATTCCTGAATTTTTAGAGGAACTTTCTATTGGCTTGCGTCTAGAAGGCCACTTTGATCTAACCGTAGACAAGACTCCCGTTTACGAAGTTGACGAAAACGGCAACTATCTGGAAGACGAGAATGGTGAAAAGATTCCCGTTAGAGACGAATACGGCGACATCGTTTACAAGCCCATTGAACAATACACCAACGATTACCTAAACGGCATGCTTTCCGGCTTGATCGACGGCTTAGGCTTGATGGTTGATACCTCTCAAATAAGCATCGAACTTGGTTTTGAAATCGTAGGTAAGATTAGCCTTGGTGGCATCATTAGACTAGATGGTGGCGAAACTGCCGATCCCATTAACACCATTCTTGCCGGAAGTGAATTGATGATCAGATTGTACGATCGCAAAGTACCCGGCTCAGAAGGGGATATTTTGGGCATCTATCTAATGGATAACAATCTATATCTCGACCTAAGCTTCTTCGGTATACCTAATATTGGTATAAATGACGTTACAAGCCTAATCGAGGATATTGGTACGCTCACCGGATCTACCGAAGCAGACAAAGACGAAGCTCCCGCAAACCTCTTGCACCTTGATAGAGTGGCAGAATTTGCAGACGCATCCAACCCCGAAGCAATTGCTCTTCAAGTAATGCTTCACTCCGATAAGGTTGCTATTAACCTAACTAAAGATGCTATTGCAAGCCTCGTTTCCGTACTTCTTTCCACCGAATTACCCATTGAAATTCAAGACACCTCTCTTGATCTTGGACTAAATGAAAACGGTCTATATCTTGAACTATCCACCGGTGTGGAAATCTTTAACCTCGACCTTGGTCTAAGCAAGTTAAAGATTGCCCTTGACAGCTCCGAACTTGACAGCTCCGACTACGTTGTAGCTCGTCCTGACGAAGAATTCTATTTGACTGACAATGGTCTACCCACTAACGTATATCTCGAATTAGGTGGACACGCATTTATCAACAGTGAAGTCGTAGAAAACAGCGATAGAAATACTATCGACCTTTCACCTGCATTAAGTGGTCTTCTCGGTGACATTGAGCTTAACATGCTCATTGAGTTCCTGGGTCTTGTTGACGAAGCATTGTTCTTTGAAATTGACGCAAGCTTGAACCTTGAAGAAATCATTGGCATCTTGAACGGCGGAGGCTTCGACTTTGCAAAGATACAACAAACCGGCGTAGCAATTACTCTTTCAACCTATGCATCTAACGATCCTTCATCCGATGATTATCTTGATGAAAACGGCGATAGAGCACTTCGTCACGTAATGGAAATTTACTACGTTGACGGCGACATTTACGCACACATTGAAACCTTCATTGCAAACCTTGAATACATCTATATTCCCGGTGCAAACGAACTTATTGCAGGTTTACTTGCATCAATGAATGCAATGGGTGAAAACAACGCTTATAATAACCCCGACGTGCCCGCGCTTGTAAATGAAGTAAAATTCTATATTGATCTTGCACTAGCAGGCTACGGCCTCTCCGTAAACATCACCAAGGGCTTCTTGGTTGGTGCACTTGGCGTGCTAGGTCTTAATATTGAAGAATACCTCACCAGCCTTGATCTTGGTGTAGAAGTAGGCCTTAACGCAAGTCCTCTTGAAATCTTCTTGGCTCTTAAACTCCGTGACGTTGGTATGGATGGCGTAGACGGACCCGAAACCGAAATCCCCAACGATGGTAACTTTGTAGAACTGGGAGCATCTATCAACCACCTTGCAATCTTAATGGATAAGAACGTTGTTCTTAGCGATGAAGATAAGGCAAAATACGAGGCTGTTACTTCCACCGACGAGCTCACCATTGGAGTAAACCTTGGTGGTGTCGCCAAGTTTGAAATTACCTCTCCCGAGGGCGTAATTGATCCTACTACGGGCGCAGAAGGTAACTTGACCTCACTTTCTCACATTCTCACCGAGCTAAAGAAGATTCTTGGCGAAAATGCAACGAAAGAAAAACTGAAATGGATCCGTGAATCTGCATTGGATCCTAAGTACGATGGACTAGACGATGCTCAATTAGAAGCAATATACTTTGAAGAAGTAAGAAGCAACATCGACTATCAAGCACTTCTAAACTTTGGTCTAATCGTTGACGTTATTGGCAACGTAGCAAACGGCACCGCATCGTTTGGTGGCACCGTTTATTATGATATTGAAGTAATCCTTGACATTTCTAACATTGGAAACCTAAAGGCATCAATCTTCCTTTCCACCTCGCCCAGACCCGAAAATCGTGGCGATATTATGTGGGTAAGCTTGGTCGGTGATGAAGATCCCGTTACCGGTGAAATCGACCTCAACGTAGTAGCCGACCTAACCAAGGTATTTGGCGACGTTCTAGAGATAAAAGACGTAATTCGCATTAACAACTTTAATGCATTTACCGATTATATGGAACAATTTGCCGAAGATATGACCGGTAAAGAAGAAACCATTAACGAAGTTGCTCTCAACTCCACCAACAACGGATTGGTTCTTCCCAGAAATGCCGAGGGCAAAGTAGCTCCTTCCATTTTAACGGCTTCTTCCATTATTCTTGCAATTACGGCAGATCCCGACACCTATGGTATTCCTAATGGTGCTCCCGTAGCTATTGTTGCTCCTGCAGCAGCAATCTACTCACTTGCATCAAGCTTGCTCTTTACCGACCAAGAATTCGAAATCGAAGTTGATGATACTAAGATTAGTACCTACCAAAATTCCGGTCTATACTCTGCACAAGAATACTACTATGCTTTGCACGGTTTAGTAGATCAATATAGAGTAGCAATGAAGAATCACTACGATGCTACCATTCTTTCCGTAGTAGACTACAACAGCATCGATACGGTTTGGAAGAACTTCTTCAACACTCTAAATGAAAATTATTCAAAGGGTGATATGACCATTGAAGCAATGGACACTCTATTTATTTCGTTCATCGCTCAATACAAAGAAATGATAGGCGAAAGAGTGGGACAATTCTTGCCCAGTATTTCTGCCGAAGCCATAGACCTCATTACTGCAGATTTAAGAGCTGTAGAAACCTTGTATGCTACAATCCAAGCTTCCAGCAAGAATACCGAGCCTACGACGGCAGACGAAGCACAATACAAGAACATGAAAAATGGTTTGATCGCTCTTCGCAAGGCAGAACTTGACCAAATGCTAGAAGAGGGCAAACTTGACGAAAAAGATTATGAATATCTATATTATGGTATCGTACGCGACCTCAATGGTGAAGGAGTAAATCCCAACGATTATGGTAAGATCGACCTTAAGAAATTCTTTGGTATACACGATCCTAGCTTGCTCGTAGAACTTGGTGCAGGCAAGATTAAGGATGAAAACGAAGAAAGTGGATATAGAAGTGCCTTCTTGCTCGCAAATATCAGCCTTGCAGAGCTTCTTGAAGTACAACTAGAAATAGGTTCCATTAACGTTTCCGTTAACCCCAGCGAAGAGTATTATACCGGTACTGTTGACGAGTATGGTACTTGGCAAGGTGGACTACTCAACCCCAATAACGATTACTATTGGTTCAACCCCAATGAAATGGCAGAACAAAACATCACCATTTCATTTAGCGGTAAGACTAAACTTGGCGCAAAAGACACCACTCCCGAAACTGCTATCGATGTTAGAGAGTTGCTAGAAGTATTCTTCACGGAAGTTGACTTTGGCGCAATTATTGAAAACTATGGCCTAGAAGACAAGGAAATTCAAGTTGACCTATCTCTCAATTTGAATATGCACGACATCATGCTATTCATTGCCACCAACGACATAAACTGGATTCTCGTTAGAGCAGAACTTCTACTTCAAGTTGGCGTAGAAGTAACCAGACAAGTTGTTGACGTTGCAAAGACCGAACAAATGGGCTCCGTCCAAATGACCGAAGTAACCGTTATGGATTACATAACATTATATTATAAGGACGGCACCGCCTATATTGACGGACGTATGCTTGGCGTACAAAGACTTAAGGTTGAAATGTTCATGGACCACATTATGAGATTGCTCGGAAATGAAGGTCTAGAGGATTATTTCGACAAAGAAGCTACCGATGACGATGAAATTTATGAAGGCGACGAAGAGGTAAAGAACCTATCTCTTAATAAGGAAGAGGCAAGCGTAAACGAACTCCGTGCAAACGGCCTTATGAGTGACGAAGAATACGTTGCAAAATATGCAGAAGACGAAGAAATTGATGCCTCCGACCTCTTGCCTTACGTAAGACTAGTATTTGGTAACGGTACCGGCTTTATTATTGACATAATGGGCGCCGTTCTCTTTGCCGTCCTTGGCGGTCTTGATATTGGCATAGAGGGCATTGACGATCTTGGTGGTCTTGTTGCCGATATCGTAAACGATAACTTTGCATTGCAACTAGGTTTAATTGCAAACCTAGCGTTTATGAACGATTTCTGGTCAAACGAAGAGGATGACGGCTTCGTTGCAGAGGACGAAGAAAGCGCACTTCTAGGTCTAACGTTAGAACTTGCAAATTACACCGTTGGCTTTGCAATTATGGGTCTTGACGTTGACTTTAGAGATTCCTCCGACGAAATGGGTGACGTTAACGTTGCTCCCGAAGGCTTTGACGAAGACAGCTATGCTGAAGCAAGCAACCTTGAATCCGTATACGTTGAACTAAGCATTGACTTTGATATTGATGGTGACGATGGCGCTAAGTACAACCTTGACGAAACCGTTTCCGGTGCTCTTGGTCTACTCGGTTCAGGTGGCATTATGGACACCATTGGTGGCCTTGGTCTTGCTCCCATTATCCAATTACTTTCCAACCTCACCACTCACTATAGATTGGAGATCATAGGAAACCTCAACTTTGGTGAAATAATAGAAAACAACACCTTCTACCAGACCAACTTTGCCGTAATTCTACGCGATAGAAACCAAATCGTAAATTATGACGGAGAAGAAAAGTTTAAGGAAGTTCTTTCCGTATACTACGTTGACAGATGTGCATATCTAAACGCAGAATGCTTCAACCTACAAGCAGTTAAGATAGAAGACTTCTGGAACTTCCTAACCCAAGACGTTCTACCTTCATTCGGCGTAGAACACGTTGAAGGCGGAAAGGATCCTAACTACGGACAAGAAGACAACGAAGGTGAAGTTAAGAATCTAGGATTTGCAGGATATGAAGCAAACTTCGATCCCTTCCAACTCTTTAACGAGCCTCCCAAGGGCGCAACCTCAATTGCAGGATATATCAATATCCTACTCAGCCCCCAAGGATTCATAATCTATATTACCACCACCGCTCTATTCGGCATACTCCGTGCAGTAGGTGGCGAAGCAATGGATTTCTCCAGCTACGTAGAACCCATCGGCGAACTCGAAATTGAGCTTGGTATTGCAAAAGAAAATCACTTGCTAGCATTCAACCTTACATTCCAAGGTTACGAATTTGCAGGCGACGAAAGAGTTGACCTCTCTACCGACCCCAACGTTCACGATTACAAGAAGGGTGGCAAGATTAGCCTCTCATTCGGCGTTTCTAACGACTTTACAGCAGCTCTAAGCTACGGCTGGTTTGAAGATACCTATTACCTAGAAAAGGACGGCTCTATTAGAGTAGAATCCGTTCAAGTTAACCACGCAATTAAAGCACCTCAATACGCATATCTTGATGGTGAAACTCTTGATGAAGAAGGCAACGTAATTCACGATTATATTCAACAAGATTACGTTAACTTCGACCACACCGACCCTGTCGTAAGCTTTGGTCTAAACCTATACTTTGATATTGGCTCCGAAGCAATCACCGGCGAAGGTCTACTTGGCATATTCACCGACGAGGTATACTCAGGTTACGACCTCAATAAAGAACCTTTAACTGCATTACTATCTTCGCTCCTTGCAGGCATGCTCGATACCACTCTAGGACTCCTTCTAGAAGTTGTTGGCGAACACCAAATCAGCGTAGTTGCAGAAATTTTAGTAAACCTACCTCTACTTAACTACAGAGGTATAGAAGTTCAATTGGTTGTTAGAAGAGTAGACGGCAACCACGATTATAAGCTTGTACAAGTAAACCTACACAACTCCAACTTGTACGTTGACTTAACCTATTTGAACGGACCTAAGTTTAGCGTTGAAGAAGTTCTTGAAAGCTTATTAGGCGAAAAGGAAATTGACTGGACGGGCAGTGGCGGTAGTGCGAGCGACAAGACCGAAGGTGAAGTACAAAACGCCGGCGTACAAAACGCTCAAGGTGGCGCTTATACTCCCATTAACATCGATCTTGGCGCACCCATGATCATTAGGGGCATTGCTACCCATGGTCTTGCACTATACCTAACGGAAGTTGCCGTTAATAGCGTACTTGGAATAGTACCTCTACCTTCATTGAAGGTATTTAGTGACGTACTACTAAAGATTTCCATTGCACCCAAGAAGAACAGCTTCAACATTGGCATCGACCTTGAACTTTCTGCTACCAGCGCAACCGAGACCACAACTGCAACCTCCAAAGTTCTCGACCTTGGCATTGCAATAGGCGACCACGATTTGAACTTTGAAGCATACGATTCACACACACTCATACTTCCTCAAACCGCAAACTATTTGCCCGCTCACGACGTTAATACGCTCGAAATCGAAGCAGGATTTGAAGTTAAGTTCAAGATTAACGATGGTGTTGTAGACCTAGGAAACCTCTATGAAACCATTCTTGACATTAACGGACCTCTTGGCGGAATGGCAAAAGATACTGCATTTGAAACCTTGTTTAGTAAGGATAGTCCTCTTGCAACGGCACTACCCAACCTTATTATGCTTGGCTTCTTGAAGGGTGACGAAGATTCATTTGGCGACACCATTAGAATAGACATCCTTGCAAAGGCATTCATTAAGGGTGGTTTGGACGGATTACTTAACAAGCTACAACTCAAGCTCGAAGTATACTCCTTAAAGGATAAGGAAAGATTCTACATCGCCATTTCTTATTATGACGGTGACCTATATCTTGACCTTTCAACCCTTGGATTAGGCAAGATTGAAATTTGGGAATTCATCGGCATGATAGAATATATCCTCAACGGCGGAAATACCGAAGAAGAGGGTGGCGAAATCGAAGGTGACGTACAAAATGCAATCACACCCGAAGTAGAAGCATTGTTTGCTGAAACATATCCCACTTGGGGACAAGTCCTTGCTCTTGGCGACGAATCCGTTGAAGAACAACTAATAGGTATCGTTAAGATACTACTTTCCGAAGACGATGGTTTGTTACTAACCGTAACCTTCGAAATGATTAACGTAATCTTAATGCTGGTTGGTTTCGATATTGGACTGGAAGATTACCTTGAAGGCGTTCTTGAACCCAGTGTAGATATTGGTATGACGCCCCAAAGCGAATATCAAATCGGCATACACCTCGATACCGGTAAAGACTACCGTGATCACTGGGTAATCGATCCTGCAACCGGTGAATACGTTGTAGGAAAGTACCTCGTTGACAAGGAAGGCAACTACGTATACGACGAATTTGGCGACCACATCCTAGGAATATATCAATATGACGAAAACGGCGACTACGTTCTTGACGAAAACGGTGATAGAGTTATTATTACCTCCTCTCAAGATTACAACGCAGACGCTGGTATCAACCTAGGAATTTCCATACTTGGACAAAACATTAGGGCAGATATCCACAACGAAACCGAAATCTTTACCCCCACAGGTAAGGAATCCACCTTGGTTCCAGTTATCAGCCCCGAAGAAAGAAGCTCTTACACCAAGTATGACGAAATGGCTCTCCAAATCGGAACCAACATAAGCTTACAACTTGACTTCGAAGACGGCGACGTATCACTTGTTGACCTGCTCGAAGTGGTATTCAGTATGCTTAACATTAAGCTACCCGAAGACTTGGATACCTCCATTGTTCTTGCCGGTGGTGACGAAACCTTGTTTATGGAAATCAACCTTAAGGCCGGTCTTGACCTTAAGAGAATGCTTTCCACCGATCCTGAAGTATTTGGTTCGGCTCTAATCGTTGACCTCGTAGTTCGTTATACCATTATCGATAACACGACTCACGAAGTATACGATACTCAAAAGCTACTACAAGTTTACATGGTTGACAACGTTGCATATCTCGGACTAGAAATATTCGACACCAACCTTGACATTAAACTTGACGAATTCGATATTACGGGATTTGTTCGTGACATAATGAAAGGCATATTCGATATGGAAGACGTTGACCAAGGTGTTGACGGTGGCGAAGAAGTACAAAACGCTCCCTCTACCGCTCCCGATGGTCCCGCGCGTAATCCTATTATAGATATGTACGAAGACAGTGATTATGCTATTGGTAACTTCTTGAAGCCCATCATTTACTTGAACAGTGAAGGCTTCGGCTTGATGGTTACTAAGGAACTAATCATTGGTATTGGTGACGCTCTAATCGAAATCTTGACGGGACTACTTGGTGCTGCAGATAACGACGTTGAAGTTACCACCGAACACATTGAAGGTATTGCAAATCTACTACTAGACTATGCTTCCGTAGGCTTGTTCTTCGAAGAGGGAACGGGTGGCATGAGCCTTCAAATTAACATCACTAAGAAGAGTGCAGAAATAGAAACTCCCGACGGCAACAAGTATATGAGTGCAGGTTATGCTGCAACGCTAAGCCTACTCCACGATTCCGTTGCTATTATCAACACCGAATCCTTCAACGAATATCTCGACTTCATGCGCAATGACGAAGAGATGAAGCGCTTCAAGGACGGATGCTTCTCTACCGGTAACCTAGAGTGGAGATTGAACCTTGGTATTGATATCTCGGTTTCTGCAGATATTCGTGAATACATCCTCAACTGGAGCTCACTATTCCAAAACGAAGCAGACGTTGACGGCAACGTTGTTGGTGCAGCATTCTACATTCAAGCTCTTAACGATATTATGGGTGACGCAACCTTACGTATTAAGGCAGACGTTGCTCTTAAAGAACTTGATAAGTGGGGTATTGATGCTCTAATTCAACTAGTAAAACTCAAAGAGCCCGGCACCTATGCAGAAGGCGAAAGCGACGTAGAAGAGGAATACTTCTCCTTGTACGTACTTGGTTCTATGCATAGAGATGCACAATCCTATGAAGACAGCAGATTGGGATTGTATCTCACTATGGATGCCTTTGAACAATTTGGTATTACGGGTATTGAGCTAAATCACCAAGTATTTGAAGACTTCTTGTCCTTGAACCTCAACGCAGTTCTTGACAGTCTTGGTGGCACGCTTACCAACGCAGCAAGTGGCATCATTACCACGCTAGACGATCTAATTGACCAATTGTACGACATGGTTGGTGACGAAGACAAGATCCAAGGCGACGGTGATATTAAAGACGAAGACGAGCTCGCAGGCGAAGAGAACAACGTTCAAAATGCCGGTGAAGAGAACGAAGATATCTACGACTACGAAGGCGAAGAAGAAGTAGAAGAAGATAGCGGTATGTGGTTTATTGGACTACTTGATAGCATCCAATTCACAAAGGGTGCAATTTCCATAGTAGTTGCACAAACTGCAATCCAAACCATACTAAAAGAAACGGTAGGCTTCCCCTTCGATGAAAAGATTGGTAACCTTTCCGTAACTTTGGACAACACTGCAAACGCACTTTCACTCAACCTTGGTCTAGATTATCAAGAACCCATTGACGTTACCAAGACGGAAATAGAAAACCTTAACACCACCATAGCTTCTCAAGAAAGCCCAGAGGTTGTTAAGAATGCAATGGGCGTAGCTTCCGTTGCTCTAAACGGCGTAACGGCTGTATTCCAACTTGGTACCTATAGCGTATATGCATCCGAAGGATACGTTGGTAGTGCAAACAATAGTGCTATTAACGGCGTTATCCCCGAAGGCAGTGGCTTGGACGTTGGATACCTGGTATTCAATACTCGCGACATATATGAACTAGACAAAGACGTTATCTATGGTGAAGAAGAACTAAGACAACGTGCAACTGTTATTAGAGAAGCTCTAGTAACCTCTTTCGTAAACAATGCAAACTTTGTACACGAAAGAGATTTGGTAAACGACATTAACGTTCTAACGAACACCGGTACCAATACGAGAATTGCTATTAAGCTTTCCGAAACCAACGTACTACTTGCATACGTAACGGGCGCAGCAGTTATCCCCACGCTTAACATAACGGGCGTTGAGTGCTCTATGCTCGGCGACAAGCTCGTAAGCGCAATTAGTGAAGAAGCAGCACTAAACGAGATTCGTTCCACTTATGAATCCGGCTTCTTGGTTGATGCAATCATCGAAACCGAAAATGGTAACAAACCTCTAACGGCTGAACAAACCTATCTACAACAACAAGTAATTACGGACGATAAGAACTTCCCGCTTGAAAACACGGGAACACGTAACGTATTCTACTTCATTTATGATCCTTCCGATTACTTCACCATTAACTCAGCATATCTACCCGGAACTGCAGGTTATATTGAAGAATCCAAGGCAAACGCTGAAAAAGTAATAGAATATATTTCCGACTTCCTACAAAAGAAGACTTACGTATGGAGCCAAAACGCACAAGGCGTACACACCTTCCACCACTATGCAGCAATGCTTAACGTTTCCGTTAAGACTGCAGAAATAAAAGATGAGTACGGCATGGTCTCAAGCTACAAGGTACTAATGGCAGTATCCAGCACGAAGAGCATGTATAACGTTGGTCTTAAGATTCACGGCATCGACATCGGTCTTGGACATACCAATATCTTTGAAGAAACTCCTCTTGGCACCATGATGAGGGAAGATTATCTTGAGTACTTCTCAACCTACTTCAAGCCCTTGTCAGAGTACGAAATGGAAGCTGAAATATCCCTAGAGTTCAGAATTGACGACACCGTTGGCGGTTTGTTTGATATGAGCGAACTCCTCGGCCTCGTTGGTGGATTGCTAGGACCCGGAATAGGCGAGATGATTGGTCAAATCAACATGGCACTACAACCTGTTGACGACATTGCTATTTCCTTCAAACTAGCAATAAGACTTTACATCGACTTTGGTAGCATCGAACCTCTACGTCTACAAGTCGAAATGAGCTACAACGATAAGACGATGATCCTCATTACCTACCAAGGTGGATATTCCGAGGACGAAATTGGTATTTATGAAGACAGCACCATCTATGCAGACCTTAGTGGTCTAGGATTCCCCAGCGTAAAACTAGAGGGCATCCAACTTGGTGCAGTTCTACGTAACCTCATCGGAGGACTCGGTGGAAGCAACGAAGGAACTGAAGAGGGTGCAAACAACAACGCTAATGCAAATGCAGGCGTACTAAATGCACAAGCTGAAAACGAGAGCGAAAATGCCGGTGAAAACGCAGGTACCGGTGACACCACTCTAGAAAAACAAGGTATCGATAGAGTATATCTTGAAAATTACGGCTGGACCGAAAGATTGTTGCTCCTAACCTTTGGCGCAGATGAAACCTCTCTTGCAATTACCGGTGCTCTTGCATACTCACTAATCGCAAACGCATTCAAGAACGATGCAATCGCAGGTGTGTTGGGTGGTTCTCAAATCCTAATACCTATGTTTAGAAACTTGCAAATAGGGTATTCCGAAGAAGACGGTGTATATGGACTATGCCTAAGACTTACCGACGATACTCCTTATGAAAAGGCATTCCGCATTGGACTAAACATTGGTGGCAAATTCGACATGTGGGCAGACAGTGTTCTTGATGTACAAGGCAAACCCGCCAAAGACTCCACCATTGATGCTCGCGAATTCGTAGAGGGTAGCGGACAAGATGGTATAGTATACGAAGACATAGGCGTTCTTAACAAGGTTGCATTGAACCTTGAATTTGAAGCACGCGTACGTACCAAGGATTCCGAAGAAAAGCCTCCGCAACTAATAGCAGTACAAAACCTACTACAAGGACTACTGGGACTAAGCGCCGATACTATTAACTTTGACGTTCAAGACACCGTTTTAGTATTCTCACTTGGCCTAACCGTATATGCAGACCTTGCAGACATGACCAACACCACTCTAGCTCTTACCATCAACTTGACCGGTGAAGAACTAATTGGCGTATACTTCTTGGGTAAGGTAAATACCGCTTACGTAAACCTAAGTGGACTAGGACTATTCCAAGCAGCACTAAATGGTGTTGACGTTCTTGGTATACTCAACTCCTTCCTCGGAAGCTTCCTCGGTGACGAAGGTATTAACATTAACGAAATGCTCAAGGGCGTTCTCACCGTAGAAGACGAAGAAAGAGCAGCTCTACAAGCAAACAACGCACTTGCTAATGCAAGTTCACAAACCGAAGCAGTAAGTCTACAAGACAAAGCACAAAACGCTACTATTGACCTTATTACTGCTACCGATTCTCCTCTACTTAAGATCTTGATGTCTAACGAAGAGATCATCATCAACCCCAATATGGCAATCGTTCAAACCATAATTGGTGACGGCATGGCATTGCCCAACTTGAGTGATATTAGACTCTCCATTAACCTCTACCAAGGTCTTAATAACTTGAACTTGCGCATTAAGCTAGACCAAAAGGGCAACTACTTGAACCTCGGCGTTCAAGAGGGCAACTTCGCTATTGCTCTTGGTTCTACCGCAGAATTCTACAAACTAAATTCTATTGGTGATGAAAGTCTATACGGTGGTATCGAAGGCTTGACTGTGGGCATGGATTCAGCAGGCAACCTCGCTGCAAACATCGACGCTCTAACCCTTGCTCAAGGTATTCTCGACGTTATCTCGTTTAGTGACTTCACACTCTACATTGAAAAACGTAACGATTACTTCTTCCTACGTAACCTAAAATATGGTGGCGCAAACGGTACTCTTGACGTTGGTTATCTTGGAACCAGCTTCTCCACCGGCCCCACCTACTTTAGCCCCGTAGTAAGAGACAGGGCAGACGAAAGTGGACTCACTTCTTACGATCACGCATTCGTATCTAAGGGTGGCGCATTCGATTGGGCGCTAGAGCTTCCCGTAATTGGAAAACTTGATATTGGTGGATTGTTTAAGGCATACGAGCCCATATTCTTCGACAACGCATACAGAAGAATTAGGCTTGCACTAAACAAGACGATGACCAATAAGACCGAAATCCCGATTGCACAGCTAACCCAAGTTGCAAACGTTCAAGGATCACTTTCCAACGAAGAAGATTGGGAACCTCAAGGCCTAACGGCATTCTTAAAGGACAACGTTCTACACCTAAGCCTAGCCAACATTTTGGTTATCGACCTGAGTGGTTTGATTAATACCGTTGCGGGCTGGATTCTAAGTGGCATAGGTAGTGCAATTAACGGCGTTACCTCGGGACTTGGTAAACCGATAATAGACGCAATTTGGGGTATTGCAGGTCCGTACGTTTCCACTTGGATAGCAGATATGATTGGTGACGCTACCGGATACGGCTCACCGCTACGCGTTGGTCAAATTCTTGACGACGTTCTAGGTGGTGGAGCAGGCGGTATCCCCGTAGTAAGCTTGTACTTACCCACCTTCCTACCCACGCTAGTTGCTTCCTTGAAGCCCGTTGACGAAGACGTCAACTATGGTTCATTGTATGGTAACGTAAACACCTTCAACGAAAACACCGGAGAATGGGAACCCGTAGAAGGTGCAACGGTATCCATTGCTAACGGAAGATACGTTGCAACCACCGATAAGGATGGTAACTATGCATTCATTAACATCCGTCCCGGCGACTACCCCATCTCCATAACCAAGCAAGGTTACAATGATTTACCACGTAGAGGCGAAACGCAACCTTACGTAACCGTACTACGCTCGAACGAAAGACCTGCTACCGAAGCAAACTTCACGTTAGTAGAATATAGAGAAATCACTTGGACCAAAGTACACCTAAAGGTTAAGGGTGAAGAAGAATTTGAAGCCAACAATACGGCTGTACAACCCATCGTTAACGGTGTTGTTGAAATTCTAATTAACGGCGAGTGGAAGAAGCTTGGTCAAGACGGCGAAGAAAATCCCTCCGGTTTAACCAATGAAAGAGGTGAAATCCAAGGCGTTATCTCCTCACTAAAGGGATTCAACCATACCGTACGTTTCACCAAGCCCAACGGTCAAAGACTCCAACAAACCTTGGCGTTGAGATTGAATGCAGACGGCACTCCTTACTCCGGAACGGAAGGTTCACCATACTACTTGTACTTCAAGACCACCGGTTACCACGATCCTACGTTCGGATCACTTCACGGTATCCTAATTACCTTGAAGGACGAAACCCTAATGGAAGGCTCTGCATCCGAGGTATTCACCCTCCTAGGTAAAGAAGCAACCGAAAATCCCACCTATGACGATGCTGCAACCAACCAAATCAACTCATATTTCAACGACGGCTTTGACGATGCTCTAGAACGCGTTTACGACGAAACCACCAGTAGTTATATTGAGGGTACGCTTTACGCTTCTTTCGATAGAGATAGCGTTGAATATCGCGTATACGATTATCCCACCAGAGTGGGCGTAACCAAGGCAATAGACAGCTTTGTTAACGATAAACTAGCAAACAAAGAGGGATTTGCTATAACCGAAAAGATTCCTTCCTTGTATTATCACGCAATAAGCTACAAGCTAAAGGCTATTGTTGAAGTTCGTGGCTTCACCACTCAAAAGGTCGTTGCAAACGACGGTGGCACGGTAACCGTATATAGAGTCGTTCTTGCAATGTCCAAAGCAAGCACTACCCCCGTTCTTTCCGGCGTAGAAGTATGGCTCGAGCTTAACGGCAGAACCATCAGAATGGCCGACGATTACAACGGCGGTAACCAAAACACCCGTAAGTTCGTTAAGAACGATGGTAACTTCATGGAGCCTCAAGGTGATATTTACTGGGCAAACAATGCTAGAAACTACCTTGTAAGCGTTCAAAATAATAATAGCCAAACCGACCTTAACGATAATGGCAACGCACTAAACAGTGATGGTAGCTTCACCATACCTAACCTATTACTCAAGCAAAGCGAAGGAGACGCTAAAGAGTACAACTTGAAGATTAGAGCAACCGATTACACCAACTTTGACGTAGGCCGTCACACCTTAACGGCATCGTCCAACTACTATAGTTTTGGTGAAATCTTCCTCACCCCCAAGGTTGTACCCGAATGGATTCAAAAGAGCAACGCTTCTTCCGGTGGACTACCCATTGAAGGACTACGTCTACGTCTTGGTGCAGACAAGTCCGACGCATCCAGCAAGGACGCAGGTGAACAATCACAAGATCCCTCCGATGCCGGTTATACTCAAGACGGCATACCTCTAACCCAATACTCCTACGTAACCACCCTTGGTGAAAAGACCCTTAACGCAATATTCGATACCGCAAAGGGACAAGCATCAAGCGCAATTAAGAACGCTATTAGCGGTGCTATCGGTGGCGTTGGTGGAACCATTGTTTCCACGCTAGTTGGTAACGTTTTGGGTTCATTGCTAGGTTCAGCATCCGGTGTTGATACCACTTCTCAATACCTAGATCCTATGGGCAAGCCCATCTTCGTACCATGGACCAACTACGTTGCAGGCTTTGAAGAGGGTAAAGAAGACGAATCCGACTCCATTACCTATATTGAAGCATGGATTTCTTCCGGCACCATTAACGGAGTCTTCGACATCGTTCACAACTTGCTACTTGGATACAGTGGATATAGCCCCATTTCCAAGACGCAACGTTACAATATGGCTGACCTTTGTGCAATCCCCGAAGGCACCAGTGATGATAAGGTTAAATACCTAGATTTTGTTGGTGAATTCAACGAAGATCTAGACATAATGATGTACGATTACGTATACGATACCGAAGCATACTTTAGAGATACCGTATACGCAGCGGGTGGCAGACTTGTTGGTTCACTCCTAGGCTTCGTCTTGAACTTTGCTCTTGGCTCACTCCTAGGTGATAACTCCGGCACCATACTCAACCTAATCCAAATGGTTCTTTACGAAATCGATTTCTTGATCGACATCTTCGACCAAGCACTACGCTTGCTCTCGCACTTGTTCCCGTTCACCTATGCTTATAGCATGATCGATGAAAAAGACCTAATCGGAAGTCCTCTAAAACAAACCAGCGTGGCATCTACCTTGTGGGCAGACGGAAGCCTTGAAAACAAGAAGTATAGCTATTTGGATAGTGAAAAGAAAGCAACGAGTGGAATGTACGAACCCGTACTTGCTGATCCTCAAAACACCACGACGATTTCTAACGTACCAATCGACGCAGACATTGCCGAATACCTAATAGCTAACCACGGACACCTTGCAACCGACGTTAACGACCTAATCTCCAATGCAGGTATCCTAGACGCAGGCGATAAACTCGTTGGTTACAACTACTATAACTATTATAACTACGGCAACTTGAGTGCAGTTATAGCTAATGAAGACGATGGTAAAGTAAACGTAGACGCAACCTTCGACGATGACGGCAACATCATGACCGGATACGAACGTACCCTTGACTTTGTCGACAAGAGCATATATGCAAAGATTACCCTCAACAACGCTGTTGACACCTTGTTAGACAGAATTACGTTGTTCGTAAACGGTGCAAGCTACTCTAATGCAACTCTTGGTGCCGTTGGTAAGAAGTACGTTTATGATGCAGAAGGCAACATCGTATACGACGAAAACGGCAACCCCAAGATGGAAAATGCATCCGATGCATATATGCCCGGCGGTACCGCACTTCGTGCCGACACCATTCTTTACAACGCTGAAGGTGAGCCTCTCGACGAATACTATCAAGAAATTGCAGACATGATAGAAGAGTGGGTTGACACCAACATTGTTAACAGCTACGTAATCATTAACGACTACGAGTACGTTGCAGATCCCACTACCGGAGCCGTAACCAAACGACTAATAGGTAAGACCTACGTTCGTGACGTATACGGACACTTCGACGCTCACGACTTCGTATTCGGTGACATTGCTTGGGCAATAAGTCAGAACAACTACAAGACCAATGCAAACTTTACTGGTCTACTAAACGGTTCTGCACTACTAAGCGAAGTAATCGACAGCTACAACTACTCTTACGTAAGCCGTTACCCCATCAATTCCGACGGAACCTTGAACTACAATGCACCCGGACCTTTCGCAACCGCTATCGAAATCATGAGTGCAAAGGACGACAGATTCCAAGAAATCGACATTAACAATACCGGTCTAAGAATGCGCTCGGTATCCTCCATTACTTCCGAATTCTACCACTCCGAACCCAACGGAACGGCTGGTATGACTCAAGAAATAATGTTACCTCCCGATACCATCGTATTCCACGATCCTTACAATATCCTCGACTTTACCGCATATGGTGGTACTTGGGCAGAACTTACCGGTGGTGCACGTCACAACATCGAGTACAATGGTAAGTACACCGTAAACGATATTAAGAAGATATTGCCCACGCGCAACATGGCTAACTTCGAAGACGGCAACTCTAAAGATTCTGCCGGTGTACAAATATACTGGGATTTCAGTATGCTAAGCTTTGCTCCCACCAAGGAAGGAACAAAGGGTTACATCATTGGATACTGCGCAGAAGAAACCTATTCGAAGGATAAGAACGGCGCCGTTCAATACATCAAGGCCGAAGTAGAAGGCGGAATCATGGTTGATCCCGACTCTACCTTGAAGATTGAAGAACAAGCGGAAAGAAATAAGCAAACTATCAGCTGGGTTATCGACGAAGATAACAAGACTCCCGTGCTTGCTCTACCCGAAATCGATCCTCTAACCTACAACGAGGACGAATATCGCAAGCTTCTACCCGCGACCTTGGTATATACCGCAAAACTACGCTATATACAACAAGATACCTATCAAAAGTTCAAGCTTTCCGATAGCGATCCCGAAACCGATTATATCCTAAAGAGATACGTATTCAACAATCTCGAATGGGATTTGAGCGATACCGTTGTTAAGTATGACGGCTCTACGGCATACGCTAAGTTAACCTATAGATACACCCGTACCTATGACAACCACGAGCAAACCTTCATTGGTAAAGACTCCGAAGCCGTAACCATTTCCGTACCGATTAAGGTTAAGAACTGCCTAGCCATCACCACCGATAGCATTAGTGCAAGAATGACCATGAACCTCGTTTACGAAAAGGGTGGCAATATGGTAGTAGCTCTTGGTCGTGACGAAGAAACTCTAATTGGACTCAATAGTGCAATTGCAAGAAGCAAGGCTCAAATTCAAGATCCAGTTGTAAACGTACTAAGCTCCATGTACGGCGCATACACCGAATACAGGGGTGGCAATAGTGGATTTAACGCATACTACGACGATCAAACCGACGTAACCTATTTGGTATACACCGGAGTAAGTCGTGAAGAGTTCGAATCCTACCGTGACTTCTACCAAAAGGCCGGTCTTGATAACACCGTTATCAACAATGCTACCAACTACGCAAACGTTCCCGAAAACGGCGTTGTATATCACTATAGTGGTACGACTAGCGACTTCCAAGCAACGCTTGAAGACAACGTTCTCACCGTAAATCCCATTGACGGAGTAAACATCTACAACGATATTTCTTCCATCAAGTGGATTAGCATTACTGCAAACGTTACCGACAGAGAAAACAACCCCGTTCTTGATGGCGCTGGCAACCCCATTACCAACACTATTAAGAATTGGAGCGTTGTAAGAGTGGATGCAAGCTCTATTGCCGACGTTGACTTTGAAGCAACCGAACATCCTCTCTACAAGGTAATCTTCGTAGTAAGAGATGCTCAAGGACACGAACAAGAAATAGCAATCAACTTGAACATACTACCCAAGAAGATTGTTGAAAACAACCTTGAAGAAACCGTTGTTGATCGTGATATCGCTCCCTTCGAAGACAGATTTAACGCTAATATGACTCTTGCTTACGAAGCCGGCGAAACCATGGTAATCGCTCTGTATCCCGCAGGCGTATCAGCAAGCTACTCTGACATTGACGTAAGCACTCTTGCAAACGGCAACGTATTCGTTGAAGAACAACTATGGCCCACTGCAAAGGTTGCTAAGTTCGCTTCGGGCATTGCATCATACACCGGTGCTAAGAACTCCATTAAGACCTACACCAGCGCAAACGGCACTTACTATATTGTTTGTGACGGCGTAAATCAAGCTGACTTCGTAAGATATGCCGACAGCCTAATGGAAAGTGGCGTATTAACTAAGATTAGAGCTAACGATTTGGCTAACGTTGGTGGAATGAGCGCCGGCACAATGGCATATCTCGCAAGTGGCGCAATCAACTCCTTCAACCTACCCACCACCATCGACGTAGGCTACGGCGTTGATGCAGACAGCATCTTCTATCGCACCACTCTAGTAGAAGGCAAAGACTACTACTGGAAGGTTGACGATGAAAAGAAACTTGCTTACGATTACAGCGCATCTAACTGGACGATCACTTGGACTGCAGTAGTAGGAGAGGGTGACAATGAACAATATCTACCCGTAACCTTCACCGTAGAAGCCAGAACGCCCAGAAGCATCGATCAAATCGTAGTATATCCATACTCCAGTTACTACATTACCGGAACCAATACCGAAATAAGCGACAACGCAAGCGTTCTTGAAAACTATCAAAACGTAAACTACAGAACTGCTAACGGCACCGCTAAGAACGTAACCGAAGTTTACTTCGACATCTTGAACAGCGATTGGGCTAACAAGGTTGATGGTGACAAGGTTGTTGTTAACGGCAAGGAATATCTCACCAACGTAAGATTCGTTGATCCTTCATTCGAAGGTGCTTGGTACTTCACCGACGTTCTAGTTTACGACGAAGTATTCGGTTACGTAACCATTAAGCACGTACGTGTTGTTCTAAGCAAGTCCACAATCTCCGGCTTGATTATCCCCGAAATGGAAGTATATCTCTATGACGCAGACAACGGCATAGAAGCACTACTTGCACAAGGCGACATCAAGGCTTCCATCTACCAAGTAGCAAACAACACCATTGGTACGAGTGCATTCGAAATCGTATCTTGGAGTTACGTTGACGAAGGTGGCTTCAAGCCCACGTACTCATTCGTTGGCGAAGACGTACCTCAAATCAACGTTGAAATAGCTAACATTGGCTGGAAGGAAGGCAAGAAGATTTGGTCACAACAAGTAACCGTAACTCTCACCGAGAGAATGTTGCCCTCGAAGGAAATCGCTTCTATTAACGATGCAAGCGAGGAGGGTTACCACATCTACAATAATCTTGGTAAAGATACGCTAGAAATAACCGACCCCTTCAAGTTCGTTTTACCCACCGAAATTGAAGTAACCTTTAAAGACAATACTAAGGGCATGGTTCCTGTAGAATTCGACTTCGGCGACAGCAAACTCGACTTCTACCAAGCAACCACCGGTATAGTAGGAAAAGTTGTTCTTGGCGACAAGGCTAACAACCTGGAAGTTAAAGAGATGACCTTCGTCAACAAGAACCCAAGAACAGATGTCGAAGTATTCTACTACTCAGATGCAAATGCTCAAGTAGCATTCACCGACTTTGAATACGACGCATTCGAAGCATTCGAGCTACCTAAGTACGCTAAGATTACCGTAGCTGGCGAACTCGAAGACAACGTTTACGACGTAACTTGGAAGTCCATTGAACAATACGGCTTGGGTGGTGGCGAAATCGAGGCTGTTGCTTGGATTGGTGACGAAGTATTCGGTTACATCAGAAAGAACGAAACCTTCAAGATAAACGGCGAAGAGATTAAGAACTACACCTTACCTAACTCGGTAAATATCAACCCCTATGCAGTTGACGGCATAGAAAACGAACTCGACAAGTTGCTTGGACTAACCAATGGTTGCTTGAACGTAACCACCACGATTGGCGACAAGCTACTCGACGTTCAATATCCCGAAATCCCCATGGATTACAGAGTAACCACTACCCACGACGTAGCACTCAAGGTTGGTGTAACTCTCGACTTTGGCGGAGTAGAAAAGATTGTTGACAAGGATGGCAACGTAGTCGCAGAAAACAACCCCGTACTAGAAGTTAGACAAGACGTTCCCGTAATGGTAGTTGTTGAAAGCCGTGTTGCAGTTGGCGTAAAGACTTGGTACACCGATGAAAACACCAACATCACCGGTAGCGTATACGCACCCATCGACTTTAGCGCACTTGGAAGAGCAACCATAGTTGCAGTAGGTCAAGGCAAGAACAACACTTCTAAGCTCATTGGTGATGCAAACAGCATTGCTGAATTGCTAGCAGACACCGGTGCTGTTGAACTTGAAAGCAACTTGTGGCCTCAAGAAATCTTCACTTGGAACTCCGCAACCGAACTTGCTAAGGCAAACGGACAAATTGCAAAGGTATACCACGATGCAACCAATGACGTTTACTACGTAGCATATCGCGGAAACGTTGACGTTGACGGACTACTCAACAGATTTGAAGTTTCCGACAAGTTCACCAAGGCTTCCAACAATAGCTATATGATTAACGGTGACGACGTACTAGTAGAAGTAAAGAGCTTCAACGAAGGCGTAACCGTACTATTCGCAACCGGCGAAGAAGAGAAGTATGATCTAGTATTTGACGATAGTAGTGTAATCTACTCCTTCTCCGGTGGTACCTATAACGTAAGGGCAACGCTAGGAAGCGGTGAAACCGAGCAAATATTCCAATTCAAGGTATATCTACACGCTTCGTACATCACTCAAGTGGGCGTAACGACCGCCGGTCTTGATGCAGATAGCGTAGTAAGAGTGGACGAAAGTGGCGTTATAACCGAATTGGTAGTAGATCCTTACATCGGCTTCGTAGGACTACCCGATAGAATAATGTCTTACTTCGACAATATGAGCTCACCTGTAGAACTCGACGTAGAATGGAACTACAGAAACGTTCTTGCAGAAATGACTACTGCAGGTGGTAGATATGATGCTTCCAACAACAAGTCTGTTATAGCTATCGTATCGGTTACTAAGGACGACGGATCGTTAATCGTTCAAAACGTTGAAGTTCCCGTAACCGTTCTAAACCGTACGAGAAAGGCAGTATTCGTTTCCAAGTTTGCTTCTAACGAAGAATACGAACAAGCCAAGAGCGCAGGCTTGACGAGTGGTGAAGAATTCGTTTCACTAGCATCTACCCTAAGCCTCAACCCCTACACTGAAAAGTACTCTGAAGACTTCAACTCAGCAGACTTCTACTACTACAAGAGAGTTCTTATCATAGTAAACAGCGTTGCCGGTGAAGATACTTCTAACAACATGTACGATAAGACGGGTAAAGAACTCATCTTCAACCTAACTGCAGACAGTTACGACATAATTGACCTAGCAACCAACCGTCCCACCGATTTGAACAACCTCTATACCGGTAGAAAGGTTGAAGCAAGCTTCTCTTATGGTTCAACTTCTCAAACTGCAGCAAAGGATACTAGGTTCGAAACCTCACTCGTACTTAACATTTACAACATGACTTACGTAAGTGGTCTTGATGAAAGTTATGAAATAGACGTTTACGGCGTAGATGCAAATAAGGACATCGAAATTGCACCGTTCGCAGGAATAAACGATGCTTCTCAAATGACGGTAATCGATCAAGGTAGCTTCATGACTGCATCGGGTCAACACTTCGAGTCCAACATCGTTTACGATCGCAAGCACGCCTTGACCATCTTCGATACCTATGGTAGAGAAGCAGGCACCATTGGCGTAGAGGGTGGAACGGCAAGAATTTATGCAACCATAGGTAACGACCTTGGTGGATATCAAACCATTACCATCCCCGTAAATTATGCAAACAGAAAGATAACCTCCTTGTTCACGGCAGACGAATCAACCTATGCTTACGATACCGAGCCTAACGGCGCACCCGTAGCACTACACTTCGAAATCGACCCGTTCGAACTTTACGAAAAGAGATTTGTTTACCCACAAGCAGGTAGCTCGGTAGTTTACGCCGACGGCTCCGTAGGATCATTCACCACCGGCAATAGTGGCGTCATAGTAGAATGGGATGACAGCAAGGTAATTCGTTCCTACAGCGGTTCCAATACCGGATACGTTAGTGCAAACGTAAGCTATAACGGCACCTTCCAACAAACCTTGCGTTACAAGGTAATCGTAGAAGACAGAACGGTAACCGGCTTCACTAACGTACTCAAAGAAGGCGTAAGTGCAATCCAACCCTACTTGTACAGCTACGTTGACGACGTAAGTGCTTCCGTAGTAAACGACTACTTTAACACCAAGAAAGAGTTCGTAGTAGAGTTCGGCAACATGTTGAGAAATGCAGAAGAAAAGGCAATAGTCTTCACTCTCGGTTATAAAGCAAGCACGAACAGCATGAACTACGAAGGTAGCAAGATTATGATTGGTGAAAGCGAAGCTGACTTGACCATGGGATTCGTCCTAGACGGTGCAAGAGGCCTTGGCCACAAGGGTAAAGATGCAAGATTCTACATCACCATCCCCGGATTCGGACTAGGCTCGGCTGGACAACAACTTGCAAGATTTGACGTTCCCGTTGCCGAATCATACGTCCACGGCGTAAGATTCTTCAACGAACTTGCAGCGGGTGCAAATGAAAACGATCCTCAATACTACACCTTGACCTATCTAGAGTGGTTGGCACAAGTTGATGCAAAGGCATTCGACGGCTCCACCAAGATTTGGACGGATAACTTCCTATATGGTGATTATTATTACGATAACTACTATATTGACAATCCTTACTACTTCATCAGCAATGGTGGTATCCCGGTTCCCACTCAAGCATTGGTATACGTTGGACCTAAGATGGAAAATGCAGTTGACCAATACGGCACCATCGACAATGCAACCTACTCGTTCATTAGCGATACGGCTTGGGACAACATCGTAAACAACCGCACCAGAATTAAGTACAACGTACTAGATCACACAACCGCATTCCAACTCGACCTAGACGGACAAGTTTACAACTTCCACTTCAGACTCTCCGACGAATGGATGCTAGACACTCAAAAACTTGAAGACGTATTGTTCCTAGAAGGATATGCATACGGCAAGGACGAAGTAATCTTAATGCCCGGTAACGAAGCAGTAAGAGATGCTGGAATACTTGAAGTATCCACCGAAGGTAACCTAGAAATCGTCGCCGGAACGGGTATTTACAGAAACGACGTTTACACCATTAAGTTCCCAAGTGGCCGTGAATTCGAATTCAATGGAGTATCCGGCGGAGGCAACTACAGTAACAACTATATGAAGTGGAACTTCGATATGGTAAACTGGAACGCACCTTCCACTGTAATGCAATATGCAACCATGACGCTAGGCGGAAAGGGTGGTCAAACGGTAAAATGGGGCTTCTACGTAAATAGCTCTAAGGTACTCGTAAACAACACCGTTCCCACAATGTACTCCTTGGCTCTGGGAGATAGCGTAGAACTTGAAAACACCTATAAGCAATTGTTCAGTGGCTCGACCTTGAACCAAGCAAGAAGAATTCCGATTGAATACTCTGACGGAATGTCCAGTTACTACTCCGTAGGTGGCTCGGCTAGCGACTCATACCCCTTGGGTCTAACGAGAGAGGGCGAAAGCTACACCGTAACTTCAGTTAAACATACTCCGTCTTACCACTATACTTACTCCGATGGTGGTGATCAAAAGGTAAGTGACGGCTCCGGCTACGTAAGCTACATCACTTGGGACGCAACCAAGTACCGTGCATACCCCAACCCCAACAGATCGGTAGGCGGAAGAATCGTATTCTCATCTTATCGCAACCCGTTGGTTGAAGACGCAACTCCCGTAAGAGATAGCGGAAACGGCAGTGGTCCTTACGATAACTTGAAGAACTTCGGTGCTTATATGTATCACCCAGACGCAATGTTCGGTTATAGCGAAATTAAACCTCTAATACCCGACACATGGCTCTATCCCAAGAACATGACGCCCTTAGGAGCAATTTCCGTAAACGGCGGTGACTCCGTAACGATGCCCAAGACGTCGACCAGCTACAAGGTAACCTATGCTAACAATAGATTCCAACAAGTTGGTGTTCCCGTAATAAGCGTAGCAACCAACAGCACGTTCGACCTAAGATACTTGCCCACCATAGCAGTAACCGAATACAGACCTACCGTTGAGTACAACCCCGGCGGATTCATGGGAATATTTGAATCTCAAACTATGACAGGCTTCGAGTACGACCTAATGTACCTCATCCCATGGCAAAACGCTAAGGTATACTACACGACCAACAAGGAAGACCCCAATAAGTGGAATCCTGTAAACGGCGCATACGGCTCACTCGTAAGCGGAGGCTTCGGAGCAATCACAACCGAACGCAGTCGCCAAAACGGCAGATACACGCTAGTAACCGACATGAACTTCGGTGGCGACAACAAGATTACCGTATTCTGCTCCATCGATATAGTATAATAACTATAAACTAAAGGAACCCCTCGAAAAAGGGGTTCTTTTTTTGTGGAAAAACGGGGGAGAACATATCAATTTTTGGCATATTGACGATTATACTATTTCATAGTATAATTATTATGTATAAATATCTACAGTTGGGTAGAGTGAGAAAAAGGCTATGAAAAGATTAAAAATTAATGGGAAAATCGTAATAGTATTTTTGGTCGTGGCAATTTGCGCCATAGCTCTTCTCTCTATTGACTTTAACGCGACGCGCGTCATAGAGGCTGGGGAGCTAAAGGAAAACTTCGACTACGGCGAATTCACCTTCCTTCGCGACATGAAGCTTGCATCGGGTAAAACGGCATACTATTATGAGAGTGGTGACGAGTATTATTCCTATGCCCACGATAACGAGGGCTACGTGCTCGTTAAAGACGAGGACAAAGGAACTCTCGAGTATGCTGTAAACGATGGCGGAAAGCCCGTTTCAAGCGGTGTAAGCTATGGTAGCGAACCAAGCGAGCTGTCCAAAATCGTTAGAATGCTTGGTAACGATATCGATTTGTCACACCCCGAAGTACAAGAGGGGGCACAAGGACTAGAAGGTATGACGGTAATAGAAACCGAGCCCGTTCTTGCAGGTGGTACCAATTACGTTGCCATAACCAATCTAACTATATTCATATCCTTTTACGGAGAAAATTTTACTCCCAGCTCCGCTTTAATCAACACTTTTAACGGACAATCCAACTCGTTAAAGAATTACTATCAATCGGTTAGCAACAACAAGGTAAATATTACCTCTCAAATTGCATACAACGAGTATGGTTCCGTTTACGTATATCAAGACAACGAAAGACGCGATTACTACAATACCAGTGGTAGCAATCGTTATACGAGGGAGGCGTCCCTTGTGTCCAAAGCGATTAACAGCGCAAAGCAATATTATACATTCGCAAGTGGCACGAATCTTGACGTCAACGGCGACGATTATATTGACTCAGTGTCCATAATCGTTCATGGTAAATCCAGCTCGGTCTGGGGGTCTCTATTGTGGCCTCACAGCGTCAACTTGGACTCCATTGACGGAGATAACACCTATACCGTAGTTAACGGCAAAAAGGTGGGCAAATACTCCTTTAACTTCTCCGACGACATTACGCTAGGCGTACTTTGTCACGAAACGGCACACGTATTAGGGGCACCCGACTTGTATCACTACGGCACTACCACCCAAAACCAAGACGTCGTAACCGTAGGCAAGTGGGACTTGATGGAAATGGACCAAGACCCACCCCAATATCTTCTTGCTTATATGCGCAAGAATTACGTAGGGGGTATTGCAGATTCTCAAATAGGTACCGTTGTGGAAAACGGCACTTACTCTCTAAAACCTGTTACAAGCGCCACTTCTAGCGACGTTATAGCTTACAAGATACCTACCTCGAAAGAGGAATACTTTATGGTGGAATACCGTAGAAAGACGGAAAGCAGTTACGATTCCACCCTTCCGGGTAGTGGACTTATCATCTATAGGGTAAAGGAGCCTGCAGATTTTAGCAATTCTCGCGGTAATATGGATGCCGTATATAGAGGCACGGGCAGTAAGGCTGACGAAGTTTACGTTTTCCGTCCCTCAATTAAAATGACGGGCAAGGAATACTATTCAGCAGATCGTTATAACCACAGCCGTTACGACATCGATTACGCATATCTTTCACCCAATAACAGCTATTTTAATAAGTTGGGAAATGAAACCTCAAAAACAGCCTATGATTTTGAAACCATACACTTTAGCGACGGCACGAACAGCGAAATTATAATTGAAGCGTTGTCTATAAGTGAGGACAGCATAGAATTTAGCGTAAAGCTAGGGCAAGACATAGTATCGGACAACTACTTTGACGATAGAATTTCCCTTGAGGAAGCAGAGTACGTAGACTCTACTGCTTATGCAGGCGTTGGCGTAAACGTCAAGTTTGGCTCGCTCAATCCCCAATATCTTGCTCAGTTGGAGATAGAGCTACAAGATGCAAACGGCGAAACCGTTGTGGTTAACAAGATGAATCTTGGTAGATTCCTTGCCGAATATAACGATGGTACAAGGGAGGTTGTAAGCCAATTCATTTATGCCAGCAAGGGTAACGATCCTACACCTGGAATATTTACTTTTGGCACCTTCCTTAACGAGAATGCACCTAAAAAGGCCATTCTAAAAGTGGTGGATGCCGACGGCGATGATAGAATCATTGGTGAAATAGAGGTAAAGGACAGCGCCAATATTGGCTGGGACACCATTCTTAAAGCAAAAACAGAACTTAAAGCCTCCATCTTTGCATCTACCAGAATGACGCTGGGCGTAAGACGCGATGGTAGTGTGGATGCAAGTGGTACTCTCACTACGGGACAATGGGCAGTTGACGGCATTAAGGACGTTATAAGCGCGGCTTTGGGTTATACCCACACATTGTTGGTAAATCAAAACCTAAACGTAATAGCAGTTGGTGACGATGAACATGGTGAAACGCAGGTTTCTTCGTGGTTTAACGTAACCTCGGTGGCGGCGGGTACTTATAGTAGTTACGGACTAAAGAACAATGGTACCGTAGTTGCAACGGGCTTGAACGATAAGGGACAACTTAACGTTTCCTCTTGGGCGGGCATTACCCAAATTTCCGCAATGGGTAAGAGGGTCGCAGGTTTAACCAGTATTGGTACCGTTATGTTTGCCGGTAACTTTTCGGACAGTGAAAAGGTAATGATAAATTCATTAACCAACGTAAAGCAAATAGGCGTTGGCTTAAACTATCTTGTCGCTCTTAAAAACGATGGAACCGTACAAGTGGCGGGAACCTTGCCAAGTAGCGACCTTAGCTCTTTTAAAGACGTAGAAAGAATATCTGCAGGCGCTCACCATATCATAGCGTTGACAAATAGTGGCGAAGTGCTTGCAACGGGTGATAACTCCTATGGTCAATGTTTGGTGGACGGCCTTTACGACGTAGTTGACGTCGCCGGTGGCGAATATCACAGCGCATTTTTGCGTGAAGACGGCGTTGTGGTTTATCGTGGTACGGGCTCAACCCAATATGGCACGAACGAAGGGATAGGCAACCTTCTTTATACCAATTACGTAGCACTTAGTGAAATTACCGGCGCCACCGGAGTGTCTAATGGTAAAATCCGCATTGCCAAAGGCAATAGCACCCCCATAGTTGCATTGTATTCTCCCACGAACGCTACCTACGTTAGATTGTTGTTCACGTCTAGTGACACAAGCGTTGCAACGGTAAGTGCAATAGAAAGGGATGCCGGAACCATTACGGCACTGGAAGTAGGAACTTCTACCCTAACTATCAAAGATTACGGCACCGGCGTTACCTATACTGCAACGATAGAGGTTTACGAAGATAAGCCACTAACGGGCATAGCCTTTACCGAGCCAAGCAGAAGCATTAAGCAAGGACAAAAGGCTTACTTGAGCGTTGTCTTCCTACCCGAGGACGGCACCTACGGTTCACTTACACCCTCGTTTACCACCTCGGACAGCTCGGTTATAACCGTAAACGGCGTTGGACTAATAGAAGCTGTTGGAGAAATTGGAAGCAAGGCTATCATTACGGCAGAAGCCGGTGGGTTTACAGCCCAAATAGAGGTAACCATAGTGGGCGAGGTAAGCAAGATTGAGATTGACCTAAAAGGAAACTCAACGAAATACCATTACGATGAGGACCTCGATTTATCAAGATACGCATTAAAGGTTACCATAGGTGACAGCGAAGAAACCATCGCGATTACCGGCGACATGGTGACCGGATATAACAAAAAGGACAAGGAGTCAAGAACCCAAACCTTAACGATAACCTACATGGGCGTAACGACCACTTTTGAAGTATCGGTACTAGACTACGTTACCAAAGTGGAAAAGGTTAGCGAGCCCACGAAGAGATATCTTTACAACCACGATTTGGACGTAGAGAGTGGTAGTTTCATGGTTTACAAGGCATCTGGAGAGGTGGAGGGCCCCCATAAATTCACGGCAAGCAACTTTAGTGGATATCGTAAAGACGTAATAGGGGTTCAAAAGTTGACCTACACCTATACCGATTCCAATTGGGGCACGAAGTTCACGTTTGAAGAAGAAGTGACCGTAATGGATTACGTAAACAGCATTGCATTCGTGCCGTTGCGTAGCACCTACCTTTATGGAGAAGAGATAGACCGTCACGAGTTCGTTGACGTCTATATGGTAAGTGGTGCAACTCGTCAAATACAACTTATAGAATGTAAGGTTAAGGACGAGCACACCGAGGTAACTGATGAGAAAGACCCCTTATACGCCCTTTATAGCCTAAGGGTGGGACCTCACCAAATAAAGGTAACCTTCGTTGATCCCGAAACCAAGGAAGAAAAGAGTACGCTAACTACCATAAACGTAGATATAATAGGTGAATTCCAAACGACGGGTAGGGACGAGGAGGCTTCTTGCTATTATTATGAAGTAGGTCAAGACCCCTATATTGGCATAAAGCTAATTCAAGAAGGGGTAACGGAGATTGAAGTAAAGAAGTACGAAAGCGCAAACGATAACGTATATTACAAGTTGTTCACAATGGGCGAAGAGGAAATACCCTTTGATAATACTTTGACCGACGATCAAGTGGCTATGGTTAGAATATTCGTTAAACGTCAAGTCTTGTCCGGTGGACAAGCGAGCGTTCAAGACGTAGAGGTTTGGAACTGGTTCATAAACGCCGTACCGCTAGCAAGCACTACCAAGGTGGAAATACATGCTAGTTCGCGCACGGAATACACCTATGGCGAAGTTATAAACGGCGATAAGGACAACCTTGATATTAAGTTAGAAAAGACTTTGACTGGCGGAGAAAAGGTGATAATAGAGCCCATGGAACTCCTTTATAACAGTGAATTGATAGGTGAACAGGTATTAAAGGCACGTTATTTGGGTCAATGGTTTGAACTTAGTATCACTATTAACGATTTCGTAACCGAGCTTCTTCCCGTTGAAAACGTAAAAATAATTTGGAACGAGGATATTCAGTTTGAAGTATACGCAGTATACGCACGCGAAGGCAGAAAATTGCTTTCTTCTTCCGAATACGTGGTTTCCGATTACAATAATACGACGATAGGTAGGCAAGAAGTAATCGTTACCTACCTAAAAGATCCCACGATTACGACTTCGTTTACTATTGACGTAGAGGATATGTTTGCGGGGATCGCCGTAAAGGACGAGCCAAGAAAAGAGTATGAAGTAGGGGAGGCCTTTGATCCCACTTCAACCTACGTTATTACTATGTTGAGTGGCGCACAAACCATAATTTCATTTAGCGAAGATTATTTCACCGTTACTCCCTCGTTTAACTCCGAAGAAAGCGCAGTAGGTATTGCGCAAACGATAAACATCTACTATAAAGGACCGGAGGTGTCCACGCCTCGTCAAGTATGGCGTGGTGATTGCCTTGTGCCCGATTTTGTCAAAAAATTGGTCGTTGCAACGGGCTCGAAGAACGAATACAACTACGGCGAGTCTTTGAGCATTTCCGTAAGAGCCTATTATGCACAAAACTCAACAAGCAAAATTCTCGGCAACAAAGATTACTCCACCGACTATAACCCCAAAAAAGTAGGCGAGCAAGCCGTAACCATTTCCTATCTATACAACGGAAAAACCTATACCACAACCTATAACGTACAAGTTATAGATACCGTATCTCAAATAAATATTGCAAGCCTACCCAATCGCGTTTCTTACGGATATGGTGACGTAGTTAATTGGACGGGAGCAAAAGTAAACGTAACCTATGCTTCTGCCGGCGTTATAGCTCACGAAGGTGACGACATCAAGAAGAATTTGAACGTCAGTTACACAACCACCGTGAGTGGTCAACAAAGGGTAACCATATCGAGTGGAGACTATAGTGCTTTCTTTAACATCAGCGTGGCAAAAGAAAGCCAAGCTATAGAAGAAAAGAACACGGAAAACGTTACGGTCACCCTTTCAAAAAGACAAATATCATTGTTAGAATCCGCCTCCATAGAGGAAGTAGTCAACGCCGTTAAGGCAAGCGATTACCTAAGCGCAAGTTACGTTAGCGTAAAATACGGCACCATCGACCTGGTTAACGACCTCAAAAAGAGCGTAGGAACGGGAGATAAACTTGTGTTCACAAACCGTGAAGGTAAAGAGGTATTCGTTTTTACAATATATCTAAAAGGCGATTTAAACGGCGATGGCAAGATAAGCGTTGACGATCTTCCCGGCATGGCTGGAATACTTGCAAACGGCACGGCAAAGGGCGAGGTTATGGACCTGAACGGAGACGGCAAAGCAAACCTTACCGACCTTGTAGGATATGCAAGAAAGACGAGTGGAGCATCTCCAAAACAAGTGCCCATAAGCGACGTTGCTAAAACGGTTATAGCTACACCTTCAAGACTAAAGAGCAAGGAGAATCAGTATGAATAAGAGAACTATAAAAACCATAGTAGTATTAATGCTGGTATGCCTTTTACCCATACTCGTTTTGAGTGCTTGTGGTAACAAAGAAAAAAACGTTTCCTCCATTCAAATAGTACAGGGAGCATTTAAAGAAATATATGCGCTTGACGAGGGAATGAATCTCGCAAATGCAAAAATACAAGTCACCTACACCGATGGCTCCGTTGCTAACGTAGCAATAACCAAAGAGATGGTTTCCGGCTTCGATACCTCTACTACCACAACTGGAAGAACGTTAACGGTCACCTACAAAGGAAAGAGCACGAACTTTATTTACAAGGTACAAAGTTCCATTTCTATAGAAACTTCATTTAGGTTTAATATTAGTGTGGTAGAAAATGAAGTATGGAATGAAGTGCTTATTAAGGCTGACAAGGCAAGCACCGTACCGGAGGGCGTGTATGCGGCAAGATTTACCATTGCAAGTACGGGAGGCATTGCTTTTAGCGAACCGACCTTAAAACTCGGAGAGGGTTTTAAGATGGAAATATACTCTGCTTCGGTAAGCTCCATAGTCTTCGTAGTGTATTCCGAGTCAGGATATGATTCACTTGTTGATGGCGACACCATCCTTAGTGTTCAAGCATCTAAACCCAGCTCTTTGGGTACTATAAACGTACAAAACGGTTCAATTTCTAACGGAATCACCGACTTTATAGTTCCCCAGACAAACCTTTCGTTAGGAGAATAAGAATGTTACCGATTATTCCAAAACCTGCAAAGGAAAGCATACTTTCCAACAAAACTTACGCCTATACTTTAGCGGACGTACGCGAACTTCAGGACGATTCTATTAAAAAGAGTGGGTATTTTTTAAGAATTGACGATAGTGGTATAACCTTAAAGGCTAGCGACGACGAGGGCTTTTATTATGGCAAGCTAACGCTACGAAACCTTATGGAACTTGGGACTCTTCCACATTGCGAAGTGGAAGATTTTCCTCGCTATTCCTATAGGGGCTATATGCTGGATTGTGCAAGGCACTTTCATTCCATAGAAAGCATAAAGAGAATAATAGACGCAGTTGCAAAGTTTAAGATTAACGTCTTCCATTGGCACCTAACCGACGACCAAGGATGGCGTATCCAAGTGGACAAATATCCACGTCTTACCTCGCTTGCTTCATATCGTGACGGCACGCGTGGTGACGGAGTGCCCGTGCACGGCTACTATACTAAAGAAGAAATGCGCGAAATAGTGGAGTATTGCAAGCAGTATCACATGGAAGTACTGCCCGAATTTGATATTCCCGGACACACTGCTGCCGCAATTAGCGCCTACCCGTATTTGGATTGTTTTGGTTCTGATATAGAGGTTAAAGACAGCTTTGGCATACATCCCGAAGTGCTTTGTGCGGGAAAGCAAAGTAGCGTGGAGTTTTGCAAGGACGTTCTAAGAGAAATGTTCGAAATCTTCCCGTTTGAACTTGTGCATTTGGGTGGCGACGAGGCGCTACGCTTGCATTGGTTAGATTGCCCCGACTGTCAAAGAGAAATGGCGGAAAACGGATTAAAGAATGAGGACGAATTGCAAGCACATTTTATGGCAAAACTGGCTGAATTCTGTCTTGAAAACGGAAAAACGGTAATAAACTGGAATGACGGAATGGTTGGCGAAAACGTGCACGAAAGCATAATAGTACACTACTGGCAATATTCCAAAGTTAATAAAGAGGCTGCAATTAGAGAGATAAATCGTGGCAAAAAGGGAATAATAAGTCCATTCTTTAGCTATTATTTGGATTATCCGTACGGACTCACCTCTCTTAAAAAAGCTTTTAGCCTTAATCCCGAAATAGAGGGCGTGGAAAAAACGGAAAACATACTTGGCGTGGAAGCTCCCTTGTGGTGCGAGTACGTAAAGGGTGACGTGGATATCGACCGTCAAACCTTCCCGAGGCTTCTTGCAACTGCAGAGCGTGGCTGGAGTCCCTATCACGAAGATTACAAAGATTTCCTCGCGCGCGTAAAATATAACTACAAGATTATTGACAATCTGGGGATAGGGTGTGTTAGAATAAAAGATGCGGATCCAAATATTTTCAAGAAAATATTTACACTCATTAAGTTCTTTGGTAACGCTTGGGACAAGACGCAGTTGAGAAACGCAAAAAACGTGGCCGAAAATAAGAGAAGGCTACAAGCAAAATACGGCAAATAAAAACATATATTTTTTGTGAGGTAAAGAGAATGAAACAATTCTACACCAGTGAAGTTGAAGAAGTTTTGCAAGAAGTGCAATCAAGTGCTTCCGGTTTAACTTCAACTGAAGCTAAGGCTCGCTTGGAAAGAGATGGCAAAAACGCTCTTGACGAGGGGCAAAAACGCCCCATGATCTTAAGATTTTTGGACCAATTCAAAGACTTAATGATCATCGTGCTTCTAGTAGCAGCCGTGGTTTCCGGCGTGCTATCTATAGTTCAAGGCGAATACAGCGAACTAATCGACAGTGGTTTGATTCTTCTAATCGTTGTCGTTAACGCTATTATCGGTCTTGTTCAAGAGGGAAAGGCAGAGAAATCACTTGAAGCGCTAAAGAATATGAACAAGCCTTTTGCTAAGGTTATCCGTGACGGCAACCTTGAAAAGATTTCCTCCGAAGAATTGGTAGTAGGTGACGTCGTAGTTTTGGAAGCAGGCGATATGGTTCCCGCCGATATGCGTCTTATCAAATGTGCTTCCCTACAAATTGAGGAAGCTGCTCTTACCGGTGAATCTGTTCCCGTTAACAAGCACATCAACGCTCTAACCAACGAAGAAGCACCTCTTGGTGATCGCGCTTGTATGGCGTTTAGTAGCGGTACCGTATCTTTTGGTAGAGGCGAAGGCGTCGTTACTGCCGTTGGTATGAATACCGAAGTTGGTAAAATCGCAAAGATGCTTAACGAAAAGACGGACAATACCACTCCTCTACAAAAGCAACTTGCAAAGACGGCAAAAGTGCTCTCCGTTGCAGTTTTAGGTATTGCTGCAGTTATCTTCCTAGCAAGCGTACTTATCGCACTTTCCTCAATGGGTTGGAAGGTTACCGACGGCGCACAATTTGGTGATAGCATCGTTGAAGCATTTATGACTGCCGTTGCAATAGCCGTTGCAGCAATTCCCGAAGGTCTACCCGCAGTAGTTACCATCGTTCTTGCTATTGGCGTTCAAAAGATGAGTGAGAGAAAGGCAATCGTTAGAAACCTTCCCGCAGTTGAAACCCTTGGTTGCTGTGAAATCATCTGCTCCGACAAGACAGGTACCATTACCCTTAACCAAATGACGGTTAAAGAACTTTATACCACCGCAAGCGGTACCATTTCCGACAGTGACGAAGTAAGTGGTGACGTAAACACCCTTGTTCGCGTAATGACCTTGTGTAATGATACCCAAGAAAGCGAAGGCAAGTTGGTAGGTGATCCCACCGAAACCGCACTTATCGCATACGCAAGAAAGAAGGACCTTGACTCAAGCGCAAAATACGTTCGCGTTGACGAAATTCCCTTTGATAGTAAGCGTAAGCTAATGAGCACCGTAAACGACGTTGAAGGCGTAGAAATCATTCACGTTAAGGGCGCTCCCGACATTCTTCTTGACAGATGCACCACCATTTTGGTAGGCGGACTAGTTCGTGAAATTACTCCGGAAGACAAAGAAAACATCCTAAAAGCAAACGGAGATATGGCAGAAAAGGCACTTCGCGTACTTGCTTATGCAATAAAGAACAAAGCAAATGCAAGCGAAAAGGACGTTGAAGTTTCCAAAGAAGAGGAAAGAGAAAGCTTCGAGCAAGCACTAACCTTCGTTGGTCTAACCGGTATGATAGACCCCGCTCGTGACGAAGTTAAAGACGCCGTTGCACTATGTAAGAAAGCTGGTATCCGTGCAATTATGATTACCGGTGACCACGCAAAGACTGCAGCAGCTATTGCTAGAGAGGTTGGCATCATAGATAGCCCCGACCAAGAAGTATTAACCGGCGCCGAGCTTGACAAGATGAGCGACGAAGAATACCTCGCAAACATCGACAAATATCGCGTATACGCTCGTGTTTCTCCCGAAAATAAGGTTAGAATCGTTACTACCTATCGTTCACTCGACAAGGTCGTAGCAATGACCGGTGACGGTGTTAACGACGCTCCTTCCATCAAGAAGGCTGACATTGGTATCGGCATGGGTATTACCGGCACCGACGTAAGTAAGGGCGCAAGTGATATGGTTCTTGCAGACGATAACTTTGCTACCATCGTTAGCGCAGTTGAAGAGGGTAGAAAGGTTTACTCCAACATCAAGAAAGCAATACAATATTTGCTCTCTGCAAACATCGCAGAAGTGCTCTGCTTGTTCATTAGCGTAGTTATAATAAGCACTATCGTGGGCGAACAAGTAGTATTCCTTACCCCCGTTATGATACTTTGGGTAAATATGGTTACCGACTCCTTACCGGCACTTGCACTTGGTATGGAAAAGGCAGAAGCCAACGTTATGGATTACCCGCCCAGAAAATCGGGCTCAAGCTTGTTTGCCGGCAAGACGGGTGTTGATATCATAATTCAAGGCATAATGCAAACTGCTCTCGTTATGGCAAGCTTCCTAGTTGGTTTCTTGTACTTTGAAAAGGTAGGAGCAAGCCACGCCGTTAGTGAAACCATGGCGTTCGTAACCCTTTGCTTCATCCAACTATTCCACAGCTATAACTTGAAGAGCCAAACTCAAAGCATCTTCAACAAGAAGATGTTCGACAACAAGTTCCTCAACCTCGCTTTTGGCGTGGGCGTAGTGCTCGTTGTATTGGTAGTATCCATTGCTCCTATCGGCAAGTTGTTCGATACCAAACCCTTGGATTGGTCACAATGGCTAGTAGCAGTAGGTTCGGCATTCCTAATCGTTCCTATGGTAGAAATCCAAAAAATTATTGAACGCAAGTTGGAGAAAAAATAATAAATGGATTATAAAGTAATGGTGCCCAGTCAAATATGGCAGGGTTATGATGCCGGTAGTTTACCGCTAAATAACCTAAAAACCGAGTACGTCGGTAGATTTGACGATGATATTTTGGAAGAAAGGCACCAGTTTACAGCATTGCAAAAGGAGGACGGCGACGTAATTGTTGCCGTTCGTTTGTTGCATAAAGAGGGCGAAATTAACGCAAGCCCCGTCATAATTATGGTGGGCGAATATCATCGCGCGCCCGAAGAAAAGTTGGTGCTAGCCCTAGTAAAAGCGGGCTATACCGTAGTTATCCCCGACCTTAGTGGTGTGGGTGAATTCAAAACCGAATTCCCAGCCTCTCTCGAGTACGGACTTTATGACAAGGCCGGCGACCACATTAAAAAGGTTATGCCTACGGCAAAGGAAACCAGCCAATATCTCTATTCTATAATCGTAAAACGCACCATAACGTTCGTTAAGAGGGTGGTATGCGATGGAAAGCTCATCCTTATGGGACTGGGTGACGCCGTAGAAATTGCTATTGCCGTTAGCGCAACCGAGCAAGACAAAGTGGACGGACTTGCCTGCTTGAACGGCTCGGGATACCGTGAATACATAAAACAAAATCGTTACGGCGAGCAAAAAGAGTTGGTTATGGACGAGGAGCGTATGTGTTGGTTAACCGGCGTTGCCTCCGTAGCCTACGCAAAGCACGTCAAGGCGCCTACTTTTATAGCTCTTGGGTCTAATGCAAGAAATAGCGATATAGACAGGCTATCTAACCTTGTAGCGTTGATGGACAACGACGACGTTAGAATTGCTATTAGTCCTCGCGCTACCGACTTTATGCTTCCTGAGGCATACAAAACGCTAATGATATGGCTTCGCTCGGTAGTTGGGGGCAGTACCGACGAACTACCCACTATGCCGGAACTTAAAATACGCGTTAGCGATAGTGGTGTGCCCACTTTTAACGTGGATTGTGATCCCTCAAGTATGATTAAGAGCGTGGTCGTATACTATGCTTCAAGGGAATACCACCACGGTATTCGTGATTATCACGAGGCGGACGGCCTTTCCGTTTCATACAACGAGTACATAGCAGAAGCCACGGAATACGACAAGGACGACCCCTTGTTTGCCTATGCCGTTGTGGAATATGAAAGTGGTCTTTCCCTTTCTTCACTTGTAGAGTATCGCGACCTTAAAGGTTTGCCCGTTAGAGAAAACACGAAAAAGGCAAACGCTACGCTCAGGGTAATATATCAAGCAGGGGAAGAGGAAAGTGGTTTTGTGGAAGACTACTCTGGCACCGTACTCTTTGAAAACTCCTTGCGCCTAACCGAAACCCCAAAGGGAATGGTGGGCTTAACCAGTGACAGCGACGGACTTACCACCTACCGTTTTTGCCCCGATGAGGACACGGAAAAGGACAGGATTTTGCAACTTGAACTCTACACCGCCTTAGATACAGAAGCAGAGATAGTCTTACTTGGCAGATCGAGCGAGGGAAGCAAAACGTACAAAGCAACAATATCGGTTCATAACACCAAAGGGCTCTTTATGGGAACCCGTTTGAAGATGACCGACTTCAAAGATGACAATCTTATGCCACTTACTAACTGGTATGGCGTCAAAGCCCTTTCCATAAGGGGAAAACAAATCGTAGTAGGAAACATATTGTTTATTTAAAATGGAACTAACCCAAGAACAAAAATCTAAATCAAAAAAATTGTTATGGAACGCATTAAGCGTGCTATTGGTCATTGCTTGCGTAATAGGAGCCTATTTTCTTTCTAACGCGCTCTTTATGACCATACCCGTTTCCGGCACCTCTATGGTGGAAACCGTTCAAGACGGGGATAACGTTATACTCTTTAAGCCCGGCAAATATCGTCGTGGTGACGTGGTTGTTTTTAACACTCACGTACAAACGGAGAAGGGCGAAAGCCATTATATCAAGCGCATTATTGCACTTCCCGGCGACACCGTAGAGATCAAAAAAGAGGGCGCCGGATACTTCATTTTCGTAAACGACGTACAAATTGATGAAAGTTATTTGGGTGGTAACGTGCGCGCAAGAGAGAGTGACGTGCACGAAAAAAGAGTGGTTCCCGACGGTTGCTTCTACTTCTGTGGAGATAATCGCGTCAATTCCCTTGACTCCAGAAGTGGAATGTGGGGGAAAATGGATTCCATTTTAGGTAGAGTAATTTTGAAGTATGATGCCGACGCAGGATTCCTCAGCGACCTAACCGTAGTAAAGAGGGTAAAAGCATAAGCATACACGAATAACTCGTAATCGACAAAACAAGCCAATCATCGTGGCTTGTTTTATTTTATTATATCGGTATGAAAAACGATATAATCAAATATATTATATATTCCATAATTTTAGCATTTCTGCACTTTTTGGAGTGGAAGAGTGGAGTTTATGGTTTTAGCGTAGCATTCCTCTTTTCCCTTGTTTATAACAAACAAAATTTAATCATTTTGTCCCCCGTTTACGTGGGAACGGGCATTGCTTTTAACCTTAGCCTTTTAGGTGCGCTATATCTCGTTTTACCGGTCATAATACTACTTCTAGCAGTATTTGTGCATTATAAGCTGGGAAGAAGGGTGACGAAGCTTCACGCCGTTTTGTATGCTTTTATTTCATTAATTCCTAGGGTTATAGTGGAGTGCGATACGCTGGTGAGCATAATTAAACTGGTGGGCGGTAGCCTTCTTTCTATTCCACTAACCTTCGCTAATATTTTAATACTAAACGCAGTTGTGCATAAAAAATTAAACTATGAGCTCTCAAGGGGAGAAAGGGCATCTCTTTTTACGTGCCTGGTTGTGTTAGGGTGGGGGCTAGGGTATCTTAACGCAGAATTCTTTAGCTTCTATTGGTTATTTGGCATCATACTCATTACCCTAATGCCCACATTTTCCTTTCTTGGAGCAATAGAAACGGGACTTGGCTTGGGACTGGGGTTTTTGCCGTTTGGCATAGAGGGTTTCACTTTTAGCGTTGCAATAGGTGTAATAGCCACCTTTTTTCCAAAAGAACACGCCTATTTTAGTGGTGTTATCGCAGTTTTATTGGAAGTTATAGCGATGTTGGTTGGGTACGTTGAAATGGATTATCTGGGACTAATTGCCCCGGGGGTAGGAACGATAGTTTCTCTAGCCATTCCGATTAAAATAAAAAGAAAGATATTTAGAAGATTTTATAGAGGGCAAGAGAATTTAACGCGCATGCTGATAAACAAGAATCGCGCAGAGGTCAAAGAAAAACTTTATAACCTTTCTTCCTCTTTATATGACGTAGGCTGGGCGTTAGCAAGCGAGGATAAGGAGAAGGAGCTAAACCAAATGGAACTGGCAATAGAGGTGGTAAAACGCGCTTGTAAAAGATGTGCACACTACCAAAGGTGCAAGAAGAGCCTTGGTGACAACGGCACGGAAATAGTGGTGCAGGAGTTGATGGGTTCGGCAATAGAAATGGGTAAAGCAAGCATACTGGACGCTTCACCCTTTTTGAGTAGCAGGTGTGTTAACCTTAACGTCCTCATAATGAAAGCAAACGAAGTGCTCTATGAAAAGCAAGAGGAAAGAAAAAATACCGAGGAAGCGTCGGAAAACAAAAGGCTACTCAAAGAGCAAGTGGAGGGACTTGCCGAAGTGTTACAAGAGTTAAGCGAGGTAGAAGGCGCACCATTGAGGTATGACCTAGCCCTTGAAAAACGCTTGAAGGACGCTTTTAACGAAGCAGGGATAGGTGTAAAAGAAATAATTTCTTACGATGACGGACGATTGAGCATGAGCGTCAAAGAGCAAGACTTAAATAAACCAAAGTTAAGGGAAACAATAAGTCAAATAATGGGTACCCCGATGTGGATTTATGACAAAAAGACCGGCATAGACGGCGAGATTTGTGCTTTCTGGGAAAGGGAGCCGAAGTATAGGGTGGCCTATGGCGAAAGGGTGTCTAGTAAAGAGGGTTGTTCCGGGGACAAAGAGGCAATCATTAGGCTTAATTCCCACAAGGTTATGCTTTGTCTTGCCGATGGAATGGGGCACGGAAGGTCGGCGTCGGAAAATAGTGGGTGCGCGATGAGTTTAATAGAGTCCCTTTATAGGGCGGGGTTTAATCACGAAACCGTGCTTAAGAGCGTAGGTACTTTTTTAAGGGCAAGAAACAAGGAAGAATTTAACGCAATAGACATTGCAGTTATAGACACCTCAACAGGGGACGTGGATATTATAAAACAAGGGGCACGCGAGGGGTATATAATTTCTCCGGAGGGGCTACAAGAAATATCGTGTGGCTCGCTACCGCTTGGAATAATAGAGGGCGTTTCGCCAGTAACTACATCCGTTAGGCTGACGCCAAGAGATTTTATCGTTATGTTTTCAGACGGCGTAATCGACGGGTTAGGAAAGGAAAGGTTGGAAGAAATACTTTCCAAACTGGATACACGCAACCCCGATGAAATATGTGAAAGGGTAATGGAAAACGTGGAAAAAATCGCACCCGATGAGCGCGACGACTGCTCTATGATATGTGCAAGACTGTTTTAGGTGGTCAAAATATGGGACAAGCCGAGAAAGGTGACAAAATGCACCTTGAAATAGTTGGTACAATATGATATTATATTATGTGTACGCTCGCGCGCACGTGAATGAAACCTATGATAAAGATTATTCTTGGAAATACTTTAAACTGCTGTATGAACGCAGTCATAGACGAAATTGGCAAGAACGACCATAAAAGGGGCCGTCACGTTGTCATTATTCCCGATGCTCACGCTCTTACTGCAGAAAAAATAATCTTCGAAAGACTGGGCATTAACGGGTCCATGAACATAGAGGCTGCGTCTTTTACTCGTTTTGCGCGCAAGGTGTTGGGCGATAAGATTGGGCACACGTTGAGTAAACAGGGTGCCGTTTTGTATTTTAAGAAGACCATAAACAAAGTTCAAGACCGGCTTGTTCACTACCAAAAGGTGGCAAAGACGGATGGCTTTGCCGGTGAAATGTACGCCGTTATAGCTTCTGTTCGCAATAATGGTATCACTATTAAAGATTTTGAGGAAGCACTTTTAAAGTTGAGTGGCACTACCCTTGAAAAGGCAAAAGACGTACTCTTGCTTTACAAAGAATATCTTGCCACCTTGCAAGGCTTTACCGACTCCACCACGAGGTTAGAGGCCTTTATGAAAGAGTGTGCTTCCTCCCCAAAGGTTAACGACGCCTATTTTTATTTGTATGACTTCGACTCTTTGTCGCAAAAGCAAATTGAGATTATTGCCACGCTTGCAAAATATTCAAAAGGGGTAACTATCGGTTTACCCCATAACGTAGTACGAGGCAACAAGTCATTATATCCTAATGAAATATTTACCAGATTAACCGACCATTTGACAAAGTGTAAGTTGGAGTACGAGGTTGATAATAACCATTTTGAAGTAGTGAGAGAACCCTTCCAAACCTTGCACGATAACTTGTTTTCGCTTACTGATGCCCGTGTTCGTAACGACGGCTCGGTAGTAGTATTCAAAGAAGTTAACGGATACGAGCAATACAATGCCATTGCAAGGGAAATCGTAAGATTGGTAAGGCGTGAAAAGTTGCGCTACAAAGATATTGCCGTTATCGATTGTCAAGAGCGCGCACCCATAGATTTTAAAGAGATCCTCACGAGATACAACGTGCCATATTTTATGGACGAAAGGTTCAACTTGACGCTCTCTCTTGTGTTCAAGTTTGTTTCCGCGTTGTTTGACGTCGTAAGATACGGCTATCGTATGGACAAGGTTAGGGCGTTTATAAAAAGCCCCTTGTTTTCAAGTGACAGCAACGAAATAACGGCTTTTGAAAATTATATCCTTGCTAAAAACTATAGTTATGGTGACTTCGATAACCCCTTTGACGAGCAGTTTGAGCCCTTTAGGCTTAGGTTAAATGCGTTGACGGCTCCGTTTGTGGGAGAAAAAGAGGTTTTCCGTTTTGTAGAGGGCATAAAGAAGATTATAGGGAGCGAAGAATTCGACACCCTTTTTGAACGTGCATTGGAGCATTGTAGCGACTACCTTATTGCACTAAATAAGCAAGCAAAGGAAAGGTTTATACTCATTCTTGACGAGTATGAAAAGCTAATAGGTGAGGAAAAAGAAACCCCTTCGGGCTTTATTAAGACGCTTTCTTCAAGCTGTGAAGCAGAAGAAATAGCTTTAATTCCCCGCTTTTTGGACGCAGTATACGTTGGTTCGTTGAGGGAAAGTTGTATCACTACCCAAAAAGCAATTTTCGTCGCTAACGCGACCTATACCAATCTCCCAAGTGAACAAGGATATCAAGCAATTATTTCTGCTCTCGATATGGAAAGGTTGGAAAAGGGTGGTATAAGATTGTATCCCACGCCACTCGATAGGATACGCGAAGAGAGATTTGCCTTCATAGATTTAATTACGAAAACGGAAAAATTATATATAGGTTATCCGGAAATGGCTTTTGACGGCACCCAAAACAAGCCTTCACAAGCCATAAAGGACATTTTGGAGATATTTGCAACCAATAGTGGAGCGTTGAAGATACAAAGTCTTAACGAAAAATTCTCGCTAAAGAACGCTACTACCGTAGAGCAAGCAAAGGCGCAAGCTGAAGATGCTATCGCACACCCCGACAACGCTTTCTACACCTATATAACCTATGCCGGACTCAAAGAGGGCAAGCAAAGTGGAGAGATGATGGAACGTGCTTTCGCAACCCTAAAAGAGGGAGAGCGTGCTCTCATCGTTAAGGAAAAGGGTGACAACCCCGCACCATCCTTACTTTATACCTTCCGTGAAGATATGCACACCAGCATAAGCCAAATCGAGAGGTACTTTGCCTGTCCGTATAGCCATTATTTGCAATATGGATTGCGTGTTAACGACAGGAAAGAGGGTGTATTAAGGGTTAACGACGTTGGTACCTTTGTCCACGAGGTATTGGAAAGATATTTTAAAAAGACCAAGGGCAAGCTACGCACTTTGAGTAGGGAAGAACTTGAAGTTAAGGTGGACGAAGCCGTGCGCGAAGTGTTCGACAAAGAGGAACTTGCCTATTTGAGAAACGATCCCAGCGTAAAATTCTTGCTTGCTAGGCTTAGAAAGGAGAGCAAGAGGACAGCTCTTGACCTTACCGACAATATATTAAAAGGCTCTTTCGAGCCCACCTATTTCGAGTTATCGTTTGGAAGTAGGCCGGGACAGACAAACTCGGTATGCTTGGACACGCCTTATGGAAAAATATCCTTCCACGGCAAGATAGACCGCATTGACGTTGCTAACGTGGGTGGCGAAAAGGTAGCCATTGCCATAGATTATAAAACGGGCTCGGTGGAAGCCGACCTTCATAACGTATACTATGGCACAAAACTCCAACTATACCTCTATCTTATTGCCATACGCGAGGGCTTGAAGATAAAGCCGGTGGGCTCCTTCTACTTACCCATCAAGAGTGGATATTCATCCGGTGGAAGAAACTACAGATTCCAAGGGCAGTTCGTATTTTCAAACGATATGATAAAGGCTCTCGACAGAGAAAAGCACGAAGAGGCCGTTCTTTCTGCTAAGAGTACCACTTCCGATATTATTCCCATAGCCTTTACCATAAAGAACGGCGTTGTAGGGACCAGAAGCGCTAAAAACAAAGTGGACGAGCAGAGTATAGACGCCATTTTGCGTTACGTTTCCAGCATTATACCTCTAGCAATAGAGGAAATTGGCAACGGATATATTGAAAAAACACCTCTTGGCGACAAGTGCGAGCATTGTCAACATAGGGTTATTTGTGGTGGAGCATTTGAAGAGGACGTAAGAGAAGTGCGCTCGGCAAATACGCCGTTAAGCGTAGTCTATCCCGAAGAAAGTGAAGAGTCCTCATCGGTAACGCAAGGCGAAGCGTTAGAAAAAGTGGAAGAGGGGGAAAAAGATGTTTACTAATCAACAAAAGAAAGCCCTCGCATTTAACGATAACAATATGCTTGTTTCAGCAAGCGCCGGTAGTGGCAAAACCACCGTTATGGTGAGAAAAATCCTTGACTACTTGGAAACGGGCTCCATTACCAAAATCATAGTGCTCACTTTTACCAAGGCGAGTGCCGGTGATATGCGCGAAAAGCTCACGAAAGAGCTTTCTGCTCTCATACGAAAAGAGGGCGAGCACGCCGACCATTATCGCGAGCAATTACGCTTGATGCCCTTTGCTTATATCGGTACGATAGACTCCGTTTGCGGTCAAATATATAAGCGTTATTTTGAAGAGCTGGGACTCTCTCCCACGCTTGAGATGTTGGACGCCGAAGAAAGCAAGAGCTTAAGAAGCATTGCAATAGACGAGGTATTTTTGAGGCGCATTAAGGAAGAGGACGAGGACTTTAACGAGCTTGCACTTTTGTATGCAAACGCCAAGAGCTTCAAGGGACTTAAAGAAACGGTAGAGATACTGCTCAACTTCCTTTCTGCCCAAGAGAATCCCGACGAATATTTGAATTTTGCAATAGAGGAAGCCCAAAAACCATTTTTGGAGTCAAAAGCCATACGAGCAGAAATGTCGGAAGTGCGCCGTAAATTCGGGCACCTCGGCGATTTTCTGTTTAACTTGGAAGGTGACTTAAACCGATTGGGCATAGCCCCCAAAGACCGTCAGGCTTGCGAGAAAAAGCTTAACGAATTAAACGATATTAGAAGCGATATCGTGCATTGTAACGAAGAGGAATTTTGTAATCTTATTTCCTCTATAGCCGTGAAAGTAAGCATGCCCCCTCAAACGAAGGCAGAGGGCGAGTACGCAATCTTCCTAAAGAAATTGGGTAACGCAAACACTCGTATGAAAAAGATGCTCGCAAAGGCAAAAGAACTTTTCGGCAAGAGCTTGAGTGAGTGCGAGGCAGAGGACGCACTGGGACAAGGCTTGGTTATCAAATTACTGCAAATTGTAAAAGAAATTAGGTTACAGCACCAAGAATTCAAAAAAGAAGAGAATAAATCGGACTTCGAGGACGTGGAAAGATACGTTTTGCGTATTTTTGAAAACGATACCATTTGTAAGGAGTTCAGCGAGGGGATAGACCACATCTTCTTGGACGAATATCAAGACACCAATAGGCTACAAGAGGCCATATTCCAAAAAATTGCACGTAATAATCGTTTCTTGGTGGGTGACCTTAAGCAAGCGATATACGGTTTCCGTGAGGCAGATCCTCAAATTTTCCAAGAACTTTTGGAACTTTATAAAAACGGCAAGGCGGGTGAAAACGTGCCCCTTTCCGTAAACTTCCGTTCCGACCAAAAGATATTGACATTCGTTGACGACGTCTTTAGCGAGGTTATGACCTACGACTTTGGTGGTATAGACTACAAAGAGCACTCCACGTTTGGAGAGGAAGGCTTGCCTAAAAATACCAACGGAGCAGAGCCGTTGGTTGAAGTTGCCGTATTTACCCCCGAGGATAGGGCTCGTGCCGAAAGCGACACGGAAATATATTCCGTAAAGAAGGGCAAAAGAAAAAACAAGGGCGACAAAGAGTGTGATTTGTACGTCGCCGATAAAATTGAGGAAATGGTGGGCAATCACCCCATTACCGACAAAAACGGCGAGCGTAAGATTAAATATAGTGATATATGCGTGCTCTATCGCACCAAAACCCACGTTCAATCGCTAACCAAGGTGTTTGAAGAGCGTGGTATTCCATACGTTTTAGAAGGAATGGAAGGCTTGTCGGGCAGTAGAGACGTGGATGCCATAAATTGTTACTTGCGCGCCGTAGATAACTTTAGGCAGGACAAATATTTGGTGGGCGCAATGTTGTCTTACGTTGGTGGTTTTAACGAAGCCGAGCTTGCTGAAATAAGAGCGCACGATTACGCGAGTGAGTTTTTCCACGAAGCCGTTATGAATTACGAGGGTGCTCTAAAGGACAAAGTGGACTATTTCTTTGAAAAGCTGGAAAGACATAGAAAACTGTCCGCCTTACTGGACGTGCCCACGCTAATAGGTACCATAATGACGGAAAGCGGTTACGTTTCCGCCCTTCTTGCCGAGGGTAAGAATGCAAGAATTGCTATTTATAATTCCTTTATACAAACCTTGCGCAGTAAGAAGTTTGCAAAATCTCTTTCAGCTTATATTGAGTTTTTGGACTCCGAAGTAGAAATGGAACTACCTTCCTCTGGCGCTCCTTTGGATGCCGTAACCATAATGACCGTGCATCGCAGTAAGGGACTGGAATTCCCCGTTGTTTTTGTGGCAAGGGCGGAAACCTCTCTTAACAAGAAGAGTGGCAAGCAACCCTTAGTGCTGGATTCAGCTTACGGCATAGGCATTAACGTCTTTGACGACAACAAAGAATCGACGACCAAGAGCGCAAGAAGGGTGGCAATCGAAAACGCCATATACCTAAAACAAAACGTTGAAGCCCTAAGGTTAATGTACGTTGCGTTTACTAGGGCAAAGTATCGCTTGTACGTTGTGGGAAGCAAGAACGTGGATCCAAGCGAGGAATACGATGGTTTAGAGCTACCAAGTGAAAAGGAATCCTTTATGGATTGGGTGGTGTTTGCGTCCAAGAAAAACCCCGGTGTTAGGCTTTGCATTGCCCCTAAAGTCAACAAAGAGAAGAAAGAGGCACGAGAGGGTGACTCCGAGTTAATAAGGAGAGCTATGCCCCTTGACTTTGAGGAGTACGAGTACGCGGGAAGTACCGCGATTTCCAATAAATATACCGTAACCGGCCTTAACACACAAAGCTATGAGCCCGAAGAAGTGGCATATATGCCAACTTTGGGTTCCCAAAGCATTCAAAAAGGTGTTGCATATCACAAAGTAATGGAGCTTATAGACTTCAATTTGCGCTCGGAAGAGGAAATTGGAGCGTTTATTAAGAGCCTAGAAGAGCAAAAGACGATAGAAAGTGGCGTTGTAGAGGCGCGCGTAATCGCAAAGGGCGTTGCGCACCCGCTTTTTGACAAGGCGCGTGGAGGCAATTGTTTGCGCGAGCAAGAATTTATATACTATGCACCTGCAAGCGAAGTGCTTGGCGTAGAAGGGGTAGGCAAAGAGGACAGAGTGCTCGTTCAAGGCATAATGGACCTTGTCATAGAGGGTGAGGAAAACATCCTTGTAGACTACAAGGTTTCGGGCTCTCCGATAGAAGAATTAAGGGTCCGTTACGGAAAGCAAATTGCTCTTTATGCCCGCGCTTACGAGGAAATGACTGGAAAAGTTCTCCACAAAAAAGCCGTATTTGTGCTCAATAGGGGTGTCGTGATAGAATTTTAGCCCCTAAAAACGCATATATTTATATATAATATAAAATTTTATAAAAAAAGGGGTTGCAAAATTTGGCGATTGCATTTATAATAAATTTACATACTATTCATTTAGGAGCGGGATATGAATAAAATTATTGAAAGCATCCAAGCAGTTTTGGCCAAGGTGAACTTCCTAAACCTAGGAAACACTCTTTCACCTGCAGTTTACATTATGGCAATCGGCGCCATTTTGATTATCGTAGCTTTCCTTCTTGCTCTTGCTGTTAAAGCAGGTAGCAAAGCAAACAAAATGAGAAAGCATTTGGACGACACCGTTGCCTACATTAACGCAACCGGCACCATCGATGCAGAAAACGTAGAAGGACTTAACGGTTACCTCCAAGCAAAGCAAATGCCCGAAGCAGTTAAGCGTGGCTGGTCAACTTTCCTTGAACAACAAGAAAGATACCCTTCCGATTACATCGTTGAAAACGAATGCTTGGGTCAACGTAAAGGCAACCCCAACTATAAAGCAGGTAAAGGCTTCTACAACGTAGTTAGCACCATCGTACTTGCTGTAACCGTACTTCTTGCAATGGTTGGTTACTATCATGCAGTTAAGGGCATAGACGTTGCTTCCGTAGAAGGCGTAAAGGGCATGGTTCTTTTGGTTCTTCCCGTACTTGCAACTTTCGTTGTTCCCTTCGTTGTATACGTAATCTTTGGCGCATTCCTAAGCCTTGCACTAAGAAACCAATACAAGAAGACACAACAATCTTTCCGTGCTTTCCAAGATGCTCTTGATACCAACGTTATCCTATTCCGTGAACCTCAAGACGAATTCATTAGCGAAAACATCGAAGAAATCAACGCAGCTATCGAAGACATCCTTGCTTCTAAACTTGGCGACAGCGAAATTTTGGAAATCGTTACCACCCCCAAAGTTGACGACAGCTTGGTAATCAGCGAAGAAGCAACCACCATTGCTCCCGTTGAAGTAGCTCCCGAAGTAGCAGCAGTTGTTGATGAAGCTCCCGTCGCTACTCCCGAAGAAGTAGAAAGCTACCTCATCAGACTAATCCACGTAACCGAAGACCTCATCGAAGATCCCAACCTTGACGAAGTAATGCTAACCGAGTTTGCAGAGTTCCTAGACGAAGCTTTGAGCAGTGGCACCTTTGATGAAGCAGCACAAGAAATCCTAGTTGCTTGCTTGGAAGTTTGCTCCGGCGTATACTACGAAAGATTCGCTAAATAATTAACTTTAACTACGATACTAAAGCGCATATCATAGACTTGTTATGCGCTTTAGCGCTAAAAATACACAAATATAGGTAAAATAATGGACGACCCTTATAGTAGAAACTTAATAGTCAAATAAGCCTAGACCACAACGAAAAGTTGTGGTAAACCCATTTTGTGCAAAAGGGGATATAGGCTTATATATCCCTTTTTATTTTGCCAAAATGAAGGAGGTGCAATGTGATACAACTATTCCAAACCGAGAAGAAACGCATTGTAGAGATTAGTCCTGAATTTGGTGGAGGAATGAATCTTAAAAACAAATGGATTCATTTGGAGAACCCCACTGACCGCGAAATCGAGCTTATAGAGCGCATTACCGGCGTTGATGAAAGCTTGCTCAAATCGGCGCTAGACGAGGACGAGCGCGCTCGTATTGAAGTCGATGACGGCGACACTTTAATACTTTTTGATATTCCCACAATCGAAGAAGAGGAAGATTACTATTCGTATTCCACTATGCCTTTGGGCGTGGTGCTTACAGGCAATACCATTATTACCGTTTGCCTAAGAGAAAACTCGGTAATACACACTTTAATGTCCGGTAGAGCAAAGGGTTTGGATACCTCCAAAAGATACTTCTTCCTTTACCAACTTTTGTATTATACCCACGTTAAATACCAACAATATTTGCGCCAAATAGACAGGAGCTCGCAACGTATTCAAACCGAGCTTCATCGTGCAACCAAAAACAAGGAATTAATACAACTCCTCGACCTAGAAAAGTCGCTGGTTTACTTCTCTACTTCCTTACGTGGCAACTCCGTAGTAATCGAAAGAGTGTCCAAAATGCAAAAGGTTAAGAGCGAGGAAGAGGAAGAAATTCTTGACGACGTAGGCGTAGAAAACAGACAGGCTATAGACATGTGTAAAAACTTCCAAGACATTTTGGCTTCTACCATGTCAACCTACGCTTCCGTTATTTCCAACAACCAAAACTCCATTATGAAAACGCTAACCATAATGACGGTTATCATAAGCGTTCCTACGTTGTTCGCATCGTTTTGGGGAATGAATACGGGCGTTCCTTTCGAAGGCGCACCTTACGGCTTCTGGATAGTAGTAGCAATATCGGTAGTAATTTCTGCAGTAGTAGGTTACTTCATTACTCGCTACAATAACTACAAGAACTACGGCTGGAAAGAGATATTCTCATTCAAGAGAAACAAGAAGAAGTAGGATAATAAATTGGGTGTTTTAGGTGCCCAAAACGTAGAAAAAACATATTGTTCGCGCGAGCGCGAACAATATTATTATAAGGCAGGTGAACTAATGGAAAACACTAAGTACGTTGCAACACACGAGTATGCTTCGTTCACAGCATCGGCATTCGGTAGGTCTATGATCTATACCTTGATGTCAACTTTTGCGCTAATCTTCTTTACGGACGCAGTTGGCATAGACCCCATTCAAGCAGGTATACTAATTCTAGTCGCTCGTATCTTTGATGCTTTTAACGATCCCATAATGGGAATAGCTGTCGACAAGACGCAAACGAAGTGGGGAAAATTCCGTCCCTATCTTTTGTTCTCTCCTGCAATTATTGCGGTTTCCACTTGCTTACTATTCCTCTCTCCCAAGTATCTTGGTATAGTAGGAGATGCCGGTAAATTGGTATTCTGCTATTTTACCTACATTCTTTGGGGTATGTGCTTTACCATTCAAGACGTTCCATTTTGGAGTTTGTCCTCTGCTATTTCCCCCAATGATGGAGAGCGCAGTAAGTTTATCTCCATTGCACGTATAGGTAGCACCATTGGTGGTATTGCTCCCACCCTCGTGGTACCAATGATTACCGACTCTTTGGGACTTGAAAAGGGATATCTAATTGCCGGTATCGTCTTTGGTTGCGTGGGTAGTGCAATAAGCCTTCTTTCCTTCTTTGGAACGAGAGAAAAGCTCATTCTAAAATCCGAACCCAAGTCCATTAAGGAAATATTCAAAGGCTTCGTTACCAACAAGCCCTTGCTCATTTTCATTCTTGCAGCGCTCCTTGCTTCCACCGTCGTTATGGCACAAACTTCCGGCACTTACATTAGCAAGTACCTGTACAACACGGAAAAGGTTGTCAGCGAAACGGGTGTGGTTTCATATTATATTTTGTACCCCAACGGCGCTCGTTCATTTATCACTAAGGGTATGTTCCTCACCGTTATGAGCGTTATGATAGGTATAGGAATGGTGCCCGCAATGGTACTCGTTCCCATTGCAAGAAAGAAGTTTAGCTTGAAGCAAATCTATATTGCAAGTATGTTATTCGGCGTAGTAGCATCGGTTATCCTCTACTTCATAGGATATGATAAACTGGGCGTAGCCTCCATATTTGTATTACTATTCTTCCTAATTTTAATTGGTATTCCTCTAGGGGTATTCAACTGCATAACCTATAACTTCGTTGCAGACTGTACCGACTACGCGGAATGGAAAAACGGTGGTCAACGCATTGAGGGCGTATCCTTTGCTGCCCAAACCCTCATTTCCAAGGCATCGGCAGGTGTTGCAACGCTAATAACCTCGGTAATGCTAACCATAATAAAATACCAAGAGCCTATTGAGGTTGACGGCATACTTGTTGAGCAAGCGCAAAGCGCTTCCACTCGTGACGGACTGTTCCTAATGGTAACGCTCATTCCCGCAGCGGGAATGTTACTCACTTGCATACCAATCTTGTTCTTTGACTACACAGGAAAGAAGAAAGAGCAAATTAGGGCAGAACTAGAAGTTATGCGTGCAGAACGTATGGCAAAGATGGGAGCTGAAGAAAGCGCCGTAGTAGAGGAAAAGTCAGCCACGGAAACAAGCGAGGCCGAGGCCTAAAAGGATAGTTAAAAACAAAAAAGGCACTCCATACGGAGTGCCTTTATTATTGTGTATTATTTTCTTAGTGCAACCCTTCTTATCTTACCGTTAGTGGTACGTGGGAGCTCTTTAACAAAGTCGATTACTCTGGGGTATTTGTAAGGCGCAGTGTGTGTCTTAACATAGGTTTGGATATCCTTTTTGAGTTGTTCGTTGCCCTCAACGCCTTCTTTTAGTACGATTGTTGCCTTAACAACTTGGCCACGGATGGGGTCGGGAACACCGGTAATTGCACATTCCACAACGTAGGGGAGTTCCATGATAACTGACTCTATTTCGAATGGTCCAATGCGATATCCACTTGACTTGATGACGTCGTCTATACGGCTCATATACCAGAAGAATCCGTCCTCGTCGCGCCATGCCATATCGCCCGTGTGGTACAAGCCGTCATGCATTGCCTTTTTGGTTGCTTCTTCGTTTAGGAAGTAGCCGGTGTACAAGCCGTAAGGTGCGCCGTTATCGATGCGAATTACGATTTCGCCAACTTCACCGTCTTTACAGGTGTTGCCGTTTTCGTCAACGATATCAACGTCATATTGGGGAGTGGGTTTACCCATGGAGCCAAGACGTATGTCGTTATTAACGAGGTTAGCGATGGTAAGGGTGGTTTCGGTTTGACCAAAGCCTTCTCTAATCTTAAGGCCGGTGGTCTTGTAGAATTGGTCGAATACCTCTCTGTTAAGAGCTTCGCCTGCCGTGGTAACGTACTTCAAGGAGGAGAGATCGTATTTATTGATGTCTGCTAGCAAGAAGAAACGTAGCATCGTGGGAGGAGCGCAGAAGGTGGTAATATGATATTTTGCGAACAAGGGGAGAATATCCTCTGCCTTGAATTTGTCAAAGTCATAGGTGAATACTGCAGCTTCGGAAAGCCATTGACCATAGAGCTTGCCCCAAACGGATTTACCCCAACCGGTATCGGAGATGGTAAAGTGCAAGCCGTTTCTGTCAACGTTGTGCCAATATTTAGCGGTTACCAAGTGACCGAGGTTGTATTTTTGGGAGTGTGCTGCAATTTTGGGATATCCTTCGGTACCGGAGGTGAAGTACATTAGGCAGATATCGTCAATTTTGGTGTCTACTCTATCGAGTTTTTCACTAAACTTAGGCATTTCTGCATCAAAGTCATTCCAACCCTCTCTCATTGTGCCACCAACTTGAATTAGCGTCTTAACGGTGGGGGAGGTCTTTAGCGCTTCTTCACACTCGTTTTGCATATAATCGTCGCCGACCATAACTACGGCCTTAATCTTAGCGGTGTTGAAGCGATATTCATAATCGTGAGCCATAAGTTGGTTGCTTGCAGGTACTGCTACTGCGCCCAGCTTATGTAGAGCTACCATTGCGTACCAGAATTGATATCTGCGCTTAAGCACCAACATAACGGCGTCGCCCTTACCAATTCCCAAAGAACGGAAGTAGTTTGCAGTACGATTGGACTCTTCACTCATATCACGGAAGGAGAAAATGCGTTCGTTCTTTTGGTTATCGAGCCATACCATAGCCGTTTTGTCGGGTGACTTTTCGGCAATAGCATCAACAACGTCATAACCAAAGTTGTAGTTGTTTTCGGGATGGAAATCAAGTTTAACAAGTCTACCTTTTTCATCAAGAGTGGGGGTCATGAACTTGTGGAAGATTTCCTTGTATTCCTTGTTGGTTTCACTTGCATCAACGCTGGTGAGCTCGTGAATTTCGGAAAGGGTCTTGGAATTTTTAATAACTACTGCCAGGAATTTGCAATCTCCGTCGTATGCAACCATACCGTGGGGAAGATTTGCGTTGTAGTATATGGAATCGCCCTCGGTTAGAATGGTGGTGTAGTTGTCGATAGTAACGCGAAGTTTACCCTCCAAAATATAGTCGAACTCTTGGTCGTCGTGGGTGGAAACTTGTACGGGCTTGTTTGCCTCTTCGGGGTCGTACTTTGCTGTTACCAAGAAGGGTTCTGCGCTCTTGTCTTTGAAGATTGCAGCGCGGTGGATATATTCAAAGCCGTGCTCTCTTTCAAGGCTTCTACCTTCGCCTTTACGCGTTACTTGGAAACCTGTAAGACGGGGCGTTTCACCGGCGATAAGTTGAATGATATCAACGCCAAAATGTTTTGCAAGCTTTTGTAGGAAGTTGAAAGTAAAATCAACCTTGCCGGCTTCAGCATCGCGATACTCGGAGATGCTTACTTGAGCGACTTTTGCTGCTTCTTCAACGCTAACGTCGGAAGCTTCGCGTAGATACTTTAAACGGGTTGCAATTTGCTTGATTTCGTAATTATTATACATATATTCCTTATATTAGGTGTTGCACCTATTTTTTAAACTTTTCCTATTATATAATATTTATCCGTGGTGGGCAACAATTCTAAACACAAAAGTAAAGACCACCTACGGTGGATTTTAAAACTACTATTAATTTGTCCGTTGTACTCTGCTGGACTAGCGCCTAAAATATATCCCCCCTAGGGGATAATAATAATGGATATTATAATGGAAATAATAGCGCAAATAGCCATAACCTTAAATTTAAAGTTGGAAAAAGATGCTATTTGATTGTGAGAGCCATTCTTTCTCATACAACGTCCTTTGCTTTTAATGTTTAGTAGTATAGCACTATGAAACTTGGATTTCAAGTAGTAAAAAGAAAAAAATTAAAATTTTTTAATTGGAGCCTAATAGCTTTAGAAATTTAAAACAAGTCTTTGGTTTTCGGTCTTTGGTTAAATAGCTCGGCAAGCAAGAAGGCAATTAGCACCTCTATGCCAATTGCGAAGCCACCGGAAAGCGAGCCGGTTATTTCGATAACGAGTACGATTGCCGTTATTGGAGTACGGAAAGTTGCACCCAAAAATGCAGCCGAGCCAACTATGGCGAATGTTAAAAAATACTCTTCCGGGACTCCTAACTGAATGAAAAGTTTGCCCATAAGCGCACCTATTAGCGCACCAATACTAAGGGTGGGAAGAAGGATTCCACCTATGGAGTCTGAGCCCATAGCGAGAAGCGTGAGGATAATTTTAACCAGAAGAAGAACGAGAAGCATCCACCAAGAGAGATTGGATGAAACAACGTCTTGAAGTAAACTTGCGCCACTACCAAGTGCAGATATTAGAAAGATGCCTACCGTACCGGTAAGGAGATAGGCGATAATTAACTTTACTAATGGATGAAGTTTTTTAACGAACTTAATCTCTTTAATAAGTACTAACGATTTGCTAAATACTACTGCCATAAGCCCACATATTACGCCTAATATAAGGAGTGTCCAGGAATGAGCGAAGGGGAGGGCGTTAATTGCTACGTTGAGGAGTCTTTCTTGCATGCCGAGTAGGGAGCGTAAAGCCGTTGAAGTAAACAGTGAGGTTACGACGCTACCACAAGCTGCGAGTATAACGTAGGGGCTAAACTTTTGTTCAAGTTCCTCTATTGTGAAAACAAGACCGGTAATGGGTGCGTTAAAGGCAGAGGTTATCGAAGCCGAAAAACCGGACACGGTAACCGAGGTTTTTAATTCTTTACGGTCCTTTTCCGACACCTTTTTGCCTTTGTATAGTTTGGAAAGTAGGGCGCCGATAGAGGTTCCAATTGCAGTAGAGGGACCTTCTACGCCAAAGGATAAACCACCGAAAAATGAAACGTATGAGCCCAAAATCGTGCCCACGATAGTGCGCCACCAAGAGAGGGGATGCAAAGCCCTGTCGTGTGCTTCGTTAGCGGCAATACCATTACCTTTTGCTTCGGGAAGAAATTTGATTATAACGTAACTTAAAAACGCAAGAATTACGAGAGCTAGGAACAGTAGGGGAATAAAGGCGGGATTTTCCGCGACCTTTTTGTACAAATCTTTTGAAGAGTGGAACAGGAGCTCTGCAATGAAGGAATAAAGAACGACTACAACGCCACTAAACACACCCGTGAGGGCGCTGAAAAAAAGTATGGGGCAACACTTTGACAAATGATCTTGTAGCTTTTCCTTGTTCATTATTTCCTTATTATTTATTATGAAAGTTTATTTTTAAGCGAGAGTAACGCTTTGTTTTTCTTTTCCTCAAAAATGACCTTGTTGTTTTCAAAGAGGTTGTTGCCTTCGGTATCGATGGAGATGATGAGGGGACCGAACTCTTTTACGCGTAAAGTATAGAATGCTTCCGGCATACCAAGGTCTAACCACTCTGCGCTCACCACTTCTTCCACTTGAGAAGCCCCGACAACGGCAGAGCCACCGGGGAAGACGGCGTGTACGGCTTTGTACCCTTTGCAAGCAGAGGTGGTCTTTTCACCCATTCCTCCCTTACCGATAATAAGCTTTGCGCCCGTTTCCTTAATAAACTCGCTTTCGTATTTTTCCATGCGCATAGAAGTAGTAGGACCAATAGCCACTATCTCCCATTGGTCGCCATTCTTTTTGGTAATGGGGCCGGCGTGGAAAACGGCGCCACCTTCAAGAGTGGTAGAGGGAATTACGCCTTCAATTACGCGCCTTTTGTGCCCACTGTCGCGAGCAGTTACGAGAGTGCCCGTTAGGTAGACGACGTCACCTATTTTTAACGAGGATATATCTTCCGTTTTCATGGGGGTAGTTAGTATTTTTTTCATAGTTTTGCCCCCTTGTGAGTGTGGCAAATAGTATTTAGAGAGCCGTCGATGGTAAGATTCATTCTGCGATGTGCCCAACAACCGAATGCAACGGCAACGCCGAAGGAAGAGGGGTGACGAGCCATGTTTTCAACGTGAACGGCCATTACGCTTTCTTTGCCACCAAGCCCTTGTGGCCCAATGCCTACATCATTCAAAGCATCGTATAGCATATTTTCTACTTTGGCAACCTCGGTTTTAGGGTTATGGGAGCCTATAATGCGCAAAGTAGCCTTTTTTGCTAGGCGCGCCGAGCTTGCCACGCAAGGGCCTATTCCCACACCGACGACGAGGGGCGGGCAGGCGTTAATACCGAAGTTTACCATGGTATCCATTACGAACTCCATAACGGCGCCGTAGCCTGCAGACGGCACCATAACGGTGGCTCTGCCGGGAAGGGAGGAGCCCCCACCTGCAAGGTAAACGGTCATTTCCAACTTGTCGCTTTGAGGGACGATTTCATACTCGAAATAGGGAACCTTGGTACCAAGGTTGGTTCCGGTATTTTTCTCTATGAAGGTTTCTACTGCGTTGTGGCGAAGGGGTACGCTGGCAGTAGCCCTTCTAACGCTTTCGGTTAGCAATTCTTCAAGGCTGTCTATAAGGGGGAAACGTGTGCCGACTTTAAGGTAAAAATTGACTACGCCGGTGTCTTGACAGATGGGGCGATTAAGAGATTGTGCCCTTTCTAAATTGGTAAAATAGCTGTCGTAAAAGGCTTGTGCCGATGGATTATCCTCTTTTGCACTCATTTCTTCAAGGCGAGTAACGACGTCGTCGGGCAGTTGCTTTGCGCAAATATCGAGAGCTCTTTCTATGGAGCCAATAAATTTTTCTTGTTCTTTGGTGTAATTCGTCATAGGCTCATTATACCACGCGAAAATTTTTATATCAAGCCCCAATATTTTTTGTAAATCATTTGACTTAACGTAGTTAAAGGTCTATAATTCGCTTGAATTAAAGGAGGCACATATGCATCTACTAGTTATCAACCTAAAAAATGAAAGTGAATTTAAGCACGTTATACATGAAATAAACGACGTGGGACTAAACGGAATCGTACTTCCCAGCGTTAGCGTACATAATGCAATGCACGAAGATAGCGTGGAAGCCGTTCCCGTATTTGGCTTTTTGACAAAGATTTCGAGACGTCATTTCGACTCCGGTCACACTCTTATGATGCTTGTTGAACCCGACAAAATGGAGCAAGTTAAGCAAAAGGTTAGGGATATAGTAAAGGATCTTACCCACAAAGGCGTAATGTTTTCCATTCCCGTAACCGACTACGAAGGATTATAATTTGACACACAGAACGTAAATTACGTATATTAGAAAAGGAAGAGAATATGAATGCTATATTAGGTGTAGCGCTTGCTATGGTGTTTGGCTTAATACTCAACAGAGTCATGAAGCTATTCAACCTACCAAACGTTACGGGATATTTGATTGCCGGTATTTTGGTGGGGCCACACTGCATAAACCTACTTAATACCTCAAATTTGAGTGATATTAGTTTTATTTCTACCATTGCGCTAGGCTTTATTGCCTTTTCCATTGGTGGAGAATTTAAGATTGATTCTATTAAAAGATTGGGTGGTAAGGTGCTTACCATAACTTTCTTGCAAGCATTTGGAGCAGTTGCTCTAGTTATGTCCAGCCTGTTTGTAGTGCAAGCGATAGACCCCACGCTTATTAGCACGCCGGCAATACTCCTACTTTCTGCAATTGCTACGGCAACGGCACCCGCGGCAACGCTAATGGTTGTGCGCCAATACAAGGCAAGAGGTCCCGTTACCGAAACCTTGCTTCCCGTAGTTGCTTTTGACGATGCAATAGGCCTTATCGTTTTCGCTATATGTTTTGGCGTAGCAAAGGTGCTGGCAGGTGGTGGGGAAATTACCGCTAAAGCCATCGCACTAAATCCCTTACTTGAAATCGTTTTGAGTTTGGGCATAGGTTGCGTACTTGGCATTATTCTTGCTTTCGTTTGCAATTTGTTCAAGTCGCGTGCCAATAGACTTAGCGCAATGGTTGCAACCGTACTTATTGCAGTTGGTTTGTGTCAAATAGAAATTTTAGGGGTACATATGAGCTCCCTTCTCATTTGCATGATGATAGGTGCTGCTTTTACCAATGCTAGAAAGGATGCCGTTATAATTCTAGACGGTCAAGAAAGATGGACGCCTCCGCTATTCATGTTGTTCTTCGTTATCTCCGGCGCAACGTTAGACCTTACCATAATCCCCTATATTGGTGTTATAGGTGTGGTTTATATAGTATTCCGTTCACTTGGTAAATATAGTGGAGCTTTCCTTGGAGGACTTGTTACAAAGGCTGACAAAAACGTTAAGAATTACTTGGGTATTACTCTTCTTCCCCAAGCCGGTGTTGCAATAGGTATGGCACAAACGGTAGCCGGGGAGCCCGCACTACAAACCATAAGTCAAAGCATAGTTACCGTTATACTATGTGCAACGCTATTCTACGAAATAGTAGGGCCACTCCTCACCAAGATATGCTTGCAAAAGGCGGGTGAAATTACCGAAAAGGGCAAGCTTCCCATTGTTGAACTCATTGGGGGATTAAAGGAAAAACTTGCAAAAAAGAAGGCGTAGATATTCCAACGAGTAATGGTAATTTAAGGGCAATCTAAAGATTGTCCTTATTTTTTTACTAATTATTGATAATTTTTCTTATTGACAAAAGGGCGTTTAATAATATACTATTATTATACTATATGATTATAAGGAGTGCGTTATGGCATTAAGAAGAGTTGGAAAAGGTAGAAAGGCCGTCACCGGAATTAGCATAGTGCTATGCATAATTTTACTTGCACTTGCAGGCGTTGTAGTATTCGACGTCATCTATTACAAAGAGAACATTAGAATTGTGGAAAGCAAAGAATATATCGGCTCACCCCTAACCCCCGTTATGGAAGACGGAGTATACACTTTCTACACCGACAGAGAGTTTAAGATTTTGCAACTCACCGACGTTCACATTGGTGGTGGCACATTCAGCGTTGGCAAAGACAGAAAGGCTTTTGATGCAGTAGAAACCTTAATCAAGCGCGTTAAACCCGACCTAGTAGTAGTTACCGGCGACATCGTTTACCCCGTTCCTTTCCAATCCGGTACCATTGACAATCGTCGCGAAACCGAACTTTTCGTAGCCCTAATGGATAGTTTGGGTGTCTATTATACCGTTTGCTTTGGCAATCACGATACCGAAGATTATTCCTTGTATCGCCGTGACGACCTCTATAATATTTATCGTTCCAGCAAATATTGCCTTATTGACAGAGCAGAAGGGGTAGACGATATTAACTATGCAGTTAACGTTAAAAACTCCGAAGGTATTATCACTCAAACCTTATATATGATGGACACTCACTCCTACGTTGAAGGTTTCATTGACGACTACGATGGCTTACACCAAAACCAAATCGACTGGTACAAAGCAGAAGTAAATCGCATGAACAACCTCAACAAAGCTATTGATGAAAATGCAGAAACCGTAAAGAGTTTGGTATTCATTCACATTCCTCTACGCGAGTATGAAACTGCTTGGAACGAGTATCGTGACAATGGTTACAAGAGCACGGAAGACGCCATTTACTATTATGGTAAGGCAAAGGAAAAAGATGAAGAGGTATGTTGCTCCGTTCCCGAAGACGAATTCTTCGAAACCGCTCTTGAACTGGGATCTACCCAAGGTATCTTCTGTGGACACGACCACGTAAACTTCTGGAGTATTGAGTACAAAGGCATTCGCCTCACTTATGGTATGAGCATTGACCACCTTGCATACGTTGGCATAGAAAACGAACACGAGCAACGCGGTGGCACCATCATCACCATCTCCACCGAAGGTGAAATGGAAATCACCCAAACCCGTCTTAAATAATAATCGCAAAAAACAAAAAACGAAAACGACCGATTAGCGTGTTATCCTTAACGGAGAACACGCATCGAGATAAATCCCTCACGGGATTTTCGATATACGCCTGCGGTGTTCGATATGTGCTGACGCACTCGATATGTTTGCTTCGCAAACGAGGGATTTATCTCATATCGAATTGATGCGTAGCGACAATATATCGAGTTCGAGCAAAGCGAGAACATATCGAATTCATCTTTCGTGAACATATTTCACGAAAGTGAATATATCGACAGAAGAAAAAAACAAGAGCAAGAACGGAAGTATTTTCTCCTCTTATTCTTGCTCTTTTCTGCTTGTATAAGGGTTTGGGCTTAGCCCATGTTTGCGTTTGACTAGTCAAATGCGATGCTTGCACTTTGCTCAAAGTATAAATTCTCCGCTAAGAACATCACCCATTAACTCGGTCGTTTTTTCTTGGTATCGCTTGGAAATTTTTAAGATAGCTTTTTCCAAATCTTTTGGAAGAGCTTGAACATTAGGGGACTAATCCTTGTTTCGATGGGGTCCGTGGTAATGACGGAGGATTGTATGGAGCGCGCGACTAGGTCGGGGATGAGGGCGAGTAGAGTGTCGAAAGCTACGTCGATTTCGCCACTTGCTAGGGTGAACATAGCGTCTCCGTCAAAGCGAGTGTGAGAGGGGGAAAGGGCGAGAGCAAAACCATCGTGGGCTATGTCTGCTAGTAGGTTTGCTTGTGCCTTGGTGAGCTTTGCATTGGTTAGCACACATCCTATCGTGGTGTTGGAGCAAGTAGGCTCCTCGAAGCCACCCATTGTGAATATCTTCTTCATTGATACGGGAGTACCATCGGGAGAAAGTGCTCCGGCAATAATATCACCCTCTTTTACAACGTCACCAAGGGCGTTAACGAGAGTTATGACTGCAATTTCCAAACCGTTTATTGAATAGGTTTGTACGCCTAGGCCCGTCTTCACTGCAGAGGGCATACCAAGTAACTTGGAAACCGTGCTACCGGTAGCACCACCTATAATACCCTTTTCAAAGTTGTTTACCTTGGCGTTTTTGCATGCCTCGTATCCCGCTTTTTTGTCGGGATAACCAAAGTCTTTGTATTCCAGGTCATATATGGAAGCACCCACAACGATGGGTACCTTATATTTGCCGGCATTGTAGCCATTGCCGTTTTCATAAAGATATTCCATAACCCCGCTTCCGGCCTCTAGGCCAAAGGCAGAGCCTCCTGAAAGCACTACGGCATTGACGTTAGAAACAGTCTTTTCCGTCTTGAGTAGGTCGGTTTCGCGTGTAGCAGGGGAAGATCCACGTATGGAGCATCCACCAACAGCGCCGTCCTCAGCAAGGATAACGGTGCAACCCGTGCCCCTTTGTTCATCGGTATAATGTCCAATCTTGAATTTGTTAAGCATATTGAACTCCTAGTGATTTGTATATAATAGTTTAACATAAATAATGACAATTTCAATAGAATATGTTAAAATAATATTATGAAAAAGATTGAATTGTTGGCCCCTGCGGGCAGTTTGAAGAAATTAAAGACGGCTATCGACTTTGGCGCAGACGCCGTTTATGCAGGTGGAAAGGAGTTTTCACTCCGTGCCTATGCAGATAACTTTACCCTTGACGAGATGCGCGAGGGGGTTGAGTATTGCCACGCCAGAGGCAAAAAAATGTACGTTACCGTCAATATTTTCCCTAAGAACAGGGACTTTGAGGTTGCAAAAGAATACTTCAAAGAGCTTGAAAGCATTGGCGTTGACGCCGTTCTTATTACCGATGCAGGCTTAATATCCCTTTGTAAGCGCGTTGCACCAAAGCTACCCATACACCTTTCTACCCAAGCGAACACTCTTAACAAGTATACCGTTGAGTTTTGGGCAAGTCAGGGCGTAGAGAGAGTGGTTCTTGCTCGCGAGCTTTCCTTTGATGAGATTAAGGAAATTGGTGAGCATAACCCAAATACCGAGCTTGAAATTTTCGTTCACGGCGCAATGTGCGTGTCCTATAGTGGCAGATGCCTTCTTTCAAACTACCTTGACGGACGCGATGCCAATCGTGGAGAGTGCGTTCAGGCTTGCAGGTGGAATTATAGCATAACCGAGTACAATCGTGGTGGCGAACCACTACAAATGGAAGAGGATGAGAGGGGAACTTATATCCTAAATTCCAAAGACCTTAACATGATTTCTTATATACCGGAGATAATAGGAGCAGGTGTTCACTCCCTTAAAATTGAGGGTAGAATGAAGTCCGAATATTACCTTGCAAGTGTTGTAAATGCCTATAGAAGGGCACTTGATAGCTACTTTTCGGGAACCTATACCGAACAAAAAGAGGAATTTGAGAAAGAAGTTCGCAAGGTTGTTCACCGTGACTATACCGTTGCATACGCTCTTGGTGGAAACGACAAGACCATTGCTTACGAGAGTGGTCAAAACGGAGGCACTCACGAGTTTATTGCAGTAGTAGAGGACTACGCGGACGGCTATGCAACGGTGGAAATGCGCAACCGTTTTAAGAAGGGTGAAACCTTAGAACTACTCACTCCCAGCGAAAATATTAACGCACAAATAGTGCTTGGCGAAATGTACGACGATAGGGGCAACCTAATCGAGGACGCCAAAATAGTACAACAAAAGGTAAAAATAAAAGTGGACGTCGTACTAAACAAGGGCGACATTCTAAGGAGAAAGAGATAGTGGAACTACTTGCACCTTGCGGAAATCTTGCCACCTTTTACGTTGCCGTGGGCGCGGGGGCTAACGCTGTATATCTTGGACTAAAAGATTTTTCAGCACGCAAGAGTGCAGACAATTTTTCTTACGAGGAGTTGACCACTGCCGTCAAGTTTGCTCGCGTCATGGGGGTTAAGGTATACGTTGCCCTCAACACGCTGGTTAAGGACGGTGAGATGGAGAACTTTTTTGAAGCCGTAAGTAAAGTTTACGCTAATGGCGTTGACGCCGTAATTTTACAAGACCTGTTTTTAGGAAAATTCATTAGTGAAAGAATACCCGACCTCGAATTGCACCTTAGCACCCAAGGGGGAGTAAACAACCTTGAGGGCGCACGCGTTGCAAAAGAGCACGGCTTTAAGCGAGTAATTTTAGCAAGAGAAACTCCCATTCAAGAAATAAAGAAGATTGCTTCCTTTATGGACACCGAGGTCTTTGTGCAAGGCGCACTTTGTACCTCTTTTTCCGGACACTGCTATATGAGTAGCTTTGGTGGTGGAAACAGCGGTAACCGTGGGCTATGTAAGCAACCTTGTAGGCGCACCTATAAACTTGGTGACAAAGAGGAAAACTATGCAATATGTACTGCCGACTTGTGCGTGGGAGAGAGCATATTCGAGCTGGAAAAGGCAGGTGTTCACTCCCTTAAAATTGAAGGCAGAATGAGGAGGGCCGAGTACGTTAGCGCCTCTCTAAACTATTATAGGAGCCTCATATACCCACACGAAAAAGTAGGAGGAGAACTAGGAAGTTTGAAGCGCACCTACAATCGTGGGGACTACACCAAAGGGTTGGCGTTCGGGCAAGACAAGAAGTTTTTGTCCACTCTCGTTCAAGGACATATTGGAGAAAAAGTTGGCAACATAAAGAAAGTTATGGGCACCAAAATATTCGTTAACGGCAACCTAAACCCTATTAAGGGTGACTCTTTCAAAATTCTTCGCGACGGCAAAGAAGTGGGAAGCGCAGAGAGCCAGGGTGAAAAGGCCCGTGACGGCGTACCCCTAAACGCAAAGGGCAAACTCATGGTGGGGGACAGCGTATATATTACAACCGACGTTAGGTTAAACAAGGAGTTACTAAACGTTGTTTCTTGTAGAATCCTAGACCTAAGTTTTTTAGCAAAGGAAAACGAAAAGGCGCTTGTAAAAATATATGCTGACGGCAAGTTGGTTGCAGAGGTAGAAAGCGAGGAAATCCTACCCGTTGCAACGGGGAAACCCCTTACCGAAAGGGATGTAAGGAGCGTTTTTGACAAGGTAGACGCCTACCCATTTTCAATAGAAAACTATGACGTAAACATCATAGGGGCACCCTTTGGTGTAAAGAGCGTGCTAAACGCTTTGAGGAGAAAGGCCTATGCTATTGCCTACGAGGCTTTGTCAAGTAGACCACGCTCAAGAGAGGTAACTCTAAAATACGAGCGCACCCCTCAGCCCCTAAAGGACAAGGCAATTGCCGTTATTAGCGAGAGCTTCGAAGGGCTATCCGGTTACGATGTTGCCATTTTTGCGCCTAGCGACTACAATGACGAAAGATATTTCCAAAAGTTTTTCACGCTAACCGGCTCTGCTAAAGAAAGATATTTGTATATTCCAAGCCTACTAAACGGACGCGACAAGGAAATTTTAAGCGCGCGAGTGGAGGGCTTTGACGGCGTATACGGCGAAAATATTCACCTCTTCGAGCTTGCAAAGGAGTGGGGTAAAAAGATCTTTATCGGCACCGATTTTAATCTATTCAACGCGCTTTCCATCGCCGAAGCCTTGGAAAGGGCCGATCACGTTGCCGTAAGCAAGGAGCTTACGGAAAAGGAAATTAAGCAAACGGGATACGCTGATTCCGTTTACTATCAAACCCGTGGCGACCTAAAGGTTATGGAGCTCGGCTACTGCCCGTACGGCAAGAATTGTGCAAAATGCAAGGCTCCCACCTTGAATACCCTTACCGATTACGCAGGGAGGAAGTTTATCCTGCGCCGAATTAAGCTTTCAAAATGTTATTTTGAAATATATAACCCTATGGAATTGGTCTATGATAACGGCAATTTGGCGTTATATAATTTTGTATTACGCAAGGGTAAAGAGGCTCTGATTCGAATGAGTTCTACCCCAAAAGAATATAGGGAAAGGGTAAAAAATACCACCTCGGGACATCTTAAAAACGGCGTAGAATAGCCTATTGAAATCGGGCGCCTTTCATGTTACAATATTTGGGTAGGAGTGCTTATGAAAAAATTCGATTTTACAATTAACGCAAAGAAAGAAGACAATATTATGTACCACTTTTTTCCTATTGACGTCACCGAAGAGGTGGGTAGGATAGAGTTTTACTACGATTTCTATCCCGAAAGAGTCAAGGGCGAAATGTGGGTAAACGAAGTGGGTATATGCCTAAAAGACCCCGATGGCATGGACGTTGGCACTAGGGGAAGAAAGGGCGAAAAAATAGTAGTTTCCGGCGCATATTCCACCCTTGGATATGATAGACGTGAAATCGTGCCCGGCAAGTGGACCATCGTTGTTTGTGCCAATAGATTTATCTCCAACGAATATACCATAAATTTGCACGTTGAACTCATAGACAAAAAAGAGGGTTGGTACGTGGGCGATACCCATTGCCATTCCCACTTGTCAGACGGACACAAGAGCTACGAGTGGCTCGTGAAACGCGCAGAAAGAAACGGCCTTGATTATCTAATTATGACCGACCACAATCGCACCGTTATGGGCGAGCTTCCAATGAGTGACAAAGTCACTATGATAAACGGTGTAGAGATGACCTATCCCATTGCACACGCTAACGTATGGGGAGTAAAAGTGCCCTATACCGAGGGGTGTGCAACCAATAATTTTAGCGATTGGCTAAGGATGAAAGAGGAATGTGAAAGGAATGGCGCCATCGTTTCCGTAAACCACCCAAGATGCAAAAAATGTGGTTGGCTTTGGCCTTTGGAGGGCGAAGATTTTTGGGACAGAATAGAGGTTTGGAACGGACCTATGCGCCCCGATAACCAAGAGTGTATCGACTGGTGGCACTCCCTACTTATGCAAGGCAAGAAGATAAAAATCGTTGGTGGCTCCGACTATCACTACGATATGGTAGTAACCAACTTCCTAGGCAATCCCGCAACCCTCGTTTACGCAAAGTCCAATTCTCCCGTTGATATTTTAGAGGGTATCAGAAAGGGTAACGTCACTATTTCCGAGTATCCGAGGCGTGGAACGGTAATAACGATGACTAGTGGCAACGCCATTTGCGGTGATACCGTAACCTATTCGGACGGAGCAACCGTAAAGGTAAAAGTTAAGAACTTTAAGCGTGGACACACGCTATTCGTAAAGAGTTCTTCCGGCATTCTTCTGGAAAAGAAATGCAAGCGCACCGGTGACTACGAATTTGAAGTTAAGGTTCCCGAAAAAGGTTTTGTAAGAGCCGAAACTAAGCACCATTATGACCCAATTATGAAGTTCGTTCTTAACATGGCACTACTCTTCATGGTACCGGCGCAAGCTTTCAAGCCCCACCCGGAGGGAGGGTATTGTAGTGCTTTATGTGCGCCCATCTACTTCGAGTAAAAACGCGTTATTTTAGCGAATAACTTCACAAAACAAGAGCCTCCCTCGGTCGTTTACGAGTAGTAAAGTCCCGTCAGTAGGCTCTTTTGTTTTGCCTCGTTCTTCATCTAAACTAACGCGTTTTAAGAGGCAATACATAAACCAATTACAACCCACCGCTCATTTTAGCGAACAACTTCACAAAAGACAAAATCCCTCCTCGGTCATTTACGTAGAGCACACATAGTCCAAGTTATAGAGATGTTGTCTTCAATACAATACTACTCAAAACATTTGATATTTGATAAAGTAGGAAGGAAAATGAAAAATCGCAAAAGAGAATGCTTATTCTCACCCTTTTTTATTTGTCAAGCATCGTTTTGTGTGGTATCATACAATTATTATGATAGCAAATTTTAGAGATTTAGGCGGTTTGCCCGTTGGTAATAACCGCGTTGTAAAAAAAGGTTTATTCTATCGTAGCGCTACGATAGATTACGCAACAAACGAAGAACTTGACGAGTATAAGAAGCTCGGCATCAAGGTTGGTTACGACTTCCGCGAAAAGGGTGAAACTCGTGGCGATCACGCTTACGATTATATCGGCGCTGAACATCGCAATATCCCTGCATCATACAAAAACGATAAGCTCTTCAAGTTGAAGGGTGGCGGTATGCTCGGCATGGTATTTAGAGAGGTTACTTGGGAAGACGTGGCTCCCACCTATGAGCATCTTCCTTTGAATAACAAGGCGTATAAGGCTCTTATGAACTCTCTCATCAACGAAGAGGTTCCTCTAATGATGAACTGCTCTGCAGGTAAAGATAGGGCCGGTATTGGTGCTACAATCATCCTTTTGGTGCTGGGTGCCGACTACGATACCATACTTGAAGAATATATGCGTTCCACCGAGGCTCAACACTTTAACGAATGGGTTATAGGTAAGCTTATCCCCAAGTTTGCTCACAAATACGTATTTAGCCACTTCCACGCCTTCTTTATGGTATATAAGGAACTGCTCGATACCTCTCTTAATAAGATTTTGGAAGCATACGGTAACTACGAAACCTATTTTGAAAAGGAATTTGGTATCACTCCCGAAATTCGCCAAATGCTAATTGAAAGGTACACCGAAGAGGTCGTGGCCGAGTAATCAGCAAACACTAAAAACATAAAAAATGCACTCCGAACGGAGTGCATTTGTATTATTGGAAGAAAGTAAAATTTTAGCCGAATACAGCCATTAGGATACCTGCTGCAACCGCTGAACCGATAACGCCTGCGACGTTGGGGCCCATAGCGTGCATTAGTAGGTAGTTGGAGGGGTTTGCCTTTAAGCCTTCGGAGTGAGCAACACGGGCTGCCATAGGAACGGCACTAACGCCTGCTGCACCGATGAGGGGGTTAATCTTGCCCTTGGTAAGCCAGCACATAAGTTTACCGAGGAGTAGACCACCGGAGGTGGAAAGTGAGAATGCAAGTAGACCGAGAAGAACAATCTTAATGGTATCAAGGGAAAGGAATGATGCGCCTTGAGCAGTAGCACCAACGGAGATACCGAGGAACAACGTAACGATGTTCATAAGAGCGTTTTGAGCGGTATCGGAAAGTCTTTCGGTTACGCCACATTCTTTTAGCAAGTTACCGAACATCAAGCAACCGAGTAGGGGAGCAACGCTGGGGAGTAGCAAACAGCAGAAAATCGTAACCATAATGGGGAAAACGATCTTTTCGCGCTTGGTAACCTCGCGTAGTTGTTCCATTTTGATTTCACGTTCCTTTTTGGTGGTAAGGAGGCGCATAATCGGGGGTTGAATGATGGGAATGAGTGCCATATAGCTATATGCCGCAATAGCGATAGCTGCAAGCAATTCGGGAGCAAGAGATTTGGTGAGCCAAATTGCCGTAGGACCGTCTGCTCCACCAATGATGCCGATGGATGCTGCTTGAGAGGGCGTGAAGCCAAATACGATTGCAAGTATGAAGGCGGTAAAGATACCAAGCTGAGCCGCTGCGCCAAGAAGTAGACTCTTGGGGTTTGCAATCATGGGACCAAAGTCGGTCATTGCGCCAACGCCAATGAATATCAAGCAGGGGTAAACGCCCGTTTTAACGCCGATGTACAAAATATCGAGTAGACCACCGTGTTGGAGCACGTTCAAATAGTCTACGCCGTTTTGAACGGCATAATCACCCGTCCACCATTCGGGGTGGAAGAGAAGGTTGTCATCTTTTGCTTGGGGTAGGTTGGTAAGAAGAATACCAAACGCGATACCAACTAGAAGCAAGGGTTCGAATTTCTTTTTAATGCCAAGGTAGAGGAAGAAGCAAGCTAGGATGATCATAACGGCGTTTTCCCATTGTACACCTAGTTGCGCAAATCCCGATTCTTTAGCAAGTCTTACAAAAATTTGTCCTATATCCATAATTTACACCTGCAGGCAATTATGCGATTTCGAATAGGGGAGCATCGGTTTGTACGGTAGCGCCCTTTTGAACGTAGATGGCTTTAACGGTGCCTGCTACGGGAGCAACGATTTCGTTTTCCATCTTCATTGCTTCAATAACAACAACTGCTTCACCTGCCTTAACTGCTTGACCAACTTGAGCTTTTACGGCAACGACAACGCCGGGAAGAGGAGCCTTAACTGCGCTTGCACTAGCATTTACGTTTGCTTGGGGTGCGGGAGCAGATTGGGGTGCTTGGGTAGCGACGGGAGCAGATTGGGGTGCAACGGGAGCCATTCTTTCGTATTCGTCAACGAGAATAGCTTCTCCCTTTTCAACTTCAACTTCATATACTTTATCGTTTAGGGTTACTTTATATTTCATGATTAAATCTCCTTATTTTGACTAGTCAATTTTTTTAATGGACTTGAAACGAAGTTCGTTCAAGGGAGTTTGCATTTTGTCTGCAACGATAGCCATAATCATAGCGGCTTCACGGTCGGAAACGTTAACGAGGGTGATGTTTCCACAGCTTCCTTTTGCAGTAACAGCGTTCTTGGGTTGGGTGGAAGAAACAGCTTTTCCTTCACTTTCTTCTACCTTTTCTTCTGCCTTTTTGGGAGCGAATTTTGCAAAGAAGGCATCAATTTTGGCCTTGAGCTTGGGGTTATATTTATCAATGAGTTTGAATGCGCCACTCATAAGATAGATTAGAACCATGATTGCTGCAAGCACAGCCATAATGATGCTCATCGATACACCGGCAAGTGCGAAGGATTCGCCAATGGTAACTTTTTCTATTGCGCCTAGCATTATTCGTTATCCTCCTCGATTTCTTCGATGGTGTACTTAACCGTCTTTTCCTCTCTTTCCTTGCGAGCAGTAAAGAACTTCTCAGCTTGAGCGGGGAATGCAATGTAGGAAAGAACGTCTTCGTCACTTCTTGCAACACCCTTTAGTTCCTCTTTAACCTTGTCGAATTGGGGTTCGAGAGTGTCTGCAAAACGGCAGGTGATGGGGCTTTCGTCACCGAGTGCCTTCTTCATAAGGTCTTGGTCGATTTCGCCGGGAGCTTGGCCGTATTCGCCACGGCAGTAAGCCTTTACTTCTTTACCTATGGTCTTGTAACGTTCGCCAAGAAGTACGTTGGTTGTAGCTTGTACGCCTACCATTTGGCTCATGGGAGTTACTAGAGGAGGATAGCCGAGGTCTGCGCGAACTCTGGGAGTTTCGAGTAGTACTTCGGGAAGCTTGTTAATAGCGTTTTGTGCCTTTAGTTGGCTGATGAGGTTGGAGAGCATACCACCGGGGATTTTGTAATTCAAAGCTTGGGTATCGGTAGCCATAACCTTGGGATCTAGTAGCCCGGAATCGAGATATTCGTCACGAATGGGTTTGAAGAAATTGTTAACTTCGTTTAGTACTTCGGCATCAAGTCCGGTGTCGTAGCCCATTTGTGCAAGAGCGTATTGTAGCGTTTCGGTTGCGGGTTGGGAAGTGCCACCACTAAAGCAAGAGGTTGCCGTGTCGATGACGTCTGCGCCGGCTTCTACAGCCTTTAGACAGGTCATGAATGCAAGGCCGGTGGTGCAGTGGGTGTGGAGAACTACGGGAAGGCTTACGCTGTCCTTAATAGCCTTAACGAGGTCGCTGGCTTCTTGGGGACTCATAACGCCTGCCATATCCTTAATGCAAATGGACTTGGCACCCATCTTTTCCATGTCTTTGGAAAGTTCTGCAAACTTCTTTAGGGTGTGAACGGGAGAGGTGGTATAGCTTATTGCTATAGAGGGATGTCCGCCGTTCTTTAGGGTTTCGTCGACTGCAACTTCTAGGTTGCGTAGGTCGTTTAGTGCGTCGAATATTCTAAGGATATCAATGCCGTTTTGAATGCTCTTAGCAACGAAGTTTCTAACTACGTCGTCGGGGTAATGCTTGTAGCCAAGAAGGTTTTGGCCACGGAGTAGCATTTGGAGCTTGGTGTTGGGCATTTTAGCCTTTATGCCACGAAGTCTTTCCCAGGGATCTTCGGAAAGATAACGCAAGCAACTGTCAAAAGTTGCGCCACCCCAACACTCTACCGAGTAGTAACCAGCCTTATCCATAGTGGATAGTACGCCTTCAAACTTGTTGTAAGGCAAGCGGGTTGCAATGAGAGATTGGTTGGCGTCACGCAAAACTGTTTCGGTGAATTGTACTTTCTTCATTATAACCTCCAATAATTTGGGGAAAGGGGCACGTGCTTTTTGCTCCCATATTCCCGTAATTATATCATACTAAAAAATAGGGACAAAGTCAACATTAATGGGGGATATTTTGAAAGTTTAAAATCAAGATTTTAAGGTAAAAAAAAGGGCGATACCCCGCTAAGAGATATAGCCCGAAATAGTTGGAAAAAGTTATTTTTTTCTGAAGAAATCTTTAATGGATACGGGACCGTATTTTTCCTTGTAAGCCCTTGCCTTAGCAATAATATCGGTGGTTACGGAAACGGCAACTATAATTAGTCCAATAACGATAAAGATTGCAAGAAGGCCTTGCCAAAGTATGTTTAGGGAAGCCTTCAAAACTTCGGGGTTCATGGGGTTGAGGTTTTCAAAAGCGAGAAGCATATTCATCATATTTCTATCCTCCTACAGTACCAAACCGATAATCAAACCACCAACGATAGCGGAAGCGATTTGACCGGAAACGTTAACGCCAACAGCGTGCATCAAGAGGTGGTTGCTGGGGTCTTCGGATATGCCGAGTTTTTCTGCAACACGGGCAGCCATTGGGAATGCGGAAATACCTGCTGCGCCAATAATAGGATTAATCTTATTCTTGGTAAACAAGTTCATAAACTTTGCACAGAACACACCGCCGATGGTGTCGAATACGAATGCAAACAAACCAAGAGCCATAATGATTAGGGTTTCCAGTCTTAGGAAGCTTTCGGCTTGCATTTGGAATGCGATGGTGATGCCAAGTAGCAAAGTAATAATGTTGGAGAAAGTTGTTTGTGCTGTTTCAGAAAGCGATTGTAGTACCCCACACTCACGAATTAGGTTACCGAACATCAACATTCCAACGAGTGAAAGAGATTCGGGAGCGATGAGTCCGGCGATAACGGTTACGATGATTGGGAAGAGTATTCTTGTGAGTTTCGTAACTTGGGTGGTGGTGTAGTTCATTCTAATCATACGTTCTTTTTTGGTCGTGCAAAGTTTAACGACTGCAGGTTGAACGATGGGAACGAGTGCCATGTAAGAGTAGGCAACGACGATGATTGCAGAAGTGTAATTTGACTTTAGAACTTGTGAAACCATAATTGCCGTGGGGCCGTCTGCCGCGCCGATAATACCAATGGAAGCGGCGTCTTCGATGGGGAAGCCTATCATTGCTGCGAGGATAATCGTAACGAAAATACCAAGCTGTGCTGCGCCACCCAAAATGAATAATTTGGGGTTCGAGAGCAAGGGACCGAAGTCTATCATTGCGCCAATGCCGATGAAGAGTAGTAGGGGCATGGCTTCACTTGCTTCAATACCGACTTGGAAAAGGGAGCGAATGATACCACTTTCTGCAATAACGGGGGAAAGGGGTAAGTTTACGAGAATTGCACCAAAACCCATGGGGAGTAGGAGTGCTGGTTCCATATCTTTCTTGATAGCAAGGAAGATGAGTAGTCCGCCAATGCACCACATAACGGCTTGTTGCCAAGTGAGAGCATTAAGGCCTTCAACTAGATAATTCATAGACGATCTCCACTAAAAAATAACGTAGAACGTGGGGGTACCGTGCCCCATATTCCCGTGATTATATCATACGCTTAAAAAGTAACAAAGTCAAGAAATGTTGCTCACTTCGTGAGCGTTACGGAAAGCAAGTGCGAAGCAACGCCTGCGATAAGTAAGTGGTGTAACGCAAGCGTGTGATTTTTGCTTGAGCAAGTGATGTAACGTAAACGTTGTGGTGTACGCTAACGCGTGATTACTTCACTCCGTTACACTTCGCTCACAAGGATTTATTTAAGTGCGGAATGCGGAACAGCCTTACGGAGTGCGGAGTTCGGAGTGCGGAACGCGGAGCAACGCTATCGCGAGTGCGGAATGCGGAGCGCGGAGTCCGGAACGGCTTCACTACGCGTTGCTACGTTCACAAGGAATATTTTAGTTTTTCAAAGCCTAGCGTCAAAATATATATACACAATTATTAGCACTGAAGCAAATGTCTATGATAAAAAGGGGATTTTAGCACGTAACAAAAATGTGCTTGGTTTATAAAAACGCGCTAGTTTGGATGCTAGCCAAGGCAAAAGTAAAACCCCGAGGGGTTGCTGTACTGACGTACTGCGCCCTGACGGGGTTTTGGTTTTAACGTGGGGGAGCGCCAAAACATCATACATACAATTAATTTGCACCAAAGCAAATGTCTATGATAAAAAGGGAATTTTAGCACGTAACAAAAAAGTGCTTGGTCTATAAAAACGCGCTAGTTTGGATGCTAGGCGAAGGAAAAGAAAAACTCCCAAGGGGAGTGTACTAGGCGTACATGACCCGAAGGGAGCTTTTTAGTTTTTCAAAGCCTAGCGCCAAAATAGCGCGTTTTACATTCTAGTGGTTTTATCTTCGCCTATGCCTAGCGCGCCATCCAGCGTGTAAACCTTGCCGTTAGTATCTTTTACCG
>JAZNIY010000007.1:0-51167 GCA_045577735.1 Candidatus Stercoripulliclostridium sp. | reverse complement strand
GCCAAGGAGTTGCCTGACTGGGTTGTCTTCCTAAGACCGCTTGGCCTCCGACTTCTTGCGTTACATCACTTGCTCAAGCAAAAATCACACGCTTGCGTTACACCACTTACTTATCGCAAGCGCGTTGCTTCGTGCTTAAATAAATCCTTGAAGTCGGATCGTAGCCATGTCGTTCTGTGAGCCAAGGAGTTGCCTGACTGGGTTGTCTTCCTAAGACCGCTTGGCCTCCGACTTTGTCAATAGCAAAAAAATCTCAAGGAGCAGTACGCTAGTACAGCAACCTTTCGGTTTTTTCACTTTTCCTTGTCTAGCATCTAAAAACCAAAGTCTATTAGAGGCTTAACACAGGTAAAAATAGGAAAAAAACTAAAATTATTCCTTGTGAGCGAAGTGAAACGGAGTGAAGTAATCACGCGTTAGCGTTCACCACAACGTTTACGTTACATCACTTGCTCAAGCAAAAATCACACGCTTGCGTTACACCACTTACTTATCGCAGGCGTTGCTCCGCATTCCGCACTTTCCAAGTCCAAACTAGCGCGTTTTTGAGTTTTTATTCTATTTTTCTAACTAATTCGCCAAAAAACCTTATTATTTAGTTTGAGTGCCCTCTTACTTTTCCTACACCTCTGGTAGACTTTGTTTTTTGGATGAGATACGAACAAAAGAAAATCTCCCAAGGGGAGTGTACTAGGCGTACATGACCCGAAGGGAGACTTTTAGTTTTGTGAAGTAGGTCGCCAAAAAACAAAGGCTACCCCTAACAACGCCCCGACTACAAAGATTATCCACAATGGGTGCCATAGTCCCGTAAGCATGCTTGCAGTAAGATATACGGCAGTTATCGTAGTAAATATGAGTAAAAAATAGGATATAAAATATATCTTTTTCTTGCGAATTATTCCCCTCGTTACAAGGTGACTTAGGGTAATTAAAAATGGTATGTAAGGAAAGACTACCCAAGCGTATTTTGGTGCAATTCCACACTCCCAAAGTATGAAAAACAGCGCAACGTCAATTAGTACCAGTATACTTGCAATGAGCATTCCGGTAGTAAAATGTCTTTTGAATTTGAAGTTGCGTAAAAGCATGCTTCCCGCAATAAAAATATAGATAAGCGCGCTCATTGTCGGGAAGATTATAAGTGCCCCTTCACCCCAGTAATTAAGGGTTACGCCAAGTACCAAATAAGTCACTACGCAAGAGAGAATAAAGCATACTACACCAAGCACACCCTTTTGGAATTTGGTATCCTTAAGTACGGCAAACGGTCTCCTTTTTAGTGCTCTTATCGACTCGGTGTAATCGCCCAAACTTTCCACGCAGATGGTGAAAATTTCGTCCTCGGTTTTGCCGTTCTCCCTTAGCTCCTCTGCCCTTTCCATAAGGCCGGAGAGTATCTCTTCCCTAAGTTCGTCGGCTTCCTTAGTGTAGGGTAGATACTTAAAAGTTTTGTCCAAATATTCTTTAAATCTATTAAGCATTGTTCTCTCCCTTGATGAGCTTATTCAAAATGCGATTTACCTTTTCCCACTCGAGAACCTCGGTAGCGTAACGTCTTTTACCCTTTTCGGTAATGGAGTAGTAACGTCTTCTTGCACCGCCAACGCCGTCGCCCCAGTAGGTAGCAAGAAGCCCCTCGTCCTCCATTCTTCTGAACGCAGTATATATGGTAGCATCTTTAACCTCTATTATGCCTTCTCCCCCGTCGACTATCTTTTTAGCAATTTCGTAGCCGTAGGAATCGCCCTCCATAAGGATGCGAAGAATAATCGTTTCGGTGTGTCCTCTTAGCAAATCGCCACTGTGATGTTGAGCCATGACTGCCCCCTTTTAAAAGTATCTAAACAGATTATATACCATTTACCCACATTTGTAAAGTATTAACGCGCAAAATAGAGGCGGATAAAAAAGAAAAAGCCTTGTTGGACCAATTAGTCTGTTTCCAACAAAGCTTTTGTTTTTAAATCGTAACTACGCAAGGAGCATCATACCTTGCGAAGTGCTATTAGGCTTCTCTTTGCATCTCGCTTAGCACTTGGTTACGGTATTTTCCCTCGGTACGCCTACAAATAAAAGCGGGAATGAATACTAGTCCGGCGATTACTGCGCTAAAGATGAAGAGTTCATAGGGATAAACCTTGTCCCCTGCTTTGTATGCGCCGGAAGCGATTAATTCAGCGCTGGGCTCGGTGCCGAATCCTTCAATGACGAAGGGGCAGATAATGGAGGCTAGTACCATGGGCATCATAATAACAATAACCATTCTTATACCTTGGAAGCAACCGGCTTTGTCACTTGGTGTGCGGTCACGGGAGGTAGCAAAGAAAAGTCCGGAGCACATCATGGAGCCACCCATAATCAAGGTGCCACCAATAATTAGCATAATCATTTTACCAACGGTATCATCGGGGCGAAGGAATTTGATGAAGTAGCAAAGTAGTCCGCCTATAACCCCTATTGATGCAACGGGGAAATAGAAGTGAGTCTTGCCAAACTTGTCCATCATCTTACCACCCAATACGGAAAGGACGGCAGAAAGCACGACTATAATAGCAATGGGTATGACGTAGTTTTCAATTCCCAGTGTGAATTGGAACAAACTAATCATGTAAGGTTGCCACATTTGTAGGGAAAGGGAAGAGAACATCATGGCTATTAAGCAGACGTAAATCATTTTGTGTTCACGTATGTTTTTAGGAATAAAGCCAAAGAAAACCTCTTTAAGATATTTGCCGTCGGTGTGTGGTTTAAGGTTGGGACTGTCCTTGAATAGGAACAAACCAAGAATACCAATAAAGGCAGTTAAGGCACCCAAAATAATGAAGAAAAGCGTCCATTGTCCGTTTTTAGTCATTCCGTCAAAGCCTACGAAAATTATCATTAGAGAGGCTATGGGCATCATGGAAATTATTACGTCAACGAGTCCGCGATTGGTGATGTCGGTTACGTCGGTAACCCAAGCTGAGAATGCCGCATCGTTGGAAACGGAGCCGAACACCGTCATTATGCAGTCCATAATAGCAAAGATTATTACGGTACCTACCACCTTGTTGGGGTCAATTTGGGAGTTGCCAAAGAAGGCGAACGAGGCTGTTACCAAGCCCCAAATTATGTAACCCAAGGACACGAAAATCTTACGTTTTCCCAGTCTGTCGGAAAGTGCGCCACCAAAAATCGTCGCTACTGCAGCGACTATTGCGCTGGAAGCAACTGCAAGGCTGGTAGCCCAAGCTTCTTTGGTAATATTGGCTTGAATAAAAGCGGAAAAGTACATGTTTTCCACCATCCAAGCGAGCTGTCCGGCTAGTCCAAAAATCAGTATACAAGTCCAAGTTTTTGCGCCCAGCTTAGTCGTCTTTTTTAGTACGATATCATTATTTGCCATAGTAAACGCTCCTAAATTTTTCGTCAAAAATATTATAACATAAATAAGGTAAATGTAAATACTAAAGTTTGTATAATCATTGTTTATTATTTGACTTGTTATTTTTTAATTAATATATTATAATGGAAAAAACGAATTGACTAAGGAGACACAAATGAAAGTTCCTTTCGTAACCAAAGAAAAAGTTGAAGAGATATCCAAAGTATATCCCACCCCCTACCACCTCTACGACCGTAAAGGCATAGTCGATAACGCTAAAGGTTTGTTCGAAGCTTTTAGTTGGAACAAGGGATTCAAAGAATATTTTGCAGTTAAAGCAACCCCCAACCCCGCACTCATAAAGCTACTTAAAGAGCAGGGTTCAGGCGTTGACTGCTCCTCATACACCGAACTTATGATGGCAGAAAGATTGGGCTTCAAGGGTGACGAAATCATGTTTTCATCCAACGAAACTCCTGCTGAAGAATACGTATATGCAAGGAAGTTGGGCGCAATAATCAACCTTGACGATATTACCCACATCGATTTTCTAGAGGAGTGCGCAGGACTTCCCGAAAAGATTTGCCTTCGCTACAATCCCGGTGGTGAGTTTACCATTAACAATATGATTATGGGCACCCCTGCCGATGCAAAATACGGTTTAACCCGTCCCCAATTTTTCGAGGCAGTAAAAATTTTGATGTCCAAGGGTGTTAAAGAGTTTGGCGTTCACGCCTTCTTAGCAAGCAACAACATAGAAAACGAATACTATCCCGTACTAGCAAAAACGCTATTCAACCTTGTTAAAGACGTTACCGAAGAAACGGGCGCAAAGTTCGTTTTCGTTAACCTAAGTGGTGGTATTGGTGTACCATATCGCCCAGAACAAAAGAAAACCGACATCAACGTTATTAGTGCGGGCGTCAAGAAAGCCTACGACGAAGTAATCGTTGCCAACGGCATTAGCGACCTCAAAATTTTCACCGAGCTCGGCAGATATATGCTTGCTCCCTACGGTGGACTAATCACCAAGGTTGTGCACTTTAAGCACACCTACAAGGAATACGCAGGCGTAGACGCTTGTGCAGCACACCTTATGCGCCCCGCCATTTACGGAGCATACCATCACGTTAGCGTACTAGGCAAGGAAAACGAAGAAGCGACCGTCACCTATGACGTAGTTGGTTCACTTTGTGAAAACTCCGACAAGTTTGCAGTTGACCGTCCCCTACCCAAGTTGGAGCGTGGAGACTACCTATTCATACACGAAGCCGGCGCACACGGACACAGCATGGGCTACAATTACAACGGCAAGCTACGCAGTGCAGAAATTCTTCTTAACGAAGACGGCTCCTTCGAACTAATTCGCAGAGCCGAAACACCCAAGGATTTGTTTGCAACGCTCGACATTTACGATGAGTTCAAAAACCTATAACTAATTAAGCACGACCGATTAAATACTTCTAATCGGTCTTTTTGCATAAAAAAGAGGTAAAAAATATGACTAAAAAAATCGTTGTAGTAACAGGTGGTGGCTCCGGTATGGGCCTATCAACCATAAAGAACATGGACAAAGATTATCTCTTCGTCATTTCCGGCAGAACGGTATCCCGTCTTGAAAACGCCGTGAACGAACTAACTGCTCTTGGTTATACCGTTCATCCCTATGCTTGTGACGTTTCCAAGCGTGAAAGCGTAATTTCCCTAGTTGAGTACGCAACCTCACTTGGTGAAGTAAAGGTTGTAATCAACGCAGCAGGCGTATCTCCCGCAATGAAAAACACACCCGAGCAAGTGCTTCGCATTAACGCACTGGGCACCATGTACGTGAACCAAGAATTCAGCAAGGTTATGAATAAAGGCTCCGTAATACTGGACGTTGCATCCAACTCTGCCTACGTTCTCCCCTCCTTCATGGCACCCAAGGGCGTATATCCCATTGCTGAAAAGAACGAAGACAAATTCATTAAAAAGCTTGTAAGAAAATCCTCCATTATGCCCAAAGACTACTTCAAGAAGGGTATGGCTTACACCTATTCCAAGCTTTTCGTTATATGGTATGCTCAAAAATGCGCATTTGAATACGGCAAGAAGGGTATTCGCGTCGTATCCCTCTCTCCCGGCCTAATCGCAACCGATATGGGCAATATGGAAGTGGAAGTTGGTGGCTCTTTGATACCCAACACGGCAGAAAATCGCATGGGTACTCCCGATGAACTAGGGTATGCAATAGCAACGGTTGCCGATCCTCGCAACGGCTTCTTGACTGCAGTTGACGTACTTTGTGACGGAGGTTCCACAACACGCATTCACAATCGCGCTTTCAAGAAAATCTAATATTCCTAACCAATCCTAAGGAGCCACCTTATGGTGGCTTTTTTTATCCACAAAAGATTAAGTTTAATAAGTTATATTTTTAGCCTTGTGGCAAAAAGTTGTATTGCTTGTTTTACAAGCAGTTATATTTTGGCAAAGCCAAAGTGATATTAAATAAATCCATAACTCGCCGTAGGCGAATATCACTGCCGAAAGGCAATATCACTCGTCGTTAGACGAATATCACTGCCGTAAGGCAATATCACTCGTCGTTAGACGAATATCACAAATCCATAAGGATTTATTTAGTTGTCGCACCCGCGCGTAATTTCATTATTTTTTGTTTTATATCTATTGATTATAATAGTAAAATATGGTACAATAAGTCATAATAATTAAAATAGGAGATTTTCGAATTATGGAATTAACCAACAACAAATTCGTTCTCGATTTCGTTAAGAAGTATGCAGATTTAATGCAACCTGACAATATCGTTTGGATCGATGGTAGCAAAAAGCAACTCAACGAGCTTACTAAAGAAGCATGCGCTACTGGCGAAGTCTATAAATGCAACTCCAAGCTTCTTCCCGGATGCTTGTATCACCGCACCGCTGTTAACGACGTTGCACGTGTTGAAGGAAGAACCTTTATTTGTACTTCCTTGAGAGAAATGGCCGGTCCCACCAACAACTGGATGGCTCCCGCTGAAGCTTACCAAAAACTAGACGCTATTGCTGACGGTTGCATGAAGGGAAGAACCATGTACGTTATCCCCTACTCCATGTGCAAAATCGGTTCACCCTTTGCAAAGTACGGCATCGAACTTACCGATAGCATATACGTTGTACTAAACATGGCTATTATGACCCGTGTTGACAAGAAGGTTCTTGACAAGATCGTAGAAGGCGATTTCGTTCGTGGTATCCACTCCAAGGTTCAACTTGATGCTGAAAATCGTTACATCTGCCAATTCCCCGAAGACAACACCATCTATTCCTTGAACAGTGGTTACGGTGGCAACGTTCTTCTAGGCAAAAAGTGCTTCGCACTCCGTATTGCATCCTACCAAGCATGGAAGGAAGGCTGGATGGCAGAGCATATGCTCATTCTTGGCGTACAAAAGCCCAATGGCGAAGTTAAATATATTACTGCAGCATTCCCCAGTGCATGTGGCAAGACCAACCTTGCAATGCTCATTCCTCCGGAAACCTATACCGCTAAGGGTTACAAGGTATTCACCGTAGGTGACGATATTGCTTGGCTACGTAAGGGCAAGAACGGTCAACTTTATGCCGTTAACCCCGAAAACGGTTTCTTTGGCGTTGCACCCGGCACCAATGCTAAGTCCAACCCCAACGCTCTTGCAAGCACCCAAAAGGGAACCATCTTCACCAACGTTGTATTCAATCCCAAGACCAAGACCGTATGGTGGGAAGGCCTCGATAAGAATCCTCCCAAGAACGTTCTTGACTGGAAGGGCAACAAGTGGAGTGGCGGTATGGTAGATATCGATGGTAAAGTTATCAAGGGCGCACATCCCAACAGCCGTTTCACCGCACCTGCAAAGAACTGCCCCTGCTTGTCCAGCGAATTTGAAAACAAGAAGGGTGTTCCAATTTCCGCAATCATCTTTGGTGGACGTCGTGCAAAGGCAGCACCATTGGTTTATGAAGCAAGGGATTGGAAGCACGGTGTATTCATCGGTTCCATCATGGCTAGTGAAACCACCGCAGCAGCAACCGGAGCAGTTGGTGTAGTACGTCACGATCCTATGGCAATGATCCCCTTCTGTGGCTACAACATGGCAGATTACTTCCAACATTGGCTAGATATGGGCAAAAAGTGCAAGAATCGTCCCAAGATCTTTAACGTAAACTGGTTCCGTACCGATGAAGACGGCAACTTTATGTGGCCCGGCTTTGGTGACAACATGAGAGTTCTTGACTGGATCCTCCAAAGATGTGAAGATGCAGTTGACGCAGTAGAAACCCCCATCGGTTATATGCCTAACCCCGAAGATATCAACCTTGAAGGCTTGGATATGACTGTTGAAGATCTCAAGAAGATCCTTGACTGTGACAAGAAGGTATGGCTAGCAGAAGCAGAAGATATTGAAAACTTCTATGCAACCAAGTTTGGTGATACTCTACCCAAAGAACTTTACGCAGAGCTGAAGAAGCTTAAGAAGAATTTGCGCAAAAGAGGATAAAAACGCGCTATTTTGGCGCTAGGCTTTGAAAAACTAAAAAGCTCCCTTCGGGTCATGTACGCCTAGTACACTCCCCTTGGGAGTTTTTCTTTTCCTTCGCCTAGCATCCAAACTAGCGCGTTTTTTTGACTACAGCTTATTTTTGTTACGTGCTAAAACGCGTTAGTTTAGATGCTCCCCGACGGAAATGAGAAAACCCCACGACAGGAGTTTACTAGACGTAAATGGGAGGCTCTTGTTTTGCGATGTTATTCGCTAAAATAAGGATTTTACTAACAACGCGTTAGTTTAGATGAAGAACAAGCAAAAAGAAATCCCTCCGACGGGAGTTTACTAGACGTAAATGACCGAGGAGGGATTTTGTCTTTTGTGAAGTTATTCGCTAAAATAACGCGTTGTTTGAGTCGATATAATCCATAAATAGCTCCCTCATCAAAACGTTAGTTACTATTGATTGGAACCCTTCAAAATATTCGGCATAATACTGGTTTTCATAAACGTAATCTACAACGGCAACTTGATATATGGTGGTGTCATTGACCTCGACCAAGGTATCGCTTTCGCCGGTATATACGTATCCACTATTCTCGGAAACAAGATTCTTGATTGCTAAACCGGACATGTTTACTATAACTACTATGTTATCAAAGGGGAATACCTCGAAGACCTCGGCTCTGGTGATATCACCATCATCAATGGTTGCTCTAACGCCACCGGTGTTTATGATGGAAACATCAATATCGCCAAAAGTGTTATTGGTGTAGGAGTAGTCTAGCATTGCCTCGGTTACGTGACCACCAAGTGCAGTCTTGTCCAAAGCAACGGATGTGTTTCCTATCACCTCTTCGCCCTCGTCAAGTAGATATTGGTATTTATTAATAATGGTTTGTACTCTGGTGGAAATGGAGTAATTTCCGGGAGCATAGGAATTGTAGGTGGAGGAAGCGTAGTTGTATTCGGTGTCAAGAGTAATACTAATCGTGGATGCTTGATTATTCTTGTGAAGGGATTGTACAACGGCAATTTCTTTGCCATCACTTCTTTGAACGTATTCTTTAACGTTTTGGTGGGTATGTGCCGTGAATATGCCGTCTATAATGCTGTCACCACTAAGGTTACCTACGCTAACGTTAAAATCATAGTTATAATCGTGTGTTGCAACTACTACTAGGTCGCACTCTTCGGTGGTTCTAAGATAGCTTGCCGTAGAACTTACAATGGGCAATGGGTCGGCAAAGTAGTAATCTTTTACGTGTCTTGTTAGTATGCTACTCTCTTGACCAAATCCCATAATGCCTATTATACCAACTTTAACGCCGGCCGTTTCAACAATGGTATAGGCGTCAATCCAGTCGGGACGGGTGGTAGTTCCTGCGTAGAATATGTTTGCTCCGAGGAAGGGGAAGTTTGCCTCGCCGTTAGCGCTATTGCCGTCTGCATATGCACTAATAACGTCTAGTCCCCAGTCGAACTCGTGGTTACCAATAACGAAGCAGTCAAGGCTCATTTGGTTTAGAGCCTCTATTAAAACCAGTCCGTGGGTTTCGCCACTAACGTATGAACCTTGGAAAGCGTCACCACCGTGAATAAATATGTAATTGCCTTTTAGGGATTCCAAAGTAGTTACTAAGGTATCCACTCTACCTATGGAGTAGCCTTCCTTTGAATCGGCAAATGCGCCGTGGGTATCGTTAATTTGTATGAAGTTTACAACGGTATTCTCGGTAGTTTCTTCCTCTTCAGCAAAGCTAATAAAGAAGCAGTTGTAGTTGTCGTAGCCTGTGTCATAGAGCATACCTACAACCAGTTTGTCACCACTTTCAATACCGGAAGTTGAGTAAGACCTATTGTTGCTATAATCGTATGAAGAGCCGTTCCAAACTGCAACGCTGGCATCACTACATAGTCCGTATACCTTAACTTGATTGCCACTTTCATCTTCCAGCCAGCCGTTACCATAGGTGGGAGCATAGCTATTAGCAGTATCGAGAATCCAAGTTGCAGTTACAACGTAAATAACACTCTTGTGTTCGGTGGGTTTGGAGGAGAGCAAATCTGCTATGGTAGTTTCCACGCGACCGGGCTCTGCGTCGGGGTCTTCAGGTTCTCCTTCCCCTATTACCACTATGTTTTGTAGGTTTCTTAGGGGCACGAATCTAAAGGTGGTAGAGGTTAGGAAGTAATCGTAAATTACAATATTAATTTCGATTTCCTTACCCAAGTAGGAAGCGAATTGATCGCCGTCAGCCGTACTTACCGTGCCGGAAAGCTGTAGCTTATTGGTATCCTCGCCGTCAACCAAGCAATACTTGCCACCAAGGTACTTAACAACGCCACTAGTCCTGTATACCTTATGATCGTATACCATGGAAGATTGAGAGCTGTTTTCTGAAATAATGGTAGCGATAGAGGTCAAGGAAGTGGGAGGTGTAATGGTCTTAGTCGTGCTGGATAAAACGATGGGTTCGGTGGGCACCATTCTTGGGCAAGAATAGTACGCGTTAGCGTTACCGGTAACCGTTACCTCTTGGCCAATATAAAGATTTTCATAAGCCGTGTTAACGTATACGTTTGCCGTGCCGTCCTCAAGGTAGATACCGCCGTTGTCGCAAGAATATGCGTAGCCCTTTATGGTAACGACGGTGGTCTTGTAGGTTTCGAAGTTGGAAATAAACTCTGCAATGGTAACGGTGGGAATGGTTACAGCCGGTGCCGTGTAAGTTTTAGCTACGCTATAGGCGCTGTCAAGATAGGTAGTGCCGTTGCCTAGTGCCTTAACTACTATGCTGTCGCCGTCCTCAAGTTGTACGGAAAGCGCATTGCTACTTACCTCGCTTCCACCGTTAATCTTGTAAGCGTAACCACTGGCGTTGGTAACAACGTTCCAGCTTGCTACGCCCTCAAGGGAAATGGTAACCACGGGTGCAGTTAAAGTGGTGGGCGTAACTACGGGTGGGGTGGGAGGCGTTACGGGCGTATCGTCTTCCAAGCCGGACTCGTACATTTCGTCCAAATACTCAATCAAAAGGTCCCTAAGGAGAACGTCGGTTTGAACGTAATCGCTTTCGCTTAGGCTACCAAATTGATAGTAACGGGTACCCTCAAATACGTAATCTATAACTGCAAGTTGGTATGTAGCGTTGTCACTCAAGTTATTGTAAGAGCCAAGCGAAGCACTAACGTCAATATAGAAGAAGTTTGCGTTTTGACTGCACAAGGACTTTAGGAGTGCGCCGTTCATATTGACGAGCACAACGGCATTGTTGAAGGGGAAGACCTCAAAGACGTCTGCCTTTGTGATTTCACCGGCATCAATGTTAGCTCTTACGCCACCGGTGTTAATAATGGAAACGTCAACGTCACCAAAGTTATAACCGGTATATTCGTAGTTAATTAGAGCATCGGTAGCATATTCGCCAAGGGTATCCTTGTCGATAAAGTTAGGAGTGTTACCGAGGCTGGATTGTGATTCGTTAATTAGGTATTGGTACTTGTCAATTAGAGCTTGTACCCTAGCGGAAATAGCGTAGTTTTCGGGCTCGTGCTTCAAACTGCTGTATCCGTAATAAGCCTTCTCGGCATCCACCTTGAGCACTACTTCGGAAGCGTTGTCGTTCTTATCGTAGCATTGTACAACGGGAATCTTTTTGCCGTCCGTTCTAATTTCGGACTCGGTAATGTTTTGGTGGGTGTGTGCACAGAATATGGCGTCCACCCTACTGGAGCCCACAAGGTTTGCAATGTCCCTATTGAGGGAGCTTGCGTAGGAGTGCGTTGCAACTACGACCACGTCACAGCCCTTTTGCTCTCTAAGTTCGGTAGAGAGTCTTCTAACGATGGGTAGAGGTTCGCCAAAGTCGTAATCTTTAACGTGACGGGTGAGGATACTGCTTTCTTGTCCATATCCTATTAGCCCTATTATGCCCACTTTAAGGCCGTCTTGCTCCACTATTGCATACTCGTCAATCCAGTCGGGGCGATTGGTTGTGCCCTCGTAGAATATGTTTGCGCCGAGGAAGGGGAAGTTTGCTTCGCCGTTAGCGTTATTGCCGTCAGCGTATTGAGCAATTTTATCAATGCCCCAGTCGAATTCGTGGTTACCGATTACAAAGCAGTCAAGCTCCATAGCGTTGAACGCCTCTATGAGCACCAAGCCGTGGGTTTCGCCACTAACGAAAGAGCCTTGGAAAGCGTCGCCGTTGTGAATAAAGATATAGTCCCCGTTGTCCTCTTCGAGGTCTTGGATAAGGGTATCGACGCGACCAACGGAGTTGCCCTCGCTGGAGTCGGTAAATGCGCCGTGGGTATCGTTTATCATTACGAAATTGACCTTCACGGTACCGGGAAGATCCTCTGCCTTCTTAACGATTTCTATGAGATAGCAGTTAAAATTATCGTATTTCGGGTTATAAACCATGCCGACCGTTAGGGTATCGCCATCGCTAATGGAGCTGTCGCCGTAACTCTTGTCGTTAGTATACTCGTATGCATAGCCCGTCCAAGAGAGCACGGAGCTGTCTTTGCACAAGCCGTATACCACTACTTGGTTATTGTTTTCATCGGTCAACCAGCCGTTACCATACTCGTTTCCGCCGTCTTTAAGGGACCAAGTTGCGGTAACTTCATATATGACGTTTTCCTTCACCTTAGTGCTTTTCAACTCTCCAAGAGTGGTAGCGACGTGCTGAGGTTCAGCCGTCATTTGAGGGGTATAGGTTACCACGTTACTCCAGTCACTGGTAAGATAGTTTTCACCATCGCCGACAGCCCTAACCTTAAAGGATACCCCACTGGAAAGCTGTTTCGAGGTGGTGGTATTGCTTACTTTAAGGACGGAGGAGCCCAAAGAGAGCTCGAACCTAACGGCATTTGGGTCAGCCTGCCAAGTTGCGACGTCGCCATTCAAGGTAACTACGGGAGTGGCTAATTTTTCGCCCTCCTTTTCGCCACAGCTAATTAGTCCCACAATGGAGAGGACTATTACGCTAACAATCAACAACGTAGTTATAATTTTCTTTTTCACGTTACACCTTTTCCTATGTTTTGTGATTTTTTGTATGTTTTAGGGCCATATTACGGCCTTTATATCTATTTAGAGTTTCCCCAAAACGATATTACTTCCAATGCAAATTCTGCTTGTTCCCTGCCTCTAAGGGTAATAAGCTTTTTCAACCAATTTTCGTTTGGCTTTACCTTGAGGGTGTCGAATATCTCGTAGGACAGTCCCTGAGGTGGCACGGGAAGAGAGTTTAGGGCATATATGCTTTCCACAATCACCTTAAAGTTGTTGTATATAAGGTAGTGGATTTTTAGGTCGTCATTCAAATTTAGGCTAGCCACAAGTTTTTCCTTCAAGGCGTTCAGTTTATGATTCAAATAAACCTTGCGCAAGTCGGTCACCTCGTAGTTAGCAAGCCTTTCGCGTGCAACGTTTACCAAGTTTTCAACAACGCCCTCTTGGTCGAAGATAATCTTGCCGTAGGTATACAAGTAACAAGAAGGTGGATCTGCAACGAACCATTTTTTGACTTGTTCCGCCCTATTATAATGGGTTTCCACGGGAACTCCGTCAATAACCTCTTCTACTACCTCATCCTTGTTGGAAATTACGATAATATCCAGGTCGCTATACTCCGTTTCCGTAGCTCTCGCAAGCGAACCGGTGACGAGGATACCGCTAATATCCTTGTCCGCCCTAAGTTCCCCTATCTTTCTTTCAAACACTTCGTGTATTTTCATACTTTATCGGTTAAAGCAAGCATTCTTGGGATTATATGCTATCCGGGGGGATAATTTTAACTTCGCCGATGCCACTCTTTTTGCCCCCTTGAGGGGTGGTGGGAGTGGGTGCAACGCCCTTGTTAACGGGTGCGCCCTCAAAGTCTATGAGGGGAAGCGTATAAGGAGGCATGCCGTTAAGAGCAGTATAGGTTGCAATATAGGCGCGCACGTATGGGAATAGTACGCGAGAGCTGTCTATACGCATTCTATTAATGTCCAAGCTATCCTCTACGATGGCGAAAGAGCCCTTAATTCTAACGGATAGGTCAAAGGGAGTGGGCTTGTCCTCACTACCCATAACGCTAACGGTAATGGTGAGGAAAAGGTTTTTGGGGTCCTTTTTTATATCCATTTGGATGTTGGGATTAAGGGTCATATTGGTAGTACCCTTAGGTATTTCATTTGCTGTGAATGAGGAGTTTTCCACTCTATATCCTACAAATTTTAGTTGCATAATATCTCCTATTGGTTGTCTAATTTAATAAAGAGTATTTCGTTCGGGTAACGATATATTACCCCTTTCTTCCCCTAAACAAGCCGTTTATTTCCTTAACTTTGGTAATGTATACGAAAGCGTTTGGATCAATTTCTTTTAACATCTTTTTAAAGGTGGTGGTTTGTTTTTTGCGTATGACACAAATTATCATATTGTGCTCTTGTTTGGTATATACGCCCTCGACCTTAATAACCGAGCCCCCTCTTTGTATGCCGTTTACTATGGCGTCGCTAACCTCTTCCTTCTTGTCGGTAATAATGTGGAATACCACGCTTGATTGCACGCCGTTGGTTAAGATTTCGGCCACTTGTGCCGTTATGTAGAGGGTTATGAAGGAGTATAGCACGGGGGTTGCAATGCTTACAAATATTGCATTGGAGTCCGTACCCTCTGCCGTAATATATCCCAGCACGCCGGAAAGAAGCACTATTACGCTATCGACCAAGAACAACTGCCATTGTAGGTCCATATCGGGCTTTGCCTTGTAGGTAATTTTAGCAATGATTTCGGTACCACCGGTAGAACTTCCAAGCAGTATGAGGCCACCAAAGGATGCGCCGGCAATAACGCCACCTGCGATGGAAGCCAGCACGGTAACGCCACTGTCTATGCCACTACCCTGGAAGGTTGGGAAACCCACCAAGCGGAACAGCGCCATAAAGGCACTGGTTAGAGCAATGCAAACGCAAGTGGATATTGCATATCTTTTGTCCAGTTTAATAAACGCCGCAATAATTAGAGGGACGTTCATAACGAAGGAGGTAATTGATGCGTCAAACCAAGTATTTGCAAGCCCCAAATTATAATGTGCAACGAAGTTATATATAATGGAACTAAGACCTGCAACGCCACCTGGCGCAAAGGCATTGGGAACGATGAACACGTAATTAGTTATCGCCCTCAAAAACGCGCATATAGTTAGCGCCAAATAGAACCAAACTTCTTTTAGTATTACTTTTTTGTCAACTTTCATATTAATTAGTGCGGAGCATCCTTATGGAGTGCGGAGTGCTTGCGATAAGCAAGTGGTGTAACGCAAGCGTGTGATTTTTGCTTAAGCAAGTGATGTAACGCAAGCGTTGTGGTGTACGCTAACGCGTGATTACTTCACTCCGTTTCACTTCGCTCACAAGGATAGATTTTTGTTTATGGTTTCCTCTTACTTTTCCTAGACCTCTGTAAACTTTCACCCCTAAAACCACGAAGTCATCGGAGCTACTGCAAATAACGAAGAAGAAACAAGCAGTACGAGGCAAAGGCTGTTTTTACAATAGGTTTTGTTCAGTTTGAGTTGCTTCTCTCTGGTGTTAGAGTACGGTAAACTTTGGTTTTTGGATGAAGTGCGACGAAAAACCTTATTATTCAGCTTGAGTTTCCTCTTACTTTTCCTAGACCTCTGTAAACTTTGGTTTTTGGATGAAGTAGGACGGAAAAGGGAAAATTTACGCAAGGAGTTTACTAAGCGTAAATGACTAAGTAAATTTTCCCTTTTTTCTAACTAATTCGCCAAAAAACAAAGTTTACTTAGTGCCGAATAGCCGATCCCCCGCATCCCCCAACCCCGGGAGAATATATCCGTTCTCGTTAAGTTGCCTATCTTGACAAGCGATGAAAACTTTAACGTCGGGGTGAGCGGTGACAACGGTTTCGATGCCTTTGGGAGCAGCGATAATGTTCATAAGACGGATATCGGTGCAACCTTTTGCTTTAAGAAGATCTATTGCAGCAACGGCGCTACCACCGGTAGCTAGCATGGGGTCTAGGATGATGGCGATTTTGTCTTCGATGCCCTCGGGGAGCTTGCAGTAATATTCTTTGGGCTCTAGGGTTTCCTCGTCGCGATACATACCAATGTGACCTACGCGAGCTGTGGGGAAGAGCATATGAACGCCGTTTACCATACCTAGGCCTGCGCGAAGAACGGGGATAACGGCAACGCTATTTTCAATAACGATGGTTTGTTCGGTGCGTTCCAAAGGAGTGGTAACCATAACTTTGCGAGTGGGAACGTCTTTTAGGCATTCAAAGGTCATTAGAGCGGTAATTTCCTCAATAAGATCTCTAAAGTCTTTCATTCCCGTGTCCTTATTACGCAAAATAGCTATTTTGTGTTGGATAAGTGGATGGTTAAAAATAGTTACGTTTTCGTAGTTTTTCATAATATTTCTCCTTGGCATCCTAATTTAATAGAATGCCCATTAATTTTTATTGGTACTAGTCCTCGATGATATCTTCAACGATTTCTTCAATTACTTCTTCACTAACTTCCAAAATGGCATCCTCGGTAATTTCGCTTGCTACTTCCCCTACCACCTCTTCTGCATGGCTTTCCTCGGTAACAGCTTCATCAACTTGTTGAGGAGCTTCCTCGGTAGTTACTTCGGTGTTTTCTACAGCTTCAGCAACGGCAACTTCGTTTGCTTTTTCGGTTTTTTTGCCACTAAACAATGCCTTAATCTTTTCTAGGTCGAGTGCATTTTTAATTTTTTCCGTGTTTAGTGACTTTTTAATCTTTTTCCAAGAGAGAGAAAGTTTGCTTTCTTCATCGGCATTGTTTTCGGTATTTTTATTTTCACTAACCGACTTGGAAACTTCAGCATAGGCGGCGGGAGTGCTGTCCTTGCTTGCCTCTTGCTTGTTGAAAATTGCGTTTACGCAAATGCCAAGTATGAGAGCCGTAGCAATGGAAGATATGGTAATTACGGGAGAACCATCGGCATTGGTGCCAAAGTTCAAGGAAAGTCCGCCAATACCTGCAATTAGAATGGAGCAAACGACGAATAGGTTTTTGCTTTCGCCAAGGTCTATGCCACGAAGCATATTAAGACCGCTAACAGCTATAAAGCCGTAAAGTGCGAGGCATACGCCACCCATTATACAGCTGGGAATGGTATTAATAAGGGCGATAACGGGGCTTATAAAAGCAAGCAAGATGGCAAATATCGCAGCGCCAAGAATGGAGAGTACGGAAGCGTGTTTGGTAATTGCTACGCATCCTACGGACTCGCCGTAAGTGGTATTTGGGATACCCCCGAAAATGGAGCCGATAATGGAGCCAACGCCATCGCCGAGAAGGGTTCTGTGAAGGCCGGGGTCTTCGATGAGGTCCTTTTCGATAATGGAAGATATGTTTTTATGGTCGGCGATATGTTCTGCGAACACAACGAAGGATACGGGGATATAAAGAAGGGCGATATTAGCAACGCCTGCGCCCGTTAGGGGTTGAATACCGTTACCATTGGTTGCGAGGAAGGTGAATTTGGGGTAATCAAGGAATGATTGAACGTTAATATTGGTAAAGTTCTCGATTAGTGCATCGTAGTTAACGATTTGCAGATATTCAACGTTTGAAGCATAACCTATAATGGAGAAGAAGGATGCTAGCACGTACCCTACTGCTATACCGATTAGGAAGGGTATAAGCTTCATAGTTTTGGTGCCCTTAATGGAGCAGTAAACTATGGTAAAGAAGGTTACTAGACCACAAAGAAGAGCAACCAGGTTATAGTCCATAGCTGAGCCACTGGCCTTGGTGATATCACCCATAGCGTTACCTGCAAGGGAAAGACCAATTAGAGCAACGGTAGGTCCAATAACCACGGGAGGCATAAGTTTATTAACCCATTTTGAGCCTGCAAAATATATTGCAAGAGCGATTAGGCAATATACTGCACCTGCCAAAGTAGCACCTATGAGCACGCCAAAGTATCCAAAAGCAGAGGCGCCTATCAAGGGGCTGATAAATGCAAAAGAACTACCCAAGAAAACGGGGCTCTTGAACTTCGTGAACACGAGGTAGGTAATAGTACCAAAGCCTGCACCAACGAGGGCGGCGGCGGAATCTAATACTTGAAGTCCGGTTGCACCGTTAACGATGACTGGAACAACGATTGTTGCAGTAATAATAGCAAGCAATTGTTGCAAAGAGAAAACAACGAGTTTCCCTAGTGGTGGTCTGTCGGCTACGTTATAAACCATTTTCATAATCTTTTCTCCAATTTAAGAATTAATTTATATTTTATTGTCTAATAGACTTTGTTTTTTAGCGAATTGCATTGTGAAGAAAAAAGTTCCTCATCGGGTCATGTACGCCTAGTACACTCCCCTCGAGTAATTTCCCTTCACTTCGCACTTCATCCAAAAACCAAAGTCTATTAAAGTGCGGAATGCGGAGCTCGGAACAGCCTTACGGAGTGCGGAGCGCGGAACGCGGAACGAGGAACGACCTCATTTCGCTTACGCTTCACTCACAAGGATAGATTTTTGTTTATGGTTTCCTCTTACTTTTCCTAGCCCTCTGATAATATGCAATTCACCCATATCTTCGGCTTTTAAAAACTTTGTAGTTTGGATGAAGTGCGACGGAAAGGCGAAGCCGAATGATAGGAGTTTACTGAGCGTAAATGACTGAATGAGGTCTTCGTTTTTCCTAAGCAATTCGCCAAAATACAAAGTTTTTACCCAAAGTTTAAAATGCTACCTAGGTCAAAGCATTCCTCCTCCCACCCCTCAGGTCTTTCACTCGCTTCCGCATTAAAAGTAACCGTGGGAGGATTGGCGTTATCGGGCACTTGGTATTTGTTGTAGTTGTAGGTGAAAGCTTCTTTCTCAATGACGGTTAAGCTTAGGGGCAAAACAACGGTTGTCAATGAGCAATGATAGAATGCCTTTCCCTTTATGGTTGTTACGTTCGAAGGCAAGACAACGTCGGTTATATTGTGCAAGTTGCTGAATGCACCATAGGCAATAATCTCGCAATCGGTTAGGGTTACTTTATGGAGAGAGGTGGGAATTTCAACGTAATATTTACTCCTTGCGCCACCCTCTGCATATTGCTCAACAAAACCTACTTTGCTGTCTTCGGAGTAGTCGAAGGCATAACCAAACAAGCCACCGGCACCCGTTGCTCCACGATATGCGCCGGCAAAGGGAAGAGATATCTCTTTTAGCGAGGTCATACCCTTAAAGGTCATTTCGCTAATTAGTTCAATGGAGCTTGGTATGGTTAAAGAGGTTATCTTGTTATTTCCGTTAAAGGTTTTGTACAAAGCGTATACGCTGTGTCCGTCTATGGTTGCGGGCACGGTTACTTCGTAAACGTATTCGGCATCGGGATCGGTAACTTCGGGAGCAACGCCCTTGAATGCTGTCAAAACAGCCCTTCCGTCACGCAAAATATATTGGTACTGACCATCTTGGCTGGTAACTCTACCGCCGGCGTAGGTAACGTTATAATTGTGCGTACTCATTTGGCTGTCCCATGCACCCGACCAACCGGAAAGACCACCTTCGTCACCCTCTACGGTTATATTCAAGCCAACAGCCGTGCCGTAGAATACGTCTTTGCTGACGTCAAGCAAAGTGATGGGCATAATCACGCTCTTTAACGAGGAACTACTAAACGCCTTTTGTCCAAGGGTATGAAGACCTATGGGAAGGGGGGCAGTAGTTATTTTCGTGCTACTAAACGCCGATGCCCCTATTATCTTAAGGTTCAAGGGGAAGTTAACCTCCATAAGATTTCTACAGCCGTTAAACGCCTCGTCACCTATTTCTTCCATGGTTGCGGGAAGTATTACTTTAGTAATAGTTTCGTTACCCTTGAATACCGAATGGGCAATAACCTTTACGCCGTTAGGAATGGTAACTTCGGTTTGCTCCAAAGCATCGGAGTAAAACATCAAAGTGCCCTTACCCTTGGAGTATATCGCACCATTTTCAGCCTCAAAGTAGAGGTTAGCAGTATCCACAGTAATATTGGTCAATGCACTGCAGTTTTCAAATGCAGTCGCACTAAGGGTTTCCAGCGTCTTGTTTAATACTACGTTATTAAGCTTTACACATCCGTCAAAGGCATACTCGCCAATGCTAAGTAGCGTGGAGGGTAATGTTATCTCTTCAAGTGAGGTACAGCCACTAAAGGCAAGCCTATCAATGGAGGTTACGCCGTCGGATATAACTATATTCTTAAGACCAATACAGTCCTCGAACGCAGAATCCTTAACAACCTTTAGTCCTGCAGGTATGGTTACGTTATCCAGCTTCTTGCAGGCGCTAAATACCGATGCCCCTATAGTGGTTACACCCGCCAAAGCATCGGTGGTAGCCCCACTAGTGCCCTTTAAGGTGGTTAATTCACCACAATTCATAAATGATGCCGTGCCAATTTCGGTTAGGTCCTTGTGCAAGGTAACCGTCGTTAGCTTAATGGCACTCATAAAGGTTTGCGCCTCAATCTTCGTTACGCCTAGGGGCAGTACGAAAGTGGTTATATCCTTACATCCGCTAAATGCACTCTTGCCTATACTGGTAACGCCACTTGGAATGTCAAAGTTTTCAAGCTCGTCACATTGTTGGAATGCGCTCTCACCTATGGAAGTAATCTCGGCATCCTCGGCTATGGTAATCTTATCGAGCTTAACAGCGTTATAGAAGGTATACTTGGGAATGGAGGTTACTCCACTACCAAGATAGGCAGAAGTAATGCTTGCGCAGTTGTAGAAAACGTGAGTGCCGAGTGCGGTTACGGTATCGGGCACGTTTGCCGTGGTTATCTTGGAGCAATTATAGAACGCTTTGTCGCCTATGCTTTCCACACCATCCTCAATAACGAAGTTGGAAACTTGTCCACAGCCATAGAATGCCTCTGCTCCTACGCTCTTAATGTCGGAATATATCTTAATGGGACCAAGCAAGTTCTTGCATCCCGAATATGCGCCCTCTCCTATTGCATCAACCTTAACGTATTGCAAGTTGGCATATTTCAAAGAGGTGCATCCCTTGAATAAATTCTTAGAAATGGTGGTTAACTCGGTGGGTAGATTTACCGAAACAAGTGAGGTGCAATTCATAAACGCACCCTCTCCCATAGTGGTAATGCCGTTTATAAACTTAACTTCGGAAAGTGCCTTGCATCCCTTGAAGGTTTCCTTACCAATCGTGGTATAGGAGGAGCCGGCCGGGAATGATATGCTCTTCAAGTTGGTGTTGCCATCAAACAAGTTGTCACCTAGAGCAGTAATCTTAACTCCGTTCAAGCTTTCGGGAAGCACTATGGTAGAAGCAAGTTTGCCGGCATCGGTTATGCCGGTTATCGTAGAACCCGTGCGTATAAAGTAGGTGGTGCTGTCTACTGCAACCCACTTTGCATATACGGTAATATTTTTGGTAATTTTGTAATCGGTAGTAAACGGAATGGTGCAAGCCGTATCAAGATACCAACCGTCAAAGTTATAATCCTTCAACGTGGGGTTGTTGGGCATAACGAAGGCTTGCCCCTCTTTTATGCGCAAACCGGGTACTTCGCTACCACCTCGAGAATCAAATATGATGGTATACGAGTTAGGAACTGGCACAACGTTTTGTACCCAATGAGCATATACGGTAACGTCGTTTATAATCTTGGTATCAGCCTTTAGGGGTTGTGTCCAAACGTCTTTGTCAAAATACCAGTTATCAAAGGTATAACCGGTCTTGGTGGGCACCGTAGGCATCGTGGCGCTTTTGCCCTTAGTAACTTCTTGCGTCAGATAAACTTGACCATCAACGTCAAAGGTAACGGTGAAAGTCGGTGAGTTACAAGCGGAAAGTAAAAGTCCCGCAAAAATAAGTATGGAAATTATTACTAATATTCTTTTATGCATAGTTCTCCTTGCAATCCCAAGTTATATTATATAGCGCGCGCACGAAATTGTCAATATAAGACGGCATGCAAAAATTAACAAATGATACCATTATGATATTCATATTTTTTGGGTATAAAGTATTCTCATATGCACAAACTAGCATTACAAGCCCCCTAGAGGGCAAAAAGAAAAAGGAGAATTAAAAAATGAAAGATTGTGTTGTAAAAACTGGCGAAAAGCCCGGTAGTGGTAGTTATAATTGTACCAATTGTGGTACGGAAGTAAGTCTTGGTCAATACGACAAGATGCCTCCTTGTCCTAAGTGTAATAATACTACCTTCTCTTGTTAAAAAACGCGCTATTTTGGCGCTAGCCCACGTTAAAACCAAAACCCCGTCAGGGCGCAGTACCTAAGTACAGCAACCCCTCGGGGTTTTACTTTTGCCTTGGCTAGCATCCAAACTAGCGCGTTTTTATAGACCAAGCACATTTTTGTTACGTGCTAATATACCCTTTTTATCATAGACTTTGTTTTTTGGCGACCTACTTCACAAAACTAAAAATCTCCCTACGGGTCATGTACGCCTAGTACACTCCCCTTGGGAGATTTTCTTTTGTTCGTATCTCATCCAAAAACCAAAGTCTATCAGAGGTTTAGTATTTCTAAGAGCTAACTCAAACTAAAATTTATCCTTTTCACGCGTTAGCGTACACCACAACGCTTGCGTTACATCACTTGCTCAAGCAAAAATCACACGCTTGCGTTATAACACTTACTTAGGTACACATGACCGAGTGAGGTCTTAGTCTTTTCTAAGCAATTCGCCAAAAAACCTTGTTATTGAGTTTGAGTTTACTCGCACCAGTCTTAGAGTACGGTAGACTTTGGTTTTTGGATGAATTGCGACGGAAAGGCGAAGCCGAACGACAGGAGTTTACTAGGCGTAAATGACTGAGTGAGGTCTTAGTCTTTTCTAAGCAATTCGCCAAAAAACAAAGTCTACAAAATTATAGTGACAGGCCCCCCATTAACCTGCTCAATCAACATATCTGCTCCAAAAACGCCGTAGGAAACTTTTAATCCCCTTTCTTCAAGCTTTTTACCGAGTTGCTCATAGAGAGCCCTAGCCCGGGAGGGTTCTTCGGCGGAGAAAAAGTCGGGGCGATTGCCACGGGAGCAGTTTGCACAGAGGGTAAATTGGGAGATTAAAAGTATTTCATAGCCAAGATCGAGGCAAGAAAGGTTCATTTTACCATTCTCATCTTCAAAGATACGCATTTGAGAAATCTTTTTAGCATAGTAATCAAGGAGGGCTTCCTCATCCCCTTTTTCTACGCCGAAATATACGCAAAGCCCCTTACCGATTTTAGAAACAAGACGATCGTTTACGGAAAGGGTGGCACCGTTTACTCTTTGAATGACAGCTTTCATATCTACCTACTTATTTTTATTTCTGAACGTTACGCGAAATTCGGTATATTGGTTTTCTTCCGAATAACACTCGATTTTTGCCTTATGTTGGTCACATATAGTTTTAGCGATTGCGAGGCCAAGACCAAAACTCTTTTTGTTGGTTTCTTGCGTGCGAGCACGATCGCCCTTGTAGAAACGCTCGAACACAAAGCCGAGGTCCTCTTTTTTAATACCCTCGCCACTATTTTTTACGGAGAGCACTACGTTTTTCTTGCTTATAGCAAGAGATACGTCAATATTACCCGAATATGGGGTATATTTTATTGCGTTATCAAGGAGGATGAGGACCAGCCTTTCAAGGTGCTCCTTGGAGCCTAGAACTATGCCGTTTTCCTCTATGTATTCCTCAATATTTATTGCTTTTTCATAGCAAAGCGCCTCAACGGAAAGGGCAACCGAGGTAACGATTGCGCTAAGGTCAACGGAGTCGGAATATTCCACCTCGGCGTTATCAAGACGGGAGAGTTCCAGCATATCAAGAACGAGGGAGTTTGTGCGCTCAATTTGCTCATCTATGGTTTGTAGCCACTTTTCGTTGTCCTTTATGGTGGCGTTAGGTTCACTTTGAATAACGCTCAAGTTTGCTTTTATGATGGTTAGAGGTGTTTTTAATTCGTGGGACGCGTTAGAAATTAGTTCTTTACCCTTTTTAAGACCGTCTTTTACGGGGTCGAGCACGTGGTCGGAAAGCACGTAAGCAAGTAGCCCTACGGCAACCGAGGCGAATACGAATGCCATAACGTACCAAAAAGCCGACCTGAATTGTAGCTGTCTTTCGGTAGAGAAATCGTAAAAAACGTAGTCTGTGTGGTCGTCGTAGGAGCGCGAAGAAACGCGATAAAAACGGAACTTGTATTCAAAGGTTTTCACCTTCGTGTTGGAAGCCGTTATCGTTCTTTCCAAAATGGCGTCAAGCTCCTCCAAATCGGTTAGGTAAGGATAGCTTTTGTACAACTTTTGGTAGTCTATAACACCATCTTTGGATGCCGAAAACAGTATTGTTTTGGAATACAAGGAGTTAACTTCGTCATAGGAATTTGGGTCGTCGTCCGGGAGCACCGGTGGGAGAGAAATGTTGTACTCGTTCAGCACCAACATACGTTCCATAGCGTTGTTTACTTCACTAAGGGTGTTCCTAAAATTAATGAACCAAAGCACGCTAAAGAGCACGACGAGAAGTATGCTTACAGCAGAAACGCAAGTAAACACAAATGAAAGTCGCAGTCTTTGGAAGAGGTCTATTTTTTTCATTACTTTTTGGAGAGTTTGTACCCTATTCCTCTTAGTGATTCAATGGTGAAATCGGCACCTACAAAGTTTAGTTTCTTTCTAATGAAGGAAATGTATACTTCCAAGTTGTTGGAAAGGAAGTCGTTATCCAGACCCCACACGCGAGTGATGATCTCCTCTTTGTTGCCCACGAAATCGCTTCTTTCAAAGAAGAATTTTACAATACCAAGCTCCTTGCCGGAGAGTTGCACTTCCTTGCCGTTTGCTCTAAGCACGGAGTTAGTCAAATCCAGTTCGGTGTTGCCGTAAGAAAGTTTGTTGTCTATTGCAAGGGTGGATTGTCCCCTGCGAAGCAAGGCTCTCACACGCGCCATAAGTTCGCCAAAGCCAAAGGGTTTAGCAAGATAATCATCAGCGCCCAAATCCAGCCCCTTGACCTTGTCAGCCTCGCCGGAAAGTGCCGTTAGCATAAGTACCGGTGTGGCAATTTTATTTTTTCTTATCTCTTTAAGCACGTCAAAGCCGTTCATTTTCGGCATAAGGACGTCAAGAAGAATGACGTCAAAGGCCCCGGTCAAGGCATATTCCAGCCCCTCTTTACCGTCATAGCAAGCCGTGACGTCAATTTTTTCTTTTTCAAACATATTAACCAGCGCATAAGAAAGCGCGCGTTCATCTTCAACGAGTAGCAATCGCATATTATTTCTCCTTAGTGACATTATAACATAATAATTATAAAAAGATATAGTTAAATGATAATTAAAAGGAAAAGAGGATGTAATATTTAAGTTTTTAAAAATAGGGATAAAATAGTATGGACAAAAAAATAGTGACTTTATAGTCACTATTCTTTTAGGTTGGGAGAAGGTTCCGAGAATAACAAACCCGCGTATGTGCAGGTGGGCGAACTACTGCTCCCTTTTGTCTTCCCCTAGCGTCAGGTTATACCCGGGGGGCTTGACATTATGAGCTAGACCCGTAAGCCCTTTTCGTTGTTAGGGTTCCGCATCATCGGAAACCTTCTAGTGATATTATAGCACAGTTTAAAATTATTGTAAATACCCAAATTTTTCCATAGCGCAAGACCTCCCATTTGGTGAAGTTATTCGCTAAAATGCGCGATGATTGTAATCGGTATATGTGGTGCCTCTTAAAACGCGTTAGTTTGGACTTGATAAGTGCGGAGCAACGCTTGCGCGAGTGCGGAGTGCGGAGCGCGGAGTCCGGAACGACATCATTTCGCTTACGCTTCACTCGCAAGGATAGATTTTTGTTTATGGTTTCCTCTTACTTTTCCTAGACCTCTAATAGACTTTGGTTTTTAGATGCTAGACAAGGAAAAGTGAAAAAACCGAAAGGTTGCTGTACTTGGCGTACTGCTCCTTGAGATTTTTTTGCTATTGACGCAGTATAGCGCTAAAAAACAAAGTCTATGATAAAAAGGGGATTTTAGCACGTTCAACAAAACGTCTAAGCCGATAAAAACGCGCTAGTTTGGATGCTAGGCGAAGGAAAAGAAAAACTCCCAAGGGGAGTGTACTAGGCGTACATGACCCGAAGGGAGCTTTTTAGTTTTTCAAAGCCTAGCGCCAAAATAGCGCGTTTTTAAATTTCTATGAAGCCACAACTCGCAAAATACAAGAAAAATGCTTGGTTCGCAGTATCGCTTAGAGTGGTGCTAATACCACCGGCGGTAGTAATCATATTCTTGTTGAGGTGCTTGTAGTTAGAACTGCTGGTAGCATCGGAGGTGGAATAGGTGTAATTCTTTGAGGGGGTAACGGCGCTAATTGCAACGTTAGCACCTACTCTGGACTCACCTAGGCTACAATAGTAGAAACCGTCCTTGTCGGCTTCAACTACTATAAGTTCGCTCTTGGAGTTTTCGCCCTCTTGATTCAAAGTAACGTTAATGGTTACCTTTGCATTTTCCAGTCTTGCAGTACGGTTATAGTTGATGAAATGGGTATCGTCCTCTTGGAGATACAAGTATCCACATACTGCGTAGCCGTCTTCCATAGTAAAGTCACTAATTTGGCGACTTTCCGAGGCGAACTTTTCTAGGGTATAGTCGGCAGTTTTGAGGTCGTATTTGTCATAGGTTTTCATGTTATACTCATGACCGCGAGCAGCACGCATATAAATCGTAGGAGTCCAAGCAGAAACGGCATATTTTACGGAAGATGCAGGAGTTACGCCGGGCATATTGTAACCGTCTAGCATAGCGCGAATATCGGTGTCCGAGCCTTGAACGCTAACCGATCCGTAGTCGGAGCCGTTAATGGTGTAGAGGAACCAGTCAAGGGTAGTTCTCTTTAGTGATTGGTATGCTTCAGGTAGCTTGGAACTGAAGGTTTCTCTAAAGTTAAGGTAAGCAACTTTTTCTTTAATATCGAGGTACAAAGCAGAGTCATAAGTGTCGGTAAAGGTAACCTTATCGTCAATTACGGATACCCCTTGGTAGCGAACGTCATATTCGTCATAGAATTCGGGATTGCTTTCAACGAGGGTGAAAACGGTGCCTTTGTCGGCTAGTTCTACTATTGCTTTGGAGTTGTAGCTAAGGGCTGAACCCAAAGTGGTTTGGGGATAAAAATCAATAACGGTAGCTACGCCGGTGTTGGAGAAATAAGGGTCTAGGACGTCTATTCTGTCTGCGAGATATCCTACGCCGACTGCGCCGTTTTCATAGAGGTAATCAAGGTATTCGGCGCAAGAGATTGCGAGGTTTGCTCCCACACCGTTACCTATGAAACGTACTTCTTGAACGTATTTACCACCACTCTTAGCTAAGCCATCGCTGGTACAAGCCTTAAGGTAAGCGGAAATGAATGCTTCGGTAAGGTTAAAATCGGGAGTCGTGGTAACGGGTTCTCCGTCAACGTTAAGGTAGGTCATCTTGTTGGAGTTGTAAATCTTATCGTTAACGTTTGACTCTTTATCGTCAGCAAAGTTTTCATAGTGGAAAACGCCAATGTTCCAACCTTGGCGATACCAAAGGTGAGAGGTTTGTTTAAGTTCAAAGCCGGAGCTCAAAGCATTGCCATAGACCTCTTTAGAGAGGTTGATGCCGTCTTTAACGTTATATTCACTAACGCCACCAAATACTATTGCCGTGGGCTTGTTGGGAACGAAAGAGGTAGCGTTGCCGTCCTTACCTATCCATTCAATGGTAAGGGCGTAATCGGGTAGACCTTCGGGGCGAGTAAACTCAAAGCTGGGGGCTACGAAATCGTTAGCGCCATCGTCATCGGGGTTACAAGCAACGAGGCAAACGGCGGTAGCCACAATGCTCAAAACAAGTATAGATACCAATAAAATTTTCTTCATTTTGCACCTTAGATATATAAACAGTATATCTATTATAAACTTTATTAAAGATATCGTCAAGAAAAAGGGTAATTGAAAGCGCCAAATAAACTGAATTTTAAGTGATAATTGACATTTTGTCCCCTATTCCGTATAATGAAAATATGATACTTGTAGGAATTGGAAAGGAGAGCGAGCGCAACGCATTGTTCAAGAGGACGATGGATATCTATAGGGAGCTAAACAAAATGCCCCCTACTTTAGTTGGTCTTGGACACGAAGAGAGTGGAAAACCCAAGGTACTGGGAGCAGATATAGAAATCTCCCTTTCGCATAGTGGTGAGTACTTAGTAATTGCGTTATCCTCCGGTCCCATAGGCATCGATATTCAAGAAAATCGTGCTATTGATTATGAAAAGATATGTGCGCGCTACGGCATTAATGCAAGTGACGTTAACGATTTTTATACCAAATTTACTCTTTCGGAGGCAAGCGCCAAGCAAACCGGAAAAGGACTTGCCCCCTCTTTACACACCTCAAACGAAATAGTCGGCAAGACCTACCACTTTATTAAGGGATATACCCTATCCATTGTCGGCGACGGAGAAGCCCTTTTTATTACAACAAACTAATATTGCTTACAAGATACAAATTGAGTGCGAAGTGCGGAGCAACGCTTGCGATAAGTAAGTGGTGTAACGCAAGCGTGTGATTTTTTGCTTGAGCAAGTGATGTAACGTAAACGTTGTGGTGTACGCTAACGCGTGATTACTTCACTCCGTTTCACTTCGCTCACAAGGATTTGTTTTAAGTGCGGAGTGCGGAGCGCGGAACGCGGAACGGCTTTGCTACACTATGTTACGCAAACAAGGATAATATCTATGATGAAAAGTAAATTTGGTACGTAACAAAAATAAGTTGTAGTCTATAAAAACGCGCTAGTTTGGATGCTCCCCGACGGAAATGAGAAACCCCACGACAGGAGTTTACTAGGCGTAAATGACTGAGTGGGGTTGAACAATTTTCTATGGGGAGCGCCAAAATTTATACTACACAATTAATTTGCACCAAAGCAAAAGTCTATGAGAAAAAGGGTATTCTAGTACGTAACAAAAATAAGCTGTAGTCTATAAAAACGCGCTAGTTTGGATGCTAGGCGAAGGAAAAGAAAAACTCCCAAGGGGAGTGTACTAGGCGTACATGACCCGAAGGGAGCTTTTTTATTTTTCAAAGCCTAGCGCCAAACTAGCGCGTTTTACCTTCCGTATTTGGAAACCAAATACCTATAATACCCCACGTCGATATCGTCGAGAGTCGACATAGTTATTCGCATTTCCCAATTACCATCGGGCTCGCCGGGAGTATTTATGCGAGTATCGGCGCCATAGCCGGTTAGGTCTTGAATGGGCATTATGGCTACCCGTGCGCTGGAAGATAGTATCTCTTTTGCCATAGTTTTGGTAGATATACAATTTCTACCACCTACGCCCCAAAGGTTTTCGGGAAGGTTAAAATAATTTAGAATGCCCTCGCGTGCTTCGTGGGATAGTTCATAGAGCCAGCCAAGGGAAGTGTTGTTATCGTGCGTTGCAGTATAGGCAAAAGTGTTCTTGTCATAGTTGTATGGAAGATGTACGTTTGCCCTGTCACCATCGAAGGCGAATTGCAATACGCGCATACCGGGGAAGCCCGTTTCTTTCAAATATGCAACTACTTTATCGTCTATTATACCCAAGTCCTCGGCAACGATTTGAGGGTTCTCCACCCTCTTGTATACCTCTTGCCACAAAGCCATTCCGGGGCCTTTTTTCCATTCACCCACCTTTGCCGTAGGTGAGGTTACGGGTACTGCCCAATATTCACACAAACCACGGAAGTGATCAATGCGTAAAATATCATACAGCTTCAAGCTATGTACAATGCGATTTACAAACCATTCATAGCCCGTTTTCGACATCTTTTCCCAGTCGTATAACGGATTGTTCCAAAGCTGTCCTTCCTCGGCAAAATAGTCCGGTGGCACGCCGGATACCTCTTTGGGTACAAGGTTTTCATCAAGGGCGAATATATCGGCATTTGCCCATACGTCGGGGGAATTGTAGGACACGTATATGGGCATATCACCAAATATCTCTATGCCACGGGCGTTGGCGTAATCTTTCAAAGCATACCATTGGGTATAGAACAAATATTGTTCAAAATAATAGTAATAAATTCTCTCTTTCAGCTCTTTTTGTGCCTTTTTGAGGGCGCTTGGCTTACGAGTAGCCAAGCCACTTTCCCACTTTAACCATTCGTTGCCTTGTTTCTCCGAAATTGCCATAAAGAGAGCGTAATCTTCAAGCCAAAAAGCGTTTTCAGCCCTAAAAGCCTCAATCTTTCTTAGGTCATCTTCACCAAGTCTGCCATAAGCCAAGTTTAGAGCCCTGCTCTTTGCTTCCTTTACCCTTTCATAGTCCACTCTGTGTGGGCTGTTTATCTTGTACTCAGCCCTCTCACTCACGCTAAGAAGATGCTCGGGAATGGCATTAAGGTCAATAAAAAGATAGTTACCGGCAAACGCCGATACACCGGAATAAGGGCTGTTGCCAGCCCCTATCGTAGTTATGGGTAATATTTGCCAAATCTTGTAACCTATCTCTCTAATGAAATCTACGAAGTATCTGCCACTTGCTCCAAAGTCGCCTATTCCGTATTCGCTCATCAAAGAAAACACGGGCAAAAGTACGCCTGCTTTTCTCATTGTTTCTCCTTATTTCTTCCTGTACGGCACCTTGCACCTCGGCGTGGAAAGAGCCTCGCCAATTACCATTGCTTTAAGGTATGGATTGCCTATTTTAATCTTTGTTAAACCACTAGAAGAATAGGACGCATCCTCTTTAATTATGCGTTCGTTATAGTGCTCCTCACAACCCTCGCCGGCATAGGCAAGGGTGGGCACTAACTCTTTTCGGGTTTCGCCCTCAGTCAAAGGATGTTTGTGTTCCATTATTGCTTGTCTTCCACTCTTTGGGGTACTGCTTCACCGCTTATGGTATTCCTCATTGCAGTATCTGCTTGAAGGTTGAGCATATTGTAATAGTCCATTACACCCATTTTACCACTCTTTAGAGCCTCGGCAAGTGCCTTGGGAACTTCGGCTTCTGCACTAATAACCAACGCACGCATTTCTTGGGTCTTTGCCTTCATTTCTTGCTCTTCTGCAATAGCAAGAGCCCTTCTTTCCTCGGCCTTTGCTTGTGCCACTCTCTTGTCGGCTTCGGCTTGGTCCATTTGTAGTTGTGCACCAATGTTTCTGCCTACGTCTACGTCAGCAATATCGATGGAAAGAATTTCGTATGCAGTGCCGTTATCAAGACCTTTGTCAAGCACCTTTTTGGAGATGCTATCGGGATTTTCCAACACCTCTTTGTGCTCTTTTGCAGAACCTATCGTGGTAACGATACCCTCGCCTACACGAGCGATAATGGTTTCTTCACCGGCACCACCAATAAGGCGAGCAATGTTCGCTCTAACCGTTACCCTAGCCTTTGCACGAAGCTCGATACCATCCTTAGCAATGGCAGAAATCATAGGCGTTTCTATGACCTTGGGGTTAACCGATACCTTAACGGCATTCAATACGTCACGGCCTGCAAGGTCGATTGCCATAGCCGTTTGAATGTTAAGTTCTATGTTTGCGCTGTGGGCAGATATAAGTGCGTTAACGACCTTTACGACGTCACCCTTTGCCATATAGTGGGTTTCAAGGGTGGCAATATCGATGTCAAGGCCTGCCTTTTTACCGGTTATATATGCGTCAACTATCATCGCTACCTTAACGCGACGCAACCTCATACCAATAAGTCTTGGTATGCTTACGGGTGCGCCCGAAACCAGTGCTCTGAACCAAATACCAAAGGGTACCAGTGCAACGAAGCCCACTACTAGTAGGCAAGCAAAAACTATTAGAACAATCCATCCTGCTCCCATATTTTTATTCTCCTTAATAATAATTTAGCCCATCAAACGCTTTTAATGCGTTCGATAGGCTATGTTTTTGATTAATTTTCGGCGTTATCAGCCTTTACTTCTTCATTTTCGGTGCTAACAGCGTCCATCGTTTCGCCATCGCCAGCCAAAACGGCCTCGCTACTGTTTGCGTCTTGGTCTTCATCGGTCACAGCACACTCTACCACAGCGTTTTCCACTAGTGGCGATCTTCTCACCCAACCGTTTTTAGCCGTTTTTGCAAGCACAAGGAAAGCAATTAACGTTAGTACCGATTCTATAAACAAAATGCAGAATATCTGGGCAAATATATTGCCGTCACCCACACTAACTCTAAGTACAATGCCAAGTGCAATTATAGCTACGCCTATTACTCCAAATATGCCAAATCCCGGTTGGAAAAATTCAATTAGGATGAAGACGTAACCAAGAATTAGTGCTAGCCAGACTATCCAACTCATTCCTTGAAATAGAATTGCAACTTCAGTAAAAAAACTCATTTTTCACCCTCACGGATAACCTCGTGGGCTACCCTATTATTTTGCTGAATTGTATCCTAGCTCCAATGCCTTCAAGTTTGCAGGTATGACTTTGGGCTTGTTTTGGAACTTATTCTTTATCATTTCGCCAACAAGCTCAAGGCTGAACAATCCTGAAAGTGCAATGTATGCGCCAAGGATAACTATGTTAGCAGTACGTGCGTTGCCTGCTTCAAGAGCAAGTGCTTGTGCATCAATGTATACTGCCTTAACGTCCGTGCGCTCAACTTTGTCGGGTATGAGCGAACTGTTTACTATTATCGTACCACCTTCCTTTACGTTACCAACGAATTTGTAAAGGCTGGGTTTGTTCATTGCTATCAAGCAGTCGGGACGTGCAACGATGGGGCTTGCAACCTCTTTGTCACATACTACTACGCTACAATTGGAGGTGCCACCACGCATTTCCGGTCCATAGCTGGGAAGCCAAGTAACTTCTTTACCATCAGCTATAGCGGCATAGGCTATGAATTGTCCTAGGCTCAAAACACCTTGTCCACCAAAACCTGCAATTATGATTTTTTCTTCCATATATATTATACTCCTATTACTAACTTTTGTGAAGATAGGAATTTTTTATTCCTTATCAACGTCTTTGAATACGCCAAGGGGGAATATTTTGGTCATTTCCTCTTTAACGAAATCAACGGCTTGCGCGGGGCTCATTCCCCAGTTGGTGGGACAGCTGGAAAGTAGTTCTACCATGCTGAAACCCTTGCCTGCTATTTGGTTTTCAAAAGCCTTCTTAATTGCCCTCTTTGCCTTGTTAACGTTTGCAGTGTCGGAAAGAGCACATCTTGCAATGTATGAAGGTCCGTCAAGGGTAGCAAGCATTTCACAAACGCGAATGGGGTTACCATTAATAGCAACTTGGCGTCCTGCTTGGGATGTTGTGGACTTTTGTCCAATTAGCGTGGTAGGTGCCATTTGACCACCGGTCATGCCGTATATAGCGTTGTTAATGAATATTACCGTTACGTTTTCGCCACGTGCTGCAGCGTGAATAATTTCCGCAGTACCTATGCTTGCGAGGTCGCCGTCGCCTTGGTAAGCAAATACTACCTTATCAGGGTTGGTACGCTTAATGCCGGTAGCAAGAGAAGGTGCTCTGCCGTGTGCTGCTTGTTGCATATCGCAGTTAAAGTAGTTGTATGCAAAAACTGCGCAACCTACGGGTGCAATACCTATTACGTTGCCCTCTACGCCAAGCTCTTCCAAACACTCGGCAACGAGTCTATGAGCAATACCATGGGTACAACCGGGGCAGTAATGGAAAGGTGTTTCGGTAAGCATATTTGTTTTCTTGAATACTACTGCCATATTATTTATTCTCCTTTGCTAAAACGTAATTTACGATGTCGTCGGGGGTCATAACGTTACCACCAGTTCTGCCGTAAAAATCAACGGGTTTAAGACCGTTAACAGCAAGTCTAACGTCCTCTACCATTTGTCCCATAGAAAGCTCTATAGTGAGGAATTCGCGAACGCATTCTTGCTTAGCAACTTCGTTGATGATCTTTTCGGGATAGGGATAAAGGGTGATGGGACGAATTAGGCCAACCTTGATGCCCTTTGCGCGAAGATCGTTAACGGCACTCTTAGAGATACGAGCAACGGTGCCGTATGCAACGATAACGATTTCTGCATCGTCGCAAAGATACTTTTCACACATTACTTCCTTTTCCTTCAAGGTGTCGTAACGCTTGAACAAACGATGGTTTACTTCTTCTAGTACGTCAGGCTCGATGTACAAAGAGTTTATAATTCTACGATTCTTGCCTACGCCGGTACCATCGGTAGCCCATTCCTTCTTGGGGAAGGTTGCGGGATCCTTCATGGGAGGAAGTTCTACAGCTTCCATAATTTGACCTATCATACCATCGCCAAGCAACATAACGGGCATACGATATTCGTCAGCCTTGTCAAAAGCGTTATACATGATGTTAACAGCTTCTTGAACGGAGCTTGGTGCATAAACCAACATATGATAGTCACCGTGTCCGCCACCCTTAACGGTTTGGAAATAGTCGCTTTGTGCGGGTTGAATACCACCTAGTCCGGGACCGCCACGAACCATGTTAACAATAACACAAGGAAGTTCTGCACCACAAATATAGCTTATACCCTCTTGCTTAAGGCTGATGCCGGGGGAAGAAGATGATGTCATAGCGCGAGCGCCTGCACCTGCTGCTCCGTAAACCATGTTGATAGCGGAAACTTCACTTTCAGCTTGGATAAAGCAACCACCTACCTCGGGCAATCTCTTGGAGAGATACTCGGGTATTTCATTCTGGGGAGTGATGGGATAGCCGAAGAAAGCACGGCAACCACCTCTAACTGCAGCTTCTGCAACTGCTTCATTACCTTTCATTAGAATCTTCATAATTTATCTCCTATCTTTCCACGGTAATAGCAACGTCAGGACACATAACTGCACAAGCGGTGCAACCTATGCAACCATCATTTTGCACTTCAGCAATGAAGTAACCAGCTTTATTAGTTTCTTCTTTGGAGAGAGCAAGAACGTTTTTGGGGCAAGCACGAACGCAAAGCCCACAACCTTTACAGGTATCTTTTGCAATAATAACTTTAGCCAAAATTCTTTTCTCCTATATATAAATAAAATTTATTGTCGCCTATTATATCACAAGCGCGCGCGAAATGCAACCATAAATATTCCAAAAAAATAAACCAAAAATTTCTACAATAAAAAGCACTTAAATGAAAAATGTATTTTGTATCCTACGATACCGATTTTTTGTAGCTTAAGATACAATACAATAATGAAATAGCACAGCGCGGAACAGCCTTACGGAGTGCGGAGTGCGGAATGCGGAGTGCGGAACGGCTTTGCTACACTACGTTACGCAAACAAGGATAATGTCTATGATGAAAAGTGTATTTTAGCACGTAATAAAAATAATCTGTAGTCTAAAAAAACGCGCTAGTTTGGATGCTAGCCAAGCCAAAAGTAAAACCCCGCAGGGTTGCTGTAGTAGACCTACTGCGCCCTGACGGGGTTTTGGTTTTAACGTGGGATAGCGCCAAAATAGCGCGTTTTAACTATTTGCGACGATACTTATTGAATAAATCATTGTGAGAAACGATCTTCTTAGCTTCGCCAAGATATACGTTTTCACGTGCGGGAGCAACAACGGGCTTGGGAGCCTTCTTAACAGCGGGCTTGGTTGCAGGAGCTGCATAACCTTCGCGAAGTGCAGAGGTGGGAACAGCGATGAAGCCGGTGTAAGCATAGGTGTATTTGCCTTCTGCTACGTTGATGTCGTATACGTCAATGCCCTTACCTTTCAAAAGGTTTACTACGGGAAGGATGTCACCTTCACCGGTGATTAGACCAACAGCGTCGATGTTGCCTGCAGCTGCGATATCAGCGGCATCGATAACTTGACGGCAGTCGAGCTTGTTACGACGACGGCTTGCGCTGGGAAGAGAGGTTTCAAAACCGTTAGCGGAGATGTATTCGTTGAAGTCACGGTTACGTTTTGCAACGTAAGAGTAGAACTTACAGGTTACAACTTCGAATTTGGATTCCAAATTCTTAACGATTTGCTTAAAACCAGCACAGGTAACTCTTAAGCTAGCGATATCAGCAAGGATAATCATTTTGGGTTTGTTCATTGTCTTTCCTCCGAAAAATAAGGTATTTTATTTAATATTGTTTTCTCTATAATAGTAATATAGATACTGCTGAGCATAACCGCTCATATTGCCAAAGTGGGAACAAAGTATATCTGCTTTGCGTTCGGGACTAATGTCCTTTTCGCCAAACAATCCGTTGTATACGCGTTCCGTCCAAACGTCCACAGGGAACACGTCGGTGCGGTGATAGCCAAAAAGCAAAATGCAATCTGCCACCTTTCTACCTACGCCCGTAAGAGTCATAAGACGTTTTCTTGCCTCTTCGGTGCTAAGGCCGGTCATATCAAGGTTAAAACCATTTGCAATTGCATCTATTGTTTTAACAAGATAGCTAGCACGGTAACCGCAACCCAAATCTTTGAAGAAGTCCTCTTTCTTGTCCTTTAGTGCCGTAACGCTTGGGAAACCAAACTCATTTTCCCCCAGTCTTTCTCCCGCGCGCTCGCACATCCTATTTAATATGCCTTTTATGCGTGGAATATTATTGTTTGCCGAAATAATAAAACTAAGTATCATTTCGTAGGGATCCTGGTTAAGTATCCTTATGCCTTTACCAAACTCAACTGCCTTGTCTAGTATCCCAAACGAGCCGGTTAAATTGGCTTTTATGGCACTGTAATCACGGTCCAAATCGAAGTAGTGAACGTACTCCAAGGGATTTGATGTTTCTATTGTAACATACCCCTGTACATAAATCAAGCCACAAAATGAATTTTTTGAAAAAATTTTGTGGCCTGAATTGCAGTTTAGGTACCTAAAAACCTGTCCACATTCAAAAATGTGTTTTGGATTGAATTCTTCGGTATCTTTTATTAAGATTTTATTGTTTGAAATTTCGTAATTCATTTTGTTGAATTACTGTGGTGATAAGTGGGAAATTAAGCTTCTTTTGCGTAAACGCTAACTTGCTTATCCCTACGACCTCTACGCTCGAAACGTACTACGCCATCGATTAGAGCAAAAAGGGTGTCATCCTTACCGATACCAACGTTGTTACCGGGATGGAACTTGGTGCCTCTTTGTCTTACCAATATATTGCCAGCAAGAACGAATTGACCATCACTTCTTTTGGGTCCAAGACGTTGCGCATTGCTGTCGCGTCCGTTTTTGGAGCTACCCGAACCTTTCTTGTGGGCGAATAGTTGCAGATTAATAAACATATTTGCAGTCCTCCATTTTAATATGGCGTTTGTAACCTGATGCCAAATCTTTTAGTGCGAGATAGGTTGTATTTAGTATCGCGTCACTTTCTACGTTATGTTCGGCAATTTTAAAAAACAGGTAACCGTCGCCGATGCTACTTTCCGTTTCGACCTTGGCGACCTCTTTAAGGCCTAATAGAGCCGATTGTGTTAGAACCGAAACTCCTGCACACACCACGTCTTTTCCTTCTTCTTCAAAACCTGTGTGGCCTTTAACCTCTAGGGCCATTATGTGCCCGTCTTTACGGAAAACTTTGATTTTGGTCATAACTACTAACCTACGATCTCGAGTACTTTAATCTCGCTATAAGGTTGTCTGTGACCTTGTCTCTTACGAATATTCTTCTTTGCTTTATAGGTGAAAATGTTAAGTTTGGGGCCTTTGCCGATAGAAACGACTTCTGCCTTTACCTTATATGCCTTACAAGCTTCACCGGCGATAACTTGACCTTCGTTATTTACCATAAGAACGTCGAGTTCAACAACTGCGCCAACGTCGGTTTTCTTTAAAAGTTCAACCTTTAGGGTATCACCTGCGGAAACCTTGTATTGCTTACCACCACAAACGATTATTGCGTACATACGATTTACCTCCCTTTAGGAACTCGCCATCAAGGTGACGCGATTGCGTGCTTAATCTACCTCTTCTGCGCGGCTTTCTATAATTTACCACAATACTTTAAGATTTGCAAGCAAATATTATATAAAATATAATAATTTTGCCCGAATATACCTTGATTTCACTCTACGAGCCTTATTTTTAACGATGATACACTTTTTGCGACCATAAAAATTTATGTTACATTCTTACTTAAAAGAGAGTATAGCAAGTTGTTTGCGTACAAAACGGGTGCGTTAACTATTTTTTAACCTTCGCGTTTTTGGGCATTATATGCTCATTTGTGAAAAGAGAAAAAGAGCATTAAGTGTGCATATCAACCCATCTGCATCTAATCACAAATGCATACGTTTATTACTAATTAAGGTATCCTTTTAAAGCTTTTAGGATACCTTTAACCAATATTTGTGTAATTTCTTGACGTCAAGTAAAAATTAAAAGGCCTCTTTTGGAGAGGCCCTTTTGCGTCATTTTAACAGGTTATGCTTATAGGCAAAGAGCAACTGCTCCCAGCATACCTGCATCGTTTTTAAGTTCTGCCTTTTTAACCAAGACCTTGGGGTTTCTGTGGCCACCATAGGAGTAACGATTAACTCTACGTTGAATCCTTTCCATGAGGTAATCGCCCTCGTTAGAGATACCGCCACCAATCAAAACAACGTCGGGACGGAATAGGTTTACAAGAGAAATTATACCTTCGGAAACGTATCTAATGTAGTTGTTAACAACGGTTTGAGCGGTCTTGTCGCCCTCTTTAGATGCTAGGAAAGCCGTTTTACCACTTACTTTGCCCTCTTCTTCTGCGAACTTAACCATTAGAGATTCGGGATTCTTTTCTATTGCACGCTTGGTTTGGCGAATGAGTGCCGTAGCAGAAGCGTATGCTTCCCAGCAACCACGTTTACCGCAAGAACAGGGTTCGCCACCAACTTTAAGACCGATGTGACCACCTTCTGCACCTGCGCCGGCCTTACCTTCAAGAAGGGTGCCGTCTACGATTATACCACTGCCGATACCTGTACCAAGGGTTATAACGATAACGTCATTGTAGCCCTTACCGGCACCAAAGCGTTGTTCACCTAGAGCGGCAACGTTGGCATCGTTACCGATATAGGTGGGCACGTCGATATACTTTCTAAACTCTTTAACGATTGGAACCTTTTCAAAATTGATGTTATTAGCATAGGTAATAACGCCGGTTTTGGGGTTTATCGTACCGGGAATACCCATACCAACGGCGGTAATATCCTCTTTCGTGAGGCCCTTTTCTTCAGCTAGAGCTATGCAAAGGTCCGCTATATCTTTAACGATAACGGAGTAATGCGCTTCGGCCTGAGTAACAACCGATTTTTTAGCATATACCACGCCAGTTTCGTCAACAAGACCACCTTTGATACTCATTCCACCAATATCGATGCCAATGTAATACATATTTTTATCTCCTTATATGCGAGTTTTTATTTTCTGCGTTATCTTTTGAATAGTTTTTATTGTCCTATCCTTAAAAAGGCGTTAGTTTGGATGCTAGTCGAAGGAAAACCTTATTATTCAGCTTGAGTTTCCTCTTGCTTTTCCTAGACCTCTTTAGACTTTGGTTTTTGGATGAAGTACGAGGAAAAGGCAAATTTTAGAAAGGTTGCTGTAGTTGACCTACTGCGCCTTGAGAAAATTTGCCTTTGACAAAGTAATTCGCCAAAAAACAAAGTCTAAATAATGGTTACGACCAAAGTAACCCCCTCCCCCAAAATTTTAGCCATATAGTAGGCAGGTACAAACCAGGTATCTCCCTTCTTGATTTCTTCACCGGTTTCAAAACGAGCAGAGCCGTCGGCTACGGTGAAGGTAACGAAGCTTTCTTCGGAGTAGATTAGGTATTCTCCGTTTTCAATTTTTACTTCTTTAGAAGTAAAGTATCCGTTTTTAGTAAGTATTCTAATTTTGGAACCGTTGGAAAGTTCTTTGACTTCAGCGGGAACGGGAAGTTCGCTCTTTTTAAGGTTCATAACGTCCAAAGCTTCACGAATGTGCAACTTGCGAGCGTTACCGGCCTTATCCTTTCTGCCATAATCGTATATGCGATAGGTTATATCGGAGCTTTGTTGTACCTCTATGACGGTTACACCCTTTTGTAGTGCATGAACGGTACCTGCGGGAACGAAGAAGCAGTCCCCCTTCTTAACGGGACAACGATTAAGAAGCTCGGTAATAGTGCCGTTTACAACGCCGTCTATAACTTCTTCTTTGGTAACGTCACGATTGAAGCCATAATATATTGCGCTACCCTCGTCGGCATCAGCAATGTACCATACCTCGTTTTTACCAAGTTGACCGCCCTCGCGAGCCATAGCGTATACGTCGTCGGGATGAACTTGAATGGAAAGGTCTGCGCTGGCGTCCAAGAGCTTAATTAGAATGGGGAATTTGGAATAATCGTTTACTTTATCTCCAAAAAACTCGGGATAATTTCTTTGTAGCTTGGACAAAGTATACTCGTAAAAAGCGGGATCGTCAACTATAGATTCGCTATCAGTATACATACTAAGTTCCCAACATTCGGCAATGGTATCGGTGTCCGATTCTTTGCCCCAGTATTCTTTCAATTTGGTTCCACCCCAAATATAGGTACGGACTGCAGGCTTTAATTTTAGTGGTCTTAACTTCATAATAACTCCTATTTTAACGGCTTAAGCCTAGTTATTTTCCTTCTTGACAAATTTTTTATAACCAACTTTATCGGTGGTAACGGAATCGTAACCGACTATCAATTGGTCGGCTTGTCCCTCTATTCCCTCTTTAACATATACCGTTTCTGCGCGAGAAATCAACCCGGAGAACGCGTACGGGGTATCAAGTTTATCGTAAATAGCTTGGTTTTCAATAATAACGGTAGCAAGGCTATTTGTAAAATTGAAAGATGCTTCTTTGATGTCGGTAATCTTAGAATGTATGGTTATGGTGCGTAAGCTTATGCAATTAAGGAAAGTGTCCTCTTCAATAACGGTTACGTTAAAGGGAATATTAACCTCGGTTACACTTGAATACTTAAAAGCGCCCTTCATAATTCTGGTTACGGAATCGGGAAGACTAATGGAAGTAGCCGAGGAATAAGCGTAAGCTTCCTCGCCAATTACTTCGACGTATGCGGGTACCTCGGTGGTGGGGGTTGAAGAAAGTAGCGTTGCACTTGCCCTTTCAATTAGCGCGTTACCATCGCTGGAATAGGTGGTGTTTTCAGCGTCTACGGTTATGGTTTGAAGTGCGCTTGCATTGTTTAGTGCAAGGGCTCCTACGTAATTTACCGACTTGGGAATGGTAACACTCTTAACCCATGGATTGCCGTAAAACGCCTTGCTTGCAATAGCAATAGTATCGCTTGAAAGAGTAATATCTTGGGGCACACGCTCCTCTTCTAGGTTGATATAGGCGTATGCTACCTTACCAACGTAAACGATACCCGTTTGGTCAATCGCGTCAAACCAACCTGCGTGGAATGCTTCGGCTCCCACCTTAGTGAGGGCTTCGGGGAAGGTGAGGTTAATAAGGTCGATGCAACCGCTAAAAGCCTTGTCACCAACTTCGTTTAGCTCCGTAGGAAGTGTAATGGTGTGAAGCTTGTCACAATTAAAGAAAGCATTCTCACCAATCCTTTTTAGTTGTGAACTTTGTGAAATATTAACCTTTTCAAGGTTAACACAGCCGGAAAAAGCAAAATCACCAATTTCTTCCACGCTATCGGGAATGGTTACTTCCTTCACCATAATGCTGGTACGGAAAGCGTTTGGAGCAATGCCCACTACCGTCAAATTATTGCTGGAAGCAGGTATTTCCACCAAAGAATTTACCAAACTTGCGTTCTTTAACACACAGGTTTTGGTGCCGGCAATCGGTTCAAAGACAAAAAGATTGCTATTCATTACCGGGGGCTTAATTACACTAGAAGCATCGCCACCATTGTTATTTGTATTGCTATCCTCGGTATTAGTATCGTTAGATGTATCTCCGGGGGTATCCACAACGTTATCCGTTAAGTTTTGGTCACCCTCGTTGTCAACGTTCTCGTCACCACAAGCAACGAGCAGACAAGCGATACTCAATATAAGTACAAATACTATTAAGGCTTTCTTGAATTTTTGCATATATTCCTTACCTATCCTACTCCACGAAACTTTGTCTACTTGTTTTCTAATGCCATAATTTTATCTACGCGTATAGCGTGTCTGCCACCGGCGAACTGGGTAGTAAGGAAGGTTTTAGTGAAGGTATAAGCATCTTCACCCTTTGTAATTCTTCCACCCATGGCAATAATTTGTGCATTATTATGTTCTGCGCTCATTTGTGCCGAGAAGTTATCGGTTACGTGAGCACAGCGAATACCGTTAACTTTGTTTGCTGCAATAGATATACCAATTCCCGTACCACAAAGAAGCACGCCCTTTTGAGCCTCCCCGGAGAGAATGGCGTCGCAAACCTTTTTGGCGTAGTCGGGATAATCAACGGACGAATTATCGTAGCAACCAAAATCAACGTAATCCAGCCCCAAGTCTAGGACGGCTCTAATAACGTCATTTTTCAGCACGATACCACCGTGATCACAACCTATAGCAATTTTCATAATTTACTCCTCATGCGCGTGCGCGCACATTATTATTAATAGTATATACTAGCAACTTGAGTTTTGCAATACGGCATTTCCGTTCACCTGAATGCCCTATTTCGTTATTCCCACGCGCTCTATTGTAGAACACTTAGGCTTTGTGTTTCAAACTATTACGCCGGCCGTCGTTTTCTTCAAGCGATTATACAATGCAAAGTATCTTGGCTCTCTGGAAAAGTCCTCTATGATTATGTAAGAATAGGTCTTTTCGAGGTCACGGAGAAGGGAGAAGATGTTTCTCATACATTCTTCCGGGCTTTCACCAAGACTAACGGCAGTAACGCCCTCTGGAATAGTGGCAAGGAAGGAGGTGCGCCCTACTATTACGGCATTGTCTTGCTCAGAGTAGACTTTTAGCGCACTTTCCAAAGTGCGTGCGCCTACACATGGGCAGGTGGGTGCGTAGTGTTTGTATTTCATACCGGGAGATTCGGCAATGACAACCTCCCCTTTATGGTTAACGACTTTGTCCAACACTTCGGTTAGCATTTCTATGGTAACGCCACCGGGACGAAGCACTACGGGCACGTCTTTTGTAAGGTCAAGGACCGTGGACTCTATGCCAACGTCAGTTTGTCCCCCGTCCAGTATGAGTGGTATCTTACCTACCATATCTTCGTAAACGTCCATTGCTCTTGTAGGGCTTACTCTACCGGAAGTGTTTGCACTTGGAGCCGCAATCCCGGTACCACTCTTTTTAATTAATTCAAGTGCTATCGGGTGGTTAGGTATCCTAATGCCTACCGTTTGAATACCCGCAGTTGTAACAAGAGGAAGATTATCGCTCTTTGGCAGGACCAACGTCAAGGGACCGGGTGAAAACCTTTCCCAAAGCTTATAGGCAACGTCCGGAATTTCTCTTACCGCCATTTTTACGTCCTCAACGGAAGCAAAGTGCACAATAAGTGGGTTGTCTTGTGGTCTACCCTTAGCTTTGAATATGTTAAGCACGGCTTCGGGGTTAAAGGCATCGGCCCCTAGCCCGTATACCGTTTCGGTGGGAAAGGCAACGAGTCCGCCCTCTTTTAATATTCTTGCGCCTTCGTCAACGTACTCCAAGCCACCGACTATTGTTTTCATGGTACTAGGATAGCTCATATATTACCCCCGCTCCATTTTCTACGGTAGCAACCTTTGTGGTAAAGGTCTTGCCGTCTTTAAAGAAGTAATCGGTACAAGAAACCTCGTCGCAAACGTTGGGAATAAGCTCGGTACCACTATTGGTCTTCAAGCCGTATTTTATGGTTTTTTCGCCAAGAGCATTGGTTTCCACGTAGCGCGTAGCGTATACGCCGTTATACATTTGGTGGCAGTCCTTAATGGAAGTGACGGTGCCGTCCATAGATATGCGATAGAAAGCTTGGGTTTCAATAGTGCCCTCGTCGGTCAACTCCCCTATTTTTGAAGCCGTCGCATAGTTGCCAAAGAAGGGTGAGAAAGAATCATACTCGTAAGGCGTAATGCGCGTGCCGTCCACTTTCGTTGCTCCAAGATAGGCAACGACGCCTTGTGGCTCTATTCTTTGCTCGTAGGAAATTATAACGCCGTTATGAATAAAGGAGTTTTCAAATGCCGAGATTTCGGTTAGAGGAATGATGGTCTGACGAGTGCCGTCGGAATATTTATGATATCCCACGTCGCGCATTGCGAGCTTAAAGTTGGGGGATATGTTTTGTAGTCCATATCCATCAACGAATATGGGAGGCATAACGAGATTCGTGGGGGCAGTAATATTACATTCGCTGTCGCAAATCATAAATGAAGTGGACCAAGAGCGAATGTTTTCGGTGTTATAGTAGTAGAAATAGTAATAAATTATGCTATATCCCTCTTTGGTAATGGCAGAGGTGGGAAGAACGGGAAGAAGGTAAGGTCTTTCCCATTTTGCAGTTGCAGTAACGTCCTCGGTGTTAATGCTGTTACAAATGTTTCTAACGTTATCATCGGTATACTTGTTGGAAACCATAGTAACGCGCTCACAATCGTATTGCTTACCACTCTTGACGGAAAACCTTACGCTCTTAATCATAGTGTAGTAGGTTTTGGCGTCTTCCTCGTTTAAAAGAGGAATTTCATATCCGTCGTACTCCTCGGGCGAAGAATACATGGAGGAAACGATAAACCAGCCGTTACCCATGTAGTAAACGTCGGTAGAGGTGTAGTTTTCAAGATATCCGTCACCTGCTTTAATAAGATTTACGGAATGTTGTCTAACCAGCAAGCCGTTTTCATCAATTTGATTCAAGTTGTAAAAGCGTGCTTGCATATTGTCTACAGCTACAAGATATCCGTCTTCGCAAACGAAGGCCGTGCCGTTGTCGATGTTGTTAATAATAGCATATTCCTTCAAGCCCAACGAGGAAGAATAATCGTAAATGGTAGCGTAGGTATAACCGCTTTGAGCAAAATCGGTCATGTTTTTGTGTCCCATTATGGAAACCAAGTTGTCAGTTAAAAATACGTATTGCTCAATTAGAGGAGCATAGGGATAATTAAACCCATACTCATAAGCATTGCCGTCGCCACCACGGAATTTTACAATACCAACGTAGTTGACTTCTTCAAGGCCGTTGCCATACTCAAAACGAGTAGCAACACAAATGGCGTAATCGCCACGAATGTCTAAAACCGCAGTGTAGGTTGGCTCAACGTAAACTTCGTTTTGGGAACAAAAACCATAGCGTTCTTTTTTAACGCCGGGCACTAATTCAAATTCGTATTTGGTAACGTAAACGTCGTTTGCACCGTCATAAAAAGCAACGGTAACACCCTCGGGCAAACGCAAGGTTTCGCGAACGGAAGAATACTCTCCCGTTGAGGTAAAATTAACAAAAATATCCTCGGTAGTGAGCGTATCGTCATCCTTGGGTTGACAGCCCGCAAGCAATACGAGCATGAACGATAGCACTAAAACCGCAATTAAAAACTTCTTCATAGCTTGATTATAGCATATACGCGCGCGTAAGGTCAATGTAAAAGAGGTGAATTTAAGGTGTTAAAAAGGAAACTTTTTCATATATTAAAATATGAAAACCTACAAAAGCTTTCTCTCTTTTACCCTATCCCTTGGCATAATCTTCCTAACGGCCTATCTGTCCAGCTTCTTTTTAGAGGGTGGCAGAGAGCATATTTCCCTGCTATACTCCATACAACGTGGATTGCCCACAGAAAACACATTTATGCTATTTTGGGGTATTGCATACGCTTGTATGGTAATCCAAATGAGCGCAACAATCGTGAACAGATGCTTACGTAGAGGCATAAAAGTATGGTTATTATTGCTCCTTACCAACCTACTCTTTACGCTGTGTTACTTCCGGCTTTCCCTCTACTATTTGGGTGCCGGACTAATAATTCTTGCACTAATACTACTTGCCATTCTTACATCGTTTTACGTACGCAATACGCGTTACCTCTGGACCTGTAGCATACCTCTACTTGCTCTCTATGGGTATAGTTTGTTTTTGTGCATAGTACTAATGCTTGGTAGTAGCTAATCGTGAGGTAAAAAAATAACGCCCGCTTGGGCATTATTTCTTCACTATTGCTTCGGTAATTCCTATTAGCACTTTTTCGCCGTGCTGGTTATACGCCTCTATGGTTAACTCGGCAATGCCGTTTCTTGGGCTACGGGGAATAAGGTTGGTTATGGTTGCAGTCGAGGTCAATACGTCACCGGCAAAAACGGGTTTTAACCACTCTATTTTAGTGGACTTGCCGGCAAGAAGTTCTTCACCAAAGAAGTCCCTTTCCAAATACTTCGCCCACACGCATAAAAAAGACATAACGCCGGGAGCAAGAAGTGCGCCAAACGGTGTCTTTTTAGCATATTCCTCATCGGTATGCAGAGGCACGTTATCGTAAGCGTATGCAAAATCCAACATTTGCTTTTTATCAATAGTTGCGGGATCAAGGTCCATCGACATTCCCACTTTTAATTCGTCAAAATACATAATTCCCTCTATTTTACGTTATAAGAAGTTATTATGCCCTTGTAGAATGCTACGCATTCGGGCAAATTCCAAACGTATATATGCTCGTTAACGTTGTGTATGGAGGCATATTGTTTGGTATCAAGGTCAATGGGCGCGAACCTTAAAATGCAGTCGGCAACATCACCTAAATGACGAGCATCGGTCCCGGCAGTCAGCAAAAACGGAGATACTATTACGTCGGGGAACAGCTCGTTCATAACCCCTTTTAGCCTACTAAATTGGGGCGTGTTTGCGCTTGACGGCACACAATAATCGCGCTCGGTTTGTACTACTTCAACGCCGTACTTTTGGGCAATTTTCTTAATTTCCTCAATTTCTTGCATTAAATCTTCCTCTCTTAAACAACGGAAGAATGCGGTGGTAGTACATTCGTTGGCATCACCCTTTATCTCTTTAAAGTAAACGGAAGTGGAAAGCATTGCGTCTACTACGGGGCTAACCTTGCCTAGTATTTTAAGAAGCAAACCCTTAAAAATGGTAAAATTGCTCATTATTAAACGTAGTACGAAGGGCATATATGGTGCGTGAGTACGGAACAATCCCTCCACCTCGGGAGTAAACTTCTTCTTGAAGATATTGCTTGCTTTTACCTCACTAATAAAGGTAGAGAGCCTTTCCACGGCGTTGTCTTTTACGGGATTAAGCCCAACGTGACCACTCTCCCTCTTTTTAGCAGTGCAAGTGTAGTAATGTCTACCCTTTTCGTGTACTGCTACCATTGCACTCTTTTCTTTAACACCGGGCATCATTTTTTGTACGATTGCACCACCCTCGTCAAGGACCAAGTCAAAATGCAAGCCACGCTCTAAAAAGTATTCGTGACATTTGGGCATGCCTTCACCGGCAATTTCTTCGTTGTTTGACGATGCTATAAAGACGTTAAGTGGGAACTCGTAACCCTCTTTTAACAACTCCTCTACTGCTTGAAGTTCACTAAATAACGGGGTTTTGGTGTCTATGGTACCTCTAGCGTATATGGCGCCATCTTTAACGGTGGGTTCAAAAGCGGGAGTGTCCCACTCACCTTCCTCAGCTACCACGTCGTGGTGGGACATAAGGAGCAAATTCCTCTCACTCGTACCCTTAATTTCATAGAGGAAACAGCCGTCGAAATCGTGGCGAACTGCCCTTTCGTGCAAGGTGGGAAAGCTCTTCCTTAGTACCTCGTAAAAACGCTCGTATTCTGCCTTAAAGGTGTTTTCCTTGTCGTAAACGGTCTTGCAAGCAACCATTTCTTTAAGAATGGAAGCATACTTCTCTTTCTTCTCCTCACTAACACTTACGCGAGGTGCGTTTTTGGTTTCTCTTTTACCGGGAGCGATTAGAGCATTAACGACAATATAGGTTAAAAATGCCCCGATTAGTGCACAAAGCACGCATACTGCAATAATTTCAGCTGGCATTATTTACCCTCCATATTGCGCTCGGCTTTTAGTCTTTCCACGTTTTCGGTGACCTTTTTGTCATCGTAAAGGTGGAAGAACACAATGGAAACAACGGTAAATACGCAAGCGAATATACCCGTAAGTTTAACTCCCAAAAGACCTACTTCTTCACCAACGTTTGCCCCTATTGCAAGTACGCTTGATACGATTACCATGGCAACTGCATAGGCGATTTTTTCAATAAAGGTCTTTACGGCGGAGAAAATACCCTCTCTATTCAAGCCGGAAACAAGGCTATCCTCTTGAATAATATCGGAAACGATGGATTGTGGCAAGATGTTAATTGCAGCGAACGGGAAGGCAACGGCCAGTCCCATTACTATACCTATAACAAGCTCAAGACCGGGTAAAAGCGAAGCAATTTTATCACCGAAGAAGATGAAAGCAAACACTACTGCAAAGATATAGCTACCTACTAGCAGAGGTGTTTTCTTATTGAACTTCTTGCTTATCTTTACAATGAGTGGGAAGGAGCAAATAGCAACGCCGATTGCAACTGCCATAACGATAAACGACTGACTTTCCTTAATGCCAAGAAGCATAGTTATGTAGTAAAGCATAGCTGTTTGGAAGAACGCCATGGAGATATAACTTGCAAGGTCACCGGCAGAGAATAGCACGAAGTTTTTATTCTTAAATACAACGCCAAAGCTCTTCCAAATGGAGTCTTGGTTCTTTGCGTGACTTTTTACGTAATCGTTTTCTCTAAATGCAAAAGCAGATGCGCACAAGCAAGCCATACCTACTACTGCAAATATGGTAAATACCAATCTCCAAGAGGTAATCGCATCAAAGCCCGCGCTCTTAAAGAAGCTTACGAACAAAGTTGTTGCATACATAACCGCGCTTGAGCCCATAAACAAAGCGGTGCTAACGGCGTAGTATCCCACCCTCTTTTTGGCATCGGGAATAATTTCTGGAATGAGTGCGCGTTGAGGGATAAAGTAGAAGGTGTAGGCGGTATAGTAAATTATGAGCCATACGCCAACCCAAACGGCGTTACCAACGGCGCCTGCAGGGAAGGGCGCAAGGAAAATCATTAGTACCGATACGGCGTAGGGAATGGCAGAAATGCGCATAAAGGACATACGTCTACCGTACTTGCTGTTGAGTTTGTCGCTCAAATTGGCAACGAGTGGATCGGAAACGGCGTCAACGACCTTACTTATGCCCGTTAAAAGAGCCATAATGGTAATAAAGCCCAAAATTTTATTGCTGGGAAGCAATGAAATGATACCGGATTTTACGGTGGGCTGATAAAAATACAATAGATAGTTACCAATCATGCCGTTAAAAAGACCTTTAGCGACGTCACAAAGGAAAAACTGATAAACTTTTCCCCTACTGATTTCTTTTACGGAATCCATAAATTTCTCTCCCTAAAAATTAATAACATAGTTATAACACACGCGCGCGAAAATATCAAGAGAAAAAAAAGCCTTGTTAGATCCACCACCCTATTTCTAACAAAGCTTTAACGAGAACATGCTAATATTATGCTATTTAATCTGTTTTTCTCTTTTTTCTATCTTTTTAAGGGTCAATGTTGCACACTCTCTCAAATTATATATTGGGCAATCCTCTTTGATTTTTATTAACGCATTTTTTATTCTGGGGTCATTATCTTTAAACTTGCCAAGTGCGACAATAGCATTGACGTAAGCATGATTCCTAACGGAACCCATGTGGTTAGGATTGTATAGTTCACAGTCCTCTTGCGAAGTAAGTTGCTTTAAAAATATTTCTTTAGCCTCTCCTATCCCCCAAGTTCCAAGTTTAACCATCAAGCAAGGCATATTGCCCAAATAATACCACTTGTTTGCCCATTCAAGATATTTTTCCAGATGCTTTTTTTCGGCAAGTTTTGCAATAGTATTGTCATATGCTCGGCAATAAAATGCGTTTTCTCGCAAGGCTTCAGCCGATATCGTTTCAAATACTGCAATTACTACTTCCGCGTGTTTCTTGTTTTTACTATGCCATAAAGCAAAGACTATTTCGCTTTTCAATGAATCATTCTCTATATTTAACAAAACATCAGCACATTTATCGCATATTTTTTGATTCAGTTTGGAATAAAGAGCTATGTCGGTAAAAGTAGTTATACTATTATCAATGGTATTTGCATACTTTATAAGTTCATCAATTAAAACCAAGTCGTTTTTTCCAAGCTTTTTTCGCAATTCTTTTTCATTAGCGAGCATGTCGTTATAAATACCTGTTTCAACAAGAGATTCGTGCTCAATTTGTGCTAAAGCAATATCCTCGAAATCACCCAAAGCATCTTCCAATCTATCGCAATTGAACTGCATGAAGCTAATAGAAAAAAGAGGTAATTTTCGACCTGTTTTGTAATATCTATAAACAGCGCGCATTTGTGTGGAGTAAATCCCCTCATAGCCTACCTTTTTAGAAACACCAATGGAATTTGTATACATGAACCCATCTTTTTCTACGACTATTTTCCAATTAAGCGACATACAACAGCCTATCACACTAAGAGAGCCTGCCATTACCACAAACAAAACACAGGATATTCCTTGCTCTAATGTATGTTCACTCAAAAAAATCACAGGAATCATCAACAAAAAAATGCCAACAGCAAAACCTACGAATATTTTTCCATATAGCAAATCCCATTGTATAACGTTGCGCCAATACTCATCGTCCGCACCTTTTTCTAGTTTATATCTTTTAAAGTATTTGATAGAAAAATATATGGCGATGAGCCCCATGATTCCAGTCGCACAACATTTAATAATCAAACCAGCCATACACCATCTCCTAGAGAAAATCACCCGATAAAACCATGACTTTATGGGCTAAATTTGGTCGTTTTACGTTAAATCTATAGTATCACAAAAGGTAATCATATGTCAATAACGAACGTTATTACACCAAACTCCATCACAGCAAGTAAAAAATTTATCGTTTAATTCTTTATCCTTTAATAACGCGCTAATTTGGATGCAGTACGCGTTTTATGATAATGCAATTTGTTAGACCACTTAAAAACACGCTAGTTTGGATGCATATAAGTGCGGAGCGCGGAACGCGGAACGCGGAACGACTTCACTCCACTGCGTTGCGCTCACAAGGATAAATTTTAGTTTTATTCTTACTTTTACTTTTGTAAAACCTCTGATAGACTTTGGTTTTTAGATGCTAGACAAGGAAAAGTGAAAAAACCGAAAGGTTGCTGTACTAGCGTACTGCTCCTTGAGATTTTTTTGCTATTGACGCAGTATAGCGCTAA
>JAZNIY010000006.1:0-53681 GCA_045577735.1 Candidatus Stercoripulliclostridium sp. | reverse complement strand
AATTTGTTAGTATCTATTACCATAAATTGATTTCGCTTTTTCAGTATATTTCTTTACGAACTCGGTCTTTGCGTTTGTATAAGCATCTCGATTATGCTCGTATTCTTTCCATAAAGAAATCTTTAATTTTTCATACTCTTTTGCTATATCGGGAAACTCGATAAGATAATCCCTAAAATACAATTCATCGTTATCCCCTGCATATCTTAAATGCAAATGAAATACTTTCTCGGAAAAACCATTTTCGGTATATCCTTTATTAAAAGAAATTCTATCTTTGCTTTGCGACATACAAATATAGCCGTTGTTTGTAATCAAATCTTTATAATCAATCAAGTTGCTTTCCTTGGGAACTTCCATAAGAATATCTACAATAGGCTTTGCCCAAATGGAAGAAATCGCGGTACTTCCTATATTACTTATCCTTTGGACTTTTGGAAGAACTTTCTTTAACAGAGTTTCTTCTTCCAAATACCATTCTTTCCAATAATCTTTATGTTCTTCTAAGAAGATTGGGAACAACAACCAAAGCTCTTCCAAATTCATTTCTGATAATTTCTTTCCCATTATACGCTCCGTTAAATTGGAATTTGACATGCAAATAAACTATAAAAATCATTTAATTGCTTGAGTATAATTGTCATAATATTCTACATCTATCTTATAATTATTCTTTATGTAATTTTCTATTTTTGAATTATATGAGATTATATTATTTACACCAATTCTTTTAATTATTATAGCATTATCTTTCATTTTACTCTCTAATGCTTTGGATGATGGAATTAGTATTTTTTCAATTTCATTAATATTAATAACAATATTTATCCCATTTCCATTTATTAAAATGATTTTATCCTCTTGAAATTCTACAAAACTTTTTCTCAATAAATGAACAAGCAGGAAATATAACGGAAATACAAATAATAAAACCAAAATAAAACGAACTAATTCTTCATTAAATGTTATAAAATAAATTGTTAATAAAACTATTTCTGCAATCAACGAGAATAATGCAACTTTATGAAAAAGCTTCTCTTCTTTAATATTGCGTCTAAACTTCACAAATAACACGCTCCTTATAATCGATAAATTCTTATTTATCGATGAGTTTATTATATCACATAATCCATTGAAAATCAATATTTCTATTAAGCGAATCAATAATTGAACGATACCCCATAAAGTGAACGAAAGGGTTATAAAGTGAACGATTTATATTTTACGGCTAAAACAAAAAAGGCTTGCGAGGACGAAGAACATCAAGGCAAGCCACAATTTTTGCTAAAGCAAACGGGTGGGCTATCCCGTCACTCGGTCCAAAAAGAAAACACACGCAAAAACACGTGTGTTTCCTTTTTGTGAGTAATCTAAAATTTTGATACCATTTATTTATGGGTGCAAATTTTAGAGTTATGGGTGCATTTTTTGTAATGGGCTTGCACCCACTTTTAGTTCGACAAATTGGAATTTATTTAATGCTTATATTTCCTGTTTATTGAGTATATCATCTTTTTCTGTTATTTCGCGAATAACTCGGCACGGATTTCCCACCGCTAAACTATTCTCTGGAATATTCTTTGTAACAACCGAACCTGCGCCGATTACCGAACCGTCCCCGATTGTTACACCACCGCAAATTATTACGTTTGCGGCAATCCAACAATTATTGCCGATGGTTATAGGTTTTGTATATTCTAAATTAGTTACATTTCCGGTAGTTTGATTATAAAATGAATTTCTTTCTTGATAACGTAAGGGGTGAATGGCTGTTAAAAGAGAAACGTTAGGACCGATAAATACGTTTTCCCCGATAGTTACTTTTCCTTCGTCTAAAACGGTAAAATTGAAATTTGCATAACTGCCTTTTCCGATAAACGTATTTACGCCAAAATCAAAATAAATCGGACCTTGCAGATATATATTTTCGCCCTTATTTGGCAACAACTCATTCAAAATCTTTTCCCGTTCTTCCACGTCTGTTTCAAACGTATCATTATAAAGTTTGCAAAGTTTGTGGGCTTTTGTTCTTTCTTCCGCCATACCCTCGGTGAAAGGGTCGTAAATCATCCAACCTTTCAACATTTTTTCGTGTTCTGTCATATCTATTCTCCTATAAATTCTTATTTATCGCTGAGTTTATTATATCACATAATTCATTGAAAATCTATAATTCTTTTAAGCGAATCAATAATTGAACGATACCCCATAAAGTGAACGAAAGGGTTATAAAGTGAACGATTTATATTTTACGGCTAAAACAAAAAAAGGCTTGCGAGGACGAAGAACATCCCAGTAAGCCACAATTTTTGCTAAAGCAAACGGAGATGGCTACTCTCCTATTATACTTGAGTTCTTGTTTTTGTTCCGAGCGACGGGATAGCGAAAGACTGTCTCGCTACAATCATATTAAGTCATACTCGTTTTTTTAACACGTAAAAGCTTATATTCTAGTAAAATCTCAAGTGCTTTGCACTTGCTTTCGCCAGGTTTTTGCTTAGCAAAATGCCAAACTTGTTTTGGCTATAATGTGAGCAACGCGAACTATAATTTGAACGGAGTGAGTTACTCGCAAACTAGCGCACCCTTTTTGCTAAAGCAAATGGGTGCGCTATCCCGGCACTCGCTCCAAAAAGAAAACACACGCAAAATCACGTGTGTTTCCTTTTTGGAGCGAAAGACGGGATTCGAACCCGCGACAACCTGCTTGGGAAGCAGGGATTCTACCACTGAACTACTTTCGCATCTATTAAGTTTAACGTTAATTAGTCTATGCTAATCTCTTGTAAAATATTATTTAACTTGTCACAAGAGGTAAGATAGTACTTTATCCCTTGCTTTTCGTGCACAAGTTGTGTTCTGCTTGCATTACCATGCAAGTGCCCATATACTACGGAATGAACGCCGTATTCTTTGAATAAATCGGTATAATGCGAACTTAAATATCGAGAATTAAAGGGTGGGAAGTGGGTCATTGCAATTATAACGTCACCCTCTTCTTCCAGTTTCTTTGCCTCTTTCAAGCTCATTTCCAAACGTAGCTTTTCACGTTCGTAAAGTTTGAGGTCTTGCTCCTCCGTTTGAACGCCAAGTTCGGGCACACTCCACGCCCTACTGCCACAAATTATTACGTTACCAAACTTGATAGCATTATTTTGAATGGCGTATACACCCTCCGGAATAATCTCCTTGACCTTCTTATAACTGGACCACCAATAATCGTGATTACCTCGAATTAGTACCTTTTTGCCCTTTTGCGCCCCTATTAGTTCCAAGTCACGCTTGGCATCCTCAAGCTTCATTGCCCAAGATATGTCGCCGGCGATAAGCACTATATCTTCTTCACTAACTCTCTCGTTCCAGTCGCGTACGATATCTTCCCAATGGTTATCCCAAACAGAGCCAAATATGTTCATTGGCTTTAAATCATCGTATGAAAGATGTGGATCGCTTATTGCGAAAACTTTCATTGCTTACTCCTTGGGTTATTCTTCTTCCACGGGATGCTCTTTTAGTTCCCTTGCAACTTCAAGCACGTGCTCTATGCGTGCAAGCACCTCTTCCTTGCCGGTTTTGTTGAGAGAGGAAGTCAAAAGTACGTTATCAACGCCCACTTTTAGAGCGTTGGCAATATCCCTCTTGCACTTTAGCCCTGCACTCCTACTAAGTTTGTCCCCTTTGGTGCATATTATGGTGAAAGGTATATTATAATGATATAAATAATTAAGCATTTGCACGTCATCGGCATTGGGCTCGCGCCTTACGTCAAGAAGTACGAACACGTTTCTTAATCCCGTGCTCTCCCTCAAATACGCCTCGATTATCTTGCCCCATTTTGCCTTTTCATTATCATTTACCTTTGCAAAACCATAACCGGGAAGGTCAACGAACATGAATTCGCCCTTGTTTACCTTAAAATAGTTTATAAGTCTGGTTCTACCCGGCTCCTTGCTCGTCTTTGCCAGTCTACCATGGTTGCAAATAAAGTTGATGAAACTGCTCTTGCCTACGTTGGAACGACCGACTACTGCAATTTCTACGGTATCACTCTTTATTATTTGCTCGACGGTACCGGCACTTGTAACGAATTCTGCGTTCTTAATTACCATATTATTGCACCCTTTAGCACTTCGTCTACTCTTTCAACGAATACGAATTCTATCTTTTCCTTGACTATATCGGGTAGTTCCTTGTAGTCCTTACGATTGTCTTCGGGAAGATATATCTTTACAACGCCCTCGCGAAGCGCTGCAAGACTCTTTTCCTTTAATCCACCGATTGGTAGCACTTTGCCACGAAGCGAAAGTTCACCGGTCATTGCTACGTTACCATATACTTTCTTGCCGGTTAGCGCAGAACATATTGCAGTACACAAAGTTATACCTGCGCTGGGTCCGTCCTTGGGTACGGCACCTTCAGGCATATGAACGTGAACGTCGTTCTTTTCGAAGATTTCGGGATCTATGCCGTATTCTTCAGCGTGTATGCGAATGTATGAAAGTGCTATTTTTGCGCTTTCCTTTATAACGTCACCAAGATTTCCCGTCAAGATTAGGTTGCCCTTACCTTTGGAATAGCCCACTTCAACGTCCATAGTATCGCCACCAACCGAACTCCAAGCAAGACCGGTAACTACGCCAACCTCGTCCTCCCTAGCGCCCTTTGAGGGGTTGACCATCGGCTCTCCCAAAAAGTCCTTAACGTTATCCTTGGTAACCTTAACCTTGCGTGCACGTGGATTTTCCACGAACTTGCGTGCAACCTTTCTAACAACCTTATTAATTTGCTTCTCAAGTGCTCTTACACCTGCTTCACGGGTATAATAGTCGATTATCTCTTGAATAGCGTCTTTGGAAATTGAAATCCACTTGGGCTCCACTCCGTTTTGCTCTATCGCACGAGGCACGATGTATCTTAAAGCGATTTCCATCTTTTCGGGTGCAGTATAGCCCGTCATTTCTATTACTTCCATACGATCAAGAAGTGGTCTTGAGATGGTATCTAGAGTGTTTGCCGTGGTTATAAATAGCACCTTGCTCAAATCGAAGGGTACTTCCAAGAAATGGTCACGGAAATTTACGTTTTGTGCAGGATCCAAAACCTCAAGTAACGCACTTGCGGGATCACCCTTATAGTCCGATGCCATTTTGTCAATTTCGTCCATTAGGAAAATGGGATTCATACTGCCGGCAGATTGAATGGAAGTTATTATTCTTCCCGGCATTGCGCCCACATAGGTCTTACGATGTCCACGAATTTCGGCTTCGTCACGTACGCCACCAAAACTCAAACGAACGTATTTCTTGTTCATTGCACGAGCAATAGACTTGGCAATGGAAGTCTTACCTATTCCGGGAGGTCCAACTAAGCATATAATGGGACTCCTTCCCTCTTTGGAAAGCTTTCTTACGGCTAGTGCTTCAATTAGCCTTTCCTTAACCTTCTTAATGCCATAGTGGTCTTCGTCCAGCACTCTCTCTGCTACCTTGAGGTCTTCGTTATCTTCGGTGTATACCCCCCAAGGAAGTTCTATAACGGTGTCAAGGTAATTCTTTATTAGCGCCATATCGGGACTAGCAGGTGCAGTACGTCTTAACCTTCTTACCTCGCGACGGAATTTTTCCTTGTTTTCTTCGGTAGTGTTGAGAGCCTCTATCTTTTGTAGGTATTGCCCCTCTTCGTCCTCGTCGCCAATTTCTTCGGACAACGCTCTTATTTGCTCGCGTATGTAATACTCGCGTTGGCTTTGGTCCATAGAGTCGCGTACCTTTTGGTTAACTTGCACGTCAAGGCCCATAGCGTATACTTCCATATCAAGAGCTTTGCAGAACTCAATAAGACGAGTTTCGGTATCCAAAGTCGTGAAGAACATATACTTATCGGCAGTCTTCAGCCAAATAACAATAGCATCAATATCGGTGTCTACGGTATCGTAATCCAACCTTACGGCTTGTCCGTTAACGCTCTTTAAAATGGTAGCAAGATTCCTAAACAACTCCTCGGCACGCTCAAAATGGGTGCGCAAAGCGTACTCGTCACCACTATTGTAGAAGGGACAACTAGCAATGGAAACGGTGGTTACTACGCCATCGCTTTCAAGCTCGTGCACGTAATTACGGCGAGTGCCCGTCTTGTACATTAGTATTGCGCCCTCGTTGTCCTCGGGAATAAAAATGAATTGCTCGACTTCGGTAACAACGCCTACGTCGCCATCCTTTGCCTTTTCGCCCACTTTTACCGGAACTAAAACTATCTTTTCACCGGCTTCTACCGCTCTTTGTATTGCAATAATATCGCTTTCCTCAGTAACGCGTAGCTTTCCACATTCATAGGGAAATACTACTTCTTCGGTTGCTATCATTATAAGTTTTGTGTTCTTCATATGTTTCTCTCTAAACAATTTTATCACCGCACGGGTGATAAAATCAACGTAAAATATTGGTATTAGACTGCTTCTTCCGTGCGCACAACTTGGGGCGCGCCACCACCTTCTATGCAATCGCGTGTGATTATTATCTTTGTGATGCTCTTGTCACCGGGTACTTCGTACATTATGCCAAGTATGGCGTTTTCCACTATGGTGCGTAGACCACGTGCGCCCGTCTTTAGCTTGATTGCTTTGTTCGCGATTGCCCTTAACGCCTCTTCTTCAAATTCAAGCTCTACTCCGTCCATATCGAGTAGCTTCTTGTATTGCTTCGTCAAAGCATTCTTGGGCTCCTCTAAAATGTTCATAAGTGCCTTTTCATCAAGAGGATCGAGCACTGCAACAACGGGAATTCTACCTACAAACTCGGGGATTAGGCCAAATTTTATGAGATCATCGGGACGAAGATCGCTCATAACCTTGGAGTATTCTTCGCTTCCCGTCCTCAAATTAGCATTAAAGCCTATGCCGGAAGCATCACTGCGCTTGTCAACAATCTTTTCTAGTCCCACGAATGCTCCACCACAAATGAAAAGAATATCGGTGGTGTCAATTTGGATCATTTCTTGTTGAGGATGCTTTCTGCCCCCTTGTGGAGGTACGCTCGCAACCGTGCTTTCAAGTATCTTCAAGAGCGCTTGTTGTACGCCTTCACCGGATACGTCGCGCGTGATGGATACGTTTTCACTCTTGCGACAAATTTTGTCTATTTCATCAATGTAGATTATGCCCTTTTCCGCCCTCTTTACGTCACCGTTAGAGGCTTGAATGAGCTTCAAAAGAATGTTTTCTACGTCTTCGCCCACGTAACCGGCCTCCGTTAAGGTGGTTGCGTCGGCAATCGCAAAGGGTACGTTAAGGATGTTTGCAAGCGTTCTTGCAAGCAAGGTCTTGCCACTTCCCGTAGGTCCTAGCATTAGAATGTTGCTCTTTTCCAATTTGACGTCGGCATATTTACCACTATCGACGGCCATTATGCGCTTATAATGGTTGTATACGGCAACGGAAAGCACCTTCTTTGCCTCGTCTTGCCCTACTATATAGTCGTCAAGGCGAGCCTTTATCTCCTTGGGTGCAATTAGGTTTATTTCGTTGTTTTGTTGCTTTGCCTTCTCTTTTTTGAAGAGTAAGGTCATTTTTTCGGCACATTCACGGCATATCATAGCACCATCTTGTCCGGCATACAAAACGTCTACTTCATCTTCTCCACGTCCACAGAAAGAGCATCTTAAATTTTCATTAATGAATTCCATTTGCTACCTTTACGTCAAAAAACTACTTTCTAGTGTAGAAAACTTCATCAACCAAGCCGTATGCCTTTGCTTCTTCAGCAGACATATAGTTGTCACGATCGGTGTCGCGTTCAATAACCTCAACGGGCTTGCCGGTTGCTTCAGCAAGGAATTTGTTGAGCTTCGCCTTGGTCTTTAAAATGTGGTCGGCAACAATTTTAATATCGCTTGCTTGTCCTTGTGCGCCACCCAAAGGTTGGTGAATCATAACTTCACTGTTGGGTAGGCATATTCTCTTGCCCTTTGTGCCGGCTGCAAGAAGGAATGCTCCCATGCTTGCTGCCATACCTACGCAAATGGTAGATACGTCACATTTAATATAATTCATGGTATCAAAAATAGCCATACCGGCAGTTACGCTACCACCGGGTGAGTTGATGTACAAACAAATATCCTTGTCGGGATCTTTGGTTTCAAGATATAGAAGTTGACCAACTACCAGGTTTGCAGTTGCATCATCAATTGCACCGGTAAGGAAGATGATTCTGTCCTCCAAAAGTCTGGAATATAGGTCGTATGCGGTTGAACCACGATTGCTTTGTTCAATAACGGTGGGGATAGGCATCATTACGTTTTTAATTTCGTTAGTCATAGTTTTCTCCTTTTTAATTGTACCCAAAACGGGGTTAGTTTAGACCTTTGGCACAAATTTTACCAAAGGTCTTTTTGAAAAATACTAGTTAGATCACAAAGAAATGAAAATTAACCCCTGCGTGATTTTAATTATTCAGCATCAGCCGTCTTCTTGGTTGCCTTCTTTTCTTCCAAGGTGTTGTTAGCGCGTAGATATGCAATGAGTTTTTCGTCCATCAAACGAGTCATCATATAGTTGTAGGTGCGTTCGTCAGCATTCTTTGCGAATTCTTCTTCACTCATTCCTTGTGCTTCTGCATTCTTCTTGATTTCAGCTTCGAAATCTTCCTTGGTGGGAACAAGATTTTCCTTCTTTACGATTGCTTCGATAACCATACCGATCTTGAGTTCCTTAATGGAAGCTTCTCTTCTTTCCTTACGGATGTCTTCTTCGGTGGTTTGAGCATAGGTGAGGTAATCTTCAAACTTGAGGCCGTATTGTGCCATGTTTGCCTTCATATTGCCAACAAAACGATCGAGTTCTTCTTCTACCATGCAATCGGGAATATCGATATTGGTTGCATCTACGATAGCGGTAAGAATTGCTTCGTTTTCTTCGTTCATAGCTTCGTCGTCAGCCTTCTTTTGAAGTCTTGCCTTAACGTCTGCTTTGTAGTCAGCAAGTTTGTCAAATCCCAAATCCTTTGCAAATTCATCGTCAAGAGCGGGAAGTTCTTTTACCTTGATTTCCTTAACGGTGCAGGTGAATACTGCTTCTTTGCCTGCTAGGTCAGTTGCATGATACTCGGTGGGGAAGGTTACGGTAATGTCGCTTTCTACGCCGATTTCCTTGCCGATAAGTTGATCTTCAAAGCCGGGAATGAAAGATTTTGAACCAATGGTCAATGCGTAATCGGTTGCGGTGCCACCTTCAAACTTAACGCCGTCAACTGCGCCACTGTAATCAAGGGTGATCATATCGCCGTCTTGAACTGCTCTGTCACTTACGTTAACAAAACGTGCGTTGCCCTCTTGTTCACGTGCGATTTCTGCATCAACGTCTGCCTTCTTAACCTTCTTAACTACCTTCTTGAAGGTAAGTCCGGTATATTGAGCAACTTCAAATTCAGGATATAGTGATACGCCTACGCTAAACTTTAGACCGTCGGCATCAACTACGTTAACGTCAACTTCGGGACGGGATACGGGATCCAACTTTTCCTTTTGTAGCACTTCACTATAGGTCTTGCTCATTGCGATATCCATTGCATCTTCAAAGAAAACTTCGATGCCATATCTCTTAACGAGTACGTTGAAGGGAACCTTGCCCTTTCTGAAGCCTTCAAGAGTGTAACGGAACTTGTTCTTGTTGTATGCTTCTTGAATGTAGTTAGTCCATTCTGCCTTATCGATGGAAATGGAAATTTCTACGGTTGATTTTTCGAGTTTTTGGATTGAATACTCCATAATTTATATACCTCCGAATTATTCTTGCGTTAAAATGCGCCCACTCGTGCGCCCGTATATAATAACAAATATAAAATGCAAATGCAACTGTTTTGAGTAATTCTTGAAAATCGGTTGCAAGCCCACTATTAAACGGGTATAATTAGGCTATGCCAAACGATTTAGTTACATTAAAAGCCCTTGCTAGCGAGATGAATGATCTGCTAACCCAAGGTAAAATTGATAAAATAGGTATGCCCTCGGAAACCGAGGTACTTTTGGTCGTGCGTGCAAGAGGAACCAATCGCGCGCTATATTTTAGCGCAAGAAACGATGCTCCCAGAGTGCATTTTACCCAAGTACGCTTTCCAAATACCCCCACTCCTCCCAATTTTTGCATGCTTTTGCGCAAACACGTTCTAGGTGGTACGATAGAAAGCGTAAAAGTCCTAAACGAGGACAGACTTTTTGAGTTTACCATCGTTGCAAGAAACGAACTTAACGATGCGACAACCTTTAGGTTGATAATAGAAATTATGGGTGGAGCTTCCAACATAATTTTGCTAAAGGATGACTATACGATAATCGATGCCGTTAAACGCGTTATGAATCTTGAGTCAAGAGTGGTTTTCCCCGGAACAAAGTACACCTACCCCGCGAGAAGCAAAGCCCTACTAAACGAAGTTGACAAAGTTAGGGAAGCCCTAAAAAACGGCGACGTCAAAGAGGTTTACAGCAAGGTTAACGGTCTTTCCAAAGAAAGCGCACTCGAGCTAATTGAAATAGCAAAAGTAGAGGGTGTCGAAAAGGCATGTGAGCGCTTTGACAATCTTTATGCCAGCGCTGATTTTAGCCCCGTTGCACAGTACGATGAAAGCGGAAAATGCGTGGGCTTTTTTGCATACCCCTACCTCTCTAGGAACTCTAAAGGCGAGTACAAAAAAACCGACACCTTGTCGGGTGCGATTGACGCCTTTTACAAGGAAACGGGAGAGCAAACGAAAAAGACTCGCGACACTCTAAAATTGAACCAAAAATTAAAGGCGTTAGTTACCAAAACCGAACGCCGAATTCGCGAAAATAATCTTACCCTTAGCAACAGCGAACAAAAGGAAAGGTACCTCCAGCTTGGAGAGATTCTAAAATGCAATTTGTACCGCGTTGAACGTGGTATGAGTATTATAAAATGTGACGATTTTTATAATACAGGGGTGGTAGAAATTGCCCTAGAACCCACGATTTCGCCCCAAAAGAACGTAGAAAGGTACTTTAAGCGCTACAACAAGGCAAAGGGCGCAGAGGCTTACGCAAAAGAGGAATTAAAGCGTCTTTTGGAGCTTGAAGAATACCTTAAAACCATTAAAGTTGCAATACAAAATTCCTCAACCGAGCAAGAATATGCCGAGATAAATTTGGAGCTTGACGCCCTTAAAAAAACACCTCGTGTGAGTGAAAAAGAGCACCACAAAAAGAACCCCAAAAAGCCCAAGAAAACTCCCCCACTCTCCTTTGAATTGGAGGGCTACAAAGTTTACGTTGGCAAGAACAATATGCAAAACGACGAGGTCACTTTTACCATTGGCGAGAGTAGCGACACTTGGCTTCACGTTAAGACTTACCACGGCGCACACGGCATAATCAAGAACAAAGGAAAGCCCCTCCCTCCTAGGGTCCTAGAGCGCGTTGCAGAGGTTGTTGCATACTACTCCGAAGCACGTGACGGCACTAAAGTTGAAGTAGATTATACCGAACGAAAATACGTTAAAAAATTGGGTAAGATCGGACTGGTAAATTACGTCAACTACAAGACCATTGTCGTAAAGCCCAAAGACTGGACTACCCACTAAAACAAAAAAGAAGACGGCTCCGTCTTCTTTTCAATTTGATTAGTAAACACCTATATGCTTTTCAACAAAAAACGATGATATAATTATTTTAAAACACTACCACCCGCACTTAGTACCCCGCTTTCAAACGTAGGGTATTTTTTTGTGCCAACGTCTATCGCTTCGTCTATTAAGGTACTTAAAAAGTCGGTATAATTTATGCTTGGGAATAGATAGTGCGCAAGGGAGCCGGGTATGGTGTTTAGTTCGTTGAGGTACAGGCGATTTTTATGTATGAAATCAAAGCGAACAACCCCTTTTAGGTGCAATTTTTCATACACTTTTTGACTTATAGAGCGAATTTCTGTCCTTAACTCCTCACTGATTTTTGCGGGAAACTCCCTTTTACATAGGCAAGCCGTCTTGCTAAAATCCATATATTTATCCTCAAAACTTAAAAATTCGCCTGCGTTTACCGGTTTTTCCACCTCGGAAACCATAACCGTATCCCCCGTTCTCATAACGGCACAGTTGTACTCCACAAAGTCCTCAATACACCTTTCGACAAGTGCACTTTGTCCGTACCTAAACGCGACCTCCAGTCCCTCCATAAGCTCCTCACGATCGCGAGCAATACCCACGCCTATACTGCTTCCTTGTGCGTTGGGTTTTACGAAAACGGGGTAATCCAGCGCCTTTTCCACGGCTTCGTACGGCGCACACCCTCTTTCCACCTTCACCCCTTTTACAACGCTCACTTTCATATCCTTTAACGCTAATTTTAATAGATATTTGTCCATAGCTAGCGCACTAGTTAAAGTATCGGTCGAGGTATAGGGGACGCCCGACACTTCTAATAAGCCTTGTAACTCTCCATTCTCGCCACTCCCGCCGTGGGTTAGTAACAAAGCACAGTCTACGTCATCAAGATGTTTCCACTTTCCACGCTTCTCATAATACATTTTGTTGCCTATAAGAGCCACTTTTTTGTGGTTTTTCGGCTCAAAATCGATAAAAGTCTTTAGGTCTAGCATACTTTCGCTACTATACCATACACCATTTTTAATATAGACGGGATATACCTTATACCCTCCGTACGGACAAGCGTTTAACGCTTCAACTGCCGTGATTATGGAAATATCGTGCTCAGCCGAGTCGCCACCAAATATTGCTATTATTTTCTTCATAACACTCCTATGGAATATCGTTTTGGATATACAAAATATCCCCTTGCTTTAATATATTCTTGAAGGCATCTTGAGCGTGCATAATTGTGGGAAATTTGTATATTTTACCCGAAAACGCGCCCTCTCTAAGCCCTCTCTCCATCTGTTTGGTATTTTCACCCGACAGCATTACAACGTCCGCAATTTTGCCTATTTCTCGCCCTATCGCTCGGTTTATTTCACCCTTTTTAATGCCACATTCCACCACACCTTGAGCATATACCACACGCCGACCAACGTGGGTAGCAACAATTTTTAGCCCCTCCATTACTCCAATAAGGTTAGCATTGTAACTATCGTCCAAAATGGTTATTCCACCACTTTTAATCACCTCAAGGCGATGCGGTGTTGCCTTTAAAGCACTAACAGCGTTAATAATGCTCTCTTTTGAAACGCCAAGCTCCAACGCCAAAGCTACGCATAGTGCAATATTTATTGCGTTATGACGGCCTAAAAGTGAGGTTTTTAGTGGGATAACCTCACCATTTACGCAAAGCTCGAAAAAAGTGCCTAAGATACTGACTCGTAGGTTTCTCACCACCGCGTTGCCACTAGAAGTGCCTACGACTATGGGTTTACCCTTAAATTCTTTGCTCATTTCCAACGTATGTGGGTTGTCACCGTTAAAAATCACCGTGCCGTTTTCACCTATAAAGTTTGCCAACTCCTGCTTTGCCCTCTTTACTCTTTCCACACTCCTAAAAGTGTCCAAATGTTGGGCACATACCCCGGTTATTATGCCGTAAGTTGGCACGACTAGACGACATATTCTGTCAACGTCCCCCATTCTTCGAGCACCCGCTTCAGCGATGAATATCAAGGGCTTTTCGCTTTCAGAAAAGCCAGCGGGTGGAATATCAAGCACACTTTTAGCTAATCCAATAGGTGTATTATAGTTGCCAATCGTTGCAATTACTTTGTATTTCTCACTGAGAAGTGCCGTCAATACGTTTTTACAAGTCGTTTTACCAAAACTACCCGTAATTACAATTTTAATGAGGTTGTTTTTGCGTAAAACTTCGGTAGACCTATAGCTAAACCCCAAATTTTTAGCCCTTTCAAAGGGCGCTATAACTCCATTTATAGCAAAAAGCAATATCTCGCTAAATAACGTTACTAATATAAGTGCAATAATATCAAAGGGTTGACTAAACAACATGCCACAACATATCACTAGCGCAAGACTAATGCCGTAATACGCCAAAGATACCCTTGTAGCACGCTTCGTCCACTTGAATTTGGTGCGCTTTTTTAGGTATCCTAATATTAATAGAATAGAAATTAGTAGCGCAACACCAAGATAGCCCCAACATCCTACTCCCCATAGGTACTCCATAGGTAGAGCCACCGAAGAGCATAAAAAGGCTATAAAAATGTTAAAAACCAAGGATTTTGCCTTAAAAACAGCGTGATAATCGTAACCTTGCAAACGATACAAACAATATAGCGAACGAACGAATAACAAAATGAAAGTTGATAAAATTAATATTGCCTTACTCATCTTGACTAATATATGCTCTAATTAGGAAAAGAGTTTCACTTCGCCTTTCAAGATAGCAAAAATGTCCGGCACCCTTAAAAATTTTTAGGGTAGCACGTGGTAGTTTTCTAAAATATCTACGCGCCATATAAAGAGGTGTTGCGCCGTCTTTTTCACCCCATATAAGTAGCACTTTACAGGTGATATATTTCAAATCGTAATCGGTAAAATCGTTGACAACGTTAATAAAGGTTGCCTTTTGATTGGGCAACAAATTTTGATAATCAGCAGAACCTTTCAAGCCCTTTTTGCCCAGTTTTTTCAAGAATTTATGCAAAAATACCCTAAAATGATATCTCGGTCCACGCCTAGGCTTAAGACCTGCCGAGTCAATCAAGACCAAACCTTTAACTAAATGTGGAAAAGTAGAAGCCAATCGCACACCCACTCTGCCACCAAAGGAATGGCAAACAAAATATGCTTCCGACAAGTTTTCCTTGTTTAAAATTTTTCGAACCTCTTTGGCGTAATCGTCAAGACAAAGTGGTTTTATGGGCTCGTCAGCAAATCCAAAGTCAATAAGGAGCACCCTACTTTCACCTTGCAAGCCCTCTGCAATGCACTTTAGCGACTCTAAGTCCCCCATATACCCGTGCAAAAAAACAATAACCCTACTTCCCTTTCCAAATATTTTGTAGTTTAGCATAGGATATATTATGAAAAAAACAACGAACTTGTGTAATAAAAAGTGCAAAACAGCCTTACGGAGTGCGGAGTGCGGAGCGCGGAACGCGGAACGGCTTTGCTATACTACGTTACGCAAACAAGGATTTATTTAAGCACGAAGCAACGCGCTTGCGATAAGTAAGTGGTGTAACGCAAGCGTGTGATTTTTGCTTGAGCAAGTGATGTAACGCAAGCGTTGTGGTGTACGCTAATGCAAGTGATGTAACGCAAGCGTTGTGGTGTTTTGCTGGCGCAAGTGGTGTAACGCAAAGCGTTGTGATGTACGCTAACGCGTGATTACTTCACTCCGTTACACTTCGCTCACAAGGAATAATTTTAGTTTTTTCTTATTTTTACCTGTGTTAAGCCTCTGATAGACTTTGGTTTTTGGATGAAGTACGAGGCAAAAAGCCCCCGACAAAAGGAGTTTACTAGACGTAAATGACTTGCAGTCGGGGACTTTTTAACAAAGTAATTCGCCAAAAAACAAAGTCTATCCCTAAAACAAAGTCTACAAGTAGTACCAATAAATACGCGCCCCTATCCCCCAACCATAATAATGCTTTCTAGTGCCACTATAGGTGAAACCTACACTCTCGTAGAGCTTAATGGCGGGAGCGTTGTTTTCGTTGACTTCTAGGGTGAGGGCACTAATGCCGTTTTCACGAGCAGAGCCCAGCATACGCGCAACAATGGCGCGAGCAACACCTTGACCGCGATGAGAGGAAGTAACGGCAATATTCATAATGTGACCTTCGTCTAAAATATGGGCATATCCACCATAACCTATAACTTTGCCAGACTCATCCTTGGCAACAAAATAAAACTTGTTTTTGTCGGCATATTCCATACAAAAACTTTCATAGGACCATGGTTTTTCAAAACACTCTTTTTCTATTTCGGCAATTCCACGTAGGTCTTCAAGAGCATATTTTTCTACTGTAAAAGTGCTCTTCATTACGCCTCCGCAGATGATTTCTTCATATAATAGGGCTTGGCAATAGTGCTAAATTCGCCCTTTTCTACCTTTTTCAACATTGTTTTTAATAGTTTTTCGGGATCGGGAGCAGTAAAATATACCTTTTCACCTTCGTAAGGAGTGGTATCGATGACGTTCACGGCCCGGTAGTCTAGGCTTAAACCATCTTTATACAATGCGTAGTAATTATCGTGCTTGCAATCAATGAGCCCAAGCGCCTTTTCGTGGTCTATAAGTAGGCTTTCAAGCTCGGTAATCTCAACGAGTTTTGCGCCACTTGCATACGCCATAGCGTTTGCCGTAGATACCCCTATCCTTATGCCGGTAAAAGAGCCGGGACCAACTACAACTCCAACGTAATCAAGCTCGCTTGCTTCCATACCAGACTTACCAAACAAGCCGTCAAGAGCCGTTAAAATTTCTCCGGTATGTCTGCGCGCACCAGCATTGCCTACGTGTGAATATACGCTGTCGCCATCAACCACGACAAGAACCAATTCATTTGCCGTTGAATCTATTATGCAAGCTTTCATAAGCCCAATATCTCCCATTGTCTTGTTGTTTCATCGAGCACTTCTACGTTAATCGTTATCACCTTTTCGGGTAGCTCTTCCATTTTATTCCATTCGATTACCGTAACGGAATCGGCACGATACAGCTCCTCTATGCCAAGCTCGTATATCTCGTCTTCGTCCTCGATGCGATACATATCGATGTGGTAAAGGGTGAGTGAAGTGCCCTCATACTCCTTAATTATGGTAAAAGTGGGGCTAACTACGGTTTTTTCCACACCTAAAGCCTTGGCAAAGCCTTTGGTGAAGGTGGTTTTTCCCGCACCAAGCGTTCCGTTTAAGAGTAGCACTTCGCCACCCTTAATCTCACTTGCAATCCTTTTTGCAAGCGCTTCGGTTTCTTGTAATGAGTTAGTTACGATTATCATAGGTGAAGTATCTTGGAAAGCCTTTTGTACAGTATGAAGGTTATAACCGATGCAACAACGGTTTTAATAAGATTAAATGCCAATCCATACATGAATGCAAACTCCACTCTTACGTTCATTAGCGCAGGTGAGTAGAGAGAAGCATACATTGGAACCATTATAAAGTAGTTGGAAAGCGAACTTATTATTGCGTTGGAAAGTATGCCTACTCCAAGACCTATAAGCGCGCCCTTCAAATTCTTATTGTACTTGTAAATTATGGTCGCAGGAAGTGTAAAACTTATGCTTACTACAAACGCAGAAAGTTCACCAACGAAAGCCGTGGTCGAGGTGGAAAGTTTTACTGCACATCTTATGAAAGCAATTATTACACTTGCAACGGGACCGAGCGCGAACCCACCTATTAATGCAGGAACGTCGGAAAAGTCCATATCCAGCACGTTAAAGGGTGGAACGCTAAAAATGGGGAAACGAGCAAAAAAGTAGAGTACCGTTGCTACGGCACTAAGAACGGCAACCTTGGTAATGTAGGCCGTTGCTAACCTTTTAGTGCTTTTCTTGGGCTTCGCCTCTTGTTTTTCCCCGTTAGCGTTTGCCAAAGAGGAAGATTCGGTACCCGAAATTCCACCTTTAGCATTTTTAGCATATTTTTCTTTTTGCGTGGCGGAATTTTCTTCCGCCCTATATTCTCTTTCTTCCATTTCCCGTCCTATTCTTCGTCGGCACCAACAACCTTGTGGTCTTTCCAAAGTTTTTCTAAGCAGAAAAAGTCACGAGTGTCAGCATTGAACACGTGAACAAGTACGTTGTCATAGTCGAGAACAGCCCAACGTCCGTCACGCAAACCTTCTTTACGAGAAACAAAGATTTCTTCCTTTTCCAAAGCTTCTTCTACTTCGTCACAAAGTGCTCTTACGTGAGCGCTGTTGCGTGCGGTTGCAATTACAAAGTAGTCGGCAATCGTGCTCTTTTCGGTAAGATCAATTATAGAAAGATCGTTACCGTGTCTGTCTTCTAGTATATCGTTAATTTTTTTTGCAAGTTCTAATGAGTTCATAACGTTCTCCTTTTTCTTTATTTATTGTACCACTCGTATGCACTTAAAGTCAATAGGTCTATTTTTAAATTGCGCGTGCGCAAATATTCCACGTTGTGCTTTAGCGTTAATTTGAAGGCCTCGTCTACGCCTTTTTCCACTAGCGCCTTGCGTAATTCGTCAACGCAGGGGTAATCCCTGCCACTCTCCAGCTTGTCGGCTAGGAATATTAGTTTTCCAAGGTTGGAAAAATTGGGCTTTCCGGTAGTATGATACCTTATTGCATCCAGCACTTGGTGATCGACCACTTCGTAATCCCTTCTCGCAACAAGAGCACCGTCATATTGGTGGATAACTTCGGGCGAGGGGGTATCGTAACTTTCCATCGCCTTTATGGGTGGCATTCCCTTTGCACAATCGTGCAAAAGTCCTGCAAGCATTGCCCTATCATAGTCCTCCCACACTCTCCAAGCATTATTAACGGCAAACTCTGCCACCCTGAGTGAATGGGCAAAAGTGCGTGGAGAAAGCGTTGCTCGTAGCCTCTCTATTACGCCGGCGTATTTGGAATATAATCCCTTTTCCAGTATGTAATTTAGTATTTCGGGAAGCACTCGCCCCTTGAGTTCATCGTATCTTTGCAACTCTAGCATTAGGCGTATTGACGAGGACGATTCTTCCTCGGCTCTAAAACCATAGGAGACGTCGCCACCATACTTATTAGAGTATACCTCGCTAAGCTCCCCTATACCTTCGTCATCACCACGCGCAATTACACGTATCTTGACGCTTTCAAGTATCTTTTCGGGATGCGCCCAACTTTCAAATTTACGCAATGAATCACTACCGATTAGATAGTACAATTCATCATCAACGTATTTCTTCTTTAGCTCGGCAAGAATGATATATGCGTAACTTTTTTGAAGATTAAGTTGTCGCTCGGTTTCATCAATTATGACAAAATCGCGCGTTTTAGCAAAAATCTTGAGCATTTCTAGGCGATGATCGTAACTCACAGAGGCACCCTCTTTGTGGGGTGGATTATAGGTGGGAAGCAAAATTACCTTGTCCATTTTTAAGGTGGATTTCGCTTCATCTATGATTCGCACGTGCTCTTTGTGTAGGGGGTCGAACGCCCCACCGAAAACTGCAATTTTCATACCTCTATTATACAATTAAAATATACTTTTTTCAATAGTATATTTTTTATTTTAGGTCAATAATTAATGCATGGCAAAGTTTTTGGACGTTATATTCTTCACCTTGGGGTATTTTTTAGTGGCATACGGCCTTGTAATAAAGATTTTACCCCAAAAAATCACCATAATCGTGGTAGCTTTAAGCTACCTTCTTTTGCTGGGTATAATAATTTTGAAAACGTTAAAGCCAAAAACAAAAGAAATGCACCCCGAAGAAACCCCGATATACCTAGCACTTATGCCAAGACAAGAACAAACCGCCCTATTTTATGGGTTAGTTCCAAGTGATAGAAGGATATCCATAAATAGCCCCTATTTTCTTTATGAAAAAGAGGGAAAACGCGTGCTTGTTGCAACGCTATATAGGTTTTTGAACCTAACCCAAGAGGATATTGCTTCGGCATACCGAGAAGGCGTTAACCAACAGGCTGATGAAATAATAATTCTCACTCGCGCAAGGGAAAGAAAGACCTTGACACTAACGGCCCTTCTTCCCATTAAATTCACTTTCCCCGACAAATATTCCGTGCATCGTTTACTTAAAAAGCATAACACGTTACCACCAAAACCGGAAAAGCCTCAAAGGGTAAAAATAAAGGTGGATAAAAACCACCTGTTTTCCACAGTATTTAACCCAAAACGCGCAAAACTTTATATGTTTTCTGCAATATCACTTGCACTACTTTCCTTCATAACTCCACTAAAAAATTACTATTTGATTGCCTCCCTAGTCCCTTTTATCTTGGGAATAATCAGTTATCTTTTTAGACACAAAACTAAATTAAATTAATATGGGCGCAATACTTTGCGCCCATATTGAATGTTTATTTCAGCCTTTGGTTATGGCGTTACTTTGTACCAACACATAGCATCTTCCTCAACAAAATAGGTAACGTTGGCGGTGGAATCACTAACGTTTATTCTACTACCACCCGTCCATTCCCTATATACTTCCGTAGCATACCAAGTAGTGGTATCTTCAAATACGACGTTGGTTAGCGTCCTAGAGAAGTGGAAAGCGCAAGCGCCTATTTTCTCTACGTTCTTACCTATCGTTATGGTCTTTAGGTTGCTCTTTCCTTCATACGCGTATGCAAAGGCGTTATTACCAATTTCCTCAACCGAGTCGCCTATCGTAACCTCTTCAAGATATACGACACCGGCAAAGGCGTAACCTCCTATCTTGTTTACACTATCAGGCACTGTAAAAGTGGTATCCTCTTTAGCTTGTGGATAACGAACAAGTTCACTACCATCATAGGTGTATAACACACCGTCTATGCTAGAGTAGTTTTGGTTTGCATCTAATACAGTAAAGCTTTTAAGCTTTGTGCAATCCGTAAATGCTTGCTTGTCCACACTCTCTACCCCAGCGCCAATAGTTACGTTAACAAGTGAGGTACAAGAATCAAATGCCCATATTCCCAAAGTTTTTACTTGGTCGGGAATTACTAGCTCGGTTATAGCCGTTCCATAAAAAGCACTGCTTCCTATGCTTTCCACGCCATTACCCAGTCTAAGCGTCTTTAATGATTGACAATCACTAAACGCCTGTGTGCCAATGCTCTTTACTGAATCGGGCACGTTAACTTCTTTAAGGCCATAAGCTCCTTTGAAAGTATATTGCTTAATTTCGGTTACCGTACTTGGAACGTTGAGTACCGTAAGTTGCTCGCCACCAATATACAACTTAGCACGGTTAGAGTCGGAAGCGTCCAAAGGATTGGAATACCATTGGTCTTTAAAATCAATGTTACACCAAGACTCTAGCGTACCACTATAACGCACCTCTTCTACCCTTCCACACAAGCTGAACGCACTTGTTTCCACGTACTTCAAGGCATCACTCAAGTACACGTATTTTAGTGACTTACAAAGATAGAACGCAGAGCTCTTAATGCTGGTTACGGGTTTGCCGTTATAGGTTGCGTTAATGGATACTCTCTCAGGCTCTCCGTCAAAGCCCGTTACTTCGTAGGTGTCATCAGCCTTCAAATTAAAGGTCAGACAGCCAATATACTTGCCACAAACGTCACAATTGTCATCAAAGACTTCGTCTACGCAAGGCGAAGTAACTCCGCAAATTTCACAAACGTGATCGTTATTTTCATCCACGCATACGGATAACACCTTTCCACAAACGTCGCAATTATGGTCACAATTACCGTCGTCACACTCCGTTAACGTTTCACCACAAAGGTCACAACTATGGTCTTTATTCTCATCCGAACAATCGGTTAGCTTAATGGTACAAATATCACAAGCGTGGTTGCTATCTTCGTCCCTGCACTCCGTTAACGTTTCACCACAAATGTCGCACGAGTGGTCGCTGTTGCCGTCTTCATTAATGCAAAAGCTTACCCTTTCATCACAAATATCGCAGTAATGGTTGTTATCGTCGTCTTTGCATTGGCTAATAGTTGCATTACAAAGGTCGCACGAGTGGTCGCTATCTTTGTCCTCACATTGGGTTAACTCGGTGCCACAAATATCGCAATCGTGGTCATTGTCATAATCACGGCAATCGGTTATTTTATCCCCGAAAACGTCACACAAATGGTCGTTGTCTTTGTCTTCGCATTTGGTTAACTCGGTACCACAAATATCGCAGTCATGGTCTTCGTTTTCGTCAACGCATTGGGTTAATTCCTTGTTACAAATATCACAACTGTGGTCTTCGTTTTCGTCCTTACATACGCTTGCAGGCTCACCACAAATATCACAAGCGTGGTCGCGGTTGGTATCAAAATGGAATACGTGCCAAAGTACGATTTCACCCGCAACGTAATGCCAGTTTACCCCCTCTACTGTAGGAGCGTTTTCCGAGTAATAGTAACGCGTTGCATCGGTTAGAGCATCATTAGAACCATCTATGGAAATTTCGCCCCAATCTTCCTCCATACCATAATAATATAGGTTACTTAGTTCGTCGCAAGCATAAAACGCCATATACCTTACGTTCTTAACCGACGTTGGTATTACTACGCTTAGTAGAGATTTACAATTAGAGAAGGTACCAATGTTAATGTTTGATAACGAGTTACCTAGCACCACCATTTCTAAGGATCGACAGTTGGAAAATGCGCTAGCACCCAAATACTCTACCGAGTTGGGTATGACAACCTCTTCAAGAGAAACACAACCCGAAAATGCTTTGTCACCAATACTTTCCACAGAGTCGGGTATCGTTATGCTTTTTAGCGTATCACATAATGCAAAAGCCACACTTTCTATGCTCTCTACCGAGGTGGGTATAGCAAAACTTTCTTGAGTATTACCCAATGCATATTGATACAAAACCTTGCCGTTTTTAGAGTACAAGTTGCCATCAATAGAGGAGTATGATAGGTTGCCCTCCTCTACCGTTATGCTAGTAAGAGAGGTAGAATAATTTAGCGCACCATCGCTTATGCTCGTAACCGATGAGGGCAAAACAAAACTTCCCTCACTCTTACCAATTGCATATTGTAATAGCACACTGCCGTCTTTAGAGTATAGGTTTCCATCTATGCTAGAATAATTCGCATTGTTTTCATCCACTACAATATTCGCTAAAGAATAACAATTTTGGAATGCGAGTTCCCCTATGCTTTCTACACTCTCTCCAATTGTAATATCCGTGAGCGCAGTGCATCCATAAAATGCTCCGTCGCCTACCTCTTTGATAAATCTTCCAATTTCTATGTTTTCAAGCGAAGTGTCATTACTAAATGCGTTGTCCTTTATGCTAGTAACCTTCTTACCATTAAAATAAGCCGGTATTACTATTTTCCTCCCAAACCACAGATAACTACTTACTTCGTAAGTAGCATTGTCAACGAGCGTGAATTCCAAACCACAGAGGTTACAAATATTATCGTCATCATTGTCCTCACAGTAGCCAGAATAACAAATATCACAAAGCTTGTTGTCATTCTCGTCTATACATTCGCTAACTACACTACCACAACAGTCACATACGTGGTCACTATCCTCGTCGCTACAAAACGTTAGCGTCCTATAACAAAGGTCGCACCTATGATTGCTATTTTCATCCACACATTCACTTAGGATTATGCCACAATAGTCGCAACGATGGTCTTGACTATCGTCATAGCATGCGCTCAATACCTTTTCGCAAATATCACACAAGTGGTCTTCCGTATAGTCCCTACAAGAGGTCAACCTACTACCACAAAGGTCGCAATTGTGGTTGTGGTCGCCATCAATACATTGACAAGAGTCACCAGTATAACCATCCTCTTCTCCACAAGAAACCAATGCCGTAAAACCAACAAGCACGAGTACGAGTACGATAACGTAAACCAAAATCTTTCTTTTTAACATTGCTGATACCCCTAGAAGGAACAATTTATATTACATTTATCGTAATATAAAATTGCTCAAATGTCAATATGCAAATACATATTATTAGGCGCGGAGCAACGCTTGCGCGAGTGCGGAGTGCGGAGCGCGGAACGCGGAACGGCTTTGCTACACTACGTTACGCAAACAAGGATAGATATTAAGTGCGGAATGCGGAGCAACGCCTGCGCGAGGGCGGAGTCCGGAATGCGGAGCGCGGAACGGCTTCACTCCGTTACACTTCGCTCACAAGGATAAATTTTAGTTTTTTTCTTACTTTTACTTTTGTAAACTCTCTGATAGACTTTGGTTTTTAGATGAAGTGCGAAGTGAAGGGAAATTACTCGAGGGGTGTGTACTAGGCGTACATGACCCGATGAGGAACTTTTTTCTTCACAATGCAATTCGCCAAAAAACAAAGTCTATTAAAGTGCGGAGTGCGGAGTCCGGAATGCGGAACGACCTCACTCCACTACGTTGCGCTCACAAGGATAAAACTAAACAATATTTTAACGGATAAAACGCGTTAGTTTAGATGAAGAACGAGCAAAAAGAAATCCCTCCGACGGGAGTTTACTTGGCGTAAATGACCGAGGAGAGATTTTGTCTTTTGTGAAGTTGTTCGCTAAAATAACGCGTTTTAGAGGGTGTATTCAAATTCAACATCCATAATACACACAGTATCACCATCTTGCATACCGGCTTCTTTCAATGCATCAATAACGCCTTTGTCACGCAAGCAACGTTGGAACCAACGGAAAGAATCGTAATCATTCAAAACTACGCGACGAGCAAGCTCTTCAACGTATCCACCGGTAACGTAATATATGCCGTTTTCAACGTTAATTTCGAAGGATGAGCGGTCTTTCTCTTCATAGGTGAAGGGCTCAAATTCCAAGGGTGCAACGGGTGGAAGCTCTTGGAGTTTGGTTGCAATAGCCTTTTTGAGTTCTTGAATACCCTCGGTAGTAGCTGCAGAAATTTGTAGCACTTTGCTTCCCGTCATAGCTTCCAAATCGGCAATGGTAGTTTCATCACCATAGAGTAGATCGCACTTGTTAGCAACTATAATTTCTGGGAGCCCTGCTAATTCTATGCTGTAGTTTTCAAGCTCCTTGCGAATTGCTTTGTAGTCTTCAAGGGGGTTGCGTCCCTCACTACCGGAAATGTCCAAAAGGTGAACGATTAGCCTTACTCGTTCAACGTGACGAAGAAAGCTGTGACCTAGTCCTACACCCTCGCTTGCGCCCTCGATTAGTCCCGGAATGTCGGCAACGACAAAGCTGTCACCATAGTATTCTACCATTCCAAGATTGGGTGAAAGCGTAGTAAAATGGTAGTTTGCAATCTTTGGACGCGCTGCAGAAATTACGGAAAGAAGTGTGGATTTTCCTACGTTTGGGAACCCAACCAAGCCAACATCGGCTATTGTTTTTAGCTCTAGCTTAATTTTGCGAGTTTCCGTTCTTTCGCCGTGTTCACTGTAGCCGGGGCTACGATGAGTGGGTGTTGCAAAACGAGCGTTACCACGGCCACCACGGCCACCTTTGAAGATTAGAACCTTTTCTCCGTCGTTGAAAACGTCGGCTATGATACCGTTACTTTCGGCATCTCTAATTATGGTGCCACAGGGAACTTTAATTATTAGGTCCTTGCCGGCCTTACCACTACAATTCTTACCAGAACCATTGGCTCCGTTTTCGGCCTTGAAGTGTTGGGTATATCTAAAAGAAATAAGGGTGTTCATAGAACGATCGGCTTGGAAATATATGCTTCCACCATTGCCACCGTCACCACCATCGGGACCACCGGTTGCAACGTATTTCTCACGATGCCATGCAACTGCACCATCGCCACCATTACCAGCTTTACAATATATGATTGCAATATCCAAAAACATATTATTTCTCCTTGTAGTACCTACATTCTTCTTTTATCGCACAATGCTCGCAGTCGGGCTTTTGTGACTTACACACGTATCTTCCTTGGAATATGAGGGTGTGATGAAGGGCGTTCCAGTCCTTCTTGTAGAACTTGTCCATAAGCTCACGCTCCACCCTTTCTACCGTTTCACCTTCAGCTAGCCCTATCCTTCTCGACACCCTAAACACGTGAGTATCAACCGGCATCGCGGGGATATCGAAGGCAACGGACAACACTACGCTCGCAGTCTTTCTGCCTACCCCGGAAAGTGATATGAGTTCTTCAAGCGTGCGAGGAACCTCTCCACCAAACTTTTCCATAAGAGATTTGCTCATATCAATTATGTTGGAGCCCTTGTTGTTGTAGAACCCACAGCTAAAAATATAGGGCTTGAGTTCGTCAAGAGTGAGAGATGCGAATTGCTCCGGTGTATTGTATACCTTGAACAGCTCGCGCGTTGCAATATTAACGCGTTTGTCGGTGCATTGCGCAGATAGTATTACTGCAACCAGCAACTCAAAAGGCGTACTATACTCCAGCTCACAGCCCGCAGTCGGATGGGCAATTTTTAGTTTTTCCAGTATATTATTCATATTCACGCGTTTATTATACAATAAACTTATCTAAAAGTAAAAGTATTTTAATATTATCGTTTAAAAATACCCTGCCCCGTTTGTAATCCCAGCTCCGATATGGTTGCATTCACAATTTCCAGTGACGCTGAATAAAATAATACCGATAATCCACAACTGACACCCAAACTTCTCGGCGTGTTAATAACGGTGTGAGCTATGCGCTTTCTTGTGAGCGCACGCGAAAGCCTTATAGCCTCTGCTCTGGACTTGAAAGGAATTAGGTTGTTCATAAAAAGCACTCTCCACAATACACTATATTATGTTAAACTTGAACTCGTGTATATATCTTGATAACTCTGCGACCTCGCGTTACAAACCAAGGCGAGTAATTCGTGCAGTAGAAAAAGAACTAAAAAGAAGTGCAAATGCCGGACGCGGTAGCCATAAAGAAAGCTTAAGGGCAGGACTTAAAATAGAAGAATGTAGGGACAGCATTCGGGACATAACTTTTAGTGGCGAAGTTGTATTTACAAAGAGTTGTACCGAAGCCCTTAACCTTGCCATTTTTGGACTTTATAAGGGTGGTGAAATCATAACTTCCGTTTACGAACATAACTCGGTTTTGCGACCTATTGAAAGGTTAAAAAGCAAGGGTGCAAAGGTTAGTTATTTGTCAACGAAAAACGATTTGATAACCCCACTAGACCTAGAAAGAAAAATTACTAAAAACACCTCTTTAGTCGTACTTCAAGAGATGAGTAACGTTACGGGCACAATTCAAGATATTGAGAGTTTGGGTTCGTTACTTGAAAGTTATGGCATCCCGTTTATCGTTGACTGTGCCCAAAGCCTTGGACACGTAAAAAGTAGTTACGACCACGTAACAGCCCTTGCATCCCCTGCCCACAAGGGCCTACACGGAATGCAAGGAACGGGCTTTTTGGTCTTTAAAAAGGGAGTTGAATTAACACCATTAATTTATGGCGGAACGGGTGTTGACAGCGCCTCCCTCAGCCAAAAAATTAGTGCGCCCGAAGGGTATGAAGCAGGTACAATTAACGTTCCCGGAATAGTTGCTTTGAAGGAAGGCATAGACTTTACCTATTCCCACTTTAACCAAATTGAAAGGAAGATAAATAGGCTTTCAACCACGCTTTTAGAGGGGTTAAAAAGAATACCAAGTGTAAGGCTTTATACCACCTCTCCAAACGGCGTAATTTCCTTTAATTTGGGCAAAACGCCATCCACCGAAGTCGCCGACGCCCTCGACCAAAAGTACGGAATTTGCGTGCGCTCCGGCATTCATTGTGCACCCCTGTTACACCGTAAACAAGGCACCCTAAACCAAGGCGCCGTTCGTGCCAGCATTGGCTACAATAACACGGAAAGCGATATCGATACCCTACTGGAAGCCGTGAGTACAATTGCAAATAAATAAAAAAGAGAGCTAAGCTCTCTTTTAATAATTAATAGACCTATTAAAGTTTTATCGCCAGCGCAGGAACAATGCCCTCGGCGGTACTGGTTACCGCCCTATTAAATTCCGCATTTCCGTCCGAGGACACAAATGCTACGTATTTGCCCTCCAAGTAGAACGGAGAACGTAACCACCACCAACCCTTTCCTAGATTATTAACACTCGCACCTTGTGCTTTTGCGTAATCGGTAGCCTCCTTTTGGCGTGCGTTATCTAGGCTATTAACCTCTTTGTAAGACAACAAAAACAAGTTGTCTATGGTGTCGTTTTGGTTGGTTGCGTAACGATTTCTTCCGTCCTCGTTGGTTTTCGCGGTGGTCTTATTATCCAAAGCCGTTCTTGATATAACAGCCTTTTCCAAGTCGTTAAACGCTGTGTTATAAAAGGTAGTGTTTAACCACTTTCTAATACTGCTATACTCCCAATTATTGATAGGTTGTGTCGTTCCGTTTTCCAAGGGATAAAACTCACCTGAATCTAATATTTTTTCGGCAAGTACCAGTACAATTCCCTCCTTTTCACCAATAATTTGCCACTTAATAGGCTCAAATTTGAACCAATATACCTTGCTCAAAGCGTATCCGTTATCGTACTGGCGAGAGTTATCAACACAGCTCGCAGAGGTCGTATCATCGGGACGATAGGAGGTAAAATATACTCCGCGATACCTCTTGCCATCGTACTCTTTATCAACGTACCACATACAATCTTTAGCCATACCACTCACGTAGTAGCCGTAGGAAGTCCATTCTCCCGCCTTTTTCGGGGTGGGTAAGGCATCAACGCTATTGTTTAGCACACTTATTAGCCCACTATCGCTGACTTCGGTTTGGGGATAAGCTCCAAAGTAAAGGCTATCCCCATTCCTTTGATATATTTTTAACAAAACGTTCTCTTTAATCATTTTTTTGCTTTCTCTTATGGCGTTACGTTGGTGATAAATAAAGTGAAAATTAGTAAAACGGATATAAGTATCGTCCAAAACTTACGATTCATAATCCCCTCCTATCGACACGTAAATATATTACATATATTTTAGTCTTCTAGGGGGCAAAAGTCAAGAGTATATGAAAGAAAATACCTACGTCGTAGGTATTAAGCATAAAACGAGCGTATTCTAACATTACATATAGCCGTATTTTTTGCGCTTTAAAACGAGTAAAATTAGAGAAACTATTAGCGCTAGCCCCTCTGCAATGAAGACGGATATCCAAATTCCGTCAACACCCATTACCAATGGAAGCAAATAGATACACAAAGTTTGGAATACCAAAGTACGTAAAATGGATATCAAACCACTTGTTAATCCGTCACTTAGGGCTGTAAAGAACCCCGAGGCAAATATGCCGTAGCCCATTACTAAGTAGGCAACCGAGTAAATTAGGAACCCCCTCTTGGTAAGGGCAAGGAGTGCCTCGTCATAGCCCACGAATACGTTGGATATAACGCCCGATAGCGCCTCGCCTAAAACGAACATCGCAAGCGACATTACGCCGATTATAACGCTGGATTTCTTTAATATATTCTTTAATTCATCCCTATTCTTTGCACCATAATGATATCCTATAACGGGCGCACTTCCTATGGAATAACCAATGAATACGGCAACGAACATAAAGCTTACGTACATTATTACGCCATACGCCGCAACGCCGTCTTCACCTGCATACTTTAAGAGTTGAACGTTGTAGAGCATACCGACAAGGTTCATAGATACGTTGTTGAGAAGTTCGCTTGCGCCATTGATGGTCGCTTTAATTAGCCCCCTACCATCCCATACCGGCTTGCCCAAACGAAGCAAACTCTTGTTGGGTAATAGGAAATAAATTATTGGAAATATGCCACCTACACATTGGCTGAGTGCCGTTGCAATAGCAGCTCCCACAAGTCCCATACCTACGGCCCCAACTAATACGCCGTCCAAAACAATATTCGTTATCCCGGCGCCTATGGTAGACAATAACCCTAGCGCAGGCTTTTCCGCAGTCACGAAAAATGATTGGAATGCGTTTTGCAAACTGAAGGCGGGAAGTGAAATTAGAATTATGCGTCCATAGGTCACGGTGTCTTCCAACATCTGCCCTCTTGCGCCCAAAAGATGGCTTATATCCCTTAAAAATACAAAGCCCAACACGGCAAGAACTACGCTTAAGACAAAGGTGACGATAACAAGCAAACTAAACTGCCTATTGGCCCTTTCGTTATCCCCTTCGCCCATGGTTTTAGAAATGAGCGCAGAACCACCTGCACCAAACATGAAGCCTATGGTGGAAAGAAGCATAATAAGTGGGAATATGAAGTTAACGGCGGTAAAGGCAGTTTTACCCACAAAATTAGATACAAAAAGACCATCTACAATGCTATAGATGGAAGTAAATATCATCATAACGATACTAGGCAAGGTAAAACGTAGTAACTTCTTGTAGGTAAAGTGATCGCCGAGTGTAATTCGCATGGCTATATCATATAGCACTTAACAAACAGAGTCAAACGTTTGGAAAAGAAAACAAAGCATTAGACCTCGTAGTTTGGACAATATAAGTGCGGAGCAACGCTTGCGCGAGTGCGGAGTGCGGAGCGCGGAGTGAGGAACGGCTTCGTTACGCTTACGCTTCACTCACAAGGATTTATTTAAGTGCGGAGTGCGGAGCGCGGAACAGCGCGCTTGCGAGTGCGGAGTGCGGAGCGCGGAGTGAGGAACGGCTTCGTTACGCTTACGCTTCACTCACAAGGAAAAGAACAAAGTTTGAGTTTGTTCTCACCATTGACGAGCCTCTTAAAAACGCGCTAGTTTAGATGAAGAACGAGCAAAAAAAATCCCTCCGACGGGAGTTTACTTGGCGTAAATGACCGAGGAGGGATTTTGTCTTTTGTGAAGTTGTTCGCTAAAATAACGCGTTTTTACTAGTGTTAGACCTCGTAGTTTGGATGAAATACGAAAGGAAAGTTTCCGCGAAGACTTTGGGACAAAAAAGTCGAGCGGTTTGCCCGCCCGACAGGAGTTTACTTAGAGGTAAATGACTTAGGAAGGGTAAACTTTCCTAAAGTAGTTCGCCAAAATACGAGGTCTATTTAATGATGGAGAGTTTGGTGGCTATATCAAATATATTCCACGGCACCTCTTCCAGCGGAGGATTTACCCTGAAAACCATAATTTCCTTGGTTACGGGATGTGGAAAACGAAGTTCGTATGCCCAAAGCGCTAGGTTATAGCCACGAGGTGATTTGCTGGGAGCATAACGATAATCGCCGAAGATGGGGCAATTTATGGTGTTAAGCTGTACGCGTGCTTGGTGGCTTCTGCCCGTTATTAGGTTGACGTCAAGAAGTGCAATTTTGGGGTTGCCGTCCTTTTGGTCAACGATTTTGTATTCTAATACGGCTTGTTTTGCGCCCTCCATACGTACGGGAACAACGGTTACCATATTACGCTTTTCGTCTTTGATTAGGCCGTTAACGAGCATACCTTTTTTATCCCTCGGTACGCCTACGGTAACTGCAAGATAGCGTTTTTCCATTTCGCCGTTTCTTACGTTTTCGCTAAGTCTGCTTGCGGATTTGGAAGTGCGTGCAAATACCATTACGCCACCGGTAGGACGGTCTAGGCGATGTATTAGTCCAAGATATACCTCACCCGGCTTGTTATACTTCTCTTTAACGTAGGCTTTTAGCAAGTCAAGAAGATTATCATCACCGGTTTCATCACCACAAGTGGGTAGATTTTGGGGCTTTACGACAACTATTATATGGTTGTCTTCATATACGATGTTAAGGTCTTTGTAGTCGAATTTTTCCATAATTATTTCCCAAATTCAAGCATAGCGCTTGCTCCGCAAGGTAGTATAATGTTTTTTTGCTCGGTTGGCAAGCCGATTTCATAAGAATTACAAAAATGAGGTTGATTTCCAAACACCAATTCCAATACGTTACTCATAACGCTTGGTTGAAGCCCGGTCGTATAGCTGTTTATAAGATAGAATAACGGATCGTCGGAAAGCACCTTGGAGGTGAGTTCAACAAGCTCGAAAAGTTTGTTTTCTATCTTCCACATCTCCCCTCTTGGGCCTCTGCCGTAGCTTGGTGGGTCCATAATAATAGCGTCATACTTGTTGCCACGACGGATTTCCCTTTCTACAAACTTGAAGCAGTCGTCCACTATGTATCTGATAGGCTTGTCCTTTAAGCCCGAAATCCTAGCATTTACGCCGGCACGCTCGCACATTGCCTTTGCGGCATCAACGTGGGTTACCTTGGCGCCTGCACTAGCACAAGCTATGGTCGCGCCACCCGTATAGGCGAAAAGGTTTAGCACCTTTATTTCCCTATTAGCTCCCTTTATTAGCTCTTGCATCTTGCCCCAGTTGTAGGCTTGCTCGGGGAAAACTCCCGTATGTTTGAAGCCCATAAGCTTCAAGGAAAACTTTAACTCTCTCCAATGAATATTGAACTCCTCGGGTATGGGTTTTAGCTTTATCCACTCCCCGCCGCCGGTACTACTTCTTTCATACACAGCGTGTAGTCCCTTGTAAGCACGCATATCGAAGGGTGCGTTCCAGATAATTTGGGGATCGGGACGAAGTAGCACGATACCACCAAAATCTTCCAGCTTATATCCGTTACCGGTAGCAATTACTTTATAATCTTTCCATTCCGTAGTAAAATTCATAGCGCACCTATTTGGTTAGATTAATAAATTTATCAAGTTCATATACCATATGGTTATAATCGTTATCTCTATCGATTAGAATGAGTGAGTTCAAGAAACGCTTGCTCTCTACGTATTCCCCTGCCTTTGCAAGTCCACGTATGAGCTTAATCATATTGATGACCAATTCTTGCTTTATACTTACCCTTTCGTGTTCAAAATCGCTATAGGCGATGTCCAAAGCGAAATCTGCTCTGTATATCTTTAGGATATCGTCCATGATTTCTGCCTTAACGAGGATATCCGGCTCCTTGCCGTAGTTTTCAACAAGCATCTTATACTTTACGTAATCGTTATCCAAGTTTTCCACCTTTATGGAATAACGTGAGTTGATATAGCTTATCTTATACTTTACACCTGCGCCGTCAAGCGTCTTTCTAATAATGTTATTGGTCGTCTTAAGGTTGTTTATGGCGCTTTCATACAAGTAATCCTTCCATAGGAAATCCAGTATAACGTTACGATCTATGCCAACGTCACCGGCTAGTACGTAGTGCAAGAACAAATCCTTGCTCTTCCTAGTCTTCCATTGTAGCTCTTTGCCGTTAACAGTAATGTATACGTCACCAAACATGTTTATCTTTACGCTTGCAGAAGATTCTTCCTTGCCCTCTTTTAGACGTACTTGTGAAAGAATTTCGGCTATTGCTTGGGGTTCAACGCCATTATTTTCCGCATAATCCAAAATTGGTGCAAAAACGTCGATTGCAAAGTCCACTATTAACTTTAACATGCCGTGAGTGTTTGCAGCCTTAATTATGTTACCAATTAGTAGCTCTACTTCTTTTAAATCGTTCTTGTAGAGCAGATAGTTGGTTGCAATTCCCATGCACATCAGCCAAGCAACCGAACGATTTTCACCCGTTCTAATGGCTTCCTTTGCGAGTGAATATGCTTCTTCCACACTTCCCATTTTGAATAGTGCGTAGCCTAGGGCAGAAAGCATAAAGGGAACGTATTCGGGTGCCCTAGAGCGTGCGTATGCAAGATATACCGAACCTAGTGCGCGTGCATAGGCGTGTTCTCCCACTCTTGCGTGTTGCCATACCCTAATCATTATGGTAAAGAACTTCTCGTAACTATCCTCGGGGCTTAGCTTTTGCAAGGACAAGTCGCTATATTTCGTAGAGTTGTCCCTCTCGCCACGGTAGGCGTATATTAGTGACTTTGCCGTGTATAGCATATGAAGTTCCTCTTCAAGTCCGTTCTCGATGGAGAAATTGAGGGCTTCGTCAACCTTCTTTTCCACTACTGCAAGGTCGGTAATGTCATAGTAACACATTGCAACAAGTCTTGGCGGTACAACGTAGTTGGGCAGTAGCTCGTGCAAACTGTTTGCCATCGCCAAAGATTTGCGATAGTTACCAAGTGTATAATAATAGAAACCGAGGTCCTCAACAGCCTTAAAATACCAAAATTCATCGGTAACTGCGGGGTTGGATAGCAAAGCCTCTATTTCGCTAGCCTTCAAAGAGGTATAACGTGGGAAGTTTGGCATCATAAGAAGGACTATTACGTAAAGATACTTCCACCTCTCTCCAATATCCTTAATGCCTTTAACCTCGTTAATGATTTCCATAACCTTTTCCGTATTACCTAGGTTGTCGTACAATTGACACTCGGCAGTACAAAGTATACCATACGCTATTACGTCGCCTTGCTCTTTAAAATATGCCTTTAATGCGCCAATATCCTCTAGGGTTTCCTCGGTTGCCCTATTGTGAGTTACGTCAAGACAAGCCTTGAACGCCGTAATCAAGGGATATTCCTTATTGGGTGTTAAAGCAAGCAACTCAACGTGCTTTTTCATGTAATTAGGAATCTTGGGAATATGGTTGGGACAATGGAAAATGTTGTCTACCGCCCTTTCAGCATGAGCATAGCTCTTCCTCTTTATTGCAAAACTCAAATATTCGAAATAATCGTGATTTTGCTCGGTGATGCCACTAACGATTAGGTCAACAACGTCAGTTGAGGCATATTCACCAAGATATGGTGCGTATTTTTCAGCTATACCAAGCAAATAATTTTGGAATTCCTCGTCAAAGAGATATACTCTGTCGGCGTGCGTTAAACGTGCACGTGCAAATACGTATACGCCCTTATGCGACAAATATCTTAATATACTTACACCCTCGGGGTAGAATTCATTCAATCTGTTTTCCGACATCATCCCTGCCTTAGCAATATAGGTTAGGAAGGCAACTTGGGGGGCGTCTAGGTCCGAAAGATACTCTTCAAAACTGTATTCGTCACCCTTGGTCGAAAGTATGTTGGAGTCAATCAACATTGGGTATCTTGGCTCAAAGCCGTACAACCCAATGTGCAAAAATACGTTTGCAGATACCAACACTTTTAGGTTATGAGGGGCGTTGTTAATAAAATAACGAAGTAAACTATAGTCGTAGGCGTCGCCCAAAAGATCCATATTTTCAAAAACAACGAGCACTTCTCTCTTCAAACTCTTAATGTAGTCGAGAACCATTCTAATAACGGTCTTTGGTCCGTTGTATTGTGATTGGCAGAATAGCAACTGACGAAGACGCAACCTCTTTTGAGGATCGTCATACATAATACGGTCGGCAAGCGTCATGCAGAGCTCATACATATCGTCCAATTTTGGGGAAAACCAAAAATACTTAAAATACCTATTGGCAAGCTCGGAAACGAAGTCTTCTTTATTTAATTCATCGCCTGCAAAGAGGAAAACGCAAGAGCTGTCGCCAGCCATGATTTCGTTGATAACGGAGTTCACGTTTTGGTCTAATCTCATAGTCACCTTTAGTATATTTTGTTATTAAAAACTTAGTAAATATATTGTAAAACAAAAGTAAAAATTAGTCAAGTGAAAGTTTAGTGAAAGCCCATAAATCCAGCTTTCACTAAACCATTTAAAAATTAGGAACGCAAAATTAATACTTTATTACTGACGTAGTAAATGTTTTTTAAGATTTTATTTCCCTCGTGCAAGGTTAGATAATATGGAGAGCATTTCGGGGCTGAGCATGCCGACAATGTTGCTGAGGTCGGGATTTAGTGGTTTAACGCGTTCACTAGTGTTTGCGTTGCTGGATTTATTACTTTGGTTGCCCTTTCCTCCATTATTTAGTAATGACATCATTTGCATAAGCGTTGCCATATCGGGCATTGAACCACCACCGGCACTAGGCTTTGACTTACCGCCAAAGCCTCCACCAAGCATACTTAAAAGCGCGCTCATATCAGGCGCACCACCCTGCCCCTTACCACCGTTCATCATCATTAAAAGTGGTAACATTTGCGTTATATCCATACTCACCTTTTTAGCCCGTTTATTAGTTCCTTCATTCTCTCCGACTGCTCTTTTGAAAGAAGGGGGGACATCTTTTCCAAAAAGCCGTCCAATACTCCGTTGTCAAGTTCACCGTTTCGCCTACCCTCTTCTGCCGTTTTGAATAGTTCTTGCATAAGGCTGGCTTCGTCCATTTTCGAGTACTTCATTATTGCTTCCTCCGGCGTCATACTCTCCCGCTTCCCCTTATTCTTGCGCTTTATGTATTCGTTTATATCCATATTCTATTCTCCTCCTTTTAAAATATGCAGAAATGGGAACATAGGTGCAATATTTCTTAAATAATATCATTTGCATTTCCACTATTGTGAGTTTTGGGTTTTCGTGATATAATACCAATAATATATATTTGGAGTAAAAATATGCTCACACTTCAAGAAAAAATCCTCGCAGTTGAATCATCAAATTCCTTCGCCGACCTCTCTAAAGAGGTTCTTCCCACCACGTTTAAGGAAGATTATTACTTCGTTTCCTATTCACATAAGGATTACAAAAAGGTGCTAAAAGATATCCTCCTTCTTGAGGACAAAGGCATTAATATTTGGTACGATAGCGACATGCATATTGGCGAAAATTGGGAGCATATTGCCGAAACTTATATTTCAAAATTCCAATGCAAAGGTATCATTTTTTACCTGAGCGAAAACTCCGTACTATCCCCCGCTTGCAACAAGGAAATTGAGTACGTGCTGGAAAACGACAAGCAGTTTTTCTCAATTAATATTCCTCTTGATGGTAAAAACGTAACCAGTGGCGCAAGAATGTTACAAGATTTGAAAGCCGAGGGGCGTTCCGTTAGCGACTATACCCTTTCACTATTCGAGCGCGCATTCCCCGACACCGTCCTCTTCCTCGCTGAAAGCGATTCCATAGAGCGCAAGTGTGAAAAAATTGCCGAACTGGTGGGAGAGGATCTCTTCCAAATTACCTCTACCTATAGTAGTGGTCAGGAAGTTGCCGTTCTCGACGAGTGCAAGGACAACACGATGGTGGCACTAAAAATTAAAAACATTTACCGAGTTAACGACCCCGGCGATACCTCGCACGGTGAATTGTTACCTCTTAGAGAAATATCTGCTTGCGCCTTTACAAATTCTTTCAAGTTAAAAGAAGTTAGCCTACCAAAGAATTTGAAACATATTAGGGAAAATGCTTTTAGGAATTGTAGTAGATTGAGGAGCATTAACCTTGACGATAACTTGTTTATGATTGGTAACGCAACGTTCAAAAATTGTAAGAACTTGGCTATTGATTACGTGGGTGCAAAAAACCTTGCTGACAGCGTGTTTTGGGGTTGTGAAAAACTTACTAACCTCACCCTTGCTTGTCGCTTCATCGGGCGCTATGGACTAGCCTTTGCAAAGAACCTAAAGAGCGTTACGTTCACCCAACCACAATACCTCTTCTCTGCTTCTACTTTCGCAGAATGTGAGAGTTTGAGTGACATATATTACAATCTTGATACCCCAAACTGCATTATTGCCGACAAAGAAAGTGCAATTATGGAAAGAGAATATTTGAGTGGCGCAAAGGCACTTACTCACTTTACCATTAAAGGTGACGTCGATATTGAAAAGGCTGAAAGCGCATTTCATAGAGCCACTTCCCTCGAAAAATTCACCTTTGATATTGCCTCTCCCTACACCCTTCCTCGCGCCTTTTTGAGTGGCGCAGTTTCACTAAAAGAGGTGGTTGGCTTTGAGTTCAAAGTGATAGGTGAAGAAGCATTCCAAGGCACCAGCTCGCTAAAAGACATTAATCTTAACGGCGTAGAGGTTATTAATGATCGCGCTTTCCTCGGCAGTGGTATAGAAAAAGTATCCCTTCCAGCCATTAAAGAAATTGGTAGACAGGCCTTCTTTAAGAGCAATATTAAGTCACTAAACCTTTCCAAAAACTTGACTAGCGTTGGCTCCCAAGCCTTTGCACACGCCTATAACCTTGAGAGCATAAACATCCTCTCCAAAGATTTAATCCTTGACGACACCAGCGTTTTTTACGGCGTAAGACCGACCTCGCTACTCGTTTCAAATACCTCACAGCTGGAATATTTCATGGAGCATGCAAGTAGCGCGCTCGAAGTCCTGTACCTTAGGGAAGAAATGGACACTCCCAAAACTCTCGCCCTCATTCCCCTACCATTCGTTAGAGAGGATTGTAAAATAAATGGCGTCGTAAAGCTTCGCATCACCCCCGGCAATCCCTTTAAGAAATTTCTTGATAGACGGGTAGTTATTAAAACCGTTGACGATGAAATTCACACTCGCATTACCCAAGTTGGATATGACGAGGAGCGTGAAGAATACTTCCTAGAATGCTTTGAGCGTTTCTACGAAAGCGAAATTGTCAACGTTGAAATCGACGTTTGGTACGAATAAAATTTGATTGCACAAATACGTGCACACGTAATAAAGGTTTAATAACGAAAAATTAAAAAATATTGTTTACAAAAAGTTTAACGAATGCTACTACGGCACAAACCATAATTATGCCCACCACCACGCTTGCCGAGGTGGAATTGTAGTTTATCTTTTTCCTTTGAGCACGGCTCTTGGCTTCGTTGGTCTTTTCATTTTCTTGGTTGAAATCCATAACTGCTGATACCTCTAAGTTTTGCATTGTGCTTTCCTCTTTTGTTTTTGTGAATTTAGTATATCAACACTTTTGTCAAAAATCAACACTTTTTTGCGTTAGAAAAATAGACTGTCCCCGTTTTGGGACAGTCTATCCAAAAATACCATTTCGCTTGACCTTTAATCGTTACCCCAAAAGTTGAAAGTAATATCCAATCCGGTGGGAACAAATAACGTGCCGTAGTAATACTTTTTAAAACCCTTGCGCGTACCAAAAGCAGTATACTGAGTAACAACGTAGTGCTTTAAAAGTTCCTTAGCAATCGCACGAGTAATTTTTCGCGCAGCGGACTTGCCGTTGCTTACTTCCTCGCGCTCCAAAGAATAGACCGCGTGGTTTAGCCCCATTTCGCGTGCATAATCACCAAAGTCCACGAATTTGGAAATTTCTTCCGAATGGAACTTTTGGTACTCATCGTAAAACAAGTCCATTGAAGTCGGTGCGGTAGTTATATTATTGTAACGTATGTCTTGAACAAAACTTACCTCCAGCCCCAACGCCTTACCATAGCAAGGTACCCCGGCAAGGTCACGCTCTGCATATTTGTAATAATCTATGCCATAGCCTATTCCCTTTGGTTCCACCTCGGGACAACAACCAACCACCTTTTCTATTTTTTGCTTGAGTAAAAATGCAAAATCATAGGCGCTGATAACACGCTCCGGGGGAACTCCGTAGAGCTTGCCAAGAGCCTCTCTGTCGTTCATTATTTTATAGGCTTTGCCACAAGTTTCTTCGTTTGAGCAAATTTTGAAAAAGTACTCTTCCTGTTCGGAGAATTTATTGTTTTCTACGTAACCGTACCTTGCACGCACTTTTGCAATAGCTTCCTGCTCTTGTTGCTTTTTGGTAGCAGTAGATACCGAATTGTTGGTATTTTTAGCCGTTTGGCTGGTTTTAGGAGCGGGAACACTCGTAGGAGTTAAAGCGCTCTTAGGTGCATTTTGTTCCTTAATAAGACGGTCCAATTCCTTTTGTATTCGCGTGTTTTGCTCCTCTAGTTCTTGGAGTCTTGCCCGCTCTTCGGCGTCCCTCTTTGCCCTTTCCTCTTGCTCGCGTTTCTTTCTTATATAGGCGCCCCTAACTTGGTACTCGTTAAAGGTGCCGTCACTTAGGTACATATCGGCAAGAGTAAAGCCAAAACGGAGATACTCGTCACGCGCTTTTAGTTGCTCCTCCAACTTTTCGGGAGCGGTTGACTTGTACTTAGTAACAATATTATTCGCCCAAGTGGGATTGGTTTTAAGTAGGTTGTTAAGAGCCGTTGAGGGATATTGCTCCATGAGTTTTATTGCCTTTCTTTCACGAATTTCGCGCTCTTGTTTTTCATTAAACTTCTTCTCCAAATAGTTGGCTTTTTCGTTATCGTATCCGCGATAATATTTGGATGCGAAATATAGAGCAACGTCCGTGCCTATGCCCTTTTCGTAGCAATGGGCAATTTCAAGATATATCTCTTTTTTCAGGTTTTGATCACGGGTATACTCCAACTTCTTCAAGGTATTAAAGGCCGTTTGAAGGGAATATTGTACGCCAAATTTCTCGCTGAGGGCTTTGTCGGAATATACGTAATACCATTGGTGCCCGACGTACTCGTTCTTGCTGTTTTTTAGTTTTTTGAGAAGCTCTACGTATTGGGCATCACTCGCCGTGCTTATCTTACCCTTTGCGCCAACGTAGTCCTTTATGCATTCATCGTCCCCTTTGAGCGCACCCTTATACACGTAGTTTAGCCACTCCGTCTTGTCCTTGTACTTAATATAATTTAGATAGGTTTTGAACGCGACTTCATTGCCCTTGTCAGCAAATGACTTCATAGAAGCAATTTGGTCGGGAGTCATTACAGTTATCTTCAATTTTTGGAGTGCCTTTTCGGCGCAAGAGGAGATAACCTCGTCCTTTGATGCCATAAATTCCAGGCAGTAATTAAGGTTCCACTTCCAAGCCTTGCCGGACAATATCTTATTTGCATAGCCCTGCTTTGCACTCTTTTCCAACCAATATTTGGCGTAATCGTCACGCACTCCGTGGTAGTATTTGGCAAGCTCTACAATGGCGTAGGGATGTCCTGCTTCACCGGCAAGTTCGAGTGCGCTTACGGTATCCTCTTCGCCGTTAGCGTCAAGTGCCTCTTGGTAAAGGGCAATGGCCTCGGCGTGCTTAGCCTCCGTTTCACCCTTGAGTTTGGGGTATTCGGGAGAGGTCCCAAGATCCAATGGACGCGCCCAGCTGAGGCGTTTTTCCTCTCTGATTCGTGCAACCTCGGCGTTAGTTTCCCTAATAAATTCTTCAAGTTGTTTTGCCTTACGCTCCTTTTCCAAACGTTCTCTTTCTTCGCGCTCGGCACGTAGCACTTCGTTACGTTTTTCACGTAGTATTCTTTCACGTTCACCTTGCTCGTTTTCAACGTGCTTAAGTTGCTTTAGGTACCTTTCCATCTTGGGGGTGATTTTCGCCCTTAGCCGTGACAGTTCTTTTTGGATATATTCCTCTAGTAGGTTATTGATTTTTTTGTCCTCAGGTGGGGAAATTGCGAGCAAAACGTAGGCTAAAACTCCGTCAACACGCAACTTGTTTTCTAAAGTTAAGCGAGCAAGCATTGTGCGTGCTTTCCCAACTTCCTCCGTGGAGTCCTCCTCAATACTGCTCCACTCGAGTATTACTCTTTGGAGTGCATCAAAAAGTACTTCTTCTTGCTCGCGCACGCTTTCCATACCCCATCTAACAGCATTTTGGGAGCCTAAACTCTTGTTTTCGAGTGGTTCGGGTTTGTTAATTTCGCGCTCTATAACCTCGGCCAAGCGCATTAAAGTTGAAGGGTACGTGCCACTCACCCTGTAGCAAGCTTTTAGGTAGGAGTATTCCTTTTCGCTTCCCTCGTTTAATTTTGCAAGGTATAAGCAAGAATCTTGTAAAAGGTACTTTGCGCCCACCTCGTGCCATTTTACGCACTCCTCCATTTGTCCCATTCCTTCGTAAAGAAAGGCCAGTTCGCTAAAGGCGGGTACGTAACCGAGGGTTGCAGATTTTAGTAATAATTTTTCCTTTTTCTTGTCCTTTTTTGCAAGCTTTCCCTTGTAATATAAGGAGCGCGCCTTGCCCAATTTCTTTTCATTTTCACCAACGTACATGGGTGGAAAATCGTGGTCAAACTTGAAGAAATCCATCTTCTCGTACACCTTTTTGTTCAAATTGCGCTCGGTAAATTCCTTCCAATCCTCACTGGGATCGTAGGTACATCTACGGTAGCCAAGAGTGGTCATACTCTTTACCATCAAGGCATTAAGAGCCAAGCCACCCGGCCTCTTTTCATTAAGCAGAAAATCGGCATAGCAATTTAGCAGTTCCCAGTCCTTATTGAGCATCAGCTCGCGATAAAGCTCGTTCGCTATCTCTCGGTCTGCCTCTAGTTTGGTTTGGGAATATCCTTGCTCGAAAGCAATGGGCAACCTTTCGTTGAGTTTCCCTTTGAGCCAACCTGCTACCCATTCTGCTACCGGTTGAGTTCTGTCACCAATCGCTTTAAACATACTAACCCTCTGTAGAAAGCGAAATTTCGCTTGAAATTATGTATTTTTCATCAAAATCATCGGTCAAAGTGAGGGAATATATGAGAGTTTCATACTCCTTTCCCTCTCTATCGACAAGATGCAATTCGTCCTCTATAAGCCTTAAAAACGCCACCTCTTTGCACTTTTTACCCTTGCCAAGATAGGCATCCACCCAAACGGGCTCCTTGCCAACAAGCTGAGAAAGTGGTATATGCCTACTTTCAATCAGTCTAGCATCGTTAAAATGCCCCCTATACACCAAGTATACGGCAATATTTATGCTTTGCGCACGGCTATCCAAAACGTAGAAGGTTCTCTCATCCATTTTTTTCGACCTCTAATTTTAACTTGTCATAATTTTAACATATAATCGCCTTGATTTCAATATTTATACCAATAACAAATGGGCTAATTAACTTGCATATTGACACTTTTCGACACTAGGATTATAATAAACTTAATTCATAAGGAGGGAGATTATATGTCCTTTAATTTAACGAAAGCACTAAAGTATTTACAAAAAGGTATTAACAAACGCTACCCCGATTTTGACTTTGAATATGGCTTTGAAGACGATTGTTTCAAGGCTGTCGCAACCGGGTTGACCTTAAAAGGCATTGACGACGATATTTTTATTAGCATTAGAGGATATCGTTCGGGTGGCATTATGTTTACCCTCATCTTCGATACTCTGCCTTTGACTGCCAGAAACCTCGACCTGGTTAACACTTTTAACGAAGAAGACCCCTACTTCAAGGCCTATATTTCGGAAGAAAAGAACTATCTAAAGTTGGAAAACTTCCATCTTTGCTATGAAGAGAGCGAGTTTGAGTCCGCTGTTGGTGAATTTTTTGCTAGAGTCGTAGATTTGAACGAAGACAAAAACTTCGTAAAACTAGCATCACTAACCGAATAGCATCGTTTTACTAAAAGGAGAAAAGATATGTCTATAGATTTAAAGAAAGCATTAAAATATTGTCAAAAAGACCTCGAAAAGGAATGGCCCAATTTGGATTTTGAGTACTTAACCAACGGCAAAGATAAGCTAACGATTACGGCAAACGTCACCCTAGGCGACCTTGATGATGACATTCGCATCATAATCGACTGCAATTCAAGTGGTGGTTTTGAATGCCGTGCCGTTTTTGATAAACTAGACAAAACCGACGAAGTGCTATATCTAGTAAACAAATTTAATGAAGACAAATTATTCTTCAAGCTCTTCGTACGCGAAGACAACTATCTTGAACTAAGTCACTTCTTCATTTGCTACAATGAAAAGACCTTCAAGGATTACGCAACCGAATTTCTACTAAGACTACTAAAATTACGTGAAGACGAAATAATCCTAAGACTCACCAGCATTACGAGGGAAGAACTTGAAGAAGACAAGGGAACATATTAAAAAACTTTGTATTTTGGCGAATTGCTTTGTGAAGAAAAAAGTTCCTCTTCGGGTCATGTACGCCTAGTACACTCCCCTCGAGTAATTTCCCTTCACTTCGCAATTCATCCAAAATACAAAGTTTTTTTCGTGGTCTAACATTAGGGCGAAATAACTCAAACTGAACAATAAGGATTTTGGCTAGCTGTTTAGGAAAAGCGAATGTCTATGAGAAAAAGGGGATTTTAGCACGTTCCATAAACATACTTAAGCCGATAAAAACGCGCTAGTTTGGATGCTAGCCAAGGCAAAAGTAAAACCCCGAAGGGTTGCTGTACTGACGTACTGCGCCCTGACGGGGTTTTGGTTTTAACGTGGGATAGCGCCAAAATGTTTTACATACGATTTTAGCACCAAAGCAAAAGTCTATGACAAAAAGTGTATACTAGCACGTTCAACAAAACGTCTAAGCCGATAAAAACGCGCTAGTTTGGATGCTCCCCGACGGAAATGAGAAAACCCCACGACAGGAGTTTACTAGGCGTAAATGACTGAGTGGGGTTGAACTATTTTCTATGGGGAGCGCCAAAATAGCGCGTTTTTTTATTTTTTGTACCAATACGAATCAAACCTCTCCCCACCTAAAAACATTTCTGCATTGGTGCTAGAATTGGTTAAATTGGTTAGAATGCCATCGGTCTTTGCTTGCCACTTTTCGTAGGCGTATTCTACTTTGTAATGAAGAGAATACCAGTTGCCGGGAGAAAGGAAGGTTATGGAGGTGAGAGCGTCACAACCGGTAACGATTTCACGGCCAAGACTTATGCATGATGCGGGGATTTCTAGGGAGGTTAGGCTGTCGCAATCCATAAATACGAAATTGCCTATGGTTGCTATGGAGTTGCCCATATTTACGCTTTCGAGATTTTCACAAAATTGGAATGCGCCCTCGCCTATTGTGGTTACGGAGTCGGGAATTGTTACGGAGACTAAGCTTTCGGTGTCATAGAAAGCGTAAGGAGAAATGGTGGTAACGCTGGCGGGAATTACAAGATTGGTTACGGGTGTTCCACCTATGTTTAAGGTTGCCTCGTAGCTATATGGATTGGAGCCGGAGTTTGAAAAAGTGATGTCACACCAGTCCTCCAAAGTGCCCGTATAGGTTACCTCAGCGAGGGAAAAGCAGTCACCAAACGCCCAAAAACCAATTTCTTTTACGTTATTGTGAAAGGTAAGACTTTCTAGGCTTTCGCACTTGTAAAAGGAGCGTGTACCAATGCTCTTTACCGATTTACCAATTACTACGCTGGTTAAATATTTGTTGCGTTCAAAAGCGCTATCATCGACGTGGGTTACGTAATCGGGAATGACTACGTCGGTAACGAGGGTGTCGCAGTCAACAACGTGGTGCTCCTTGCCTTTACTAACAATGGTAAGAGGTCCAACCTTTTCGGTGATAGCCTTTGGGAATAATTGCGTATAGATAACCACCCCTATTACGGCAACTATTAGTAGTATAACAATAGCTATAACGAAGCCTTTGCCCTTGCGTTTCTTCTCTTTCTTTTGGGGAGCGGGCATAACGGGTTGGGGCTCTACCTTTTCTTCCACCTTTTGAGGAGCGGGAGCCTCTTTGGGTTTTACCTTTTTAACAACGTTAACCCTCTCATAGACCATATTTTGACCGGGTGAATAGCTCAAATTATTATTAACAAAACTCGCCATTGTAAAGGTTTGATCACCGAAAAAATTATTATCTGCCATATTAGACAATTCCTCTCTATAAAAGATGAATATATTATATACCATTTAGAGAGTGGTGTCAACGCAGAAAGAAGTTGATAATAAGTAAGATAATAATCAAAATATTTTAAATTTAATTCTTAATGGTTGACAAGTGCGTATAATTATACTAAAATATTAAATGTTCGCCGCTGTGGCGGAATAGGCAGACGCAAGGGACTTAAAATCCCTCGATGGCAACATCGTATCGGTTCAAGTCCGATCAGCGGCACCAAAAGAAATAGACACGCTAAACTGCGTGTCTATTTCTTTTTGGGTGCCCCTAGTCGGGGCACAAAACCGGCTTGCTTTAGCAAGGTCGGTGCATTAGTTTGGCTCTGCCAAACCTGGCGAAAGCAAGTGCAAAGCACTTGTGCTTGGATTACTTGTATCGTTTATTACGTGTTGTTTTCTTTTTTTATTACACTTTTTGGAGCGAGACATTCTTTCGCGCCCCGATTAGCGGCACCTCAAATAAGCCTTATGACCACAACACTATTCTTCCAAAACGTTAATACCGGCGTGTCTATTTCTTTTGGGTGTCCCTAGTCGGGGCACTAGTTTTTGCATGGACTCACTTTGTTCGAATGATAGTTCGCATTGCTCACATTATAGCCAATTGCTTGGCATTTTGCTTTGGCAAAAACCTGGCGAAAGCAAGTGCATAGCACTTACTGCTCTATTATCTCTACAAGGTAACCGTAATATGCGTTATAGGTAGAATTATAAACGACGGCCACGATTACTTGGGTGTCGTCTTCAAGTGATAGGCTAGGATAGGTATAATCGTTAATATATACGTATTCATCACCCGTCCATATAATTGACATACTAGAGGCACTAAGGCCGTCTATGATGATTTCATTGCCTTCGTCATCGCGTATCCAACCGGAGCCTGCATCAGCTCCATTGGCGCTAACATACCAATATCCACTAAATTCATATACGTTAGCCCTACTTTCCGTGGGGGGATTCTCTATTAGTGAGAGTATATCCGTTTCTACTCGCGTAGGCTCTACTACCCCAGTATCTATTTCCGCATATTCGCCGTTTAGTGGAGAGAAGGTCATTAGTCGCAAATTATCATGGCGATTTGCTATTACAACGTTAAGGGTAATCTCTTTGCCAACCAATACGTCAAAGGCGTTACGCTCGCTAATAGCGGTTTGCTCCCTCAAAAGGAGTTTATCTTCACCATCTACCAAATAACACTTGCCATTTTTAATGGTGACTACCCCACTCGTTCTATATACGTCATGCTCTATAATAACGTGCACGTATTGCTCATATTCGGCAATAATATCGCTAATGCTCTTTTCTACAACGCTAACTTGATATTCGCTATCGACCTCACCAAGCTCTATTTCGGTTGCTTCTAGCGAGGGCATACAATAATCTGCTTCCATTCCACGTCCCCTTACTCGCACCGTTTGCCCTACTTTTACGTTACCATAGTCGCAACCAACGTAAAGGGTCTTTTCGGTATGGTCGGTTATGTATATTCCATCCTCGTCATAGGCGTATACCACGCCCTCGATCTCGCAACTGAGCACAGAATAGCTTCTATACCTTAAATAGAAGGTTTCTATCGTCAATAATTCACCATCCGTGGGCGTGAATGACTCTACGTAGCCATCTTTATATCTTTCGATTTCACCACCAACGATGTCGGGACTTGAACTTAACCACCAATATACTTGAGGGAAATCATAGGTTGCTATATAGGTGTTAACGTAAATAATACTATATCCGTGATAACTATCGTCTTTCCTTACGTCAACGAAGGTGTCGCCACTCTTAAATGCATATACCTTGCGATTGCTACTATCATTGACTTCCCTAATCAATTCATAGTCGCTAAATTCGTTAAGATATTCTTCATATAAGGCATCGTCAAGACACTCCACCGTCATTTCCAAACCTGTATAGGTGAATTTGTAGTCCGTAATGCTAAAATTGTTCGTGGGAAAGAATGGTGGAACCAATCCTACCGTATCTATATACCATTGTTTTGCTTCCTCGGAAAACTCGGTGAACATATATTCGCTATCGCCCGGATAACTAGGCTCCGTGGGTTCTTCGGGCTCCTCGGGAGTTTCGGGTTCCTCGGGTGTTTCAGGGTCGACGGGAGTTTCGGGCTCAACGGGTGTTTCGGGTTCAACCGGAGTTTCGGGTTCGACCGGAGTTTCGGGGTCGACCGGAGTTTCGGGGTCGACCGGGGTTTCGGGGTCGACAACGCCGTCATCGTTAGCGGTGCCGTCACCGACGTTGGTTTCGTTGTCTTCCACTATTTGGTCATCGTCAGAGCCACCAAACAGGTCACAAGAGACCATACAGAGCATTATTGCTACCATTAATAGTGCTACAAGCACTAAATTTCTCATTTTTTTCATAATTTTCCCTTTTATATTTTATTTACAATAAAACGTAAACTTTGGTTTTGCCTTACGGGGTGCGGAACAGCCTTACGGAGTGCGGAGTGCGGAGCGCGGAGTGAGGAACGGCTTCACTACGTTTCACTTCGCTCACAAGGATAAATTTTAGTTTTTTTCTTATTTTTACCTGTGTTAAGCCTCTGATAGACTTTGGTTTTTGGATGAAGTGCGAAGCAACGCTTGCGCGAGTGCGGAGTGCGGAGCGCGGAGTCCGGAACGACCTCATTTCGCTTACACTTCACTCACAAGGATAGATTTTTGTTTATGGTTTCCTCTTGCTTTTCCTAAACCTCTGATAGACTTTGGTTTTCCTAAGCAATTCGCCAAATCCTTATTGTTCAGTTTGAGTGCCCACTTACTTTTCCTAGACCACGAAAAACTTTGGTTTTTGGATGAAGTGCGACGGAAAGGCGAAGCCGAATGACAGGAGTTTACTGAGCGTAAATGACTGAATGAGGTCTTCGCTTTTCCTATGCAATTCGCCAAAAAACAAAGTTTTTAGTTGAAGGTGATGGTACACTCCCCACCCCCTATACTATCTACCGTGAAGGTAACGCCTAGCGAGGTGCCTTGATCGGAGGTTTGGGGATAGAAGGCGTCGCCTACACAGTAGACGTAATCACCGGTGTGGGTGGTAACGTATTCGATTAGGTTGTCCTCGGTGCCGTATTCGTCATTTGCATCGGTGTTGGTATTGTATACGTCATAGTAGGTTTCCCCACCCTCTTCGGTAACGTAGAGTGATGCGTTAACGTGATGGACGAGTATACCTTCATCGTCAAAGTAACCGAAGTCGCCACCGTTCAAGCCGTCGTTTACGTAGTATGAGAGCACCCAATACTCTTGGTATGCGCCAAGATCTTCGCGCCAATCGGTTGCTAAAATTATGGTATCGCCGGTAGTGAGGAAATCTTTTAAAGTTAGCGTTATGGTATCCTCAGCCACTACCAAACGGGATTCCGTAATCCAACCGAGGTTGAATTTCGTGTAGGGATTGTGGTCGCCACTCATAGCATCCATTACGTCATAGCCACCTAGGGGTGAATTTACGTATGCCGTGTCATAATAGTCATCAGCGCCAAGTACGTGGCCAAATTCGTGAATGAAGGTGTAGGTGTTCATTGCCGTGGTATCGGTGAAGGAAACGTCACCTAAGGCGTCCTCGCTTTCATACAAGAATTGGTAAGGTGCCCACAAATAATCGTTGGCACTAACGCCATCGTATTCGTAGTAGTTCTCTTGGCTGTCTACGTAGATATTCCAATATCTGTACGCCCAGTAGAACGTGGTATCGCTATCAATTTCCAAAGTGGTAACGAGCACTACTGCATCAATAATATTATTGCCGTCACTGTCAAACTTGGAGAGGTCCATTTTGTCCTCAAGATATGCCAATGCCTCATCGATGACAACTTGGTCACCTATCAACACCTCTTCGCCGTAGTAGTCCATCGTCTTGTTTGCGTAATAGGTGCTGGGATTGGAGGGACGGAACCACTCGTCAAGTACGGTGATATCAAGGGCGAGCTTGCCGTAGCTCGCTTTAAAATAATAATCGTATACCGAATAATAATCGTTAACGCCGTCCTTAAGGAATGCGTTCTTAATCTTGTCTATGCTATAGCCCTTGGAGGAAGCTGTTACGTCACTAAACTCAACGGGAATTACCAATACCCCGGGTGCGCCAACCGTAGGACATCCGTCAAGATAGTAGCCTTGGTCGGTAACGTCTTTTACGTTGGTTGCCTTGGTGAAATCAACGTTATATACGCCCTCAGTACCCTCGGGTAGACCGGCTCCCGCATTGGTGATTAGATCCTCGTTTGCGCTTCCAGTACCGGTACCACCACCGATATCACCGCCGCCAACGTTACCGCTTTCGCTCTCAAGGTATACGTCTACGTCAAGATAATATTTGTCATCGTCTGCCAGATAGTAACATACGTCAATATAGGTGTCGCCAAAGGAGTAGAGGTACCAGGTGTCGCCGTATTCGTCTTCCCAGCTTTCGTCATAGGTATAGAGGGAGTCAAGGGTGTCAAAATATGCTTGTGCCCTACTTTCGCTGTCACATTCAAAACTAATATAGGCACCTACGTATCCGTCCTCGTCGTACTCCTCATAATATAAATCATTGGTGGGAAGGAAGGGTAGATTTACACCCGTATTATTGTATATGTAATCGTTTTGTGCACTCGTAAAGTTAGTGTAGGTATAGGTGGGGTTAATTGGAGTGTCGGGCTCTTCGGGCTCAACGGGAGTTTCGGGCTCTTCTGGCTCAACGGGGGGATTGGGGTTAATTGGGGTATCGCCACCACCCTCTCCTACAGGCTCGCCACCAACGTAGGTGATAGATAGGCTACCAACGTAAAGTCTGCCCGTATCCTTGCTTGAACCACTCGCAGTAATGGTTACGGAAGTAGTATTTGCGCTCGCAGTAATAGTAATGGTATCGCCGTTAACCACGTGGGTGCCACCACTAACCTTAAGTCCACTGCCACCCGATTTAGAATCGGTAAAGGTTATTACAATGCGCTCTATAACACTGCCGTTTAGCGCGCTAAAGGTTGCTTTACCACCATTTTGATATATTCTAACCGCATTTTTATAATATGCAGGCTCGTTTTGCGCACTTCCTTTTAGGAAGGCTACGCCAACGTTGGTATCCAGCATAATGACCTCACCACTCATTACGGTACCATCTCTAGTTGAACCAATATATTCTGCCATTTGGGTGGCAGTCATACTCGCCGTAACGCTTTGAGTTTCGGGTTCTTCGGGATTAGAGGGGTTTTCAGGTTCCGTGGGCTCTTCGGGGTTAGAGGGAGTTTCGGGTTCCGTAGGTGTGCTGGGCTCACTAGGTTCCGTGGGCTCTTCGGGGTTAGAGGGTGTTTCGGGTTCCGTGGGTTCTTCGGGTGTTTCCCCTACGGAGTAGGTTACCACGTTACTCCAATCGCTCGTAATAAAATTGATGCCGTCACCAATAAATCTAATCTTTAGGCTTTGTCCATCGGTCAACTGCCAAGATTCAATCATCAAATCGGCTTGGGTAATGATGCCGTCAATACAAATTTCCACTTTATCGGCATTAAAATTACTATCCCAGGTTGCAAGGTCATCATTTAACCTAACCGTGGCTACCGATAATTTTTGTGGTTCCTTAGGAGTATCCTTTTCCCAACAAGCTACTAGCAAGCTTACAAGCATAACTAGTGCAACTACGAGAACAAATATTTTTGCTACGTATCTTTTTTTCATAATTTTACGCCCCTTTTTGCGTTATTTTCTTTTGCTTACTGCTAAAATATCTTACGATTGCCACAATTCCTAATATAATTGCGACTGCCAAAAAGCCCACAACGTATCCGCTAAAATCCAAAATTACGTCATCAGCAGAGCCCGCACGCCCTTCGGTATAAAGTTGTATAATTTCGGTTATGAGCGCAACCGATATGCCCAAAACTAGGGTGACTACTGCTCCACCTGCCTTGGAACGATTAAGTAAAAGTATGCCGACTGCACCAAATATCGCCAGCACGGCAAATGCGCCAAAATGCCCAATGCCCTTTCTTATAAGCTGGTTAAACTTGCCCCAGTTAGCCCTCATTTGTTCGCTGAGCGTGGGTCCTTTGTCGGGTTCTTCCGGAGTATTTGGCGAGCTTCCCCCACCTATTGCTCCCTCTATCTTTTCCGTAGCATCAACAACGGCGTTGGACACCGCTCCACTATGCGACGAGGATACCTGAGCCGGTCTGCTTGCTTCATATACCAAAAATGCTGTTAAAATTAGGAAAAATACCAATGATATGGTGCCAATAATCTTAATCTTTTTCGACATAATCTCCCTCCTACGGCTACTCCTATAATTTTACCACGTTATTGCACTAAGTGCAATATATCGTGTTGAATTTTTTGCTCTTCCGTGGTATAATTTGTGCATAACATCGTTTTAGGAGTATATATGCCCTATCTTTTCGTTCACTTTAAGGAAAAAATTACCCCCGACGGCGAGGCCGTATACTATGCAATATCACGCGACGGCTTGAATTTTAAGGCTGTAAACAAGGGCAATCCCATAGTTATGGCATCTCTTGGCGAACGCGGTACGCGCGATATAGAAATAGTTCGACTAAAAAACGGTGGCTTCGTAATTATTGCCACCGACCTATGCGTTGCTAACCGATACGATGAAAATATGTGCCTTGACTGGAGGGACATTAACCACAACGGAAGCAAGTGCTTGCACATCTTTAAAACCCCCGATTTGATACACTTCGAGCCCGAAAGATTACAGCACTTTGGCCGTGATGATTTTGGTTGTATGTGGGCGCCCGAGGTCTACTACGAAGAGGAAACGGGCGAGTACCTCATACACTGGGGCTCTACCGTAAAGGAGAGTAATTTTGACCATATGTCCATTTACGCTTCCACCACTTCGGACTTTGAAACCTTCTCCGAACCCAAGTTGTTTTTCGACAAGGAAACCGAGATTTTGGATAGCCATTTGAGGAAGTTTGGGAATACCTATCACTTGTTTTACAAAAATCACCAAAACCCCTCCGGCAACATGCACGCAACGAGCAAAAACCTTTGGGGACCCTATGAAAACGATGAACAATTCGAGGGCATAATGCAAAAACTCGCTAAGCCCGGCTCCTACGAAGGCCCCACTTCCTACGTACTCCCTGACGGCAGATGGTGCCTAATGCTAGACTACTTTGGTTGCAAAAAAAGTAAGATGGGCTACGTACCATTCATATCCCCTGCTCCCGGCGACTCCAACTTTAAAATGGCAAAGGAAAAGTTTTCCTTCCCCTACGGCTTTAAGCACGGTGGGGTAATAGAAATTACCGAAGAGGAATATAAGCGACTGGAGGGTTACCGTAATGGGTATGATTTTCCTACCGGGACTGGCGAAAAGAATAAAGTAGTTAGCTTTTTTAACAAACTCTTTAGGAAGTAGACTTTGTTTTTTGGCGACCTGTCTAGGAAATGCAACACCTTCCTCGGTCATGTACGCCTAGTACACTCCCGTCGGTCGGTAACGCTTTTCCGTCACATCTCATCCAAAAACCAAAGTCTATCAGAGGCTTAGGAAAAGTAAGAGGAAACTCAAGCTGAATAACAAGGTTTTTTTGGCGACCTGTCTAGGAAAAGTAAGAGGAAACCATAAACTAAATAACAAGGTTTTCCGTCCTACTTCATCCAAAAACCAAAGTCTATCATACTCTAACACTGGTGAGAGTAAACTCAAACTAAAATTTATCCTTATTCACGCGTTAGCGTACACCACAACGTTTACGTTACATCACTTGCTCAAGCAAAAAATCACACGCTTGCGTTACACCACTTACTTGTCGCAAGCGCATTGCTCCGCATTCCGCACTCGCGCAGGCGCTGTTTCGCACTTAATTTAGTTTGCAAATTATTGCAAATTATTGCGAGGGCTCCACTCTTGTGATATAATCATTGCGCAATAAAGTTATAGAGGCTGTTATGGACGTCACAAATATCGTTCTTTTGGTTTTGGAAATTATAGGTACTATCGCCTTTACTATATCGGGGGCTTTTTGCGCCATTAAGGCTAGACTCGACGTCTTCGGCGTCCTCTTCATAGGCACTATTACTGCTGTAGGTGGTGGTATCGTAAGAGATATAATTATTGGACACACCCCTCCTCGCATCTTTGATAACTACCCCATTTTGATTATCGCTTTCGCGACTGCTATCATCGCTTTCATCGTCGCTAGCGTGCTTGGTAAAAGATTTGACGGCATAAGCCTTGCAGTTGATAAAGTAAACAATATCTTCGACGCCATCGGCCTTGGCGCATTTTCCGTCATCGGTACCGAAATCGCCTTTGCTGAAAACGTATTTGATAACCCACTTCTCGCTGTTATTCTTGGCGTACTCACAGGCGTCGGCGGTGGTGTGGTAAGAGACGTACTCACCGCAAGTACTCCCTATATCTTCAAAAAACACGTATACGCCGTTGCTTCCCTAGTCGGCGCAATTGCTTACTACCTCATTAGGCTGTACGTCGATTATATCTGGCTACCTTCCATGGTCGGCATGATACTCGTAATCATAATTAGACTGCTTGCAACAAAGTATCGCTGGAGCTTGCCAAAAGCCAACCTCGATATGGAATATGAGCCCCTTTTCCACCCCAAGAAAAAAGGAGAGTAAAACGCGCTATTTTGGCGCTAGGCTTTGAAAAACTAAAAATCTCCCTACGGGTCATGTACGCCTAGTACACTCCCCTTGGGAGATTTTCTTTTGTTCGTATCTCATCCAAAAACCAAAGTCTATTAGAGGTTTAGTATTTCTAAGAGCTAACTCAAACTAAAATTTATCCTTATCACGCGTTAGCGTACACCACAACGCTTG
>JAZNIY010000005.1:0-122703 GCA_045577735.1 Candidatus Stercoripulliclostridium sp. | reverse complement strand
AAAGAGTATGAAAAATTAAAGATTTCTTTATGGAAAGAATACGAGCATAATCGAGATGCTTATACAAACGCAAAGACCGAGTTCGTAAAGAAATATACTGAAAAAGCGAAATCAATTTATGGTAATAGATACTAACAAATTCCAATTTAATGAGCAGTTGTAGGGGTATGCAATTGTATTAAAATTGTGTAACGTTGCCAAAAAGGAAACACACGTGTTAGCGTGTTATCCTTAACGGAGAGAACACGCATCGAGATAAATCCCTCACGGGATTTTCGATATGGTTTGCATACCCCGCCAAAGGCGAGATATACAAACTCCATATGTGCTGACGCACTCGATATGTTTGCTTCGCAAACGAGGGATTTATCTCATATCGAATTGGAGCGAAGCGACAATATATCGAGTTCGAACAAAGCGAGAACATATCGAGTCAACAAAGTTGACATATCGGCAGAAGAAAAAACAAGAGCAAGAATAGAAGGATTGGTTTCCTTTTACTCTTGCTCTTTCTGCTTGTAATATGGGTTTGGGCTTAGCCCATAAAGTGTTTGACTAGTCAAATGCGATGCTCGCACTTAGTGGTATTTTTATAATTCTCCGCTAAGAACATCACCGATTTTTGCGTGTGTTTTCTTTTTGGACGGAGTGACGGTATAGCCCACCCTTTGCTAAGCAAAAACCCGGCGAAAGCAATTGAGAGCATGACAATTTTTTTGACCAATTTGCTTCATAATTCCGTGAGGGTATACTTCTTGCTCGCTTGCGAACACTTGTTCTAAAAACCCAAACAAAACAACAAAAAAACAACCCTTATAGGGTTCCGTTTCCCTGATTTTCCCTAAAAGTACCCCTAAAAAATCAAAAAGTGGTTGCGAGTGGTTAAAAATGGTGGTAAAATATTAGTAGGATAAAAGGAGAAATTCAAGACGATGGCTTCATTTTACGGCGAATACAATTTAATGCTTGATGGTAAAAATCGTATGCGTTTGCCTGCGAAGTATCGTTCTATGCTCCAAGACGGTTATTATATCCTCAACGGCGCTAACGGATGCCTATGGGTTATGGATAGCGCAAGATTCAATGCTCTTACCGCTAAGTTCGAAAACGTTCCATTTAGCGACATAGAAGCAAGAAAGGCAATAACCAAAATTATGACCAGCGTTATAGAGCCCGAAGAAGACGCACAAGGCAGATTCGTTCTTCCCGTAAAGGCAAAGGGATATGCAAGCATTACTAAAAACATAGTAGTAGCAGGTGCCTTTGACCACGTAGAAATTTGGGCAGAAGAAAGATATGCCGAGCTTGGTTATAGTGAATCAAAAGACTTTAACGAAATGCTACTTGCACTAAAGGATTACGGCATCTAATATGGAATTTAAACATATTTCGGTAATGTATAACGAGTGCATAGAGGGGCTACAAATTAAACCCGATGGCATTTATGTGGATGGTACGCTAGGGGGCGCGGGACACTCCAAAGGAATACTGGAAAAACTTGGTGAGAGTGGACGACTAATTTGTAACGACCTCGATACCACGGCAATAGAAAATGCTAAGAACGTTCTTAGCGAGCACCTTGAAAAAGTCATCTTCCTACACGACGATTACAAGAATTTGATATACAATCTTGAAGATCTTGGCATAGAAAACGTGGACGGCATACTACTGGATCTAGGAGTATCCTCACCACAAATAGACGATCCAAATCGTGGTTTTAGCTATTCTAAGCCTGCACCACTAGATATGAGAATGGATCGCGAGCAAGAGCTTGATGCAAAAGCAGTTGTAAACGGGTATTCAGAAGAGGAGCTAGCAAAAATCTTCTTCGAGTACGGCGAGGACAAACTCTCAAGAAAGATTGCAAGAGCAATAATAAGAGAGCGTGAAAAGGAAGAAATAACCACCACGGACAGACTTGCCGACATAATAGAAAGATGTTATCCACAAGGCTATCGCTTCAAACACGGACATCCCGCAAAGAGGGTATTCCAAGCAATAAGAATAGAAGTAAACGGTGAACTGGAGGGCTTGTACGAATTCATCTACAACGTAGCTTTAAAGCTAAAAGTAGGGGGCAGGATGGCAGTAATAACCTTCCACTCGCTAGAAGACAGAATCGTAAAAAACGCCTTTAACGAACTGGAAAAAGATTGCATTTGCGACAAACGACTTCCCGTGTGCGTATGTAACAAACGTCAAGAAGTCAAAATCATTACCAAAAAACCAATAGTCGCAAGTGAGGAAGAATTAAAGAATAACAAGAGAGCAGAAAGCGCAAAATTAAGAATAATAGAAAGAGTATAAGGAGTAAAAAATATGGTTACCTTAAGAAGAGACGTAGCAGTAGAATCTAACAATCGCATATTTGATAGAGCAGTTAGGGAAACCCTTACCGACTACGATATTTTTATGCGTGAAAAGCGCATGGGCGAAATGAATCGCTCCTCTTCAGCTTGCTCTCAAGCAATAACTAGGAACTCTTTCGACATTAACGATTATTCTTACTTTAGTGCACCTCAAGTTACCGTTGTAGAACCCAAAGTTAACGAAAACGAAACCTATGACGATTATATGAGAGCACAATTACATCGCACCAGTGGTGAAGAAAGAGTGCTTTCGGAAAGCGAATATTACTCCTCAAGATACGCTGAATCCACCGCTACTAACGTTGCTACTAAGAGCGTAAAAGCAAGAAAGGCAACTAGGGGTAATCTTACAAAGTTCGGCAAGATTTTTATTGGAGCATACGTTCTTATTACCGTTGCAGTTGCATCTACTATATTAGCCATTAACCTTGGCAACGGCGAAAGCGTTAAGACCAAGGCAAGCGCAGACCAAACCGAAGGCATTAGCGCTCTTGCAATGGAAGTTGAGGAAAAAGAGGGTAACTGGTTCGACGACGTATGTGACTCCATTTCCAACAAATAACCTTTCGCTCCCTAAGCAATAAGGAGCAAACATAAACAAAATAACCACCTTTCGACAAAAGAAGAGATTATCAGCATTAGCTTTGCTGGTAATCTTTTTATTTGTAGCGGTTTTCTTCAAACTGCTATCGGTAACCTCGATTGACGGGGAAAAGATGCAAGCAAAAGCGTTGGAGCAATGGTACCGTGATTTGCCCATTGTTGCAGAGCGTGGGGAAATACTGGACGCAAACGGCGTTGTAATAGCCGACTGTAATACAACCTATACTTTGTACGTTAGGCCTGTTGACTGCACTAACAAGAGCTTTACTGCCAAAGTGCTTGCGGAAAGCCTTGAGTTAAAGTATGAAAGCCTAATGGAGAAACTTTCCTCCAAGCGCTCCGAGATAGCTGTTAAAAAGGGTGTGGATAAATCAACTATGCTCAAAGTGGTAAATAGTGGTGTGGAGGGAGTGTACGTTTCCCAAACGGTGGAAAGGGTATATCCTTACGGCGACTTTCTCACCCAAGTGCTGGGCTTCACCAACGTGGACTGCGTGGGGCAAACGGGGCTTGAAAAGTATTACAATACCTACTTAACAGGTCAAAACGGATATGCTTATACCCCCTCAGACCTTGTGGGTAGAAAACTTAAAGAGGGCGTAACTTACTATAAAGAGGGCGTTCAGGGTGCTACGATGCGCCTTACCATAGAAAAGGAAATCCAAGACAGTGTGGAAAACGCCGTGGAGAATTGTGCCTTTATAACCGGTGCAAAGCAGGTTAGCGCACTTGTAATGGAGTGTGAGAGTGGTGCAATAAAAGGTATGGCGATAACGCCATCCTTCGACCTCAACGAAGTGCCACGCGACGACGTAGCCAAACTTATGTCCTTAAGCAGAATTAACCTCGTTTCCGACGTGTTTGAGCCGGGCTCTACTTTCAAAATGGTAACCGCTGCGCTGGGAATAGACTCCGGAAAAATTACCACGTCATATCGGTCATATTGTAACGGCGCGCTAACGGTAGATGGTCAACGCATCAAATGTTGGCGTACCATAGGGCATGGTTCCCAATCTTTTACCGAGGGTGTAGCGAGTAGTTGTAACTGCTTGTTTATGAATATTGCTCTTACGCTTGGCGTAGATTATTTTTATGACGGCATAACTAAATTTGGGCTGACGGAAAAAAGTGGCATCGATATTAGTGGGGAAGCAAGTGGACTTACCATTAAGCAAGAAAACGTCAAAAACGTCGACTTGGCACGCATAGGCTTTGGCCAAGCAATAGCCGTCACACCCCTTGAGCTAATAAGGGCTTGTAACGCAGTAGTCAATGGTGGAAATCTGGTTACTCCACACGTTTGCAAGTCCATCGTTGACGTTAATGGAAATACCCTGTATAGTAGTGATTTTAGTGTAAAAAGAGGGATAATTAGCGAAAACACCTCGAAAATTATGCGCGAAACGCTGGAGCAAGTAGTTCTTGTCGGCTCAGGAAAGGGCGCGCAAGTAGAAGGCATTAGGGTGGGCGGTAAAACGGGAACTGCCCAAAAGTATGAAAACGGAGCAATAGCAAGAGGGAAGTACGTGTCCACCTTTATAGGCTTTGCGCCTGTGGAAAACCCTAAATACATTGCTCTAATCGTCGTTGACGAGCCCGTAGGCGCATATTACGGCGGTCTTGTTGCCGCTCCTTACGTAGGACAAATATTCAAGAATATCTTTTAAGGAGCGGTTATGAAACTTTCTCAACTTCTTGCGGGAGTACCCGTAAAAGAGATTATAAACAATGATGAAAATTTAGAAATATCCTCTCTCACGTTATCCTCTACCGAATGTGAGAGTGGAGCTTTGTTTTTTGCTATAAGAGGGGGCTCTCACGACGGCTCAAACTACATTTCCGACGTCGAGCTTAAGGGCGCCGTCGCGGTAGTTACCGAGTGCGCGCTAAAGTGTACTCTAACACAAGTAATAGTTCCCGACGTTAGGGCTAGTATGGCACTAATAGCATCAAATTTTAACTATAATGCCCATAAAGAACTAAAAATCATAGGAATAACCGGCACGAATGGTAAAACAACGGTGACTAAAATGATTGCCGAGGTACTAAAAGCAAGTGGCAAAAGGGTGGCAACCATAGGCACGCTGGGCGTCTTTATGAACGGCGTTAAAACCCATTCCACGTTGACCACTCCCGACCCTATAGAATTGCATCGCATCTTTCAAATTGCTTTGCTTTCCGGCATAGAGTACGTGGTAATGGAGGTAAGTGCACACGCTCTTGCATTACGCAAACTGCAAGGAGTGCATTTTGAGGTTGTCGCTTTTACCAACTTTACCCAGGACCATCTTGACTTTTTTGGCAGTATGGAAAACTATAAAAGTGCAAAAAAACTATTGTTTTCCAAAGAATATGCTTCTTTTCAAGTAATTAACGTGGATGACCCGGTGGGGATTGAACTAATTAGGGAAACAAAAGTCCCCTTTGCCACGTACGGTATTCTGAACCCAAGTGACGTTTTTGCAATAGATTATGAAACGCGTAGTGGTACTAGGGCTGTCATAAACTGCTTTGACGACGTTTTTGAAATATATACTCCATTTAGTGGTGATTTCAATTTGTACAATACCCTGACTGCAATAACCGTACTTCGTTTGCTTTCCATAAAGAGCGAACAAATAGTCAAGGCTTTCTTCCGAATGGAAGAGGTAGAAGGAAGATTTAATATTATAGGGAGCCACAAAAGGGTAATAATAGATTTTGCACACACTCCCGACGGACTAAAAAACCTACTGGAAAGCGCAAGGAAGCTTACAGATGGTAGATTGATAGTAGTATTTGGTTGCGGTGGAAACCGCGATGCTACTAAAAGACGGATTATGGGAAGAATTGCAGGCGAGCTTGCCGACTTTACCGTTATAACCTCGGACAATCCTCGTGACGAAGAGCCGTTAACCATAATTAAACAGATTGAAGAGGGGCACAAAGAGGTTAGTCACGATTATATTTCCATAATTGAGCGTGCCCATGCAATCAATTATGCAGTTACTACTGCAAGTACTCGTGACGTGGTGGTAATCGCGGGTAAGGGCGCGGAAGATTACATAGAGGAAAGGGGTAAAAAACGGCCGTATTCGGACAAAAAAGAGGTATTAGAGGTGTTTAGGCGGTGGAATTATGAGTGATATTCAGTTTTATTTAATAGCCTTTTTATGTACCTTCGTGTTCGGTATGTTGCTTGCGCCACTGGTAATTATGGTGGCAAAAAGACTAAAAGCCAACCAATCCATACTAAAGTACGTTGAGCAACATGACGTCAAAGCGGGTACACCCACCTTTGGTGGGCTTATCTTTTTAATATCGGTAACCATAGTAATTGCCATATTCGGTGGCTTTAGATACACACTATGTAGAGTTGCAACGGTGGTATTTTTAGCTTACGGAATAATAGGTTTTTTGGACGATTTCATAAAGGTAAAGTTAAAAGATAACAAGGGTTTAAAGGCCTATCAAAAGGTGATATTCCAGTTCGGAGTTGCGCTCATAACTGCTATTTTTGCCTTTAGAAGCCCCCATATTGGCTCCAAAATAGCACTCAATTTTTCCTTGCCGGAGTGGGATATGGGCTATTTCTATATTCCATTCGCCGTAATAACCTTCATAGCAATGTCCAACGGCGTAAACCTTACCGATGGACTAGACGGTCTTGCCGGCACTACAACGGCAATATACCTTACTAGTTTCGTTGTCGTTATACTCTTTGAATATATGGAAGCTGTGGAATACGGAAAAACGCAGTATGCCGGTGAGTTAAGGTATCTTATGCTCCTTGCAGTTTGCGTAATAGGAGGTATAGTTGCATTCTTGTGGTTTAATAGCCACAAAGCCAAAATTTTCATGGGGGACACGGGTTCTCTTGCTCTCGGTGGTTTTTCAGCAACCATTGCGCTGTTTATTAAAAACCCACTTCTCAGCATCCTAATTGGCATAATGATGGTTGTCAGTTGCATATCAGTAATAGTACAAGTGGTAAGCTTTAAGCTTCGTGGTAAAAGGGTGCTACTTATGGCGCCATTTCACCATCATTTGGAGCTCAAAGGGATTAACGAAAGCAAAATCGTAGGCTACTACGCGATTGTCACGCTTATTGCGGGCGTTACCGCTTTGACTATAATTTAGGAGAGAATAATATGAAAACTGCATTGGTTATGGGCATACAAGCAAGTGGGATTGCCTCACAAAATCTACTAATCCGTCTTGGTTACAACGTGCGACTTTATGACGATAATTTGGAAATAGAGAACAATTTTAAGGACAAGGGTGAGGAAATATACGAAAATTTGGATTTGGTTGTGGTTTCACCATCCATTCCGTATAATCACCCCGTTGTAAAGGAAGCCGAGAGCCGAAATATTAAAGTAATTAGCGAATTGGAGTTGGGTACATCCCAATTAAAAAGTAGCGTAGTTATAGCGGTAACCGGCACGAACGGCAAGACCACAACGGTAGATATGCTGGAAAAAATGTTAAAAATAATGGGAAAAAAGGTGAGGACAATGGGCAACGTCGGTTATCCCGTAAGCCAAGTTGTGCTAGATGGTGACGAACCGGAGTACGCAGTAATAGAGTGCTCGTCCTTCCAGTTGGAGCGTACCTATACCATGCATCCCAAGTTTGCATTGTTTTTGAATCTCTCTCCCGACCATATGGACCGATATAACAGCTATGACGAGTATTTTAGTGCTAAAAAACGTATTTTTAATATGCAAAGCGTGACCGATTATGCCATTTTAAACTATGACCACAAGCAAATACGCGACCTTGCAAAGCATCTACCTGTTACCGTAAAGTGGGTAAGCTCAAAGGAGCAAAAGGGAGACGTCACCGTTAAGGACAACTACTTCTATCTTCTGGGGCAACCCTTAATCAGCGTAAGAGAAACTAGGGCCAGAGGTGAACATAACCGATTTAATATGTCTGCCGTAATGACTATTGCCAAAGCATTGGGAGCAACCAAGGAGCAACTAATGGCCTTCGTTAGGGAATATAGGGTATTGCCACATCGTGTGGAATTCGTGGGGGCAGTAGATGGAATTAGCTTCTATAACGATAGTAAGGGTACGAATGTAGGTGCCTGTTTAAGTGCAATACGCACGGTAGGTGGAAAGGTAGGCTTAATTATGGGTGGAAGCGATAAAAAGGAGGATTACTGCGAGTTTTTTGATGAAATATATGGTAAAGTCAAATACGTTGCAGTAAGTGGAGCTAATGCTGAAAAAATATACGGCTCGGCAATGAAGGTGGGTTTTACGGATATTAAGATTACCGACACCCTTGACGACGCAGTCAAACTACTTTGTTCAACAGATGGTGTGGACACCGTGTTATTCTCTCCCGCTAGCGCAAGCTTTGACAGGTATTCAAATTATCAAGAGAGAGGGGATTACTTTAAAAATAGAGTATATGCACTTAAAGCGTAAGGTTATCCTAAGTACCATAGCATTATCACTCTTTGGACTTGTAATGATATACTCGGCAAGCTCATATTCAGCCCAACTCAAAACGGGTGATGCCTTTTTCTACGTAAAGAAGCAACTTTATGGTTTTATTGCCGGCATGGTAATGATGGTATTAGGATATAAGCTGAATAGGGAGTGGCTAAAGAAGTTTAAGTGGGTTATATATGCTATTTCTATGGTACTTCTTCTGGTGTTATTCATACCGGGAGTTGGGCAAGAGAGTTACGGAGCAACCAGATGGCTAAACCTAGGGTTTATTACGTTACAAAGTTCGGAAATAGCAAAGTTTGGTTTAGTTATATTTCTTGCGGGATATCTTGACGAGCATCCACCCACAAACGTTAAAGGTCTTATAATACCAATTATATGTGGACTTGCCATGTGTGTGGCTGTTATGCTGGAACCTAATATGTCTATTACATTAGTAATAGGAGCATCTCTTATGGTAATGCTCTATATAGGGGGAATAAATAAAAAACATATACGCGTGGGAATAGCTCTAATATGTATTGCAATTCCATTACTTATAATACTTGAACCATACAGAGTAAAAAGGCTGGTTGCATTTGTCGATCCATGGGCAAATCCTAAAGGCGAGGGGTACCAGCTTATACAATCTTACTATGCTTTGGGTTCAGGGGGACTCTTTGGCGTTGGGCTGTTTAATAGTAGACAAAAGTACCTATATCTACCCTTTGCAGAGAGTGACTTTATATTTTCCGTAATAGGTGAAGAGCTGGGGTTAGTGGGTTGCGTAATGGTACTAGCCGTATTTGGAGTGCTTATATTTAGTGGCATTAAGATTAGTGCTAAAGCTGACGACAACTTTTCCAGATTGCTGGCGGCGGGTATTACTGCAGTTATAGCAATACAAACACTACTTAACGTTGCTGTAGTAAGTGGACTTGTGCCACCAACGGGAGTACCATTACCTTACGTTTCGTCGGGTGGCAGTTCACTTATGGTTTTTACTTTTAGTTCGGGGCTTCTTGCGGGGATATCAAACGAAAAAGCGGAGAAAAAAGCTTGGACTTTTAAAACTAAAGAGGGCAAAAAAGGTAAACTTAAGAGAGCGCAAGTACATACATTGTGTTAGGAGTGAATATGTCCAGTTACGAGATTTGTGGTGGCAACCCATTGTATGGGGAAATAAATATTCAAGGCGCAAAAAACTCTGTTTTACCTCTATTATCGGCATCACTACTCACCAAGGAAAGGGTGGTAATTAGCAATGCTCCACGGCTTAGGGACGTCGATAATATGCTTAAAATTCTAAATAATCTTGGGGTTTCTCACGTTTTTGAGGGTGATACGATAATAATAAATCCCGAGGAGGTTGCTTCCTATGAAATTCCCACGGGACTGGCAAGGGAACTTAGAAGTTCCGTGTTCTTGTTGGGATCGGTACTTGCAAGAAAGAAAAAAGCCAAGGTTGCCTATCCCGGTGGGTGCGATATTGGACTCAGACCAATAGATTTACATATTAAAGCATTAAAAGAGATGGGCGTCACTATAAAAGAAGAGGGTGGTTACGTATACTGTGATGCCGAAAACTTGGAGCCTTGTAGTATTACCCTCGACTATCCTAGCGTGGGGGCAACGGAAAACGCTATGTTGCTTGCAACGGCAATAGATGGAGTTACTACTATTGCTAACTCTGCAGAGGAGCCGGAAATAGAGGACCTACAAAACTTTATTAACGCAATGGGCGGGGACGTTAGTGGAGCCGGAACTCCGTTTTTGAAGATAAAAGGGGGGAGAGAACTTAAAGGAACTAGCTTTAGCGTTATGCCCGACCGCATAGAAACGGGTACTTTTATAGTCGCGACTGCGCTTACGGGTGGAGAATTGCTGTTAAAAAATGCAAATGCAGGACATCTTAACGCACTATTTTCAAAAATTCAAAAATGGGATTGCAAAATTAGTCAAAGTAGTGGTAATATAAATATAACTGCGAGTGGAAAACGTGGGGAGCTTGGAATAATAGAAACCAAGCCGTATCCGGGTTTTCCAACAGACCTTCAAGCAGAGGTTTGTGTTATGGGTGCCGTTGCAAAAGGATCCACCATGGTGGTAGAAAATCTTTTTGAAACTCGCTTTAAGCACGTGCCGGAGCTCCAAAAAATGGGAGCGCAAGTTAAGGTCAAGGATAGAATTGCCGTTTTTGACGGAGTAAGCAATCTTACCGGAGCAGAAGTTAACGCATCGGACCTGAGAGGGGGTGCCGCTCTTGTCTTAGCAGGACTCATTGCAAAAGGAAGAACAAAAGTCAACAACGTGCATTTCATAGAGCGTGGTTATGAAGATTTCGACTTAAAATTTCGCTCGATTGGAGCAAATATTATTAAAACGTAGGGAAACCAATGAAAAAAAGATATCTCTCGGTTGCAATAGGACTAATAATCGTAGCGGTGATTACGATTTTTGGTAATATATGCAAAATAAGGAAGGTGGAAGTGGAGTTTGAAAAGGAACCTCTTTCAGTCAGCGCCGTAGAGATATTTGACGAATCACAAATAAAAATGGGCAGTTCCATTTTGAGTTTGAATGAAAACGTGGTTAAGAAAAATATAATGGGCAGTTATAGTGACAACCTTGTTGCAGTAACCGATATCGTTAGAGTTTTTCCCAATAAAGTAATAATATATTGCACAGAGCATACGCCAATGGTAGCAGTACCAGTCAAAGGGGACGATACTACCTTTGCTATTGCCGACGTCGATTTCCAACTTGATAAAAAGGTAAATAAGAGTGAAGTGGACCTTGACTCGATTATACTCATAGAGGGCGTAGAGGTCGGTGAAACCTACAATACCGAAACTTTTAAGATTATCAATCAAGTTTTCAAAGCATTTGAGCAAGAGGGGTTGGATTACAACGCCCAAATAAAGTTTTTAAGCACTTTAAAATTTGGAAGTGGCACGTTAGCTCTAGTTACACGTGACGGAGCTACGCTCAACGTGGACTATACGGCAACCGAAGTGGCTCTTTCCGTAAAGAATGCATATCAAAATTACCTTTTAAACGCTGAATTTTAATATTTTTTTAAAAAAATCTAATTTCGTTATTGACACGCGCGCACGCATAATATATAATAAAAATATATAAGTGCGTTTATCGACATGGAGAAAAGATGAGTAATAAAAAAGTAGCCGTTTTAGATATTGCTTCCGACGTAATTACCCTTGTAATGCAAGACAGTAAATTCGTAGACAATTATACCTTCCGTGCTTCAAGGGAGTACGATGGTTTTTATGATGGCGAATTTTTGGACAAAGAAGGCATTTTTAAAGTTATAAGCTCTCTTGTTAGCGAGTGTGAAAAGGCTACTTTTACAAAGGTTCAAGAAGTTTTGGTGGGTGTGCCCGGTGAGTTTACCGCAGTTACTTGCAAAGAGGTTGCTTTGGATTTTGGCACCAGACGTAAAGTTACCGAAAAGGATGAGGAATTAATTTTATCCAAGGGTGAACCAAAAGGCTCCACCTACACTTGTATTACTGCTTCAGCCGTATATTTTGAACTTGACGATGGCAGTATGGTAATTTCTCCATCCGGTCAAGAAACACAAGTTTTAAAGGCTTTGGTAAGTTACATAACTTGTGAAAACTCATTCATAAATCTTCTTGATAGTGTTGCAGAACATTTTGGACTGCGTTTTAATTATACTTCATCGGTACACGCCGAGTTACTTTGCGTTTGTCCCGACAATTTGCGTGACGAAGGCGTTATTCTTGCAGACGTAGGTTATACTACTACTTCCGTTGCATACGGTTGTGGCGATGGCATTTTGCATTCGTTGTCCTTCAGCTTGGGCTCAGGTCACATTGCTGCAGACCTTTTAGAGATACTTGGAGTGCCGTACGAGCATGCATATGCACTAATTGATCGCATCAACCTTAATATAGCGCCTCGCGAAGAGGACGTGTATTGTGTGTCCGTAGGTAGCGAAATTGCCTACTATAGCGTTAAGGAAGTTAATGAAATTGCATCGTATCGCATAACGAATATTGCAGAAATGATTTTAAAAGCGATTAAGCAATCTAGATATCCTGTAGCAGACGACAATATGTTGCTTTTGACCGGTTCCGGCATTGCACACATACCGGGCGCTAAGGAAATCGTTGCAAAAATTGTGGGTAGAAAGGTAGAAATACTTACTCCCGATATTATGCAACTAAGCAAACCCAAATATTCACAAATGGTAGGACTGCTCGTAGTCCAACAAAAACAATTAAAACAAAAAAACAATTTTAACTTAGTAAGTTTTATCAAAGATAAACTTTCCAGGAGGAAATAAAATGGCTAATACTTGTGGCGTAGCAAATATAAAAGTTATAGGCGTAGGCGGTGGTGGTAACAATGCCGTTAACCGTATGATACTTGCAGGAATTACTTCTTGCACCTTTATTGCTGCTAATACTGATATGCAAGCTCTTAATATGAGCAAAGCCCCCATAAAAATTCAACTTGGCGCAAACTTGACCAAGGGCTTGGGCGCCGGCGCCGACCCGGAAATAGGGGCACGTGCAGCAGAAGAAAGCAAAGAAGAAATTCGCGCGCTTCTTGAAGACACCGATTTATTGTTCATAACTGCCGGAATGGGTGGTGGAACGGGTACCGGTGCTGCTCCCGTTATTGCACAAATGGCAAGAGAAATGAACATTCTCACCATAGCCGTTGTCACCAAACCTTTTGAAACCTTTGAGGGCAAAAGAAGAATGGATAACGCAGAAAAGGGCATTGCAGAGCTACGCAAGGTAGTAGACACTCTACTAGTTATCCCCAATGAAAAGATTCAAATGTTTGTTCCTAAGGGAACAACTCTCGTTCAAGCATTCAAGGTCGCAGACGACGTATTGCGCCAAGGCATACAAGGGATTACCGAAATTATTACCACTCCTTCACTAATCAACCTTGACTTTGCGGATATAAAAACAATTATGAAGAATAAGGGTAACGCACACATTGGTATCGGTAAAGGAAAGGGTGAAAATCGTACCATCGAAGCTGTTCGTCAAGCAGTACAAAGTCCTTTACTAGAAACTAACATTCAAGGTGCAACCGACATTATCGTATACGTAACCGGCGATGAAATGCTAACCATGGACGAAGTACAACATTCCGTAAGTCTTGTTAAAGACGTTGCCGATCCCAATGCAAACATCATTTTTGGTACCGGTCTTGATGAAACGCTCGGTGATGCATGTATGATTACCGTTATTGCAACAGGCTTTAAAGCTACTCCCGATGGAAGAGCAAGATATAGCCAAATTAATCGTCCTATGTTTAACAACGATAACGAACAAAGTGCAAGAATGGACAGAATGTATGGTTATTCACGTGAAGCTGTTGCATCAAACGATCAACCCGTACAACAACAAAGCGCACCCGTACAACCCACTCAATATCAAAATCCGGTACTACCCGAACAACCTATGGGTAGAATGGAAGTGGGTAACAACAAGATTCCTCCATTCCTGCAAAGGATAAAGGACAAGAACAATAGATAGTAACCAAACTAACCAATGATGAGCAAGCCGAAAAAGGCTTGCTCTTTTTTGTTAATATGTAGAAAAATGTCGCATGAACTTGTAGAAACCATCGTAGGAGTGCTGAGCGTTATAACTCCTGCCTATCTTACAATATATTTAACTCTTAGTATATTTAGGTGTGAAATTTCCACTCTAAGACTAATTTTTTGTGCCGTTTTACTGGGATTTTACTCGATTTTAGAGAAAAAACTTAGTAATCCGACCTTGCTCTTAAAGGGCATAATTACGACGATAGCATTGCTTATTGCAAAGCGTGAGTATACCTTTTTAGAGTTCGTAAAAGTGGTTATAATTTACGTCATTGTAAAGGTTATTAGTCTTGCATTCCGTTACCTAATAATTGCACTTTTACACCCCAATGAAGCGTTAATTACAATAATTATTTCACTCAGCATAGTGGTTACGGCTTTTGTAATTAAAGTATTGAATTTTGCGCTAAAAGACGCGAAAAGACTCAAAAAAGTGCATATGGTTGAAGTTATCAACGGCGAACGTAGCTTTAGATTTAAGGCATTTTTGGACACTGGTAATATGCTTTATGACAAAGGACAACCCGTTATAATTGTGTCACCTAAAGTTGCGTCTAGCATAAAGTTAAAACCCGATCGTGAAATTGTGGTTTCTACCATTGCTGGGTTTAACGTTCTAAAAGGAGGAAGGGCCAGCATTAAGATATTTTTAGACAAAAAAGCACATAAGGTATTACCAATCGTTTATGCAATAAGCGATAAAATGTTAACAAGGGGATACGACGTCCTTTTACACAAAGATATGGAGCAAATATGAACAATTTATTAACCAAATTTATATCTCTAATAAGAAAGATTTTCAAACTTAGCAACAACGTTGATTATATGGTATCCTTACCAAGCCCACTTGAGGGAGAGGAGGAACGCGCCTATATTTTACGTGCTGAAAACGGTGACGTAGAGGCTAGAAACGTACTGGTTGAACACAACCTAAGACTGGTTGTATACATAGCAAAACGCTTTGATAATACGGGCGTCGATCTTGAAGAACTCGTGTCGGTTGGTACGATAGGGTTAATTAAGGCGGTTAAGTCCTACAATAGCGAGAAAAAGATTAAACTTGCCACCTATGCTTCTCGTTGCATAGAGAACGAAATACTAATGTTTTTGAGGAAAATGGTCAAAACTCGCAATGAAATAAGCCTAGACGAGCCATTGAACGTCGATTATGAGGGTAACAAGTTGCTACTTGGTGACGTGCTTGGAACTGATGGTGGAGAGATATATCGCGAGGTAGAAAACGAAGTGGAAAAGGGTATCCTTATGGAACTTTTTTCTAGGCTGGAAGAGCGGGACAGAGAGATTCTCTGCATGAGATATGGGCTTAACGGAGTGGAGGAAAAGACGCAAAAAGAGATTGCCGATATGATGGGGATTTCGCAATCTTATATTAGCAGATTAGAAAAGAGAATTTTGGAAAAACTTAAGACGGAATTTATGAAATTGGAATAGATTTCAAAAAAATTTATCAAAATTTGAATTATTACGTTTTTTTGGTACATACTCGTTAGGCAAGGAGATATCGTGACGAGAAAAGTACTTGGAATTGACGTAAACGAACTACCTAAACTAAGTTCAAGCGAGCTAGATGGCATTTTGAGAGAAATAAAAAGTGGAAAAGAAGAGAAAAGAGAATTATTTTTGCTTGCGAACGCTAGGTTAGTATTGGTAGCTGTACAGAAATTTCATTTGGCAAAAGAGAGTGCCGATGACCTTTTTCAAGTCGGTATGCTTGGTTTAATTAAGGCAACGGATAACTTTGACCTTTCTCTGGGATTAAAGTTTTCTACCTATGCAGTACCTATGATATACGGCGAAATTAGAAGATACGTTCGCGAAGGGACGGCATTTAAAGTAGGTAGACAGGTGCGTGATATTGCTTATTTAGCAGTCAAAGCTCGTGAAAAATTGGAGCATGAGGGCAAAGAAGCTAGTATCACCGATATCGCAGAAGAGTTAAAGATGCCTTATTATGACGTTGTAAGTGCTCTTGATGCACTTGCCGAGCCACAATCGATTTTTGAAGAAGTATATGGTGACGATGGCGATGGTATAGAAATTGTTGAACTTGTAAAAGAACCACAAAGTGATTACGATTATGAAAGTAGGGTTACCCTTTTAGAGAGTGTAAAATGCTTGCCCGAAAAGGAGAAATGCGTAATAGAGATGCGGTATTATCAAGGTGCAACCCAAACCGAAATCGCCAAAACGTTAGATATTTCACAAGCACAGGTATCCAGGTTGGAAAAGGGAGCGATAGAAAGGTTAAGACTTGCTTTTCAAGATTAGGAAACCCATCGCAAAAGTACAGTAGTGCATTTGCGGTGTACATAGTCATATTTTTGCTATTAACGACGTATATTTTGTAGTGGAGTTAATATGCAGGGCATAGATTATACGTTTTGTGAGCTTAGAGAAAAAGAAGTTATTAATATTTTGGATGGAAAACAGTTAGGAAGAATAGTGGATATAGCTTTGCACTGTAGTGGCAAGGTGGTAGGATTAATTGCAAGTCCCGACAAAAAGTTCTTCAAAAATTTTTCTGGAAACGAAAATATTTTTATTCCGTGGCAAAAGGTAACCAAGATTGGTGACGACGTTATTTTAGTGGAACTTGGGGGTGTAAATTCCACGGAAATTTGTAAATAGTATTTACTTTTTCTACTACATATAGTATAATGTAGTAAGAAAAACTCAAAGGAAGTACCATATGAAGTGTCCATTTTGTAACAGTCTTGATTCCAAGGTAGTTGACTCCCGTCTTAACGATGATGGCACCAGCATAAGAAGACGTCGTGAATGTGTTGGTTGCGGTAAGCGTTATACCACCTATGAAAAAATAGAATCCACACCTGTTTTAGTTATTAAGAATAATGGCAATCGCCAAATTTTTGATATTTCCAAAATTAAAAACGGCATCATAAAGGCTTGTGAAAAACGTCCCGTTTCTATGGCAAAAATCGACAAGCTTGTAAGCGATATCGAAAAGCAAGTAAATAACACTCTTGCTCAAGAAATTTCTTCCAAAAAAGTGGGCGATATGGTTATGAATGGACTAAAAGCATTGGATGAAGTGGCATACGTAAGATACGCTTCCGTACATCGTCAATTCAAGGATATAAATACACTTTTAGAAGAGATAGAAAAATTGGTTGCAGACAAGACGCCAGAAGACGGAGAAAAATAAATTGCGCGCATATAAATTTGATAGAAAACCATTAAGACTTTCCAAGTATTTGAGTGAAGTCTTTCCAGAGTTAAGGTACGGATATTTCCGTACCCTTTTGAAGTTAAGAGAGATTCGCATTAACGGTAAAAAGATTTCTGCCGACGTCATACTTCAAAAAGGTGACGTAGTAGAAGTATATTGCGATGAAGACAAGTTGTTGAAATTCAACTTTGATAGCGTTTACGAGGATGAAAACATACTTATTGCAGTAAAACCAAGAGGGGTTTCAAGTGAAGAATTCTGCAATAGAATTTCCACAACACTCAATAAACCCACCGAGCTTGCTCATAGGCTAGACACAAATACCAAAGGTCTTCTAATTATGAGCCATAACGAAAGGGCCAGTGCATGCTTGCGCGAGGGCTTCAAGAAGGGCTATATCGAGAAAAAATATTTTGCATTAGTTGGTGGAAGGTTAACAGAGCACCTCGACCTTAAAGCATATCTTGTAAAAGATGCAGAAAAGGGCATAGTTACCGTAACCGACATTAAAGTCAACGGTGCCGTTCCCATTCGTACCGAAGTTGAACCATGCGAAATAGGGGAAGATACCACTATTGTAGAAGTTACTCTCCATAGTGGTAAAACCCATCAAATACGCGCCCACCTTGCATATGCCGGTTACCCCATTGTAGGCGATACGAAATATGGTGATTTTGAACTAAATAGGGTTATGCGTGCAAAAAGACAATATCTTACGGCATGCAAACTTGGTTTCAACTTTCCAAAGGGTGCAATTCTTAACTATTTGAACGATAAAAGGTTCGAAATAGAGAAGGATTTTTAATAAAAATACGCTAAAATTCGAATTTTTCCTCTTTTAAGGCGATGCGGAGTTTCTCCAGTATCGCCTTTTCTAATCGAGACACGTATGAGCGTGAAATTCCCAACACGTCAGCTGTGTCTTGCTGTGTTTTGGGGTCGTCACCCTCTAATCCAAAACGCAAAATAAGTAGTTTTTGCTCGCGAGGTTTAAGATATTTTTTAATAATTTTGCGTATGCCACGTCTTGTTATGTCGTCTTCGGACTGCTTGTATACGGTATCTTCGTCTATTGCTAGCATATCTATGATTTGCAGTTGATTACCATCTTTGTCCGTACCGATTTCATCGTATAATGAAACGTTGTTTCTATGTTTTTTGTAAGAGCGGAGCGCCATTAATATTTCATTTTCTATGCACCTTGAAGCGTAGGTTGCAAGAGCCGTACTTTTGTCACCTTTAAAGGTATTAATTGCCTTAATTAATCCGATTGTTCCAACGGAAAGGAGTTCGTCTTTGTCGGGATAATTGGTATATTTTTTAGCTATATACACAATTAACCTCAAGTTATGTTTGACTAAAATGTCCCTTGCTTCCATGTCGCCGGCATGGAATTTGTCCAAGTATTCCTTTTCTTTTTCGGGACTCAAAGGGTGTGGGAAAGAGTTTTGGTTATCTATGCCGGAAGTGAGGAGTAGTACGCCGGAAAGTGCTGCAAAAAAGCCTTCTAATAAAATATCAACCTACCTTTTAGGGTTATTATATTCAAACTTTCGACAAAAATTGACTAATTAAAACAAAAAACCACCCGTGGGTGGATTTTGAGTTAGCCTATAAGCCGAGTTCTGTATTTGACGACCATCTGTCTTGCCCCATAGTCACCTATGGGATCTAGCGATTGAGGGGACGGACGGGCTACCCATAGTCCCTTTTCTCTTGCATCGAGTGGGGTTTACACGGCCAATTTCGTCGCCGAACTGCCGGTGAGCTCTTACCTCACCTTTTCACCCTTACGATTTCTCGCGGTAATTTTCTGTTGCACTTTCCCTAAAGTTGCCTTCGGCAGGATTTCTCTGCCACTCTGCCCTATGATGCTCGGACTTTCCTCACACGTGGTGCAGCCGTCTGACTAACTGATTGTAGTCTAGCATTTTTAGAAAGATTTGTCAACTAATGATATTGACAGTATAAAGTAGGGGAGTTAAAATATTCTTGGAGAGGAATATGAAAAGATTAAAGCTAACCTTAGTCGTATTATTAATTGCATTGTGCTTAGTAACAGCAATTTGTTCAATTGCCAAAAATGGCGAGAATGAAATAGATTTGAGTGAACTTGAAAACGTCGTTTTTTCAAATGATAGGTTTACTTTGACCTATACCGAGGGATACTATTCACTTTATGACGGTAAAGTTGCGGTAGTAAACAACGCTTACTTTGAAGCCGTTGAAAGTGGCAATATTTATCGTTCTTACGATTACGCCGTCCATAACGTATATTCCGCAAGCACCTACGATTTTAGGAGTAGCGTTAGCGAAATTACAATAGCGTTAAGTGACAATGGTAAGCCCGATATGGAGCAAAAATTTTACTTTTTTGACGAAGCAAACTATTTGTTATTCAAAACTATTTTATATGGTGGAGTAAAAACCAATTACGTAGCGCCTCTAGTACTGAATAAAGGTGATTTTTATCTTAACGATATTCCCTACGATTCATTCATAGACGTTCCTTTTGATAACGACCAATGGGTTAGTTACGAAGCACATTCCTTGGCTAAATCAGGGGCTGGACACGAGGTTGGAGCTTTCGTAAATTGGAAAGATAAAAGTGGGTTGGTTATAGGCTCGCTAGAGCATAACGAATGGAAATCTTTGGTATTGTACGATGGCAATATAGCGGGAATAGGTCAATTAAAGGTATATTCCGGAGCAAATACGTCATTAACGCGTGACCAATCTCCTCACGGCACTATTTGTAGGCAAGAGGTAGCTTCATCCACGTTTATGATGGGCTTTTACAAAGATTGGCAAAAGGGATTAAATGAGTATGCTCGTTTGAATACGAGTTTTACTCCTAAAAGAGATAGGGTTATCTCATATAATCCTATTGGTTGGAATAGTTGGGGTAGCGTACAGACCTCGCTCAATTACGAGCTTGCAACCGGTATATCCGATTACGTAAAAGACAATTTTCAAAATACTTGGCAAGATGATAACAACGCGGTATATATTAATCTTGATTCCTACTGGGATAATATGAGCGAAAGTCAATTGATTGATTTCGTTAAATATTGTGAAGAAAACGGACAAAAAGCAGGGATTTATTATAGTCCGTTCGTTACTTGGTTTAATGAAACCGATATTAATTTATATACGATTGCAGGCACGGATATTCTTTATAAAGACGTCGTTCTTAAAAAAGCGGATGGTACACCCTACGGCAACGATATAGACGGTTGTTTTCCTCTTGACGTAACGCATCCCGCCGTTGTAAATCACTATAAAAGCCAACTTGAAAGGTTGGTTGGTTACGGATTTTCATACATAAAACTCGATTTTTTAGTACACGGTGCTTTGGAAGGTATTCATTATAGCGGTGAGATTCAAACGGGAATACAAGCTTATAATTACGCCATGCAAGAAGTGACGGAAAGTGTAGGTGACGACGTTTTTATCAATCTATCCATGGCGCCCATATTCCCTTATAATTATGCAAACGGAAGAAGGCTTGCTTGCGATACTTATTACGGCATAAACGAAACGGAGTACGTACTAAACGCATTAACCTATGGTTTTTGGCAAAGTGAATTATACGATTATATAGACGCCGACCATATAGTATTGTGGGGCAAGGATGGCAAAGCAACCGAAAACGAGGCGAGAAGCAGATTGCTTTCCGGTATAATTACGGGCGGTAGTTTTTTGACCGGTGACAATTTTGTTTCTCCTTCAAAGAAACCTAGTGTTGCTAAAGCCAGATTTGAAGAATTACTAACGAATAAGCAACTTATCGACGTGTTAAAATTACAAAAACCATTTGAAGCAGTAGTAGAGAAAAACGGAGTTTATTCGGCAGAAAAATATATTCTTTATGATGAAAGCGGTATATACGTTGCTTTCTTTAATTTTAATAGAATGTTATCAAAGAATTTCACGTTGGAAATAGGTAAAGGGACGACCGCCATTAATCTTATGGACGGTAGTCAAGTAAACTTTTCAGAGGGGAGTGTCAAAGTTAACGTTGCTCCTTGCGACGCTTTATTAATTAAAATTAATTAATCATTTTGTAAAAGCCCTCGTTGACTTTTTAACGCGCGCGTGATAATATAAATGTGTATGGATTTATTTGAAGCAACAAGAAAATCACTCGCACCTCTTAGTGAAAGAATGAGATGTTCTCGACTAGAAGATTTCATTGGTCAAAAACATCTTATTTCCAAGGGTTCACTATTAACGCGAGCAATACAAGCAGATAGGCTGGGAAGCTGTATATTCTACGGGCCTCCCGGCACGGGTAAAACCACGCTTGCTAACATTATCGCCGAGTCTACCGGCGCAGCTTACGCATACCTTAATGCCGTTTCAAGTGGCGTAGCCGATGCCAAAAAGGTTATTGACGATGCAAAAAATCGTCTAGCGCTTTATGGTAAGCGTACCTACTTACTCCTTGACGAGTGTCATCGTTGGTCAAAGGCACAGAGTGACTGTGTTTTGAGCGCGATTGAAAAGGGTGAGATCATTTTTATTGGCTCTACTACGGAAAATCCTTACGTCACAATGACGAAGGCTATAGTAAGCAGATGTCGTATTTTCGAGTTTAAACCTTTAACTCAAGAGGACGTCAAAGAGGGTATGCTTCGCGCATTAAACAACGTTGAAAAGGGGCTGGGGAACTATAAAGCAGTTCTTACCCCCGAAGCACTCAACCATATTTCTTGGATGAGTAACGGCGATATGCGTAACGCTCTTAACGCTTTGGAACTTGCTGTTATTACTACTGCGCCAAACGAGAAGGGTGAAATCGTGGTTGACCTTGCCGTTGCAGAAGAAGTAGCGCAAAGAAGGGCACTTTCCGTTGATGAAAGCTTGTATTATGACATTTTATCAGCTTTTTGTAAATCTTTGCGTGGCTCAGACCCCGATGCCGCGGTTTATTATGCAATGAGGTTGCTTAACGCTGGGTGTGATCCATTACTCGTTTGTCGTAGGTTAGTAGTACATAGTGCAGAGGACGTAGGCATTGCCGATCCCTATGCTTTAACTATAGCCGTTAACGCACTAACTGCAATGGAAAAACTCGGGTTACCAGAGGGCAGAATACCACTAACGGAAGCAATAATATACGTTTGTTTGGCTCCCAAGTCAAATTCCGTTGTCAATGCTTTGTATTCTGCGGACGATGCTAGTAAACAAGCAGAGGATCAAACCATTCCTTACTATTTGCGTGATGCAAATTATAAGGTGGAAAAGGTATCTGGATACAAATATCCCCACGCATACGGTGGTTGGGTAGAGCAAAGATATTTGCCCGAAAGCTTGGGTGACGTAAGATTTTACGTGCCCAGTAAGAATGGCAAAGAAAAGGATATTATCGTCCCAAAGGACGCAAATAAAAATAAAAAATAACTTTTAGGAGAACTATTATGGCAGATTTAAAAGGAACTAAGACTGAACAAAATCTATGGTATGCATTTGCTGGCGAATCTCAAGCACGCAACAAGTACGATTATTTTGCCTCCAAAGCAAAGAAAGAAGGATACGAGCAAATTGCCGCTATATTCCAAGAAACTGCACTTAACGAAAAAGAGCACGCAAAGCTTTGGTTCAAAGAACTAGGTGGAATCGGTGGTACTCTTGACAATCTCCTTGCTGCAGCTGCAGGTGAAAATGAAGAATGGACCGAAATGTATCGTGAATTTGCAGAAGTAGCAGAAGCAGAAGGCTTTGTTGAACTTGCAGCAAGATTTAGAGCTGTTGCAGCAGTAGAAAAGACTCACGAAGAACGTTATCGCGCACTAGTTGCAAACATCGAAAATGGTACCGTATTCAAAAAGGCAGTAGCAACCGAGTGGCGTTGCCGTAACTGTGGACACATTCACAACGGCGCTGAAGCTCCCGAACTTTGCCCCGTTTGCGCACACCCCAGAGCATACTTTGAACTCGAAAAGAAGAATTATTAAGATTTTGTATGATAGAAATTAAAAATCTTTCCAAAACCTACCGTAGTAGCGGTAAAAGGGCGGTAGATAACCTCTCTTTTACCGTGGAAAACGGTGAAATATTTGGTTTTTTGGGTCCTAACGGAGCCGGCAAAAGCACTACCATAAAGTGCATTACCGGTATTCTTGATTTTGAAGAAGGTGAAATTCTAATTAATGGCGCTAACATTAAGAGCAATTCCGTTGAGGCCAAAAAGAAAATAGGATACGTTGCCGACGAGCACTTTTTGTACGAGGGACTGAGTGGTAGGCAGTACGTAAACTTTATTTTGGACATTTTCCAAGTGCCCAAAGAGGTGAGGGAAGAAAAAATTAACGAATATGCTTCAATCTTTGAAATGACCTCGCATCTGGACGAGGCGATTTCCTCGTATTCTCACGGTATGAAGCAAAAGATTAGCCTTATTGCAACGCTTTCTCACGATCCCGAGGTATTCATTCTCGATGAGCCAATGACCGGTCTTGATCCCGAGGGCGCTTTTAATCTTAAGAAATTGATGAGCAAGCTTGCAAGTGAGGGAAAAACCGTATTTTTCTCATCACACGTACTTGAGGTAGTAGAAAAGATTTGCACGAAGGTCGCAATTATCGACGACGCAAAACTTATTGCTGTTTGCGATATTCAAGAATTAAAAGAACAAAAGGGTAATTTGGAAGAATTATTCCTCAAACTGACTGAAAAGGGGGAAAATTAATGCCCTTGCCTGTCTCGGTCAAACAATATCTTTCACTTTTAATAACCCTTCTTAAAAATACTTTTTCCATTTCTATTAAACACGAAAAGGATAAAAGTGTAAAAGGGATTAAAAGACTGGGTAAAATCGGTGTTATATTGCTCATCATTTTTGGTGGAGCGTGTATCTTAGGCTACCTAGTTACTATGGGTATTGAGTTAACCGTGGCATCCATTAATTCCGGTACTGTAACCGAGCTACAATATGCATTTATTGCTCTTGCTCAAATTACGGTATTGTTTTTTGGTATTGCTTCTTTAATTACCAATCTGTATTTTGCAAAAGATAACAAGTTGTTAAATTCCTTGCCGTTTGAAAATGGTGTGGTATTTGTGGCAAAATTCACGCTAACATACCTTGGTGAATTGTTGTTTTCTTGTCTTGTATATCTTCCTTTAACCATAACTTCGGGTGTTGTACTCCTTTCCTATGGTTATAATATTGATTGGAGCTTTTTCCTAGTAGCAATAATAAATTTATTGTTCATTCCCGCATTGCCACTATTACTTGCAACTTTAATATCACAACCGGTAATGTTCGTTGTTTCTAGGTTAAAACGAAAGGCAATTGGCAGTTCTATTGCTATGGCAATCTTTTACGTTGCTTTCTTCGTTCTTTATTTCACCCTAGTTATGAGCACGTCTTCAATAGGTGAAGAAGGGCTATTTGATAACGAAATAATCGGACTATTCGTAGGTTTAAAGAAGGCAACGATTTTTAATTATCCTTTGGTTGAGGCTATACTAGGTTCTAAAGTAGCTTTAAATTTGCTAATTTACTTTGGTGGAGTTTTAGCACTTCTTGCCATTTCTTTGCTTATATCCTTGTTTTTCTACAAAAAAGCATTGTTAAGTAATGAAGAGGGAGAGGGAAAACGTGTCGTTAAGGTAAAGGACGGTGAAAACAAAACATACTCGTTTATGAAGAGTTATATGCTAAAGGATTTAAAGATGCTTTTGCATACGCCACAACTTTTTATAAACCTAATAATGTTAATTGTATTGCCGAGCGTGGTTTTGTTCTTTATGCAAGGGGCTTTTAGAGCCGATCCGGAAATGGGGGAAACAATGAATACCGATACGTTCATAGTCGCGATGGGAACCTATCTTGTTTCACTCCTTTCTTGCGCCGGTAACCCGTTTGCTTACCTAGGTTTTTCATTAGAGGGTAAAAACCTTTATATGTTAAAATCGTTGCCCGTGTCGGCAAAGGATATTATAAAGGAAAAATATGCATTTGCGAGTATGGTGACGCTAATTGCAAGCGCAGTTCTTGCTATATGTTATCCCTTTGCAAGTGGAACGAAAAATGCTGTTGCGATAATAGGTTTACCCATTCAAGCTTTCGTTACGGGAGTATCATTTAATGCAATAGGGCTATATAACGATCTAAAAAAGCCAAATTTAACTTGGACGAATATCAATGAAATAACAAGAAACAACTTTAAAACGGTAAAACCTATGATGTTATACTTGTTACTTTCGTTTTTATACCTTATAATAGGTATAATGCTTGCCGTGTTTGGCGAGGCGTTAGCAATAAGCGAATATTTAACGATAGGAATTTATTACTTGATATGCTTAACAACTCCATCGATAATACTCGTCGTTTATTTGAAAAAGTTGTTTAACGCTGAAGAATTATATAGAAAAATAGGTGGATAATGAGAAAACTAGCACTTGACGTAGGTGACGTAAGAATAGGCTTTGCTACAAGCGATATTATGGGGATAATAGCCTCAGGCTATGAAACCTATACTCGCAAGGGTGGAGAAAAAGATTATGAATATATAGCAGAGTTTTGCAAAAACAACCAAGTCGATACTATTGTTATAGGTTTACCGGTAAATATGGATGGTACCGAGGGCGATAGAGTGGTAATTACTCGTCAATTCGCTGAAGAATTAAAGCCTTACGTTGGGGATAGAAAAATAGTATTCCAAGATGAAAGACTAACTACCGTACAAGCCGAAAGAATGCTAATTCAAGGTGGAGTAAGGCGTGAAAAACGTAAAAAAGTAATAGATAAAGTAGCTGCAACCATAATACTACAATCATATTTAGATAAAATTAATTATTAAAAGGAGAAATATAAATGGCTGACAAAAAAGACAAGAGAAATGAAATAGAAGAAATAGAAGAAGAGGAAGAGGTTATCGTCCTTCTTAACGAAGAAACCGGCGAAGAAGTGGAATTTTCCCTTCTTGCTATGCTAGAAGTTGACGGCAACACCTACGCATATCTTGAACCCGTTGAAGAAGTGGCTGGCTTTGAAGAGGGCGACCTTTTAGTTAATCGCGTAGAATTCGATGAAGAAGGTGAAGAAAAGTTCCTTCCCGTTGACGATGATGACGAGATCGACAGAGCTTTTGAAGCTTTTGATGAAATGTACGTTAAGCAATTTGGCGTTCATTGCGACGGCACGCCCGTAGAAGACTAGTCCTATATTATATAATGTATAATAATATAAAGAGGGGCATTTCCCTCGTACTAGTTATAGCAATGCTATTTGTTGGTGCGTTTTTCTTGCTTGGCTGTGAAGAAAGCGAGGAAAACAACGGCGATGGCACCGGCTTCGTTCCTACTGACAAAACGCCAGTTGTAGACGGCTCCAACGATACCACCAATAAACCTGAAAATGGTAATAATTCTACCAGCACTCCCGGAAGTGGAGGCAATAACAATAATACCGACAATAACGGAGAAACAACTATGAGTAATATAGCAACCTTTATTATTACCGACCAAAACGGAGTTGATAGAACTATTAAAATTCAACTTCATCCCGACAAGGCTCCCGTAAGCGTTAAGAATTTTACCGACCTTGCAAATAGTGGTTATTATGATGGACTAATTTTCCATCGCATCGTACCCGAAGGCTGTCTACAAGGTGGCGGTTACAAGATTGAGGGTAATACTATATTAGAAGCCCCCGATATTCCTTCTATTTATGGTGAATTTGCATCTAACGGCTGGGCACAAAACGATATAAAACACGTTTTTGGCACCATATCTATGGCCCGCACAAGCGTTCCCAATAGTGCAACCAGTCAATTTTTCCTTTGCATTGGTTCCTATCCTTCCTGGGACGGCGAATATGCTGCATTTGGCACCATTGTTAATGAAAAAGAATCCATTGATAACCTTAATATACTTGGTGAATCCAGCTATGGTTTTCTTGACTACTCTTTCCAAACCTTCCCATACCCCATATTGGCAATTAAAAGCGTAAGAGTGGCCTAAAAATAGAGAATACCCCTTGAAAAAGAGTTAATATTGTGTTATTCTAAATATATATGAGCGCAATTGGTAGGATAAAAAATTTAGTATTTATTATTGCTGTGGTAATGTTTACCGCACTTTTTGCCGTGTTTATAGGAGCAACTGACGTTATTGCGAGAGCAGAAGATGATGGTTATTTGATTAACTTATCCTCATCTAGCGTGGTTTATAACGGCAAAGCTATTGTGCCAATCGTTACGGTTACCTACAATGGCGAAGCATATGGTGACTTTACTGCTACCTATTTTAAAGACGGCGAAGCAATAGATGAAATTAAAGATGTTGGTACCTACTCCGTTAAAGTAAGCATAAACGATAGCGACCCGATCGTTGAAAGAGAGCTTGCTTTTAAAGTAGACCCCAAGCCTTTAAAGATAGTTTTAGGTGGAAGCAACGAGTTCTTGTATAGTGGTATGGGATATGCACGAAACGTATCACCTCTTGGCATTTGTGACGATGACGAATGTGAGATTATAACCACTTATAGGGGTAAAATTGACGTTTTAGAGCCCGGTGAACTACCTATTAACGCCGATAGCTACACCATGTTTTTTGAAACTTCTAATCCCAATTACGTTGTTGGAGAAATAGAAGGGGACGCCGATCTTACCATAACCAAGCGCAATTTATACGTTACTGTTAATGATACGCAAATCACACACGGTGGCACACCCGAATTTAGTTATGAAATAATCGGTTTTGTTGGCAAGGAAGATGAAAGCGTAATAGAAAAAATGCCGGTAGTTAGAACAAACGCGGATTCAGTTGGTGTTCACAACATTAATGCAAGTGGTGGACAAGCGAGAAATTACGAGTTTAAATACACGGCAGGACATCTTACCATAAACGATACTAAGGCAACCGGTGAAATTGAGGGCAGTGCAACGACGTTTGACGTAAGTGGCGTATTTGCACCTTTGACAAGCTACACGGGAGCGCTAATAGAGGGCAAGAGCGAAGAGGGTAAAGAGCTTATTAAGACAGCTCGTGATTATCGTATGCTTAACTTTACCTCTGACATACAATTAATATACCAAATTTCCTACGCTCAAGGCGTACAAGTTTCGGAAAAAATAGACGTTGTATTCCATAACGTTACCCTAAATTCAAACGATAAATACGTAATAGTTGTTATTGACCCCAATGGTGTAGTTACCCAAATTACCAAATATGAATATCTAAATGGCACACTTTCATTCAAAGCACCTTCGCTTGGAACCATTATGATATTCAAGGATACCTACGCAATGAGCGTGCTGTACATTATCATTGCTTGCATAGTGATATTCGTAGTAGTCTTGTTCATTGGAGCTAAGATGCAGTATCGCAACGACAAACGTCAAATAGAAGAGTCTAAGAAGCGTAGAGAGGTGCTTGAAAGGGGCAAATACAAATGGACAAATTAGTTAAAATTAATAGAAAGAGCCACGATTCAAGCGTGGCTTTTTTTGTTTTGTTAATTACAATGCTCTAAAACCGGGTAAACCAAAGAAAATATATAATATATTATATAAACTTGGTTAAAATCGTTTGCATTACCATATTTTATGTGGTATTATACATAAGCCATAATACGCACTTGTGTGGAGAATGTCGTTGTTGCCTCTCGTGGGTGGCGATGTTTTACGAAGCACAAGGAGGAAAAAAACAAATCAGGAGGTACAGTAAACATGGCAGTTATTTCAATGAAGCAACTACTCGAAGCTGGTGTACACTTTGGACACCAAACCAAAAAATGGAACCCCAAGATGGGCAAGTACATTTATGACGCAAGAAACGATATTCACATTATCGACCTTCAACTTACCGTTGACCTTGTAGAAGAAGCATACAAGTTCATCCACAAAGTAGCATCCGAAGGCAAGAATATCCTTTTCGTAGGTAAGAAAAAGCAAGCTAAAGAAGCTATCCAACAAGAAGCAGAACGTTGTGGCATGTTCTACATGAACGAAAGATGGCTAGGTGGCACCCTTACCAACTTCCAAACCATTCGTACCCGTATCGACAAGCTCAACAAGCTTAACCACATGGAAGCTATGGGCGAATTCGATCTTCTACCCAAGAAAGAAGTTATCAAACTAAAGGCAGAACGTGACAAGCTTGAACAAAACCTTGGTGGTATCAAGAATATGCGTAATCTTCCCGGCGCACTATTCGTAGTTGACCTTAAGATTGAGCATATCGCTGTTCAAGAAGCACGCGCACTTGGTATTCCGATCGTTGGTCTAGTAGATACTAACTGTGATCCCGATCTAGTTGATTACGTAATCCCCGGCAATGACGATGCTATCCGTGCTATTAAGCTTATCGCAAGCGTTATGGCAGACGCAGTTATCGCTGCTAAAGAAGGCGTTGAATACGTAAGTGACAAAGAAGTTACCGCAGAAGAAGTTTTTGAAGAAAACAACGACTAATAGATAATTATAAGGAGAATATAAATATGGCAAACTTTACAGCAAAAGACGTAGCCGCACTTCGTGCAAGTTCAGGCGCAGGTATGATGGATTGCAAAAAAGCTCTCGAAGCATGTGACGGCAACATGGAAAAAGCAACCGAATGGCTCCGTGAAAAGGGCATGGCAACCGCTGCAAAGAAAGCAGGCAGAATCGCAGCTGAAGGCGTTGTAGATAGCTACATCCACATGGGTGGCAAAGTTGGCGTTCTTCTAGAAGTTAACTGTGAAACCGACTTCGTTGCAAAGGGCGATGACTTCAAAGCATTTGCACACGATGTAGCACTTCAAATTGCTGCAGTTAAACCCCTATATGTAAGAAGAGAAGAAGTTCCTGCAGAAATCATCGAAAAGGAAAGAGAAATCGCTCTTGCACAAATCAATAACGATCCCAAGATGGCTTCTAAACCCGACATGGTTAAGAACAAGATCATCGATGGTAAGATCGAAACCTACTACAAAGAAAACTGCCTACTCGACCAAGTATTCGTTAAAGACAGCTCCAAGACCATCAACCAACTCACCATTGAGCAAACCGCTAAGTGTGGTGAAAAAGTTACCATTCGTCGTTTCGTAAGATTCGAAATGGGTGAAGGCCTAGAAAAGAGAAACGAAAACTTCGCTGAAGAAATCGCAAAGGCAACCGCTAAATAGTAATTAAGGGATACTTAAGTATCCCTTTTTTTTAAGGAGAATACATGCAACCAAAGTATAAGAGAATATTATTAAAAATATCTGGTGAGGCACTCGCCGGTGAAAAGGGATTTGGCCTTGACCAAGATATTATTTCCGGCATCATTAAGCAAATTAAGGAAGTTAAAGATCTTGGCGTTGAAATCGGCATAGTAATTGGTGCTGGTAACTTCTGGCGTGGCAGACAAGGCAGTGGTATGGATCGTTCAACTGCTGATTACATGGGCATGCTTGCAACGGCAATGAACTGCTTGGCGCTCCAAGACGCAATAGAAAAGCAAGGAATGGATACTCGCGTACAAACCACAATAGAAATTACTCAAATTGCCGAACCATTCATCATCAGAAAGGCAATCCGACACCTAGAAAAGGGTAGAATAGTAATATTCGGCTGTGGAACGGGTGCTCCATACTTTACCACGGACACGGCTGCAGCATTAAAGGCATCGGAAGTAAAGGCAGATGTCTTACTTCTTGCGAAGAACGTTGATGGAATATATGATAGTGATCCCAAAACCAACCCAAATGCCAAGAAGTTCGACAAAATTTCCGGCATAGATTTCATAAAAATGGGACTTACGGCTATGGATACTACGGCAGTTAGCCACTGTATGACAAATAATATGCCAGTTATAGCGTTTGGCCTTAATGAAAAAGACAGCATTAAGCGCGCTGTAATGGGAGAAAAAATAGGCACTATTATAGAATAATATATCGTTTTAATGCGAAAGGGCACCAAAAACGGTGCTCTTTTATTTTTTACAATAAAAACTAATACTTGTATTATTCATTACAATATGTTATTATATTATATATAATAAAAATTAATATCCAGGAGTTTTATTATGGGTTATGAATTACTAGAAATCGAAATGGTTTTTGACGACCTTTCCGAAAGAATTGAAAAAACTAAAACTAGCCTTTCCAACGAATTTAAATCTATGAGAGCAGGACGTGCTAATCCCCACATCCTCGACAAGATTTTAGTTCCTTACTATGGAGTAGATACTCCCATTAATCAAATGGCTAACATCACTATCCCCGAAGCAAGAATGCTCGTTATTAACGTTTGGGATCAAAGTGCTATAAAGACTGTTGAAAAAGCCATTATCGCTGCTAACGTAGGCATTTTCCCCACCAACGATGGTAAAGTGCTACGTATGGTTTTCCCAGAACTCACCGAAGAACGTCGTCGCGCTCTTTGTAAAGACGTAAGAGTTGCTACCGAAAACGCAAAGGTTGCAATTCGTAACATTCGTCGTGATGCTATTAATATGCTTCGTGGCTATAAAAAGGACAGCATCGTAACCGAAGACGATTACAATGCATATGAAAAGGACGTTGATAAGCAAGCTTCTTCTGCTATTACTGACATCGATAAGATGAGTGCAGATAAAGAAGCAGAAATCATGAGCGTATAGTAGAGGTGGTTTGCTAGAAATGCACCTCGCGGTTATTATGGACGGTGGTGGCAGATATGCCCAAAAGAGAGGACTTCCTCGTTTTAACGGGTACGTTGCCGGAACTCCCGCCATATTAGACATAATTGATGCTTGTGACGAGCTTTCGCTTTCATGTGTGTCATTTTACGTTTCCAGCAAAGAGAATCTCGCTAGGGGAATTAGCGAGAGTCTTGCCATATCATCCGTTTACGTAGAGTTTATAGAAAATACTTTATTACCAATATGCAAAACTAGGGGATATAAGCTCTTTTTTGTAGGTGATTTTGAATCTCTTACCCCCGAACTTATGCAAACTATTGCAAAGGCAAACGCTCAAACCATAAATAATCGTGGTTTGACCATTGCCTTTGTTTTTTCGTACAACGGAATGCAAGAGGTGACAAAGGCATTCAACTACGTCTTTAACCAAAAATTAATTAACGGTGTCTTTACTCCCGTAACGATACCGGAAGTACAACAATATATGTATTCTGCTTCTCTTCCACCTGTTGACGCACTTATTCGTTATGGTGGCCAAAGAAGGATTTCCGGATTTTTGCCGTTTAGCATTGCTTACGCCGAACTCTTTTTTAGCGACAAATTATTCCCGGAAGCTGATAAGGGAGATATATACGACCTTATTAAAGAATACAAGAAAATCAAGCGGAAATTTGGAGAAATCAAATGAAAATCCTTAAAAAAACACTTACGGGCTTGTTGATGCTCGCAATTCTAATGGGTTTTATTTTCCTAACCTCTCTTTGGAATGGGCAAGGTCAGTACTTTTTTGACGCCCTTGTTCTCATAGTGCTTTGCCTTTCCACCTATGAAATGTACAAATGCACCAAGGCAAAGGGTTATAACGTGGAATTAATACCCCTAATAGTAGTGGTAGTTGGCGTATATCCCGCTATTAAATTCTTGGGCTATTTCGGTTTCTTTATGGTGCTTTGCTCGGGCATGATCCTTTCTTTCTGCTTCTTTGTTTTCGACCAAAGGGTATCATTAAAGGATATGCTTATGACTTTGTTCATAATGCTTTACCCAATTACGCCCATTATGTGCGTCCTTCAAACCATAAACGCCTATGGTATGTTACCATTCTTGCTCGCAGCAGCAAGTGCAATGCTAGCTGATACCATTGCTTATTATGCAGGTTCCGCCATAAAGGGCCCCAAAATATTCCCCAAAGTAAGTCCAAATAAAACATACTCCGGCTCATTCTTCGGCTTGTTAGGTGGCGTAGGGGGTGCACTAATCGTTTACGCGATGTTTGAAGTAGCAAAACTCCCCGTTAATGCACCCGTATTATTTAGCAACGTACTAGACTTACCCATTTTATTCTACGTATTTATGGGGCTCGCAATAGGCGTTGTTTCCGAAGTAGGTGATTTGTTTGCATCAAGAGTAAAGCGTGAACTAGGATTAAAGGACTTCTCCAACCTTCTAGGTAGTCACGGCGGACTAATGGACAGATTGGACAGTATAATATTTGCCGTTCTTTTTGTAGCAATTGTAGTCGAATTCCTACCCATAGTATAAAAGTATGAAAAAGCGTATTGCAATTCTTGGAGCTACTGGTTCCATAGGTAAACAAGTTTTGGAGGTAATAGGCGAGGAGTATGAACTCGTGCTTGTCAGTGCTAACGAGCATGGTGAGGTTCTTGCCAAACAATTTGCTCACCTTAAAAACTTGACGATTGTTAGCAATTCGCATTATGAAATTCCTTCTAACGACAATAATATACACATATTCTCAACCGAATGTTTAAACTACCCTGAAACGTACGAAGACGTTGACGTTGTAGTTAATGGAATAGGTGGAATTTGGGGTATAGAGCCAAGTTTTGGTGCATTGGAAAGCAATGCTAAATTGATAACTGCTAACAAAGAAACCTTTGTTGCTTGTGGCTATTTGTTTATGTCGCGCGCTAAAGAACTAGGCAAAAAAGTAGGTGTAAATATTGTTCCTATTGACAGCGAGCATTCCGCAATTTGGCAATGTCTACGCGGAGAAGACATTTCTAATCTATCTAGTATCACTTTAACAGCTTCAGGTGGTGCCTTCCGTGACCTTTCCAAAAAAGAAATTGCCTCTTTAAAGGCTTCGGATGCTCTTAATCATCCCACTTGGAAAATGGGTAAGAAAGTAACGATTGATTCTGCAACCCTAATGAACAAAGGATTTGAAATTATAGAAGCAAAACACTTGTTTTCTACCAAAAACGTTAACGTTGTAATTCATCGAGAAAGTCTTATTCATTCTATGGTTACATTTAAAGATGGTAGCTCAAAACTGCAGTTTTCGGCACCCGATATGCGTATTCCAATTAGTTATGCATTAACCGAGCCAGAGCGCAAGAACCTAAATATTGGACTAACAACGCCATCTCTTTATTCTTTGCAAGGGCTTAATTTTTCATCACCCGACTATGACAAATTTCCTTGCTTAAAAATTGCAACAGAGGTTGCAAAGGAGGAAAATGATTTCCATAGCGCAGTTATGTGTGCAAGTGATGAAGTTTGTGTTGAACTTTATCTTAAAAATTTAATATCATTTTATCAAATTAGCGATATAATTTCTCTATCGCTCAAAAAATTTGATACTGGCAAAATTGAATCTCCTAGCAGTGTTTTGAGTATTTATATACAAGTTAGGGAATATATATTAAGTATAATTGGGGGTTAAAATGCTTCTAGCATCTTCCTTTGTGGAAATATTAACCAATATAGGTTACGTTCTTTTAGCGCTTGTCGCTCTTATGTTCATGGTCGTTGTCCATGAACTTGGTCATTACGTAGCGGGAAAGATATTGGGGTTTAAGATTCTAGAGTTCAGCATTGGTTTTGGTCCGAAAATTTTTAAAACCGTAAACAAAAAAACAGGTGAAATTTTTAGTATCAGACCATTTCCTCTTGGTGGTTTTTGCCAATTTGAAGGTGAGGACGAAGAGGGCAATGAAAGCCCGACAGCATTTAATAATCAAGCACCTTGGAAGAGACTAATCGTACTTTTCTCCGGTGCATTTATGAACCTTGTTTCGGGCTGGTTAATTATCGTTATTTTCTTCTCTGCTTATGGACAAGTTCTTCCACAGGTTGCAGAAGTATATGATAGTTCAAAAAACTATGGTGTTTTAGAGGTCGGTGACACTTTCCTTAGAGTCGATGGTAAACAGGTCAACGTGCTTATGCCCGAACACGCAACCGAAATCTTCCAAAAGGCGGGCGATTCCGTAGAAGTAGTAGTTTTAAGGGACAATAAAAGAGTTAAACTCACACTTAACAAGTGTGACTATATAATAGGAGAATATGCAGAAGACGGCACGTTCGTGCCAAGTATAAACGAAGAAACCGGAGAAGTAGAAACGCGTTGGGGTTTTGGCTTCTCTTCCTATTCTGCACCTAAAAAACTACCTTTCTTTAGCGCATTAGGCAGATCTTTTGGATTTATGTTCTTCTTGGTATTTGAGATTCTTTCTATACTTGGAAGTCTCGTGACCGGTGGAATATCAATGAATAGCGTAGGTGGCCCCGTAACCACGATCACCGTTATGAAGGATGCTGTTTCTAGTGGTTTTGCAACGATTTCATACGTTGTTTGCATAGTTTCGGCTAATCTAGCCGTTATGAATTTGCTTCCTCTACCGGCGCTTGACGGCTCAAGAATGGTGTTTACTTTGATTGAGTGGATCTTCAAAAAGCCCGTACCAAGAAAAGTGGAGGCAATTATACACACCGTTGGCATGGTATTGTTGTTTGGCTTTGCGATTTTTGCTGACGTCTTCCAGTTTTTAAGTTAAGAGGTTAATACAAATGACAAAAGGCGTATTGGTTAAAAACGTTCAAATAGGTGGTGGGGCACCCGTTTCCGTTCAATCTATGACGGATACTTTAACGAGCGATTTTAACGCTACGATGTCAAGAATTATGGAATTGTATGAGGCTGGCTGTGATATCGTACGTGTTTCCGTCCCGGATGAGGATTCTGTTAAAAGTCTAAAACGTATTGTTATCGAAAGCCCGTTGCCAATCATTGCAGATATTCACTACGATTATAAACTTGCTTTAAAATCGCTGGAAGTCGGAGTTCATAAGCTCCGTGTAAACCCTGGTAATCTAAAGAAAGAGGGAATAAAAGAGGTCGCTAAGCTTGCTAGTGAGTTGAACGTACCTATTAGAGTAGGGGTAAATCAAGGCTCTCAAAGCATTAGGCTTAGTCCTAATGAACTTGCACGTCTTTGTATAGACACGGCAAAATTGATGGAAGATGCAGGCACTGATCAACTAGTGCTTGCCGTTAAGAGTTCATCGGTTAAAGATACCGTTGAAGCATATAGAGAATTAAAAAAACTTACCGACTATCCTTTACACGTGGGGTTAACGGAAGCCGGCACGGAAAATCTTGGTGTTACTAAGTCAAGCGTGGCAATAGGCTCCCTTCTTTTGGACGGAATTGGTGATACTATTAGAGTTTCACTTTCTGGAAGTCCTGTTCGCGAAGTTGAAGAGGGTAGAAAGATATTAAGAGCCGTTGGGCTAGATGCTAATTTTGTTGAAGTAATATCTTGTCCTACTTGCGCAAGAACATGTATTCAAGTGGAAAAATATGCAAAAGAGTTAGAAAATTTGACTAAAAACTATAAAAAACCATTAAAAATTGCCGTTATGGGTTGCACTGTTAACGGCATAGGTGAAAGTAAGGGTGCTGACTTTGGCGTTTGTGGGGGTAAAGACAAGTCAGTTATCATAAAGAACGGAGAAGTGCTAAAAAGCATTAAAAACGACGAAATATTAGAAGAACTTATCAAGATGGTGGAAACAGATGTTAAGTAGAGAAGGCGATACCTTTACGATGCTTCTTAATGACGGCCTTGCCGAAAAAGAGCAAATATTCAAATTGTCAAAAGCGATACTAGACAACAAAGAAGAATTGGTTGTCCAGTTGCTTGTTAATGCCGACGATTATGACAGATTACTTGATGATGAGCTCCGTAAAAAGGTTAAAGCAATCATAAAAGGCATTGTTCCCGAAGGCATAGTTTTCCACGTCGTATATCGTAAAACCGAAACCACCGATAGATACGTTACACAAAACGTATATGAATTCTTTAACGAACAAAGTTCACTTATCTACAATAAAATTAAAGGTGCAAAAATTGAAGTAGAAATCAATTATGGTACCGTGCTTGTTAGAATGGGAGTTACTCCCGATATGTTTGGCTATCTTATGGAATGTAAGTATGGCGAAAAACTTTCGGAATACCTCGAAGAGCGCATTATGGAAGAAGTTGAGGTGGAATTTTATCGCTTGCAACTCAAAGATGATGCAACAAAACAAGGTCTGATTAAAATTAGAACGGCAAAAACGGTGCGTTCGGAAAATCGTCTTGTGAACGTAAGAATTAACCTTAACGTAATTGGCGCAATATCAATGCAACCCACGTACATAATAGATGCCACTAAGAGCGAAAAAAACTCTATTACTTTGTGTGGTAGAGTAGTAGAGGTAAGTAAGCTAACTTCTAAAGCTGGCAAAGAATTCTTTAAAGCAACAATAGACGATACAACGGGAACGGTTAATATACTAATGTTCCCACGTTTCCCTAAAAACGTTCAAGATGTAGAAGCATACCTTTTGCAAGACGCAGAAATTTGTGTTGAGGGTGAGCTTAAAATGGACGAGCGTAGTGGCTCATACGTTTTGTTTACTAGAAAATTTGCCCTTTGCAACATTGATTATTCTTCTATTAGTTTGGACGTTGTTTACAATGAGTGTCCGGAGTATTATAGTAGAGTTATCCCTGAAAAATACGTTGAAAGTGAACAATCGGAGTTGTTTGCTCCAGCTGGTGATTTGCCGGAAATTTTAAAAGGTAAAATCGTTGTGTTTGACCTTGAAACAACAGGGCTTGTTGCAAGTAGCTGTAAGATTATAGAAATTGGTGCGGTTTTAATGGAAGACGGCATCATTAGAGAGACGTTCTCTACGTTAATAAACCCGATGGAACATATTCCGGAAAGCGCTTCCGAAGTTAACCATATTTACGATAAAGACGTTATTGGGGCACCCGAATTCAAGGAAGTGGTAGGCGATTTCTACAAGTTCTGTCAAGGAGCGACTTTGTGTGGTCACAACGTAGGCTTTGACTTAGGATTCATTACTTTGCATGGAAAGAAAGAGTTTTATAACTTCGATAACCCAACGCTTGACACGTTGGATATGGCTAGAAGAACGCTAAAAAGGGACAGAAGAAATACGCTAGGGGATCTTTGTAAGGAGTTTGACATTGAGCTTGATAACGCTCACCGTGCACTTTACGACACAATAGCAACAGCTAAACTTCTCAAAAAACTCGCATATCTTTCAAACAACTGATATTGACAAAATAGTATATTTAGTATAATATACTATATAGAATGAAGAAAATTCTCACTATTTCCATTTTAATTATTGTTTTGGTTGGGTGTGTATGCGCCATGTTTGCTTGCGCTCCCGAAGACAAAGGAACACCTTCTTCAAACTATATTATTTCATTCAATACCCTTGGTGGTAATGCCATCAAGAGTATCACTTTAAAGTCCGGCTCCACGTTAACTTTACCCGATGATCCCGTCAAAGATGGCTACGTTTTTACGGGCTGGTTTTTGGACAATGAATGCAAGCGTGAAGTAAATATTGCATTGTTTAGAGTAGTAAGTAACACAACCATATTTGCCGGCTGGGAAAGTGTGGACACGTATCGTCATTTTATAAACGTAGATCCCGAAATAGAGGATGGATATCTTAAAGTTATCACGCCAGAAGATGGAAGGGCGTCTTATGGTACGCTCGTAAAAGTTTCCGTCAATCCTTTGGATGGGTATGAACTAGTCGAGGGCACTTTAAAAGCTAACGATATAGAATTAGTGCACGAAAGCGCACAAATATATTCTTTTACTATGCCTAAATCAGCTGTAAATCTCACTTGTGAGTTCGATTTGGTGGCTTTACCCGTTTCCATACTTACGTCATATGAAAACGGACTCGTAGTTTTGTCAAAGGAATCTGCACGCCCCGGTGAGCAGGTATCGGTACAAGCTATTCCGGACTATGGCTACAGGCTAAAAGAGCTTTATATTCTTAATAACAACTTAAACGGCGTGGTTGGCGACGTAAAAATTTCCATTTTACAATCGAATTCGTTCTATATGGGCACAAAGGAAGTTTTTGTTGGCGCACAATTTGAAAAAATAGATTACGGCATTACTTATGATATAAACGTTGTTTCTTCACAAGGTGGACGAGTAATTCTAAACTCAACCTCCAGCCCTGCCGGTGTGTTCGTGGATTTGGCTTTTGAGTCTAACGATGGTTACAGGTTAGATACTTTCCTAGTAACCGGAGAGAGTTGGACCTCTATTGTCAATGCAAGCCAAGAGGGCTTTATAATGCCTAGTGAGAACGTCAATATAACCGCATATTTTGTACCAATAACAAATTCAGATGCAAACTATGAATTGACGATTAATGAAAACGAAAACGGCATTGTAAGCATAATCGATAAAAAAGAAGGTTATAAGAAGGGCGAAAAAGTATATTTAAGCGTTACGCCAAACGATGGTTACGTTCTTCAAAATTTGTTTGTTAATGGTGTAAACTTAATAGGTAACGACTTTATTATGCCTGGTGAAGATGCTACTATTACGGCAGAATTTGTAAAAAAGGGGTATGTAATTGAGGCTGACGTAAACAATTGCGAAATTTCTCTTTCCAAAGAATATGCCTATGCTGGGGACGTAGTATATTTTGAGATTTTTGAGCACGAAGGATACCATTTAAATCCAGGTTCAGTTGCCTTGAATGGCACGATTATAACGGAAAACTTCTTTATTATGCCGGAAAATGACGTTATTCTTTCGGCTAGCGCTTATTCTTCGAATATTACGCACGCTATAAGCGTTAACGTCTTGCCAAACGCTAATAGTGCTGTAAACGGGACGATCACACCAAGTGTTACCGAGGCTAAGTTGTACCAAGAAGTTCATCTTATCGTCAATGCAGATAATGGATACAGAATAAAAGCAAATTCCATCAAAGCGACTTATGAATATATGGGAGAAGAAAGAGAGATTTACGTTGTAGATGACTCATTCGTTATGCCAGATGCTCCGGTTACGATAACAGGCTCGTTTGAAAGAGTGTATAACGTAAACGCAACGGAAGAGAAGAATGTTTCTATTTTCCCGAGTGTGGAAGAAATTGCAGTTGGTGACATTGTATTGTTCGATGTGGTAACACATGGGAACGTTATTGCTAATTCTGTTGAGTGTACGTTGCGTTTTGGTGAATATGAAGAACGCTTTACACCTTCTACTGCTTTTAGGCTAACTCAAGGAATTTTGGATCAAGCGAGGAATAATCCTTCTTTAAGTCTAATAGTAACTTCCTATTCGGAAACCAATGCAAATAGAGCATATAATATTAGTGTGAAACCTGCTCAAGGTGGTGCTGTGTCTGTTATAGGCTCAGACCGAGGCCAATATGGTGAAATAATTAGGCTTTCTATTAGAGAATATGATGGTTTTGAGTTGGAAAGCATCTATTTATCAACAAATAACGGTGATAGTTATAGCATTACCGATACCTTTATAATGCCAGATTCTACGGTAACCATCACTCCAAAATTTAAAGTTCGCGAAGACGAGCACTTCAGTTTGGGAACTAGATTTAATAAAAACGTTGAACGTTTTAATAGAGCTGGACTTAAAGTGGATTATTCGAGGAATAAATATCAACTCAAAGAAAGATATCCCGCCCTTGCAAATCATAAATTCCTAAATTATTTGGTAGATGCAGTTAAGGTAGAGGCTGAAGTTGGGCATGATTTTTATATTCTAGAGGTTAACGACGTTAGTCGTGTTACACCTATTGCAAGCTTTATACATCAAACTCTAGCGAATGAAATGGGTATAAGCAAGAGCGATATTAACGTTTATATTAACTATAATTATCTAGTCTTCTCAATCGGTGGCGATCCCAAAGAAGATTTTTACCTATATAAAAACGGTATTACAGTCTTGAATGATTTCATCATTTATGAACGTGATGATTGTTCTTATGGCATATATGCTTATATTGGTGATGCAGAATACGTATCTATTCCTGAAAGGTATGGCAATAAGAGCATAAGTTATTTGGGGCCTAAGGCATTCAAGAATCCACAATCAATAAAAGGTATTAATCTTTCTTGTGTTAAAGAACTTGGTGACTTTGCACTTGAAAACACATCCATCACACGCATCGATTTAAAAGACGTTTCTAGGCTTGGTAAAGGTGTATTTAAGAATTGTAGATACCTTAAGGTATTTACGGCACCTACTTTAAACGACTCGTTAGTAGTAGATAATAGTGTATTATATCTCAAATCGAAGGGCAACAATTACGATACGTTATATGCTTATCCCATGGCTAGAACTGCAGATAACGATGCATATACCATAGCATCTCAAACGGTTAACGTTGCTCCATATGCGTTTTATGGTTCATTTCTTAAAGTTGTTAGTTACGGAAGTTCATTAAAAACTATTGGCGATTATGCATTCCAAAATTCATCCGTTGAAAGCATAAAATATTCTTCACAAAATGCAATACCTGGCGTTGTGGATTTTCTTAATAGTTCCATTTCCGTACTGGGCGACGGCGCATTTGCTGGTTGTGGAGCTCTTCAAACCTTCCATCTTAATTCTGTAACACAAATTGGAGATGGTGCAATCGTGTGGGATGGCGTAAATACTTTACAAATTATCTTGTCCGGCGACGTTCGAGTTGGTGTTGTAAAAATTATTGCCGAGCCCATAATTATTCCCTCGAATTATACGGGAATCTTTATTATAAGTATTCCCAATGACGAGATATTAAGAGAACTATATGCAAATAGTAATTGGTCAAAATATAACGAATTCTTTTCCAACTAGAAATATACAGTAATAAAGGTGTTTATTGGGGCATATCTTTAAATAGATATGCCCATTTTTTACGACTAAACAAGTCATTTTACGGGTAAAATCTACAATTATCGACAGACAAATTGGTCTAAAATGGAGATACGCTCGTGTTTTTAGTAATAAATAGAAATAAATTAATAGCATTGGCTATAGTGTTAATTTTATCTTTATTGGTGTGCGTCGCATTAGGCGTAACTGCAACTACAACCGACGTCTTTGAAAGGCGATTAATTCCAATATATTCGGTAGAAACGGACAATAACAAGGTAGCGTTAACCTTCGATTGTGCTTGGGGCTCTGAGAAGACGCGTGCCATTATGGATATGGTGGAGCAGGCGGGCTATAAATGTACTTTCTTTATGACCGGGTTTTGGATTAATGAAAATCAAGAGCTTGTAAAGGAAATACATTCAAGGGGGCATCAATTAGCCAATCATAGCGAAAACCATCCACATTTGAGCAAAGAGTCAGCAGAAGTCTTAATAAGAGAGATTGATGGCGTAAATGACAAAATAGAGGCCCTCACGGGTATTAAACCAACTTGTTTCCGCGCACCGTTTGGTGAATACGACAACAAGATGATTAAGTCTTTGGAAGAACGAGATATGCTTTGCATTCAATGGAGCATAGATAGCTTGGATTGGAAAGGTATTACTGGCAAAGAAATTGCCGAAAGGGTAATAAAACGACTTCAACAAGGGGATATAGTGCTTTTTCATAACAATAGTGAGCACGTATTGGATGCATTGCCGTTGGTGTTGAGTGTGGTAAAAAACAAAGGCTTAAGTGCCGTAAGAGTAGATGAATTGGTATATTTTGAAGGGTATACGATTAATTCTGAAGGAAAACAAATCAAAAATTCATAATTCACATTAAGGAGTAAGTATATGGAAAACCTAATGAACAATAATTTAGTAACTCTCTCTGGAAAAATTGCGTTTGATCCTATTTATACACATCAAGTGTTTGGTGAAGGTTTTTATGAGAGCGCTATAGAGGTAGAAAGATTGTCCTCGCAAGTGGACGTAGTTCCAATAACGATATCGGAAAGACTAATTCAGGAGGTGAATTTAGAAAAGGGCGATTATTTAACCATTGAAGGACAGTTTAGAAGCTATAATAAGATTATCGATGGAAAATCTAAGCTTATGCTCACCGTTTTTGTTAGAGAATGTGTAGATAATCCAAGGTTTGATAATGAAAACAATATTGAGTTGACCGGTTACGTATGTAAACCACCGATTTTTAGAACGACACCATTCAAGCGTGAAATTGCCGACGTATTAATTGCAGTTAACCGTGCCTATAATAAGTCAGACTACATTCCCTGTATCGCTTGGGGAAGGAATGCTAGATTTGCTTCAAGGCTTGAAGTCGGTGACAAAGTGAATCTTGTGGGAAGGATCCAGTCGCGAGAGTATCAAAAGGTATTGGCAAACGGTGACACCGAAACGAGAGTTGCGTACGAAATCAGCGTAAGCAGAATAGGATATTCCGAGGAAGATTTATAAAAAACCTATTCTCAAAACAAAAACTTGTGCTATAATTGAATTATGAAACAGGTATATGATAATCTTAACTCGATTTTAGCTGATATTGAAGCTCTTTGTAAGACAAAGGGCATTGATAAAGACTCCATAGAAATTATTGGAGCCAGTAAGTTTAGGTCCATAGAAACTCTTCGTGCGTTGAGCGAGCAAGGCATCGTTACGACTTTTGGGGAAAACAAGGTCCAAGAGTTTAATTCAAAATATGATGAAAATCTTACTTGGGATATTATAGGTCAACTGCAAACGAATAAAGTTAAGTACGTTGTTGGTAAAGTAAGATATATTTCTAGCCTTGACAGAATTGCTCTTGCTGAAGAAATCGAAAGAATTGCTTCTAAAAAAGACGTAGTGCAAAAATGTCTTATTGAAGTAAACTCTGGCGATGAGGAATGCAAGGGCGGAATTAGTGTTAGTGATGTGGAGAGTTTTTTGGAAAATCTACAACGATATCCTCACGTCGAAGTATCGGGAATTATGGCTGTTGCACCGCATGGAGTAGGGGAAACTGAACTAAAAAAATGCTTCCAAAAAGTGTACGATTGCTTTAGTGAGCTAAAGTGCAAATATCCAAATCTAACCGTACTTTCTATGGGCATGTCGGAAGATTTTTTATTAGCAATAGAGTGTGGCTCAAACCAAGTCAGATTGGGTAGGGTTTTGTTTGGAGACAGGCCCTGAGTATTATAAAATATGCCCTAAATTAGAATAATGTCATATGTAAAAACATTAGAAAATGGCGAAATATTAGAGAAAAAGGCAAAAAAACCAAAATTAACTGCATACGATAGATATATGGCAAAAAAGCGTCCTGCAACTACCCCATATGCTAAAAAAATTGCCTTGACTTCTCCGAAAAACATTTTGGACGTTCAAAAAATAATAGATCAAATTAAATGCAAAAGGGGCGTTCTTTTGAATTTGGAAAGCGTTGGAGAGGTTGAGCATCAACGCATGCTTGATTATCTCGGTGGAGCCGTCTATACCCTGTCTGCAAATATTAAAAAAATCTCTAATTCCAAATATTTGGTTATTCCAAAAGGTATGGAGATTATTACTGAAATTGAAAAAGGCCCCAATTAGGGCTTTTTTCATGCCCGTTGTTATTTGAAAAACTACTTGATTTAGTTTTCGATTATATGTATAATAAATTTATGAAAAATTTTAATTTAATGGAAAAAATCAAATCTCTTTTTGACGTAGATAAGAAAAAATTGGCAATTTGGTTTGCAATTGATTTTTTCTTTATTGGTGTATGGCTAGCTGTTGACCTTTTGACAAAGGAATTTGTTTACGGTCCAATGGCCAATGGTGCACCCGATATCGTTATATGGAAAGGGGTGCTTAGGCTCACCTCGGTAGAAAATACCGGTGCTTCGTTCGGAATCTTCCAAGGCAAAACTGATATTCTTGCAATAGTTTCTTTAGCAACGATTTTTGTCATTACTTTAGTAATGATATTTACCATTAAAAATAGAAACGGCTGGTATCGTAGTGCTTTAATCTTGCTTATTTCCGGAGGGCTTGGTAATATTATCGATAGATTTATGCTTGGTTACGTTCGCGACTGGGTTTATTTCGAACTCATTGACTTTGCTGTATTTAATCTTGCAGACACAGGTTTGACCGTTGGTTGTGTTCTTCTAGTAATTTTCGTTATTTTCTTCTATAAACCCGACGAAACACAAAAAAAATAGCTATGGAAAAAAGGACTTTTATAATATCTATTGACGAAAAGGGAGAAAGATTAGACACCTTTCTTTCTCAGTCTATCGAAAATATTACGAGAAGTCGAATTAAAAACACCATAGAAAAAGGCTTTGTCAAAATTAATGATAAAGAACAAAAAAAGAGTGGATATTCTTTAAAAGAGGGTGACGTTGTTGAAATCACGTTTGAAGATATTGTAGAACTTAGCGCAGTTGCTCAAGATATTCCCATTGATATTTTATATCAAGACGAGGATTTCTTGGTTATAAACAAGGCGCAAGGCATGGTTACTCACCCGGCAACCGGCTCCCCGGACGGCACTCTTGTCAATGCTCTTTTGTATCACGTAAAGGATCTTAGTGGTATTAACGGCGTTCTTCGCCCGGGCATTGTTCATAGGTTGGATAAAGACACATCCGGCCTAATTATGGTTGCTAAAAATGATGCTTCACATTTGTCACTTTCCAAGCAAATTGCCGAAAAATCGGCAAAAAGATACTATATTGCCTTGGTTGATGGCAATATTAAAGAGGACTCGGGCGTAATCGAGCAACCAATTGCCAGACATCGTATTGATAGAAAAAAAATGGCTGTCGATAGGGATGGTAGGGTAGCAAAAACGGCTTTTAAAGTTCTTGAAAGATTCCAAAAATACACTCTTGTAGAATACGAATTGTTTACAGGTAGAACCCATCAAATTAGGGTGCACTCCTCGTTCATTCATCATCCGGTCGTTGGAGATCCGGTTTATGGTGGAAGTAATAAGTTTGGTTTAGACGGTCAATTGTTACACGCTTTCAAATTGGTTCTTTCCCATCCTAGAAGTGGTGAAATAATGACTTTTGAGGCTCCGATTCCACAATATTTTGAAACTGTTTTGAATAAATTAAGAAAAACACTTGCTTAATCGCGTATGCGTGTGTTAATATATACGCGCTGAACGGCAATTACTTGAGAGTGGTGAAAGCCGCTCTCAAATTATTTTGGAGAGAGAAATATGCAATTTGAACTTTCAATTCAAGAGCGCGCTGAAGAAGTTATCACTCCCGTTGTTGAAAAACTCGGTTATGAAGTGGTGGAAATAAAATTCCAAAGAGTGGGAAAAAAGAACACACTCACGGTATTTGTTCATAAAAAGGGTGGTATCACGCTTGACGATTGCATTATCGTAAATGATGCATTGGATTTGCCTCTTGAAAGCGCAGACATAACCAATGGCGTTGCATACGACCTTAACGTATCCTCTCCCGGGTTGGATCGTCCCATTGTGACCGATCGCGATTATATTCGTAATCAAGGGGAAATGGTAGAGGCTTTGTATATTAAACCCGTCGGTAAAGTTAAAAAAATAGTTGGCGAACTCGTGGGGCACGACGAGGATAATATAATTCTTATTCCAAATGGTAAAGATAAAGAAACGTTGGTTCCCAAATCAAACGTAAAGGTGTTGCAACCCTATATTGATATGAAAGGCTTGAAACACGCTAAAATATAACAAAACCCAAAAAATTAACAAAACAAAATAAAATTTAATATATTACAACTTAATAAGGAGAAATTCCATCTATGAAAAACAAAGAACTATTTTTAGCCCTTGAAGAAATGGCAGCAGCTTACAAGCTTGAAGAATCCCTTCTCATCGAATCCCTCGAAAAGGGCCTTGCAGCAGCTTTTAAGAAAGAAACCAGCGAAGCACGTGCAGTTGCAGTTAAGATGAACCCCTTAACTTATACCATCGAGTTTTTTGCTTACCAAACCGTTGTTGAAGGCGAACCTTTGACCGATAGCGAACTCAGCTTGGAAGAAGCACGCGACATCAAGCCCGATGCACAAATCGGCGATATTATTGGCGAAAACGTTGATCCCGACGACCTTTCTAGAATTGCATCTCAAACGGCTAAACAAGTTTTCACTCAAAATATTAACGAGGCAAAACGCGCTCAAGTTATGAATGAAATGAAGGACCGTGAAGGACAACTTATGTCTGCTATGGTTCGTAGAGTAGAAGCTAACGGCACCATTTCCGTAGAAATTAGCGGAACCCAAATTGAAGGTATCCTTGGCACTCGTGACCAAGTTCGTGGCGAAAAATTGAACGTTGGCGATACTATTAAAGTTTACGTTAAGAAAATCAATGAAGACTTCAACAAGGACGGCTCCAAAAAAGACGGCTCCAGAGTTTTCGTATCCAGAAGCTGTGCTGGCTTTGTTAAAAAGCTATTTGAAATTGAAGTTCCCGAACTACGTACCGGCCTTGTAAAGGTTAAGAGCATCGTTCGTGAAGCTGGTATGCGCACCAAGATGAGCGTATATTCCGAAGATCCTAACATTGATGCACAAGGTTCTTGCATTGGACCTAAGGGCGCACGTGTAAACGCTATCGTAAATGAACTTAACGGTGAAAAAGTTGACGTTATCCCCTTCAGCAACAATCCTTCCGAATATATCGTAAAGGCATTGTCCCCCGCAAAGGTTATCATGGTTCAACTTAACGAAACTGCAAAAGAAGCAAGAGTTATCGTTCCAGACGATAAACTATCTCTTGCAATTGGTAAGGGGGGTCAAAACGCTAAGCTCGCTGCAAAACTTACCGGCTACAAGATTGACGTTAAGCCCTATAGCGTAGCTATTGCCGATGATGAATCTCTTGGATATCTAGGAGATGAAGAATAATGCATGATCCTATGAGAACTTGCTCGGTTTGTAGGCGCAAAGCAAACAAGTCTGAGTTAATTCGCATAGTGCGTATCGATGGTCAATTTCTTATTGATGAGAGCGGAAAGGGGCAAGGTAGAGGCGCTTATATTTGTAACAATGCCGAGTGCATTAACAAATGTGTAACTAAAAGACTACTTAACAGAAGTTTCAAAACCCAAATAGGAGACGAGGTATATGACGCTATCGCAAAGCTCGGAGCAAAAGATTAAAACTTACGTTGGTTTTGCATTCAAATCGGGCAAATGTGTGTTAGGTGTCGACAATCTTGTAAAAGTAAGTAGACCGATGTTAGTGTTATACTCGTCAGACCTTTCCGAAAACTCAAAAAAGAAAGCGATCGAGAGTGCTTCTCTCCATAGCCAACAAGCCGTGGAGATAGCAAATTTTAAAAATATATCACCTCGAGAAGGGTGTAAAGCTCTAGGAATAAAAGATGAAAGTCTTGCCGGGGCAATAATTAAACAACTAAATATTTAAGGAAGGACTAGATGAAAGAAAACAACGTTCGTAACAACCTTAACAATGAAACGAATCAAATCGTAAACATTAATAAAATCAGCGAATACGTAAAGCGCAATTACGGCATTATGCAAATTATGGCCGAGAAAATGCGTGCGCTTAATGATGCAAAAGAACTTAATCGCGAGAAAAAAGTTGCATTGGTAAAAGAGCTTGAAGAAAGAAAGGCTCTTGAAGAAGCACGTCTAAAATTGGAAAGAGAAAAGGCAGAGGCTATTAAGCAAGCAACTACTGCTCCAATTATAGAAGTTCCCGAAGAAGTTGTTGCCGAGGTTGAAGCACCTGTGGTAGAAGAAACCCCCACGGTAGAAGAAGCCGAAGTTAAAGAAGAAGTTGTTGTAGAAGAACCTATTGTTGAAGTAGAAGTAAAGGTTGAAGAACCTGCTAAAGTTGAACCTAAAGTAAAGGTTCAACAAGTTGCTCCTACTAAAAAGGTTGTAAAAGTTGAAGACAACAATCAAAAGCAACTTGATGCAGCGAAGGCAGCAGCACTTCAATTTCTTGCTAAACCCAAGAAAACCGTTGTGGAAAAACCCGTTATTAGGGTTTATATTCCACCGGTCGAAGAGCGTCGCCCCAAGCGCAACGAAAAGCCTCAAGCTAATAATAATCAACAATTCCGCGACAAGAATAATAATCAACAACAAAGCGGTGGTATAAACACCTACCAAAGACAAAACACTATTGAGCATCTTAACAACTCTCCCGTTGTTCAAAAAGATACCCAAAAGAAGAAGGTCTTTGACAATGCTCCCGATGAAAAAACTCAACTTGGAAAGAAAACCAAGCTCAAAAAGGGACTCGAGGGTGGAAGTTCTGCAATCGTATATGACGATGAAGGCAACATCAAGAAGATTCGTACCAGAAAGACGGCTAACCAAAACAAGTCAAGCTTTAACGTGACCGAAGCCGTTCAAATCGAGCACGCAATTATAACCAAAGATAACGTACCGATTAAAGAGCTTGCAGAAAAAATTGGTAAGACCGGTACCGAAATCATTAAGAGATTGTTCCAACTTGGTATTATGAAGACCATAAACGATTCGATTGATTTTGATACGGCAGAACTTGTTGCAAGTGACTTCAATATCACTTTGGAATTACAAAGAGAGGAAACTTCGGAAGAAAAGCTCATTTCTTACTTTGAGCAAGAAACCGAAGACGAAACTCAACTCGTTACCCGTCCTCCCATCGTTACGATTATGGGACACGTTGACCATGGTAAGACCTCTATTTTGGACTATATTAAGAAGTCAAAAGTTGCAGAAGGGGAAGCTGGTGGTATTACCCAACACATTAGTGCATATAGCATTACCGTAAAAGGCTCACAAATTAGCTTTTTGGATACCCCCGGACACGCAGCGTTTACCGCTATGCGTGCTCGTGGTGCAAACGTTACGGATATAATCGTTATAGTTATCGCTGCTGACGACGGCGTTATGCCCCAAACCGTGGAAGTTATCAACCACGCTAAAGCAGCAAAAGACTGCAAGATTATCGTAGCTATCAACAAGATTGATAAAAACACTGCAGATCCCGATCGCGTTATGACTCAACTAACCGAATACGGACTAGTTCCCGAAGCATGGGGTGGTACCGTTCCCGTTGTTAAAGTTAGTGCAAAGACCGGTGAAGGCATTGATGAATTGTTAGAAACCATTCTTCTTGAAGCAGAAGTTATGGAACTTAAGGCTAACCCCAACCGTAAGGCTATGGGTACCGTTGTTGAAGCAAGGCTTGACAAGGGCAAAGGTCCTCTTGCAACCATACTGGTTCAAACCGGCACTTTGAAGGTTGGTGACCATATCGTTGTTGGAACGGCAACCGGTAAGATTAGAGCAATGCAAGACGATAAGGGTAGGACCGTTAAGAGCGCAGGTCCCTCTATGGCAGTTATGATCTTCGGTCTTGATGAAGTTCCCGGTGCTGGTGACCAATTGATGGCATTTGACGATGATAAACTTCTAAAGAGCGTTGTAGCAGACCGTGTTGCTAAGGAAAGAGAGCGCAAGATTAATTCTGGCTCTGTAAGCCTAGAAGATTTGTATCGCAACATCGAAGAAGGCAAGATGAAGAACTTGAACATCATTATTAAGGCCGACGTTCAAGGCTCCGTTGAAGCAATTCGTGATTCCTTGCAAAAACTAAGCACTGACGAAGTAAAGGTAGCAGTACCTCACGCAATGGTTGGCGCTATTAATGAAAGTGATATTATTCTTGCTGAATCAACCGGCGCACTAATTATAGGCTTTAACGTTCGTCCCGATAGTAACGCTAAGAAGCTTGCTGAGGAAAGAAAGATAGAAATCCGTTTGTATCGCATAATTTACGATGCAATAGACGACGTAACTGCAGCAATTAAGGGTCTAAGCGCACCTAAATATCGTGAAGAATACCTTGGTAAAGCAGAAGTTAGACAAACCTATAAGATTTCAAGCATCGGTACGATCGCCGGCTGTATGGTTATCGATGGTAAGATTGTTCGTAACGCTAAGGTAAGACTAATTCGTGATAACATCGTTATAGCTGATACCTCTATTAACTCCTTGAAGCGTATGAAGGACAACGTAACTGAAGTTCTTCGTGGTTTTGAGTGTGGTATTGGTCTTGATGGCTGGAATGACATCAAAGAAGGCGATATCATCGAAAGTTTCAATATTGTAGAAGAGAAGTAATATGAATATAGAAAGAGTAAATTCCGAAATTATGAAGGAGCTTATGAGTTTGATTAGAAACGAACTCAAAGATCCACGTGTTAGGGAATGCAAAATGCTAAGCATTATGAGAGTGGATACCACGGGCGATCTTAAGTATGCAAAAGTATACGTAAGCGTTATGGACCACGAAAATCCCCAAGAAGTAATAAAAGGACTTAATGCTAGTGCTGGATTCTTGCGTAACGCATTGTTTAATCGCCTTAAAATTAGGGCGGTTCCCACGTTGATATTCGTATTAGACGACAGCATTGATTACGGCTTTAAAATTGAAAAAATTCTAAAGCAAATCAATAATAGTGGTAATAAGGACGAGTAATGTACGAAAATATTACTAAAAAGTTATTCTCTGCCCAAACGGTTGCCGTGTTTATGCACGTCAACCCGGACGGCGATTGTGTAGGGAGCAGTCTTGCTCTCTATCATTATTTAAGGAAACTTGGAAAGGACGTTTTCGTTTTTAGTGAAGATAAAGAGGAAATTAGAGATAATTTAAGCTTTTTGCCCGGATTAGATGCTATTAATGCGAAATCACTAAAGCATTATGATCTTGGTATTGCAGTAGATTGTGGTAGTGCGCCAAGAATGGGTAAGAAGTGTTCGGGAGTGTTTTTTTCTAAATGCGACGATCTTGCTTGCTTTGACCATCACGTTACCGGCGCGCCATTCGTAGACGATCTTGTTTTTGAAAACGTTTCCTCTACTTGTGAAATTCTCTATAAGTTTATGGTAGAGAATGATGCAAGTGCTATTGATTATAACGTTGCACTTTGTTTGTACTCGGGTATGGTAACCGATACGAATGCCTTTACTTTTAGTAATACGACAACCAAAACTTTAGAAATTGCCACAAAACTTTTAAAATTTGGCATTAATGCACACGAAGTAATATATAAGTTAATAAAAGAAGAAACTCCCGAGGTGTTTGCTCTTAGGACTAGGGCGCTTGCCGGAACGCAATTTTTCCTTGATGGGCAAGTAGCGATAATGACCTTTGTTAAGGATGATTATCGTAAAACTAATACTCGTCCCAACGATACTGAGGGAATGATTAACAACATTAATAATATTAAAGGTGTTAAAATAGCCATAGCCGTTGCCGAAATGGAAGATCAACCTGCATTTAAGGTGGGAATTCGATCAAGGGGTAACGTAGACGTTGGAAAATTAGCCTCGCTATTTGGCGGTGGTGGACATTTTAATGCAAGTGGCTGTAGAATATATGCTAGCCTAACCGACACGATTGAAAGACTTGTAAGGGCTTCAAAACAACTATTAGAAGATGCTTAACGGATTTATAAACGTAAACAAAGAAAGGGGGATGAGTTCTGCGTTTGTGGTTACCAAACTTAAACGCATTCTTCGTTCAAGAAATATACCCTTTGATAAAATTGGGCATACCGGAACGCTCGACCCTGAGGGCGAGGGCGTTTTACCCATTGCTCTTGGTAAGGCAACCAGGCTTTTTGATTACACCCTAGATAAAAAGAAAGTTTATTACACAGAATTCGTTTTTGGCAAAGAAACCGACACGTTGGATGAAACCGGAGTTATTATAAAAGAAAGTGATAAAAGTGTAACGAAAGAGGATGTTTTGGCCGTTATTCCCAGCTTAAAGGGTGAAATAGACCAGATCCCACCGTTATATTCTGCAAAATCGGTTGACGGTAGACGCGCCTATGATCTCGCTCGTGAGGGTAAAGAGTTCACGTTAAAGCCCAAGAAAGTTACAATATATGAAATAACATATTTGGGCACCAAGGAGGACGCCCATGCTTTTAGGATTACTTGTAGTGGTGGTACCTATATTAGAAGTATTGCACGCGATATGGCTTATGCGATGGGAACGCTTGGATATATGCGTTATATAAGGCGTGAAGAAAGTGGTCCGTTTAGCATAAATGAATCATATACTCTTAAAGAACTGGAAAGCATAGATATTGAGCAAAAACTGGTAAAAATGGAAGAAATATTGGTGGATATGCCAAGATTTGATGCGCCCAAAGGTGCCGAGAGATTACTTGATAATGGTGTTAGAATGGTGCTTAAAGTTCCTGACGGACCCTTTGCCATGTATATTAACAATGAGTTAACTTGGATCGCAGAGAAAAATCCGGAAGACAATAGAATTGATTTTAAAGCAAGGTTGAAGTAATGAGTAGAAAATATAAAGAACAAACAAAATCTCTATATTTGACTTTTGGGGAGAAGCCAAAGTATATGCTTGCGCTTGGCTTTTTTGATTGCATACACGTGGGACATCGTAGCCTTATTGCAAATCTTTGTGCGTTAGCAGATTTATACAATTTAACCCCAGCGATATTTACTTTTGACGATGACTTCTTTAAGATTTTAGGCAAAACTGACAAGTTGGTTTACAACTTAGAAGAGCGCAAAAATATGCTTTTTGATGAGTTTGGCATAGAAAAAGTCTTTGTTGGCACGCCAAGTAACGAGTTTTTAAAGATGAGCGCGGAAGAATTCCTTGTTTATCTTGAAGGCTTTAATCTAGGCGGTGTTATTGCCGGTGAAGATTTCCGTTTTGGACTAAATGCTGAAGCTGGAATGAAAGAATTGTCGGACTGGGCAAAAAAGCGTGGTATAGTGTGCATAACTCAACCGATCATGTCGGAATGGAATAAAAAAATATCTTCAAGTGATATTAGAAAATATCTAGAAAACGGTGAAGTAAGTACGGCAAACTCGTTATTGGGTAATAGGTATTATTTTGAGGGTGAAGTTGTGCACGGCAGAGGCGTAGGTGCTACTTACGGTTTGCCTACGGCTAATCTTAACGTTAGTGAAGACAAAGTATTGCCCCTTGACGGAGTTTACGATACTAGAGTATTGGTTAAAAATCAATGGTATAAGGGTGTTACTAACGTGGGCACGTGTCCAACGTTTGACGTACACAAAAGGACGCTAGAAACCCACATTTTGGACTTTAATGAAGATATTTACGGAGAAATTATAAGGGTTGAATTCGTTGAGCGCATAAGATGCGTAATAAAATTTAACTCTTTGGACGAGCTCAAAACGCAAATACATAATGATATACAAAAGGTTAGGGAATCAAATGATTAAATTTGGCGTAGCAGGAAATTCTAAAAGTTTTTATGATGAAGGTTATACTCAAACCATCGAAGCAGCCTCATGGTGTAAAGCTAGGGGGATAGACGTTTTTGAATATTCCTTCGGTAGAGGGATTACTCTTAATGAAAAAACGGCTGTTAATATAGGCAAAAGCTTTAAGGAACAGGGCGTAGAGATGAGTGTGCATGCACCTTACTACATAAATCTTGCAAACCCAGATCCGGAAATGATACAAAAGTCATATGGTTACATCCTGTCTTCACTAAAAAAAGTAAAAGATTTTGGTGGTGATAGGGTTGTTGTGCATCCCGCGACACAAGGGAAGATGGCTAGAGAAGACGCCGTTAGTTTAATGGTGGAAAACGCAAGGGGACTAATTTCCGTTTTGGATGAAGCCGGATATGGTGAAGGTTACAAAGTCTGCTTTGAAACAATGGGCAAAGTTGCCCAACTTGGAACTGTTGACGAAATAATTAAAGTGTGCTCATTGGATTCTCGATTTTATCCTTGTATCGACTTTGGACACATCAACGCAAGGGAGCAAGGTATTCTAAAAAGCGCAATAAATTATAATACCATAATACAGAAAATGGCCGATTTCTTGCCAAAACACAAAGTTTTTAACATGCATGTTCATTTTTCTAAAATTGAATATGGTCCCAAGGGAGAGCTCCGTCACCTTACCTTCCAAGACCAAAAATTTGGTCCGGACTACCAACCTTTAATGGAGGTTTTCCACGCTCAAGGGCTTACTCCTTACGTCATTTGTGAGAGCGATGGTACTCAAGCAGAAGACGCCGTTACAATGAAAAAATATTTTTTCTCTTTGTAAAAAGTATCCTTACTATTATTGCCGTACCAAATAGGTACGGCTTTTTTATGGTAACAAATCGTATATGTTATCGTCACTAATGCCACTAACGTAACTGTCGGGTACTCGCCCTTGTATTAAGTTTTCTGCAATTAGAAATTCATTTGTAATTACAACGTCTTGAGCGCGCACGGGCACAATTATTCTAACGGTTGTGGTGACTTTTAGTACCAATCTATGTAAGGTTTGGTTTAGCCCTTCATGATAAAAATATGAGTTAAGTTTTGTTTCTACAGCACCAACTGGCATCACGTTAAGTTCTATTCCATCACCCTTGTCAGCAAGCCAGCTAGAACCTGTAAATGCCCCTGCAGGTATGCTTATTTTGTCATTTTTTAGACCATTTATGGTGTTTTGTATCTCTTTTTGAGCATAAATGTTCATTAGGTTGATGTTACTAACGTTGGATTTTACTAGTATGATTTCTCCATCGCTATTTTTTTCAAAGTCATAAAAATTGTCGTAAAACACGTTATAAAGTTTTAACTTTAGGGCACCTTTGCTTATTGCATTTACAGTATATTTTTTTACTTCTGCTTCCGCTAAGTTTACAACCAATGGTGAAATGGTTCGATTATAATATATAATCGAACTCACAATAACGATTATTATAGACAATATTATGCTTGTTACGATTCTTTTTCTTTTTTTCACAATTATATTATATGTTTTTGCCGTTAATAAATTGCATACGCGCGCGCTTGTGTGTTATAATACGGAAAGACTAATTTTATAATGGAGTTACCCATGTTGAAAGAAAAAATCGAACAAATTACAGCACAAGGGTTAGAAGCTATTAAAAATTCATTGGTATCTTCTGAACTTAACGATATTCGTGTTAAGTATCTTGGAAAAGCCGGTGAAATTACAGCTCTTTTAAAATCCCTAAAAGACGTACCACCTCAAGAAAAACCCGCTATCGGAAAACTTGTTAATGACGTTAGAGTTAAGATAGAAAGCGCTCTTCAAGCTAAAATGCAAGCAATCGCTATTGCAGAACGTAAGGCTATTGAAGAAAAAGAACGCCTAGACGTTACTTTGTCCACTAAAGACGAAGAACAAGGCGCACTTCATCCCTTAACTTTAGTTAAGAATGATATGCTTAACATCTTTATAGGTCTTGGCTTTAGCGTTGCCGATGGTCCCGAAATAGAATATACGAAGTACAATTTTGAAAACCTTAATATTCCACAAGACCACCCCGCAAGAGATTTTGGCGATAGTTTCTATATTTCTCCCGAAATTCTACTACGTACACAAACCTCATGCGTACAAGCGCGCGTAATGGAAGAAACTAAACCTCCAATTCGCATAGTTTGTCCCGGTAAAGTATATCGTCCTGACGATGATGCAACACACTCACCCATGTTCCAACAAATAGAAGGGTTGGTTGTTGACGAGCACATTACTCTAGCCGACCTAAAGGGCACTCTTGAAGAGTTCGCAAAGAAATTCTTCTCTAAGGAAACCAAGGTGCGTTTCCGTCCCTCATATTTCCCCTTTACCGAACCAAGTGTAGAAGTTGATCTTTCTTGCGCAATGTGTGGTGGAAAGGGTTGCCGTTTGTGTAAAGGTACCGGCTGGATAGAATTGCTAGGTGCAGGTGTTGTAAATCCCGCTGTTTTAGACATGTGTGGTATCGATTCCAAGAAATATAGTGGTTACGCCTTTGGCGTAGGTGTTGAAAGAGCAACTATGATTAAGTATTCTATACCTGATATGCGTTTGCTTTTCGATAATGACGTTCGTTATTCAAAACAATTCAAATAGGAGAAGAGTGCAATGTTAGTTCCCGTAAAATGGTTAAAAGATTTCGTAAATATAGATAATATTTCTATTTCAGAACTTGCAGACAAACTCGTTTCTTGTGGTTTTGAAATTGAAGCCGTAATAAACCAAGCAGATCTTGTTAAGGGTGTTAAGACTTGTAAAGTTATTGCTGTTGAGCAACATCCAAACGCAGACAAACTTATAGTTTGTAAAATCGACTTGGAAGATGGTGTAGAACGCCAAATCGTTACCAACAATCGTTGGATACAAGCCGGTGATATCGTTCCGGTTGCATTAGATGGCGCAAAACTATTTAGTGGTATGGAAATCAAGGCTGGAGCACTTCGTGGCGTTCATAGTGACGGTATGTTCTGTGGTGGTAGTGAACTAAATCTTACCGAAGCAGATTACAAAGGCGCAGGTGAAGATAAAGTTCTTAAACTTCTTGACAATACTCCTATTGGTAAAGATATTAATGAAGTAATGGGCACAGATGACGTTATTCTTGACGTTGGTATTACTGCTAACCGTACCGATGCTAATAGCATTTTGGGTATTGCTAGAGAAGTTGCTGCCGTTACCGGTCAAGAGCTTAAAATGCCCAAAGATTATGCGGAAATTCCCGTGGGTGACGAAATTAATGCTCATCTTGAAGTCGTTAACGAAGCAACCGATCTTTGTCCTCGTTATCTAGCAGCAATGCTAACCGACGTTGTTATTACCGAATCTCCCGAATACGTTAAGAGAAGACTAAAATCCAGCGGTCTACGTCCCATTAATAACATCGTTGACGTAACTAACTACGTTCTTTTGGAAGTTGGTCAACCTATGCACGCATTCGATCTTCGCACAATAAAAGGTGGAAAAATAGTTGTTAGAAGGGCAAACGAAGGTGAAAAGATAGTTGCTCTTGACGATAAGACCTATGCTTTGAACAATGATAATCTTGCTATTTGTAACGCAGTAGAGCCTATGGCAATAGCTGGCGTAATGGGTGGCAAAGAATACTCCATCTTTGACGATACTAACGTTATTATACTTGAAAGTGCAAGATTTGCACGTGATAATATTAGACGTACATCCCGTACTTTAGGACTACGTTCCGATAGTAGTGCAAGATTTGAAAAGGGTATCGACTTTATTTCTCAAGAATATGGTTTAAGAAAAGCTATTGGTATGATAGTAAATAATGGTTGGGGCAAAGTTGTTTCCGGTACAGTAGATAATTATCCCGTTCCTGCAAAAACTTTGGAAATTGATTTTACGGCCAATGACGTAAATCGTATTTTAGGTATCACCGTTCCACAAGATCGTATTGTAGAAATACTCAATTCCTTAACCTTAACTACTACCGTTGACGGCGATAAACTCCACACCGTTATCCCGGGATATCGTGAAGATATCGTTGGTGTAAACGATATTGCTGAAGAAGTTATTCGTATGTATGGCTACGATGCAATTGAAACTTCCCTAATGCCCGATGCAGAAATGACTGCCGGTGGAAAGACCAAGAAGCAAGAATGTGCTGACAAGATTAAGAATTTCCTAGTTGGAAAGGGTGCTTATGAAATTTGTACCTATTCCTTTGTTAGCCCCAAAGCTTGGGATATGTTGCATCTTGAAGAAGATTCCATATTGCGTCGCAACGTTAAACTTCTTTCACCTTTAGGTGAAGATTATAGCGTTATGAGAACCACGCTTGCTCATAGCATGATTAAGACTATGGCAACTAACGTTCTTCGTGGTAACAAGAAAGGTAGATTCTTCGAAGTTGCAAAAACCTATATTCCTTATGAGCTTCCCTTGACTCGTTTGCCTCTTGAAGAAAACAAACTTTGCGTTGGCGCATATGGTGAAAAGGAAGATTTTTACAGTTTTAAGAGCATAATTGAAGATTTATTTGACGTTTTGCGTATTGACGTAAGATTCAAGGCAACTAATATTGCATATATGCATCCTTATCGTACTGCCGAAATTGTTACTAGCGATGGTAAGGTTGTTGGTTATATGGGTGAAGTTAAATATGACGTTGCAAAAGAGTATGACGTTGACAAACGTTTGTATATTGCAGAAATTGATGAAGAATACATAGAAGATAACGCCAGAGTATTCTCCGGCTTTAAAGTAGTTTCCAAGTTCCCAGCAATGGAACGCGACCTTGCTCTCGTTTGCGATCTTTCTCTAGAAGCAGATACTTTGCTTGATACCATTAATGAAGCAGGTTCAACTCTACTAATTGACAGCAAAATATTCGATGTTTATAAGGGCGAAGCATTAACCAAACTTGGTAAAATGAGTATTGCCGTTAAGCTCACCTTCCAATCTAAGGACAGAACCTTGAAAGACGATGACGTTAACAAGGAAATCGAAAATATCCTTAGTGCACTAAAAGAAAAATTAGGAATTATTTTAAGATAATGCAAGAAAGAACGCTAAAGGCTTTGGAATTTCATAAGATACTCGACTCGGTTGCGTCTTACGCAAGTTCCGAGCCTGCCCGCGAGGCGGTTAGAGATATTCGACCGATGCGGGAACTTTCTTACGTCAACGAACTTCTGCAAGAAGTCTACGAGGCAGATAAGATCGCTTTTGAGTATGCGACAAACTTGAGTTTTGCTTTTGATAACATAGATTTTGTGCTAGAGAAAGCATCGGTTATGAGCGTGCTAACAATGGGTGAACTCTTAAGAGTCTCTCGTATGCTTAGAGTTGCTAGAAGTGTTAAATCTACAATTGCAAAGGTACCGGATGATAGTTTAAGACTCATAAAAGACCTTGCCAATTCCATCTATACCGATAAATCTCTTGAAGAAGACATAGATAATGCGATTATTTCGGACACGGAAATGCACGATAGGGCTTCTGATGACCTTCGTTCCATAAGAATACGCATTAAAAAGACGGGTGAGCAAATAAAGTCTAAACTTTATAGTTATCTTACCAGCCCAACCTATTCCAAGTATTTACAAGATAACATCGTAACCGTTAGAGGGGATAGGTACGTCATTCCGGTTCGTGCAGAATGTAAGAGTGCAATTCCGGGACTTATTCACGATCAAAGTGCATCGGGTCAAACTATATACGTTGAACCTATGGCTGTTGTGGAACTTAATAACGTTCTTAAAACCCATATTTTGGAAGAGCAAGCTGAAATAGAGAGAATTCTTAGGAAGTTTACGGTAAGAGTATCTACGTCGGTTGACCAAATTAAGGAAAGTTTTGAAAAGATAGTTCGCTTAGACGTTATTTTTGCAAAAGCATATTACGCAAATGCTACTCGTTCCGTTCGTCCCACAGTTAATGAAAAAGGCATCGTTAAAATAGAACGTGGTCGACACCCCCTTATTGATAAAGATAGGGTTGTTCCAACCGATATTAGAGTAGGTGATGATTTTGATATTCTATTCATAACCGGCCCCAACACCGGTGGCAAAACGGTTTCATTAAAACTCGTTGGGCTTTTAACCATAATGGGCGCAAGTGGTCTTTACGTGCCGGCTAGGTCGGCAGAACTTGCACTGTTTGATGAAGTTTTTTGCGATATAGGTGACGAACAAAGCATAGAGCAAAACTTGTCTACGTTCTCATCACACATTGCAAATATCGTTAAAATTATAGACAATTTGAGCGAAAACTCACTAGTTCTACTCGATGAACTTGGTGCGGGTACCGATCCGACCGAGGGCGCCAGCTTGGCAATGAGTATTTCAACCTATATTAAGGAAAGCAAGGCGAAAGCGATTATAACTACTCACTACAATGAACTAAAAGAGTATGCCGTTGTGACCGAAAGATGTGAAAACGCATCTATGGACTTTAACCCCGTTACCTATAACCCAACTTACAAACTCATCGTTGGTACGCCGGGTGCATCCAACGCGCTTTTAATTGCTAGAAAGCTTGGATTGAAAGAAAGTATCATTGAGCAAGCGCAAGCCGGTATTCAAGATGGAAAGCTGGAATTTGAAAACGTACTTCAAGCGCTAGAAATTGCTCGTAGAAATGCTCTTGAAAACGAAGAAAAGACCGCTCTTGCGTTAAAACAGGCAGAAGAAACCCAAAAAGCTGTGGAACGAGAACGTGACAGGCTGTACGTTCAACGCGAAAGACTTAATGAAAACGTTAGAAAGGAAACAAAGCGTCTCGTTGAAGATGCAATGGAAGAGGCTAATGAAATCATTAATACACTTCGCGATATTTTAGAAGAACCTACCGAACAAAATCTTTTCAAAGCTAGAAAGTTGCGTAAATCTTTGGAAAAATACATAGTTTTAGAAGATAATGAGTTTGAAGGATTTGGCGAAGAAGACGACAGCGAAATACAAGTAGGTGACACCGTTCTTGTTAAAGCACTCAAAGTTGAGGGCGAAGTAAAAGAAATAAATAAGAATAACGTAGTTGTAAGACTAGGTAAAATGAATAGTAACTTTAAGCTAGATGCTCTACAAAAGCTTAAAGGACGCAAAAAAGAAACTAAAAAGGAAGTTGTTCACACCACCCATACTTTACGTAACGAGGCATTCAGCCCCGAGCTTATGCTTTTAGGAATGCGAGCTGACGAAGCTTTACACGCCTTAGAAGCATATCTAGACAAAGCCATTCTTGCGGGTGTAAACGAAGTAAGAATCGTGCATGGTTACGGTACTGGAAAGTTACGTGAAGTGGTAAGAGGTTGCCTTAAAAAGCATAGTGCCGTTAAGGAATACCGTGACGGCATATACGGTGAAGGCGAAAGGGGTGTAACGATGGTAAAACTAAAGAGATGATTTTTTTTGACAACGCAAGCACTACGAAATGCACGGCTGAAAGCGTGAATATAGTTACTAGATATCTAACCGAGAATTATTATAATCCATCGGCTCTTTATCATAACGCGCTTTTAGTTAAGCAAGATTTGGAACGTGCAAGACAAACTATAATCAAAAAGTTGAGAGGCGAGGGTAAAATTATCTTTACCGGTGGTGGAACGGAAAGTGATAACATTGCACTTTTAGGCTCGAAAAAGATAAAAGGTGGCAGAGTTATTGTTTCTAGCGCCGAACACGCAGCAATTTACGCTACTGCTAATGAACTAAAAGCCAGGGGATACGACGTTGTTTTTGCCCCCGTAGATAACTATGGTAAAGTAATTGAAGAGGAGTTTGTTAATCTTTTAACGCCATCGGTTACTCTTGTTTCTATTATTCACGTTAATAACGAAACGGGTGCGATTAATGATATCGCAAGGCTATGTAAACTCACAAAATCAAAATGCCCAAAGGCTCTTTTCCATAGTGATGGCGTACAAGCTTTTGGAAAATTAGAAGTCAATTTGCGTGGCGCCGGCATCGATTTGTACTCTATGAGTGCTCACAAAATTGGTGCACCTAAGGGAGTTGGCGCTCTTTATATCGCTAAAGGTGTTAGCGTTAATCCCATAGTTTATGGTGGTGGCCAAGAGGGAGGTTTGCGCTCTTCCACAGAAAACACCGCAGGTATACTCGCTTTTGAAAAGGCTGTCAATGATAGATATCAAAACTTAGCCGAAACACACAAAAAATTGGGTGAAATTCGCTCTTATATTGCAGATAACCTCAAAAACATAGAAGGAATTAAGTTTCTTTCCGAGCTTGAAGGCTCGCCCTACATTTTGTCATTTAGTATGCCTAGGGTGCGTGGCGAAGTTATGCAACACGCACTTGAAAGACGTGGCATTATGGTAGGGACCGGAAGCGCGTGTGCTTCAAATAAAGCCTCTACGAGAATTGCAGAAGCATTAAACTTGCAAGGCAAGTACGTTGACGGCGTTACCAGATTAAGTTTCTTTATATACAACACGATGGAAGAAGCTGAGATATTTGTTAAAGAATATCTTGAGGTTTACAAGGAGTTAGAAAAGTATGGCAGTTGAGTATAATTGTATTTTAATTAGATTTGGGGAAATTTTCCTAAAGGGTAATAATCGTAATTATTTCGAGAGTTTACTCATAAAAAACATTAAAAATTCTTTGAGTGGGTTAAATTATCGTTTTTCCAAGACTCAAGGAAGGTATTATATTGAAGAGTTTTTACCTGAAGATATGGACGAGATTATTTCCCGCCTAACCAAAGTTTTCGGTATTCATTCAATTAGTCCCACGGTTAAAGTTAAAACCGACGTTGAAGAAATGTGCAAAATTGCCCATGCCATTAGTCCCACCGAGGGCACTTTTAGAGTCACGGTAAAGCGTGCTGACAAGCGTTTCCCCATGACGTCCATGGAACTTGGTGCAAAAATAGGTGGATATATGCTCAATAAAACGGGTGGTAGACTTAAAGTAGACCTTTTTGATTACGATTTTGAGCTGTTTGTAGATTTGCGTGAAAGTGGATACTCATATTTGTTCTATGATAAAATTATGGGAGCACAAGGACTTCCAACGGGATGCTCCGGTAACGCAATGCTCTTATTGTCTGGTGGTATAGACAGCCCTGTAGCCGGTTACGTAATGGCAAAACGAGGTTTACGCATTTTTGCAATTCACTATCACAGCTTTCCTTATACTTCCGAGCTTGCTCTACAAAAAGTTAAGGACTTGGCAAAGAAACTGACTGCATATTGTGGTGATATTAAACTTGCAGTTGTTCCTTTTACCGAAATTCAATATGCAATTCACGAGCATTGTCCGGAAGAGTTTATGATTACCATTATGCGTAGATTTATGATGCGTATTGCTGAAAGAATAGCGATTAAAAACGATTGTGGTGCTATTATAACGGGTGAAGCACTGGGACAAGTAGCGAGCCAAACTATGCAAAGCATACAAGTAACAAACTCGGTTGTAACGCTTCCCGTATTCAGGCCTCTAATTGGTTCAGATAAGGCTGAAATCATTGATATTGCTAACAAAATTGATACTTTTGATATTTCAATTCGTCCATATGAGGACTGTTGCACGGTTTTCTTACCTAAAAATCCTGTAATCAAACCCAAGCTCCAAGATGCCATTGAGTACGAAAATAGGCTTGATATAGAGGCATTAATTGAGAAAGCAGTAAACGATACTGTAACAGAGGTTATTTCGGTAGAGGATTAATCGGATGTAATTTTAAAATTACTTATTGACACACCGTAGGATAAGTGCTACAATGTATATAAAGTGATTAGATACTAAACCTGTTTATCTGGTTGTTTAATATCGTTTAGAGGTGGATTATGCGCAAATTGATTAAAGCATTGGTTATTGTTGTAATTATTCTTGCTGTTTTATGCGTTGGTGGATTCGTTGCATTGTTTGCGGTAAGTGGCTGGGACTTTAATAACTTAAAGTATGAAAATAGAGAATATGGGTTGAATGAAGATTTTAGCAAGATTTCCATCGAAGTGAAAGGAACTGACGTGAAAATTGTTTCTTCAACCAATGATGAATGCAAAATCGTTTGTTTTGAAAGCAATAACTATAAACATTCCGTTGGCGTCGAGAACGACACTTTAGTTATAAAATCAATCCATCAAAAGGTTTTCTTTGGATATAAAGATACCCTTGTTACAGTTTATTTGCCCGAAAAAGAATATGCTTCCGTTGACGTAATAACAACGTCTGGTGATGTTGATATTAAAAACTTAAAGGCGAAAACCATTAATTGCTCTGTTGATACCGGTGACGTCGACGTTGAAAACGGCGTTTTCGACACTTTTACTTTTACCGGTGATACTGGCGACCTTGAACTTGAAAACGTTGTTGCCACCAATAATCTTACTATTAAGAGAAATACCGGTGAAATTGAAGCCTCTTTATTATCTTGTGGTGCTGACGTAATAATAGAGGTTGATACCGGTGATATATCATTAGATTTGATTAATTGTAAAAATCTTTCAATTAAATCCGATACCGGCGAAGTAGAGGTTGATAATTCTAAGGTTGACAACAAATTTACCGTAGTGACCGATACCGGGGATTTGAATTTTACAAAAATGGATGTTAATGAGGTGGAAATTACTACCGACACAGGTGAAGTCAAGGGTTCTTTCACTAGTGACAAGATTTTTGCCATTAGAACCTCTACCGGCAAAGTTGACGTACCTCAAACGACGAGTGGTGGCGTATGTAAAATAACCACGCACACGGGAGATATAATTATAAAGATTGGCTAATATAAGTTAATTATCATTTTTGGTTGTGATTTTTTAATTAGTATACCGTCGTCGGTATAGGATGCTAAATAATAAAACTCAAAATTTCGATAGGGCTTTGGTAGGGCAATTTCCGCCTTACCCGAGCCTTTTTCTATTTCGCCAATCAAATCACCATTCCCATTTTCTAATGCGAGTTTAAACTTGTCCGATCTAGTTAACGTTATTATGACCTCGCCGTCACCCATGGTTACGTTAAAGTCATCGGGAAGAGCGTTGTCAAAATAATTACTTACGGGAACGTTAGAGTTTTTACCAATTAGTATACTTTTTTTATAATAAATTGGAGTATTTTCATTCGCTAGCATTAGAATATGGCTGTTATCAAAAGTGTATTTGTCAATTTCAGCATAGTCCAACGTGTAAGGTTGTGTAAAGTCCTTTGGTTTATCAAGTGCATTCCATATCGCTTTTGCTCCCAGCGTAGGGTAACTACCTCCCGTAACCTCTAAATCTAGCCCGGCTGAATAGTCTTTGCTACCATACCACGCGCCTAAAGTATATTCGGTCGTGTATGAAATATTCCAAGCATCAAAATTACATTTATCGTTACCATTTGTACCCGTTTTAGAGGCTATTTGGTAGTCTATGTTAGACAATTTTTTGGCAGTTCCGGTTTTTGCGCACTCTAATAGGATATCAGTTAAAAAATAGGCAGTTTCGTTGGAAATGACTTGTTTTCTACCACTTTCATGAGTGTAAACACGCCTTCCTGACGCGTCATATATGGCTTTAATAAAGCTCAGATTATTAGATATTCCTCCATTTGCGATCGTCATGTAAGCAGTTAACAATTCCGGCATAGTTTGTCCGTAAGTGGTGCCACCCAGAGCACTTGCCAATCCATCGTCTTTGTCAAACGTTAGTCCCATATTGCGAGCTGTTTGAAAAGAATAATCTAAACCTGCCATATCCATCAATTTAATGCTACAAGCATTGCTGGAGTTTTTAAGGCTTTCTTTAATTGTTGTCCAACCTAGATAGCGATTCTGATAATTATCAGGCGAGTAACCGTTAATAGAGCATTTTTCATCAAGAATGGGACTATCTGGTAAAACAAGCCCTTTTTCCAGTGCTGGAGCATAAGCGATTATAGGTTTTAAGGTTGAAGCGCCTTGTCTACGATATTCAAATGGTGAATAGTTTACGCTAGAAATATAAGCACTGATTCCACCTGTAGTATTGTTTGCGAGCATATAGGTCTTTTCCGCGTTTGAAACAGACAGATCATTGTGATTAAAGGCAAAATCAAGACTTTTTTGCAACTTTTCGTCAAAATAAGTGTGTATGGTATAACCATTTGTGATTACTTCACGCTCGGTTAGGTTGAGCAATTTTGCACTTTCCGATATAACGGCTTGAGTAAATGGTATGTTCGTTTTGCTGTGTTCTGTGACGGTGGGTGCTTCAAAAACTTCTTTGATGGCGTTTTCGTATTCATGTTCTAAGATATAACCTTGTTCAAGCATTAGTTTAAGTACGACGTTTCGTCTTTCAATAGCGTTTTCAATTGAGTTTAGAGGCGAGTTTTTAAGTGGATTTTTAACAATTCCAGCGAGTATTGCGCTCTCACCTATGCTAATGTTTTTAGGCTCTTTATTAAAAAGCCTTTTACAAGCATCGTTTATACCATATAAAGAATGACCAAAATATATAGTGTTAAGATATTTGGTTATTATTTCTTCTTTGGAATAATTTTTTTCTATCTCTAAAGACAATTTTGCTTCTTTTAGCTTTCTTTTTATCGTTTTTTCTTGTGAGAGAAGGGCGTTTTTTGCAAGTTGCTGTGTAATCGTAGAGCCACCTTCTTTAAAATAGCCCGATTTAACGTTGTTAAGAGTAGCTCCCAAAATGCGCCTAAAATCCAGCCCGTTGTGTTTAAAAAACCTTTTGTCCTCAAGGGAAACAAAGGCGTAAATTGTATGAGGGGCTATTTCTTCATAGGGGACAAAGGTTTTAATTTTAGAAAAATAGTCCATTTCGTTGTTGTAAACGTCTAAAATTATTACTTTTGTTTGGTTTGAATTGTCAAGTGCTGTTTTGTCGAGTTTTACGCCTTTTACTGCAAAAAATGCGTAAAAACCGACACCGAGTATTATAAAAAGCACGCTAAATAATAATACAATGGAGGTTGTTTTATAAAACTTTTTGACTTTCATGGTGTAACTAGTATTCGTTTTTTTGTTTGATTTATACTTGATTTGCGCGCGCGCATAATATATAATTATTTTGTATGGAAAATTTATCTAATCTTAATTTATCAAATAAATACTACATTGAAACCTTTGGTTGCCAAATGAACGTTCACGAATCCGAGAAGGTCGCGGGTATTTTGGTATCACTTGGTTATGAAGAAACCAAGGAAAGAGCACAAGCCAAAATAATCGTTTTCAATACCTGTTGCATCCGTGACACTGCTGAAAAGAAGATTTTTGGTAATATTGGCGAGCTTAAGATTTTAAAGCGTCTTGATAAGTCACGTATCATAGTGATTTTTGGATGCATGACTCAACAAGAAGGTATGGCAGAAGTTATTGCCACAAAGTTCCCATTTGTCGACATTATTCTTGGTACCTCAAACATTCATCTTTTAGCTGATAAAATTAAAGAACTAGAAGAAAGGCGCGCTCGTAAAAGGGGTAAAATCGTTGATATCGATACCAATGAAAGACCTCCCGTTGTTGAAGACATTGTTCCTTATCGCACTTCCTATCCAAATGCTTGGGTAAATATAATGTACGGATGTAATAATTTTTGTTCTTATTGCATAGTTCCTTACGTTCGTGGTCGAGAAAGAAGTCGCGAACCCGAGCTTATTTTAGAAGAGGTAAAGTCACTGGTTAATGCAGGCTACAAAGAGATTACTTTACTTGGGCAAAACGTAGACAGTTATGGTTCTGACCGTACTGATGGGGCAAATTTTTATACTTTACTTAAGAAAATTGCAGAAATTCCCGGAAAATTCCGTTTGCGTTTTATGACTTCGCACCCTAAGGATCTTTCGGAAGAAGTAATAAAATTACTTGCTGAAACACCCAATTTCTGTAACAATATTCACTTGCCCGTTCAAGCCGGTTCTAACGCCGTACTAAAGGCAATGAATCGTAAGTACGACCGCGAAAGATATTTCTATTTGATAGATTTAATTAAGAAATATATGCCCGATTGTGGTATTACTTCTGACATTATGGTTGGATTCCCCGGTGAAACGGAAGAGGACTTTTTAGACACTTTGGATCTCGTTGAAAAGGTTCGTTATCATAACGCTTTCACTTTTATCTATTCACCAAGAAAAGGTACGGTTGCCTCAAAAATGGAGCAAATTCCGTACGCAGTTAAGAGTGAAAGAATTGGTAGACTAATTGCACTTCAAAACAAAATCACTTTAGAAATAAGCGAAACCTACGTTGGAAAGATTAAAGAAGTCCTTGTTGAAGATGCTCCTAAAGAAGGCTTTTTATGTGGACGAACCGATTGTGGTAGGCTTGTAAACTTTAAGGGAAACAAAGAATTAGTTGGTCAATTTGTCAACGTTAAGATAGAAAAAAATAAGGCATCAGCCCTTATAGGAGAAATTGTAAATGAGCGTTAAACAAAAATTATCCCCAATGATGGTGCATTATAAGTCTTTGAAAGAACAATACTCCGACACCATACTTATGTATAGGTTGGGTGATTTTTACGAGATGTTCTTTGATGATGCAGTAGAGGCCAGCAAGATACTTGATCTTACCTTAACCGGTAGAGATTGTGGTCTTGAAGAGCGTGCACCAATGTGCGGTGTACCATTTCATGCTGTTGATGGATATATCTCAAAACTTGTAAAAAACGGCAAAAAAGTTGCTATTTGCGAGCAATTAACAGCTCCGGGAGATCAAAAGGGTATGGTTAAACGTGACGTTGTTCGTGTTATTACTCCCGGTACGGTAACCGATGACGAAATGCTTGATGCTACTTCAAATAGTTTCTTAATTTCCGTTGTTATTGAAAAAAATAGCGTAGGTCTTGCTTGGGCAGATATTTCAACTGGTGAGGTTTACGTTAAGGAATTGCCATTAACTTTCACGCTTGAAGACACAATTCTTTCCATTTCACCGAATGAAATTATCTGTAACACCAAGAGTTATACCGAAATTTTGGAATATGAAGCCGTTAATCTTGGCAAATTGCCCCGTCCTCAATCATATTACGACTATTCTTTTGATAAAGCTGTTGCAGAAAAGTCAATTTTGAACTTCTATAACATTAATAACCTTGGTGCGCTTGGTTTAGAAAAGGGTTCCATTTTAATTTGTGCTTTAGGTGGGTTGCTTGATTACGTTAGTGGTACTCAAAAGAGAAAGCTTTCACACGTACGCGCTCCAAAAATTTTGCGCACAGGTGACAAAATGTTCATCGATTTTAACACTAAGCGCAATCTTGAACTCACTAAAACGTTATTTGACGGCTCAAAAATGGGTTCTTTGTTCTGGGTGCTTGATAGAACGCGTACTTCGATGGGGGCAAGGGCTTTAAGAAAGTCCATAGACGAACCATTTTCACGCCTTGGTGACATTAACGAACGCCTAGACGCCGTCGAGGACCTTTATAAAAACTCTGCTATGCGTGAGGAACTTGGCGAAGCGTTGTCCTCAATTCATGACGTTGAAAGACTTTGTAATCGTATTGCATACGGCACGATTACCCCTAGAGGCGCACAGTCCATTGCATTTTCACTCCAAAAACTAGTTAGCGTAATATATGCTCTTCGCAAAGCAAAGAGTCAAAGAGTGGTTTTACTTCGAGATCTAATAGATCCACTTGAAGATCTAGCAAACCATATTATGTCTGCACTTGTAGATACGCCTCCTATAACCGTTAAAGATGGTGGAATTTTCCGTGACGGGTATAGCGCAGAGCTCGATAGCTATCGTAACGCAAAGAGTTCTGCAAAGCGTTGGTTGTCGGAATATGAGGCCAAAGAGCGTGAAGAAACGGGCATTAAACAACTAAAGGTTGGTTACAATAGGGTCTTTGGTTATTATATCGAAGTATCTAACTCCAATCTTCCTATGGTACCCTATAGGTTTGAAAGAAAGCAAACGCTTACTATAGGCGAACGCTTCATAACCGATGAACTTAAGAAGATGGAAGAGGTTATTCTTGGTGCCGAGGAAAAAGCTCTTACGCTCGAGAGCAATTTGTTTGGTGAGATTAAGAATAGTCTTATGGAAGTGGTTGCAATTCTGCAAACGAACTCCAACGCCGTTGCCGAGCTTGATCTTTTGTATTCTCTTGCAACGACTGCCGTTGCTAACGGCTACGTTCGTCCTAAAGTTAAAGACAACTCCGATGATATAGTAATAAAAGAGGGCAGACATCCCGTTGTCGAGGCGCTAAAGCGTAAAAACGCTTTTGTTCCCAACGATACGATTATGACTGCAGATAGCAAAACGCTTATTATTACTGGTCCAAATATGGCTGGTAAATCAACTTATATGCGTCAAGTAGCGTTAATTGTACTTATGGCGCACGTAGGTAGTTTTGTTCCGGCCCGTGAGGCAGAAATTTGCCTAGTAGATCGCATATTCACTAGGGTTGGCGCAAGTGATAACGTTGCATACGGACAATCTACTTTTATGGTAGAAATGACGGAAATGGCAAATATTTTAAACAATGCGACCTCTAAGAGCTTGCTTATTCTGGACGAAATAGGTAGAGGCACCTCTACGATAGACGGATTATCTATCGCTTGGGCAATCGTAGAGCATCTAGCATTAAAGTTAAAGGCTAAAACGCTATTTGCTACACACTATCACGAGCTTAGTGAGTTGGAAAGCGAGTTGCCTGGCCTAAAGAATTACCACATTCTTATTAAAGATACCGATGGAAAGATTGCTTTCCTATATAAAATTGCACGCGGTGGCGCAAACAAGAGTTTTGGTATAGAGGTAGCTACTCTTGCCGGCGTAAATGACAAAATAACCAATCGTGCGAAGATGATTATGAACTCAATAGAAGAAAGTCAAGATGGCAAGCTCAGTACGAAGATTGGTGCAAATATCTCGGAAGACGCCGTTCCAACCTCACAAATTGGATTCTTCCAAGAAGACAGCAAATATGATGAAATAGCGCGTATAATCAACGATATTGATTTGAACGATATTACGCCATTACACGCACTAACAATACTTTCTAACCTACAAAAAATGACAAAACCGAGTGGTAAGAGGAAGAAATAATGAAGATTAATCTACTCGATAGCAGTATATATAATTTAATTTCGGCCGGAGAGGTTGTAGAAAACCCTGCATCCGTCGTCAAAGAATTAGTAGAGAACTCCATTGATGCGGGAGCAAAAAACGTTTCCGTATACATAGAAGACGGTGGCATTAAAAGCATAGAGGTTGTTGACGATGGTTGTGGCATACAAAAGGAAGAGCTTCCAAAAACAATACTTCCTCACGCTACAAGCAAAATTAGCGAAGCTGAAGACTTGAATACTATTGCGACTCTTGGATTTAGAGGTGAAGCGCTTGCTTCAATTTCGGCCGTTTCCGAGTTTGAAATTCGCTCAAAATATTTTGAAAGTGAGCACGGTGCATGTTTTTATGCTAAAAATGGTCTAACCGAGTTATGTGATTGTGCGCATGCCCAAGGAACGTCGATTAAAGTAAGTAACTTGTTCTACAATACACCGGCAAGATACAAATTCCTTGCTTCAAAGTCCACTGAAGAAGGGTATATAACTAAACATATATTTAGGCTCATACTTGCAAACCCAAACGTTGCTATTAACTACTACGTCGATGGCAATTTGACCTATTCATCATCAGGAGAGGGGTTGAAAAGTGCAGTAGAAAGCGTTTTTTTGCCCAAAATTTCTCAGTCTTTAATAGAAGTTACCGAGCCGGTTGAAACCGATGGAATACGCGTTACCGGTTATATTTCACCAGCCGAAGTATATAAGAACAATCGCAATTTCCAAATTGTTATTTTGAACGGTAGGGTTATTACCGACCAAACGTTGTCCGCAACCATACAAAACGCCTACGGAACACGCCTAATGAACAGATGCTTCCCCATATACGTTTTGAATATCGTAATGCCGTTTGATGAAGTTGACGTTAACGTACATCCAAATAAAAAAGAGGTACGTTTTCAGAATGCTCGCAAGGTTTATGGTCACGTGTATCGCACGGTAATGCGTGTTTTAGAGGGTTATGAATTCCAAAAGCGCCAAGATTTAATAGCCGATTTTTCAGCAGTTTCTAGTGAAAATATTCAAAAAGATGTTAAAAACAATTCAATAGGGGAGCAAAACTTAGAGAGTATCGCGCAACCCAAGCCCACTATGAGCTTTGAAGAAGCGTTAAGCCTTGTTCGTGGTAAAGGTAGCTCTAGTCAAGAGCATTTTAGCGAGCCCAGCGTTTCGAATTATATTCCTACACCAAAGTCGTTTAGGAATTTTGAACCACAACCTAATACTTTACCCAAGCCTAGTCAAAGTAGCATAATTACCGAGCTTGACCCATTTGTAGAAGATTTGGGAAGGGCCACTATTCCACAAAGCGCAAAAGAGAATGTAATAGAGGTGGAATATAAGCCACAACTTGCTGAAAAAGTTAAAAACTACACAGTCGTTGGTCAATTTTTCGACACTTATATAGCGATTGAATGTGAAGATAAGGTCATTTTTATCGATCAACATGCAATGCACGAGCGTATTTTGTATGATAAATTAGTTGCCAGCTGGCAAGAAAAAAGTTTGACGATTCAACCTCTTATGATACCTTACGTATATGAAAATGGTGTTGAAGAAATTTCTCTTCTTATCTCAAACAAGGATAATCTAGCGCAAATAGGTTTTGAACTTGAAGATTTTGGTGGCAATGCAATAAAAGTTTCCGGAGTCCCTTCTTTAATTTCTGAAAAACTGGATATAAGTGGACTGTTGACCGATATTGCTAACGAACTAAAACTTGGTAAGACGTCAAATATTCAAGAACTAGGAAGGGATAAACTTGCTCAAATTGCTTGTAAATCGGCAATAAAAGGAGGGAAATCCTTTGATAATGAGCAAATTGAGCTTGTTATGGAGTTCTTTAACCGGGGAAATATGCCTTTACAATGTCCTCATGGAAGACCCACGGCTATTGTATACACACGCAAAGAATTTGAAAAATTATTCAGGAGACGTGTATGATAATTGTTGGTGGTGCAACGGCCACAGGTAAATCTACTTTAGCAATAGAAATCGCCAAGAGCATAGGTGGGGAGTTGATTTCAGCCGATTCTATGCAGATTTATCGTGGAATGGATATTGGCACGGCAAAAGAGAAAAACGTCGCAGTAAACCAGCTTTTAATCGATGTGGTGGAGCCGTGCGAACCTTTTACGGTGGTTGATTTCAGGGCGCGTGCAATAGAAGCAATAAAAGATATCCGCAGTCGAGGTAATGTGCCGATTATCGTTGGTGGTACGGGGCTATATATGGATTCTTTGCTATATAAAATGGAATATGGTGGTGGCAAAGATAATCCCGAATTAAAAGTAGGCTTGGAAAGAGAACTGGAAGAAAAGGGTGCAGAATATATGCATTCTAGATTAAAAGAGCTAGATCCAGTTAGTGCAGATAAATACCATCATAATAACACCGTGAGGGTTTTGCGCGCTTTATTCGTGGTGTTAAACACCGGTAAGACAATTTCCTCACAGAGCGCTGAATTTTGTCCCGTTGAGCCTGTAACGATGTTTATCACAAAGCGTGAGCGTGTTATCCTTCGTGATAGAATAACAAAGCGCATCGACCAAATGTTTGATGAAGGGTTAGAACGCGAGGTTAAAGCCCTTTTAGACAAAGGGTACGATTTTGATTTACAATCTATGCAAGGAATAGGCTACAAGGAATGGAAAGGGTACTTTGAAGGAACGAAAAGTATAGATGAAGTAAAGGAGCAAATCGACGTTAATACTAGGCAGTACGCAAAAAGACAAGATACTTGGTTTAATAATCGTTACAAGTCTTTTGCGAAGTTTGTCGATATGGATAAGCCCTTAAACTTAGTAGTAGAAAAACTCTTGGATGAATACAAGAGTATTCTAAAATAAAGCAAATATTATAATGTAGGAAGATAAAATGAGCAGAAAAACCCTAGAAATCATCGAAAAGGCCGAAAAATTGGCTGAACCACTTTTTAAGATTATCGATAACGATATTGCGCTTTACAATCAAAAAAAAGTACTAAACGCATTCCGTGAGCATCGTGTTGCAACCAGACATTTTACCGGTACGACTGGTTACGGATACGATGATATCGGTAGAGATACACTTTGTAACCTATTCGCCACAGTTTTTGGTGCTGAGAGCGCAATCGTTTCTCCCAACATAGTTTCGGGTACGCACGCTTTAACTCTTGCTTTGTTTGGCTTGCTTCGTCCTAAAGATACGTTACTTTGTATTACCGGCGCGCCTTATGACACGCTTAGAGAGGTTATCGGCGGTGAAAACATTGGTTCCCTCAAGGATTACGGCATAAAATATGAAGAAATTGCTCTTAATAATTATCAAATTGACTATGAAGCTATAGCAAATTACCTCGAGGTTAATTCACCCAAAGTAATTATGATAACTCGCTCACGTGGATATGAGTGGCGTGACGCGTTGTCCATAGCAGATATTGAAAAAATCATTAATTTTATTAGAAAGTACAATAAAAATGCTGTAATTATGGTTGATAATTGCTATGGCGAGTTTATAGATAAAATGGAGCCCACACAGATTGGTGCTGATATTTGCGTTGGATCCCTCATAAAGAATGCCGGTGGTGGTATTGCTCCAACCGGTGGTTATATAGTTGGCAAAAAACAGTGGGTTAATCAAGTAGGATATCGTTTGACGGCACCTTCAATTGGCATGGAAGTAGGTTCATATAACGCATCTTATATGCCATTTTACGAAGGATTATTCCTAGCCCCTGTAACGGTTGCAAATGCTGTAAAAGGCACGATTTTGGCTACAATTGCCTTTGATTTAATGGGATATGATGTAAAACCAAATCCAATGACCATTCCTAAGGACGTAATTTGTTCCATAAAGTTTAATACTGCGGAGGAATTGATTGCATTTATACAAGGTATTCAATATTCTTCACCGGTTGACTCATACGTCACCCCGGAACCATGGGCAATGCCAGGTTATGACCACGAAGTAATTATGGCAGCAGGAACATTTGTGCAAGGTGCAAGCATAGAACTTTCAGCAGATGCACCCATAAAAGAACCATATATTGCTTACCTACAAGGTGGTCTAACTTATCAGCATTTTAAGATTGCTTTAACGGAATGTATAGAGCGTATAATGGATAAATAAATGAAAAATATGCATGAAAAACGTTAAAAACGGGCAAAAATCAATAGGGGACTTTAAAAATAAAGCCCTATTGATTTTTTTATGGGAACTTTTTTAGAAATAAATGTTGAACGCATCTTACGAATATATTCAGCAATAAGTATGTGTGCTTATGAGTCGCTGAAACTATTGATTACGTTAGACCACTATGCTTTGGAACGAATCAAGTAAAACGCAACGCGTTATCAAAAACTAGTTTATCGATGAAAATTAAAAACTTCTAGAATGGATTGTAAGGCAAAAGTTTTACTAAATGAACAAAATTTCTCAGCGAAAATTGTGGCCAATCACTCAGCAAAATATTCCGAATGACTCACGAATAAAATCAACGTAAATCTATAAAATTTTATGAAGCGAAATATTGAATTTTTTTAACGTCATCATATAAGAATACGAATATTTTCTCAATTCAACAAGTAAAAGAATAATTTTACGAATAGATATAAAAAATTTTACAAAAAATCAAAATCGTCAAGTTTTACCGAAATATTTTAGTTTTTGACCATAATCTACCACTCTCGCAACACTATCTATTCGCAAAACTCGCGTTTTACGAATAGATATAAGGGTGTAAATACGTCAAAAATGATGTACTCCCTATCATAAAAATAATAAAATTTACGTCGTTGTTCTCATAAAAAATTCTTAAATCACAAGTGAATTTTAAAGAGAATAATGATTAGTTCCCTATGCTAAAAAACAATTTTTTAATTATGTAATACCACTACACTATTAATATTTAATGTTTTGATTGAGTAATTTTATATTGAGTTTTACGAATAGTTATGTTATTATTAATACATGGCAACCGAAAGATATTATGATCAATTTAATAGAGAAAAATATGAAAAGTTCAATGAGATTTTGGAAGAACTTCCCTATTTTTGTAATGAGTATTTTACAGGCATAGATTCCACTACTTCTGTTTTAACGAAATTGAACTATGCAACCGATCTTGCCATTTTCTTTGACTTCCTCGTACATAAGGTTCGTGGTTTTGTTGGAAAGGAAGTTTTGGACATTACTTTGAAAGATTTGGACGAATATATTACAGCAACAGAAATAGAATATTTTTTAAGATATTTGTCTTATTATTCATTCAAAGGCAAGCCCTATCGTAATGCAGAAAAGGCAAAGGCGAGAAAACTTAGCGCGGTTAGGTCCCTATTCAAATATTTTTATAATAAGGATAAGCTTAAAGAAAACGTTACGACTAAGGTTGCTACCCCAAAATTACACGAGAAAGCTATTATTCGACTGGACGATGGCGAAGTTGAAATGATGCTTGATACTGTTGAAAGTGAGCAAAAATTTGGTTCTAAATTCCAAAATAGTTATAATATGAACACACGCGATCGCGATATTGCCATTGTGACCCTATTTTTAGGTACCGGCATTCGTGTTAGCGAGCTTGTTGGTATCAATATGGATGACGTTGATCTTTCAAACAAGGCTTTTAAAGTCACTCGTAAGGGTGGTAATGTTTCTGTTTTGTATTTTTCTGATGAAGTTAAAGATGCTTTAGAAATCTACTATGAATGGCGTGAACAACGTTTATATAAGGCAAATCTTTTAGAAAAAGAAAGCGCCCTATTTATATCCCTACAAAATAAGCGTATTACCGTTAGAGCTGTAGAAAATTTGGTAAAAAAGTACACTGGCGTTGTTAATCCATTAAAATCGGTTTCTCCACACAAATTACGCTCTACTTACGGTACGGCGCTTTATCGTCAAACTAAGGACATATATATGGTTGCAGAGGTGCTTGGGCATCGCGACGTCAATACCACAAAAAAACACTATGCAGCAATTGATGAGGATATTAAGCGTGAAGCATCTACTAAGGTAAAGTTACGTAAAAATGAAGATTTTTAATAAAAACCAACTATTTTTTAGGTATAGTTATAAAAACCACTATAAATCATAGCAAACAATGGTATAATTAATGTAAAAATGCAAACTTTTGTTTGCATTTTTTGTCATATCGTGTTAGAATATAATCAAGTAAATAGAAATTTTGTCAAGTCCATTGCTTAATTATTCTAATTATATTATAATTATTACGGAGTTACCAATATGACTAAAAATATCGAGATGCAACAAAAAATGGAGATGATTAAAAAGTACATCTATGAAACGGTAGATGAACGTGGTTGCCCTCCTACTATTAGAGAAATTTGCTACAAATTCGATATTAAATCTACTTCAAGCGCATCATATTATTTGCGCAAATTGGAAGATGCTGGTGATCTTCGTATCAATAAGCAAAAAAGTCGTGGCTTGGAAGTAACAGGAAAGCGTCTTACTTCTCGTGACGTTGTTAGAGTCCCTCTTGTCGGCTCGGTTACCGCCGGTATTCCTAAATTAGCCGTTGAGGACAACGATGAATCTGTTTACTTACCACAAAATTTGTTCAATCGTTTGGATGAAAACACATTTATGCTTACCGTTGAAGGTACATCAATGATAGATATCGGCATTAATGATGGTGATAAAATCATTGTTAAGCAACAAGCCACCGCTAGGAATGGACAAGTTATAGTTGCTCTTATAGGTGACGAGATGAGCACTGTAAAACGTTTCTATTTGGAAAATAATAGAGTAAGACTTCATCCCGAAAACAAATTTATGCAAGATAAGTTCTATAACCCCGATGAAATTAAGATTTTGGGCATTGTTGTAGGTCTTATTCGTACCGAAATTCATTAAGGATTTGTATGGATACCGTTAACACAGAATTAATTAGAGGACACGTTGATACCATTATTTTAAACTCGCTTGCCGAGCGAGATCGTTATGGTTATGAAATATTGGATATCATATCGGATTTGAGCGAAGGTCGCTATGAAATTAAGCAACCAACTCTTTATTCTTGCTTAAAAAGGTTGGAAAAACAAGGTTTTATTGAATCTTATTTTGGCGATGAATCTAATGGTGGTCGCAGAAGGTACTACAAACTTACTCAAAAAGGTAGAGAAACCTTGGAGCAAGATCAACGTGAATGGGAGTTTTCCAGAACAATTATTAACAAACTTCTTTCAGATAGAGAAATTGACTTAAAAACGGTAGAAGCACCCTTTGATCCTAATGAACTACGCCCTCTTACGCGTAGGGTAAAAGCTCACGACGTTCAAGAGGAAGTAGTTGCATCTACTACTCCTATTCCTACGCCCGAACCTATTGTAAAGTACGTTTATATTCCACAATACATTCAAGTCCCGGCAGGTAATCCTTTACCACAAAATGGTATCCTTCCGGAAGGTGCTTCATTCGCAAATGATAGTGAAATTCCAGCGGAAGTGAGGGTAGAACCCGTTGTTCAACAACCCATTCAACAAAGCGTTCAAGAAGCTCCGCAAGAAAGCGTTATGGTAGAACAAACCGTGGCGAATGAAACCTCTATCGAAAGACAGGCGATAGTAAATCAAGAAGAGCTTCCCCCCTCTCAAATTTCGTATTTTTCAGCTATTTCGGTTGAAAATGAAGAGGAAATTGCTACTCCCACTCAGCAAGAGGCGTTAAACGCTCTTTATTCTGATTCTCTTACTACACAAACAACGCAAGAAGAAAATGAACCATCCTTAAGCTTGAGTGATATTCTAGATAATCAACAACCAGTTACCACGCAAGTTGCTTCGGAACAAACAGAAGAAGACGTTGTTGATGAAGAAACTGCACTTATTATAAAAGAACAACAAACAAAAGCAAGCAAGTTGCTTGGCATAGGTGAATTTGCTCGTCATAGGAATCTGCTGGAAGATCCTAACGAAGCGGAAGGCAATTCTACAGAAAGTGGAGAAAACGTTGTAAATGCTCCTACGTCGGAATATGCTTCCACGTCACATGTTAGTCAAGGAAATTATGCCGAAAATAACGTTAACTACAGAGAAGCCCTCTCGGCATTCTTCGGATCACAAGCCGTTGACGGAGCTGTAGTTAATCAATCTATCGCATCTCATCAAGCAGAGGTAGAACGTTTAGAAAATACGGCAAAGGCACGCCATTTTGGCGATATAAAACAATCTTTGTACGAGGATGGTTTCAAATTAAAAGTATATCAAAAGGCCAACTCAATTAACCACTATTATTTGAAGTTTATTTACTCTAATCGTATTAATCGTGATACGGCACTACTTACCTATTTGGTGCTAATAATAGAGCTTTTAGTTATGATTATAGCAAGAAAAGTGTTTGGATCACCACTAACTTACGTTATTATTGGCGCCATTGGAGTACTTGTACCATTAATTCCTAGCTTAATTTGGTTAATGAATCCTACTAAGCGGATACGCGCCCAATTTAATATGACGCAAGCTCTTGCAAATTCGATAATTGCGTTCATTATAATAAGTGCAATAACCATTGTTGTTAGTTTGTTACTAGGCGCAAACATGAAATCCGGCGCAACCTACTCACCTGTTATTATTTCAGCCAATATTCCAATAAGTATCGTGATTTACGGAATGTTATATAAGAGTAACAATTATCACTTGAAAAAATAAAAATAAGGGCTCGTTAAGAGCCCTTTCATTTTGTCTATTAAATAAGTTGTATTTTACTTATTTCTGCTCGTGCGATTTCGTCGCAACGATTATTGTTAACGTTATCGCTATGCCCCTTTACTTTAATAAAGGTAACTCTATGCTTATTCATTAACTCCAAAAGTTCTTCCCAAAGGTCAACGTTCTTGACGTCGTCTTTACCTTTTGTGCGCCATCCGTGTGACAACCAATACGTTAGCCAGCCCTTTTGAATGGCATCAACAGCGTATTGAGAATCACTATAGATAGAAACCTCACAGGGTTCTTTTAATGCTTTTAAACCCTCAATAATACCCGTTAATTCCATTCTATTGTTAGTTGTTGAAGGATTGCCACCAGAGATGATTTTTTCTATCCCTTTGTATATTAAAATGGCACCCCAGCCACCGGCGCCGGGATTACCAGAACAAGCTCCATCGGTATATATTTCTACTCTTTTCATAATTTTTCACTCAAAAGTTTGGATTTTTCTCTACAAGCATCAATGCCTTCACCAATAATTTCTGATAGGCCTTTTTCTTTAAATATTGTCACGGCTTCTATGGTTGTGCCACCCTTACTGCAAACACGATCAACTAGTATTGGTAGCTCATATTCCGCCACGTCAGCATACAAGGCGCTTCCCTCTATTGTTGCGAGTGTTAATAACTTGCTTTCTTCAGGAGATAGCCCACCTCTTATGCCCGCTTGTACCATTGCATCAGCGAAAGCATAAACGTAAGCAGGACCACTACCACTAATAGACGTTACAGCATCAAATTTGCTTTCGTCAATAATAAGAGTCTTTCCACAAGAATTAAGAATTGAAAGTACAAAAGACTGGGCATCGTTGGAGCAATTGTCAAAAGTTAACGCCATAACACCCTTTCCGATTGTGCAAGGAGTATTGGGCATAATCCTAACTATACCTATATCTTCACCAAGATATCCACGTAAAGTTTTAATCTTTACTCCTGCCATTATTGAAAGAACAGTATTTGAATTTATAACAGGTGCATTCTTTAAAATATCAGCATAAAACTGTGGTTTAACTCCCAGCATAACAATTTCTGCGTGTTCAAAAATTTCATTGCTAGAATTTCCTTTTGTTACGCCCTTTTTAACAAACTCAGAAACCTTATTTTCATCAAGGTCATAAACGATAATATCGCTTGGGGCAAGATCGAGAACGTCAATAGTGCCCAAGATGCGATTAATGATAGCTCCAGCCATAACGCCCGTACCAATAAAGCCTAATTTATGTTTCATAATTACTCCTTTTTAGGTAATAATGATTGACTTAAACAAATATTTTGTATATAATAGCAATGTTGAATTTAGGGGAGTGGCTCAATGGTAGAGCAACGGTCTCCAAAACCGTCGGTTGCGTGTTCGACTCGCGTCTCCCCTGCCAAGCACTTGTTTACAAGTGCTTTTTTATTTCAAATATATTTTACACTACTATCAATAATAAGTCAAAGAAAACTTTTTATGATAGCTTACGTTGAATATAAAAAAAGACTACTCTTACGAGTAGCCTTTCTTATTTTTGTAAGATTATTCAGCGTCGTCGGTGAATTTTGCAAGATCGAGGCCTTTGAATAGGTCAGCCATGGTTGCACCGGTGGTGCTGGAAACATATTCATGGGGTTCATCGTCTTCAACCTTTTCTTTCTTAGCTTTCTTTTCGCCCTTGTCCTCTGCCTTAGCAGCGCGCTTGTTGAAACGATCGGTACGGCTGGATTTGTCTTCCTTGCCTTCTTCGGTTGCAACTTCTTCTACAACGGGAGCTTCGATAAGTGCTTTGATAGAAAGGGTAATCTTGTTCTTTTCGAAAGAAATGATCTTAGCTTCAACTTCGTCACCAATCTTGAGTGCTTCGTTAGCATTGCTAATCCACTTGTGGCAAATTTCACTTACGTGTACTAAGCCGTCAATACCGGGTTCGATGCTAATGAATGCACCAAATTCCTTAATTCTTTCAACTTTGCCCTTAACAACGTCGCCAACGTGATATTTTTCAGCAGCGAGTTCATAGGGTTGCTTTTGGAGTTGCTTGTAGCCAAGAGATACTTTATCAGCTTCTCTGTCAGCCTTAAGAACTACGAATTCATACTTCTTGTTGAGTTCAAGAACGGTGCTAGGATCTTCAACTTTGGTCCAGCTGAGATCGCTTATGTGTAGTAAGCAGTCTTTGTTCATGATGCTTACGAAAATACCAAAGTATTTGTCGTCTTTCTTAGCAAATCTCTTAACTTTACCTTCAACGATATTGTTAACTTGCATTGCATCCCAGAAAGCGTCTTCCTTAGCAACTTTTTCTTCTTCAAGAATGATACGTTGAGAAGCAACGATTCTCTTAGGATTAGACTTTCTCTTTTCTTCGCCTTCTTCTTCAGCCTTGGGAGGAAGGATGCGGAGACGTAGTTTCTTGCCTACGTACTCTTCTAGGTTCTTAACGTAGCCGATTCTAATTTGGCTAGCGGGAACGAAGATGGAATATGAACCGATTTTACCAAGCAAACCGCCCTTGATTGCGCTTTGGATGGTAAGAGTGAATTCTTCGCCTTCTTTGATTGCTTTAACAGCTTCGTCAGCAACTAAGATTTCGTCGAACTTTTTCTTAGAAAGGTTGATAGCCTTTAGTTTAGCGTCGGTCTTGGGGATAATGATTGCTTGGAGATTATCGCCGATAGCATATTTAGACATATCATAAGTTCCGTCAAGTTCCATTTCATCAGCAGCGATGAAACCAGAATCGTTTTTACCATTAAGGCTTACGAAAACAGTAACGCCGGTGGGGTCGATGGATTGGATAGTAGCTTTAACGGTCATGCCTTCGCGGTATGATCTAGGAGCGAAACCATGCTTAAGAGCTTCTTCCATGGTGGTGATTTCGACCTCTTTTTTAGCGGTCTTTACTTCTACGGGTTCAGCAGTAGCAACTGCTTCGGTTTTGACTTCAACTGCTTCGTTGACGTCAACAGTGTTGATGTTTTGTTCCATTATGTTGATAACCTCCATAACCAACTCTTTTGGAGTTGATGCGCCCGATAGTATTGTGGGCATTGTGATATTGTATTTTGCAACCGACTTTAAGTCGTTTACATTTTCGATGATGTAGGCGTTTTGAAGGTACGATTTTGCGATTTCAAAGAGCTTGTTAACGTTTGCGCTTTGCCTATCGCCGACAATCAAAACCAAATCGGCATTTTTACATAATTGATGCGCTTCTAGTTGCCTACGTATGGTAGTATAACAAATAGTATTTAATATTACAACTATTTTTTTAAGGTTGCTAAGCAAATTTTCTATTTTTTTTGATATATAATTATATATATCAGGCTGAATTGTTGTTTGAGCGACGATGACGTACTTATCGTAATTGGTTGGAACGTTAATTTCCTCGCTCGTACCAAGAATTGTAAAGTGTTTAGAGAAGGAAACAGTTCCTTTTACTTCACGGTGATTTTTATCACCTATCATTATTAAATGATAGTCCTCGTTTGAATAACTTTCAACTTGAGAATGTATTTTTAGTATTGAAGGACAGGTTGCATCAACGACGTTAATCCCTCTTTTATTTGCCTCTTCATAGACCTGTTTTTGGCACCCATGCGCGGAAATAATAATAGTATCTCCACACTTTAAAGATTGCAAATTATCAACAACTGAAATGCCTTTTTTTTCAAGTGAAGATACAACGTTTTTGTTATGTGCAATGGGGCCAAGAGTATATACTTTTTGATTGATTTCCGTAGAATTTGCAAGATTTATAGCCCTCTCGACACTACTACAGAAACCTTTAAAATCACTAACAATTACTTTTGACATAACAAAATTACTTTATTTGCAACTTCTTCAATACTCATATTAGAGGTATCGATTACAACTGCGCCGTCTGCAATTTTTAGGGGAGCAAAGTCACGATTCATATCTTGGTGATCGCGAGCTTTAATGTCGGCTAAAATTTCTTCGTAAGTGTGACTAAAATCACCTTTTGCCTCTAAATCGCCCTTTCTTCTAATTGCTCTTACTTCAGCGCTTGCATCCATGTATATTTTGACGCTGGCATTAGGAAGCACAAAACTTCCAATATCTCTACCATCAAGCACGCAATCGGTCTTTTTTGCAATTTGTCTTTGAAGATCTGCAAGTTTTAGTCTTACAGCGTGTATTTTGGAAATTGTAGATGCTGCCATAGAGATATTATGTTCACGAATATATGGTGTAACGTCTTCGCCGTTGACAATAACTTTTTGGCCCTTATCATTGTATTCAATATCCATGGTTACGGTGTCAAGTAGTGGTAAAACGTTGACTTCGTCACCGGGTTCAACACCATTTTTAATAGCATAATATGCAAGTCCTCTGTACATTGCGCCTGTATCAAGGTAGGTTATGCCCATATTTTTAGCAATTAGTTTGGCTATCGTACTTTTTCCAGCACCAGAAGGTCCGTCTATGGCAATATTTAGTGTCATTGGTAATCTCCTTTATAGGTTATTACCGGCCGAATAACCGGTAGAGAAAGCAATTTGTATATTAAAACCACCCGTATAAGCGTCAACGTCTATCATTTCGCCTGCAAAAGATAGGTTGCTTATAATAGTGCTCTTCATTGTTTTTGGGTTTATTTCTTTAGTGGATACGCCACCTGCAGTGATAATTGCGCGATCAATGTCGGCAAGACTTGCACCCACAAAAGTTAGCTCTTTCAATGTTTTTAATAATCTAGAGCGCTCTTCTTTTGTTATTGAATTCACTGTTTTATCTCTAGGAATTCTAGTAACGGTCACTACGTATGGAATAAGGCTTTTGGGAAGCAGTCCTTGAAGTGCGTTAATAAAAGTTTTGTTAAGTTGTAAGCTAAAATCAGAGAGTATTCTTTTGTCTAATGTTTGCTCGTCAAGGGCTGGTTTTAGGTCGATTTTTAAGAGAATAGAGTTAAAATCTGCCCTATTGATCCTAGATGAGGTGGTTAGTGCAATGGGACCGGAGAGCCCTTTATCGGTAAATAACATTTCACCGAATTCGTTAGACAGCTCCTTTCCATTATCTTTATTGACAACGCTTAAAGCCACGTTTTTTAATGATAATCCTTCAGGCAAAAGTAGGTTTTTTATGGAGATTATCGTACCTGTATAATCTTGGACACCCTTTAAAATTATTTCATTTAGACCACCTACTGGCTTAATTACGTTGTGTCCGAGTTTTTTTGCAATATTCAACCCCTTTCCATCGCTTCCCGTTTTGTGATAGGAAAGTCCACCGGTTGCTAGTATTAAATGATCGCAATCAATATTACCTTTTGTGGTTACAATTTTTTCAATCAAGCCATTATCATTCAATATAACGTCCAAAAATTCTGTTTCAAAACGGATATCAACGTTGTGGAGCTTTAAGGATTTAAGTAAAGCGTCAATAATATCACTTGATTTGTCGCTCACTGGAAAAACGCGATTGCCACGTTCAATCTTAAGTGGAACACCCAGATTTTCAAAGAATTCTTGTGTAGAAGTAGTATCGAAAGCGCGTATGGAGCTCATCATAAACTTAGGGTTAGAAACGACGTTTTGAATGAACTCTCGATTATCGCAAGCGTTCGTTACGTTGCACCTACCCTTACCGGTTATGTACAGTTTGCGCCCTATTTTTGCATTTTTTTCAACAAGTACAACGCTGTGACCGCACTCGCTTGCGGTTATTGCAGACATTATTCCGGCCGGGCCTCCACCTACTACTACAACTTTCATTATTTAATCCCTTCTTTTAAGCTTTTTAGAGCAGAAAACATAGTATTATCACTTGTTAAAGGGGTTATGGTTGCGTAACCGGATTCAAACCAAATTACGTCGCAGTCCGGGTCGTTTTCTACCGGTAGTGGATTTCCGACCAATGTGTGTGGAATGCCGTGTTCGTTTTCATCGCCTAATAGGTATATATCGCTATACATTCTTACACCTAAAGGTGTAATCTTATGTTCTTTATTGCCAACTCTTTCATTGTTAATATTAACGTTAAGAGCGTAATCGATGGAACAAAGGGACAAGTAATAGTCAAAATGAGCCATAAAATAGTCAACCACGTAATCAAAATCATCGTCTGATTCGGGATTGGAAGAAAGAGCAATGGACTTATACCCCAAAACCGATGCTTCCATCGCTGCGTGAGCCGTACCACTATATACAATCGTAGTACCAATATTGGGCTCGTTATTAATACCGGAAATAACTAGGTCGGGTGGAGATTGAACCATAAGTTCGGTTCCTAATTTTACGCAGTCGGCAGGAGTCCCTGTTAAAGAATAACAGTCGTAACACTCTTCGGGATTGTTTACTTTTTTAAGATATATGGGTTTGCCGAAGGTCATGGCGTGGGCCATGCCTGAATTGCATTTTATGGGTGCAATAACGGTAACTTCGTGTGTTTTGGAAAGAACGTTTGCAAGTTTTCTAATACCTGCTGAAGTGTATCCGTCATCGTTAACAATAAGTATTTTCATTTATTAAAGCCTTTTCAAAATATCAATTTCTTTGTCTGACAAGTAGCGGGACATACCTCTTCCAAGACCACCCAACTTCAAATCGCCAATCTTTGTGCGTTTAAGGAATATAACGTTAGCACCGATATACTCGAACATACGTCTTACTTGGCGATTTTTCCCTTCATATATGGTGATTTCAACGCGTGTAATGCCCTCTTCTTCGCCCAAAATTTTAACTTTCGACCTATGTGTCAAAACGCCATCAAGAGGAATACCATTGCGAAGTTTTGCAATATCTGATTCTGCAAGTGTTCCTTCTACTTTTGCAACGTAGGTTTTGGGAATTTCATTAGATGGATGGGTAAGTTTATATGCCAAATCGCCATCATTTGTTAAAATAACCAAGCCTTCAGTATCGTAGTCAAGGCGTCCTATAGGGAATAGTCTTTTATCTTTAACGGAAATATAATCCATAACGGTTTTACGGCCTTTATCGTCTTTAACCGTTGTTACACAGCCTTTTGGCTTATTTAAAACTATGTATATATCACGTTTGACGAGCGCTATTTTACGCTCGTCAACCATGACCGTATCGTTATACTCGTTAATTTCAAAGCCAAGAGTGGTTATTGTTTTATTATTAACTTTAACCTTTCCTTCGGAAATAAGTTTATCTGCACCTCTACGCGATGCCACGCCACACTCAGCAATATACTTGTTTAATCTCATTATTTGCTCCAAAGATCCGTTATACTAAATCGTTTATCTATATTATATATAGTATATAATTTTTCGTCAAATTTCAAGCAGTTATCGACATAAATTTTAATAGATCCACAAGGAGTTTCTTTAAGGTGGGGCGCTGTTAACTGCTTCACGGTACTCAATTCGACTCTAATTTCTTCGCTATCGTCTTTTTTTACCGGGTAATAACAATCTTTTGATGGAAACAAATCTACTTTTTTAATTTTGCCACCTTTTTTGACTTTGGCTTCGGAATATGATTTGTTTTTATCGATCACTTTTTGCATATAATAATTCTCATATGCGTAATCCATCAATTTAGAACAAAAGTCAAAATAGTCATAGTGATTTATTGCAACGGCAATAACTTGCATACCATTGCGCTCACTACTTGCCACTAAGCAACGCCCAGCTTCGGTGGTATATCCTGTTTTAATGCCATTTCCACCATCATAGTTATATAAAATGCGATTTTTATTTGCAAAATAGCGAGTTTCTTGTTCATTTTCACTTTTTATAACGTGTAATTTGGTAGAAACAATTTCTTTAAATACGGGGTTGAACATTGCTTCAGATGAAATTATTGCTAGATCGTAGGCTGAAGTGTAATGACCTTTTGCCGATAATCCGTGAGGGTTAACAAAACGTGTGTTTTTTAGCCCTAACTGATCGACTTTATTATTCATCAATTTAGTAAACTTCTCAACACTTCCAGCCGTATGAATTGCTAATGCTACGGCGCTATCATTACCGGACCTAAGCATTAGTCCATAAAGAAGATTTCGTACGGACAGTTTATCCCCTACCTTAAGGTAGATAGAGCTACCTTCAATGCCCACAGCCTCTTGAGGAATTGTTACCACATCGTCTAAAGAAGCGTGTTCTAATACGATGAGTGCAGTCATAATCTTCGTAGTGCTTGCCATAGGCAATTGTTGGTGAACGTTTTCCCCTTTCAAAATGCGTCTTGAACTTTGTTCGATGACTATATATGAACTTTTTTCGCTACTTGCAACAGCAGTATTTATTCCTTTTGAGATGGTAAAAAAAGCAATTGAAGAAAGAAGTAGCAATAGTAATAATAGTGCTCCTAATACTACTTTACTTTGACCATTTTTATAATTTTTTGTGCCATGTCTAAACATTTTTCTAAATTGGATTCCTCACATTTACAATTGCAATTTTTTACTATTCCGTTTGACTTGTTTTTTTCATCTCTTTTGTTTTTTCCAAAATCTAGACTGATGTTAAAATTAACTTCCATAATATTTCCTCCTTTTCAGTTTTAGCATCTCAAATAAATAGCAAATTATACGTACCAAATGTATTTTCAAAGCAAATTTTAGTGAAAAAAATATTTTAGAAGATGGATGGCTTTTGGCTGATTTTTTGCCATTTTCTCCAAAAACAACCCCTCTTGTGTTCTCAATTAAGTCGAATATTAGAATTAAAAAGCTTTTAAAGTCAAAATTTAATATGTCATTTTTAATGCTTAATAGACACTCAAATTCGGAGCTTAAAAAAGTTAACAAATTGTTTTTAGGATTGGGTAATTCAAATGATTTTCTATTAGTGTTTTCAATGGATTTTCCAATTAAAGAAATGGTTTTACGTCTTCGTTTTGTTTTAACCCATATAGTGTTATTTGCTATTTTTATGTCAAATCGCATTATAGCACAACTCAATAATTTTATTTCAACGTGCGTCCATTTACTCTCATAAATTAATCTAAAAAAAACTGCCATACCCTTTTGAGTATGGCAGTTTTCTAATTAATAATTCGTTTTAGGTTATTTCTTTTTTCCACCTATTGCTTTATCTATCATTTCTTTGCGGATTTTACGTTTAGCAACACCGCGTGTAATCGCTTTGTAGTTTCCAATCTTTACAAAGTATGCTAAGGCAAATACTAACGCGATTCCACCCACGGAAGCGCCTCCTATAACGTACGGAGTCATGTTAGTCTTGTCTTTATTAGGTGATTCGTAAACGATTGTGTATACACCCGGCACGTAAGTGAAGGTATAGTTCTTGTCATGGCCTTCATTATATTCAATTATGTTTACACCGACTTTTCCGCTTGTGATCTTGGGTGTTGGTGCCTGATCAATGTCTTCTATGCCTTCGTTTTCAACGAATCCATCATAAAGTAAGGTTATCTTAGGAGCAATTCCTGCATAAGTAGTTATGTTAGATTCAGTTGATACTTTTACGGTCTTCTTAGCGATTGTAAATTCGATAGAATGTAAACCGGAAATAGTATATGAATTGTTAGATGGGTTAACCATTAGATTATAAGTACCAGCATCTTTAATTTCGTCAACGTTAAAAATCTTTATAGGCTCGCATACGTCGCCTTCGACAACACCTGTGAGAGTAACTTTAATGTCGTTATTACGAACGTAGCCATTATAAACAAGATTCTTATATCCATTGAATTGAACCCCAATGGTTTTCTTCTTGATTTGAATGGTATTTTCAGCAGATACTTCTAGGTAATCGTTGGTTTCTTCAAAGTATGCAGAAACGGTGTGTCTACCTGCGGGTGGGAAAGCTGGCAATGAACCGTCTTCGTTTGCAAATGAATATTGAACTTCAACGGCTTCTTCTAATCCTGGAGCCTTTACTGCAGCGGTTATTGGCGTAAACGAGCCATAGGTTTGTGTGTTGTTACCAATAAAGTGCAAGGTGGGAAGAACCTTATTAATAACCAATTGTGTGCTTGCTAGCATACGGTGGGTAGATGCGTCTTGTTCATTCTCTGCTAGATAGAAGTAACATTTTACGGTATATACACCAGCGGATTTAGGTGCGCTGATTTGTTCAATGTAGTCTTTTCCGTCATAACATCTTCCAACGTATTTAATAACGTATTTTGCGTTGGATTGAACCGAACCCTCTTCAATGGAAGGAACTATGTTTTTAGCAGTATTGTCAAAATCGAAAGCGTATGAATTGCTATCGAATTTTACAATTGCCAATTCCTTAATTTCAGCAGGTATAATAATGATATTACTACTGTCATCCCTAGGTAAGCTATAGTTAGCACTTCTTGAACCACTTATGCCGGTTATTTCCAATTTAACAGTAGTTTTACCGGGTTCATTAGATGCCAATCTGGTTTGTTCTTCATTGTAATTAATAATTACGGCATTGGGCGTGTTAGCATCGCGTTCAATCAAACCATTAATAACGTAGTTTGCCGGCGTTAGGTATGCCCTATTGGAACCATCAACGGTTTTAATGTATTCTTGACCGGGCGTTACGTAAATTTCTCTAGTATTTATAGTTATGGTTTGAGTTGCAGCAATTTCGCCGGCGTTTACAATAACCTCATCATTATTAACGTTTTTAGTATAAATTTCGTAGTTGGTATAACTAGTTTTGTTGTTAATTAATGCAATGGTATATTGACCGGCATCCATTATGCTCTCTATTGGAGTGGTTGATAAGCCTTGAACGTATCTTATGGATGTGTCAATGCCTACGAGTTCTGCTGTTTCACCATTAACGAAGCCGGTATAAACAATATTAGGATATTCTACCTCAAATTCACTTGATGGATTAGCTGAATAATGTTGACCATAAGTAAGGTTATAATTTCCTAGTCCAAAGAAGGCATTAATTTTAACCTTTTTGATTTCCGCATCTGTGGAATATTGAAGTTTACCATTATTTCCAGGTAGTATGAAGTTGGCTTCATAAGAGTCGACTTTGAAGTCATAAATAATGTATATTGTCTTATTACCACCTGCATTAGCATCATCGTATTCCGCGGTGACGTCAAGGGTGTGGGATGCGAGTAACGCGGGTATCTTTGTAAGTAACTTGTTTTGCGCATCTTTTACAAAATTAGCCTTGGTTGTGCCATCATAGTCTTTGGTTAATTGAACTTCAGGCGTAGTGTCATCAAAATTAGCGTCTGATGGGTTAAATACCTTGTTTAGGTTCCATTTTTGAACGAACAATTTGTATGCGACGTCTTTGCCTGATTCATAATCGATTACAGCTCTATAGTTTTCATCAATAACCTTTTCACCTGAAACGTTCTTCAAGAAATTTATTGTTATGTTGTAACCACTTTCTTTGTAAGGAATGTAACCACTATATCCATCAGCTTCACAGGTGATTTGAATAAACTCAGTAAAGTCAGTAGCATTTTGAATGTCCGTGGCACATTTATCTATGTCAATACTAATTAACGAAATAAAATTAGGTTTATTAGAGAGTTTTACTTCATCATAATAGCCATATGTAATATAGAACGTTGAATTTTGGTCAAATGGAGCCACGTCGTTGGGATTGCTGGGCTCGAATCTATAATCGGTAAGATTAAGAGAAACCTTAACACTTCTACCTTTAATAATTATCTTGTCCTCGTTAGATCCCGCAACCATCGTTAAAGTAATGTTATTACTATTGGTATAGGTAAAGTTTGTGTCAGATAAGTCGTATTGACCGGCATTGACGCCCGCAATAGTCGTTGGGCTATTAGCATTAAGATTAATATTAACGATCGTACCATTAATAGAAGGAACGTCAGCATCAATCACTAGAGTTTGAGTTAATCCAGTGATTTCTTGCATATAGTCGAATGTGAATGTGTTAGGTTCAAATTCAAGATTTAATTTGGTTATTATGAACTTATCGTTTTCGCCATCGTTACCATAGTAGGTAATATTATAGTTACTATTTGCTTCACTCGCGTCAACAATTTCCCAAGTGATCTTGTCATCTACTATTACTTGTTTGATAAAATTGAAACCAGTATATATGTATGATCCTGCGTTTTCACCAAGAGCACGAGTTAATCTAATCTTCATTTCATCGCCCACAAAAATACCATTATTTGTGTTTTGCGCATTAAGTTCGATGATTAATTTGTCGCCATCTAACTCGCCATAGGTTTTAGATATGCTCTTTTCTAGTAAACTAGTTTTAAAGATAACGTCTTTAGGCTTAATAACGATACTGGTGGTAGTGGGATATACCGCTTGGTTCAAATCATAAATGACGTAGTTACTATTAATTGGGTTCTTGTCGTCAAATGCAACGGTTGCAGTGTATGTGCCAACGTCTTTAAAACCATCAACGAGGAATTCATCAGCAATTACGGTACCTTTGTACATTTTAACGATGAAAGTAGCTTTTTCTGCTGAAAGCTTATCATCAAGCATTAAGCCACTAATATCATAATAGCCTGCATCGTTAATGATACCATTGTTTTCACCAACGCTGGCATGAACTACTCTCGTTTCATTATTATAATAGTATGAGTCAGCGCTATTCATGTCAAACTGTACGCTAATGTATCTGGGTTTAATACTAAAATAACCACTTACAGTATTGCTATTATCGGAATCTGCATTAATTAGGTAATAGTTTTTAGCAATATTTATGGTTGAAGTGGAAACGTTGGTATCGTTGTCGTTGGGTAATCTAACAGATACTTTATAATCACCGGCGTTAATACAATCTGCAGTAACTTTACCGGATGATGTTTCGTAATAAGTTGTAATCAAATTGAATGCGTCTGTGCCTAAAGTAGTATTGGGCGCAACAAAGCCATAAGTAATAGTTCTCTTTATTGCTTCATAGTAATAAATACCATCGTTTACAATGTTAAATCTTACTTCTAGAGGAGCTTTTGAAATAACGAAGTTTTGTAATTGATTGGTGGCAAGAGAATAGTTACTATTACCGATTTTAGGTTCAATTTGATAATTACCAGCGTTAACGGGGTTTCCGGCAATAACGGTATTGCTGTTAATATTTCTGTAACTCAAAGTAATGTTTGAACTTTGCCCCTCAATTTCTGGCGTGGTATCGGAAATATTGAATTTCGCGCTCTTCGGCTTAGAGTCATAAACGTATTTTACCGTTGAAAGATCATACGTGATTGCTATTTGATATTTTGATATTTCAAATTTGACGGGATTGGTTGAAGAATCGCTGATCACGTAGTTTATAATCGAGCCCCCAGTCAAACTTGCTGTTGCAGTATATGATCCAGCATTTATTGGGTCTTGAGTTGTATTTGTAGTATCATTCCTAAATACTAGGTTTAATCCTAAGTTATCTCCAGTATATACTTCTTCAGGATTTTTGAATGAGACTTTAATACCATCTTCATTTACACCGGCTTGATATTTATGGCTCTTTCCATTGAATATTAAATCTTTGTATCCAGTAATTGATATAGATATTGGCTTAGGTGTAATGGTAAATGTAAATTTAGTTAGTGCTTCATTAGAGGTAAGAACGTAGTTTGCTGGAGTACCATTAAAGGAAACCGTAGCCGTATAGGTGTCACAGTTCTTAGGCTCTTTACCACCATAGTCGATAAACATTGGAACGGGCGTAGAAGCATCATCCCCCTTGTAACCTTCGAATTCAGCATTAATCGCTTGTGTGGTTCCATTATATTGGGTGGAAGTGGGAGAATTAAATTTTACCGTCAAAGTAGCCTTGTTGATAGTAAATGTTGTTGATAAAGCACCGCTAAAGTTATTTTTACCAGTTACGGTTACGTTTGCCGTTCCAGCTACCCTATTGTTATTAATACCAATGGTATAGTTTTCACTTTGCATAATGGTACCATCGAATCTTACGGTAATCGTAGGATTAATATCGTACCCGGTGTATGTAACAGCAGAAATAGTGTCGATTTTAACTTTACTACCCGATTGTTGGATATTGTAAGGAGTAATAGTGAGTGAATGTGACGCATCGGCTACTCTGATCTTGTAGTTTGAGTTATTTAAGGTGTAAAGAACGATGTAGTTATTTGCATTAACAGCCGTCACCTTTATATCTCCAGATTCTGTCCTTTGATATACTTCGTCACGTATGGTTATGACGTCTTGACCACATTTTCCGTCTGCAATGGTAGCTTCTACGGAATGTGGGCGTCCATCGTATTCAAAAACGTCTTGACCGAAAGATAAAGTAATTTCTCTAGGAGTAATAACCAAAGATTGAGGTTGTGTGGATACTGAATAGTTAGTAATAATTATATCCTCATTAGTGTTTTCATCGCTATCTACAAACGATGCTGTTGCAACGTAAGTACCTGCATTAATAACGTCTCCATTGTACGTAAGTTTGATGTTTGCGTCGATAAGGCCTTTACCAATAGAGTTTGGTGCCATTTTTGCATGCAGACCGGTTGCATCACCAATGTAAGTTGTACCTTTGTAGACTAAAGATTGAACAACGTTGGATGAATAGTCTTCACCGGTATAGAAAACTACTTCTAGAGCGATTGGGGTAATTCTAATGTTACTGAAAGTAGCCGTTGATTCATTCAAGTAGTAGTTGCGGTTAGAAATAGTTGCGGTTGCAGTGTAGGTACCAGCATTTCTAAGACTTGTTACAATTCCCATTTCATTATGATAATATGAAATTTGTAGACCAACGACGTCGCCGGAGGCTATTACACTTGATGAATTTGTTACAACACAAGTAACAACTTGGTCGGCATATTCGAAGGTCTTTTCGAATGCTGTCCAAGTAAGACCGATTTCTTTAGGTAATACGTATAGATGTTCTTCGGCATAACCGTTTTCGATAATATAGTTGGGGTTAGACTCTATTGTAGCTCTTACAATATAATAGTCAGAAGCACCTTGAGTGCCGTCTCGAACGCCGGTTCTATCTAATATAGGATTATTATTAATTGCATCTAGCATTGTACTATAAACAGAAATAGTAAAGTTTACGGAGTCGCCAGATACCAAGTTTGTAGCTTGTATGGATGGTCTAATAATGGAGCCGTTATAGATTTGGTTGTTTAGGTTTGACCATTCATAGTTTATAGTTCTTTCAGTAATTCTACAATTTGCTAGCTCTAGAGTGGTGCCGGAGCTTGCGGACAATACGTAGTTACCGGTAACGTTGATTCCGGAAATTTTAACAACTTTGTTAGAGCCAACGGATGAATCTAATAAAGTGCCGGTGGAATCATAGAATTTACCAGAACCAATAGTAAATTGAGGTGTGGTTTTAGGTTGGGTTTGAGTTCCGGCCAAGTAGAATCCGTAGTGTAAGTTATAAGTAAGGTCACTACCTTCTACGTCAGGTGTTCCATCATACTCTCTAACGAATGCAGCAGAAAGAGGAACTAGGTCAACCTCAGCACGATATATGGTATATCTATAATTTGAAGCAGCAGTAGCATCAAATTGATATATAATGGAAGGTGCATCTTTAGTGTTAGAACCAAGACTATCACCATCTTGAACCTTTACAGATTCCCCGGTCTTAGTATCTTTGCGATAAAGCACCATAGTGTATGTACCAACGTTTTCGTGGGTTGTTATGTTAGCGCTACCTAATTCACCTATAACGTTATAAGCAGGGTTTGAATCGTGTTCAGCGACCCAATAAAGATCGCTAAGCAATCCACTAGTTTCGGAGGCAGCACCCTTAAAGGATATTCCTAGAGTATCGAACGTCTTATTACCACCACACGAAACGTACATGGATTTTTGTTTTGTAGCAAGAATTAGCCTAAATTCATTACATTTAACAGGAATTTGATACTGGTCTGCACTAAATAGTGCACTAGTTGTTTGAGCTACGTTATAATAATTCTTGGTTGTAAATGCACCATTATTAACCATATTATAGGTTAATGCAGAAATCAAATATGCAGGATCGTTTGATGTTGTTTGAATTGATAAATATCCGTTCTTGATATCGGTTATAACTGCAGTACCAAAGCTAACGTTGTTTCCACTATAATAAGCCGTAGGTTTGTATTCTTTAGTTCCATAAACGTTTGTAGATGGAGACGCTGCGCCTTGAGCTACACTAGTAACCGATTTTTCCCCTATTGTTGTTTCTATGGTTAGCCCGGCAGCACCACCTTTGGATGGGCCGGACGTACTGCTGTAGTAAGAGTAAGTACCTATACCACTAGTGCTAGAGTTGTCATCGGTACGGCGCCACAAAGCATTTATGGTTATACCACCACCCTTACCGATAATTGTACCGGCGTTCTTTCCTAAAGCTACGGATTCTTTAACGTAAGATTTGCCAGTATATTCATAGAGCATACCATCAATAACGAGTGTTCCGCCGTAGGTGAAGCCAACGATACCACCGGCAAAATTAATTGTATGGTTGGTGTTTGAGTTGTTAACAACACAAGAACTAGAACCGGTTGCCGCCGCACCGACGTAACCATTGCCACGGAATACTAAACCGTTTATGGTTGTTGCACCACTTTGTATTTCACCTATCATACCACCTGCTGCAGCTCTGTCGCCACGAGTGTCTGGTTGAGAAAGGGAAACCGTAACGCCTTTATGATTGGAGCCACCACTAACACTATGACCACGTGCCCAAACAGAGCCATTGTTTGTGAACGTGATATTCGTTAATTTAGCGCCTTGAGATCTACCAATCATTGCGCCTACGACTGCGCCTTGACCACCTGTTTGAGTTTCGTGATTAGTACCATCGTCAATGCCAATACCAGCTATTGTGCTACCTAGCGTAAAAGATACGTTTTCAATTTTAGCACCACTGCTTGCAAGTCCACATAGGCCACCAACGTACACCGTTGTGCTTCCTTCACCACTATAAGATGCGGAGGATTTATTATTATAAGCCAAAACGTTCCAATACGAATTCCAAACAATATTCAAATTCTTAACCGTTGAACTGCCTCCTAGCCTACCGAAAATCATTCCAATATAATAATCATTGTTACGACCTGCAGTATAGTTAAGGTTGTTGTTAACGGTAAGAGTGTGACCTTGTCCGTCGAAAGTACCGCTAAACGTGGCTATATTAACACCTTTTGAAGCATCAACCGTAATGTTACTTTCCAAAACGTAATCACCACTAACCGTACCGCCTCCACCATTGTTTTGAATAACGCTACGGAAATTTGAGGCTGTTATCGTAGAAGCAGCTTCTGCCACGATTGGTTGCTCATTGCTTTGTTCTTGAGGCATTATTGCGGTAAAAGCAAAGCCTAAAGCAAATAGGCAAATTATCATCATGATGGAGATGATAGCACGAGTGTTAAACTTAATGTTAGTAAATAATCTTTGCATCGTTTGGCTCCTTAATCGATGTCAATTTTTCGTATTTAGTGTCCTAGATTAATCAATTTCAACAATATCCTCACCATCTAGGAAGGAAGGAATATCGTCATCACTCTCATCTCCGAAGAATTCGTCCTCGGGAAGTGATTCATCACCCTCTTGAAGTTGATCTTCAGGATGGGTCATATCAATATTACGATCACGGAACAACGTGTTCTCTTTTGCATAATATTTTTCAAAATTGTTCTTAATTTTAAGCATTAGATCGTCATAGTCGGGTAGTTCTTCTAGGCTTTCAAGACCAAACTTCTTTAAGAATTCGTTGGTTGTACCATAAAGTATGGGTTTACCTATCGTTTCCTTTCTACCGACTGCTTCAATAAGGTTTAACTTGAGTAGCATAGCAATAACGTAATCGCTACCAACACCACGAAGGTCTTCAATTTCGGTTCTGGTTACAGGTTGCTTATAGGCTATAATAGCTAAAACTTGAAGTAACGTCTTAGAAAGTTGGCGTTCTCTAGTTTCTAAAAGCAGGTCTGCAAGTAATTCACCGTGGGCGGGATTAGATTGGAATTGATATACGTTATTAGCGACAATAAGATGTACTCCACGGTCTCCGGAGTATTGTTTTCTTAATTCGTCAAGAGCGTTTTCTATCTCTTTTTTTGAGTATTTATCTTTAAGCCCTTTTATGATATCTTCACGGTGCATACCGTGTCCGCTAGCAAATATTAAGGACTCAATTATATTCAACGGCATCGTTTAGTGCGTCCTCCTGTACGTTAAAAGTATCGGTTATGGGTGTTGCCTCAACAAAAATTTCTGCTTCAGCAGTTTCTTGAGCAATAGTTGCAACTTGTTGTTTGCAAAGTTCCAAAACTGCAAGAAAAGTATTTATGATTTCAAGTTTACTAAAATCCGGGTCGAATAAGTCGATGAGTTTTAGCTTGCGATATACACGAAGGGCTTCAACAACGTCGATAACTCTATCGGCAACGGTGAAGCGTTCGTTCGGTATGGTTTTCTCTACGTGTTTATCCTCTTCAAATTCCGCTCGTTCCAACATTCTGGAAAAAGCATCTATCATTTTTTGTAGTGAAAAGTCTTTAATGACGAGCTTGTATTCGTTTTCGCCAAACACAGGTTCACGATAGAAACGGTTCAAAATTTCTAATTCTTGCATTTTTTCTGCAGCATTTCTGTATGCAGCATATTCTTCAGCACGTCTAAAGAAAAGTTCTTCATCAGACAAGAATTCATCAAATTCACTGTCATCAAAATCCAAATTTGGTAATAATGAATTTGCTTTGAACTCAATAAGGGTTGCTGCAAGAACCAAAAAGTCTGCAATATCGTCATAATTGCGTTCATCTTTTGTTAGTTCTACAACGTAATCAAGATATTGTTGAGTAATATCAGAAATAAAAATATCTCTAATTGCAACCTTATTTTGTTTGCAAATGTCTAGTAGCTTGTCAAGAGCAACGTCCTCTTCGTACAAATGATACGAGAGGTTTAAGAAAGAAAGTTTGGAAGTACTTACGTCGGCGTCAATCTCTATGACTGGTTCCAATTGTAATTCTTCATTTGTATTTATAATTTCTTCTGACATACTACAATATAAAAGTCATTATTGATTGAAGTGTTACTTTGTTTAACATTGTTGTTATAAGATCGCCGAACAAACTAAAAATATTAAGCCATTTTATGCCAAAGGCATTACCTATATTTCCTATTAGGATTAAACCAATAAGTATAAAGGAGCCATATTTTACCATTACCTTTTGAAAACCATTGCCATAAGGCAAAAAGGTGTTAATCATATTAAAGCCATCAAGGGGGTATATGGGTAAAATATTAAAAAATGCAAGCATCATGTTAATTTGAACGCTTAGTATCAACAATGAATACATAAAAGTCAAAAGGACGCTTACAATAGGATTAGAAGCAACTGCATAATCGATTTTGTATTGAATTGGGAACAAAAGGAAATATAATAACAAAGATATTCCAGCTACAATAACGTTAGCTGAAATTCCTGCAATAGATACTGTAAAAATACCTCTTTTACGATTTGTAAAATTATTTGGGTTAACCGGAACGGGCTTAGCCCAACCAAAACCGACAAGCAACATCATAAATACACCAATGGGGTCAAGGTGTGCTGAGGGATTCAAGGTTAATCTTCCCCTCTCTTTAGCCGTCAGATCTCCGTTGAGTTTGGCAACAAAACCATGCGCTACTTCATGTATAACAATAGAGAAAATAGCTACGAGAACGAATGCAAGTGCAACTATTAATTTGTCCGAAATACTACCTTCGGATCTGAGTAGATTAAATAAAAACATAAATACCTTCTAAATTTATGGTCTTATTATATAATAAATACGTGCGCGTGTCAATACGTGTACACACACATTTTACATAAAAATAAAACGCGTGCATATACACGCGTTTTATTTTTTACTAAAATTATACCAACCAATAGCTTGCGTTGATGTGAATTTTATAAATTGATAAACCAATTTTCTAAAATTTCTCTAAGTCCATCCATAAACGATTTGGAGTGTATGTCCTTCATGGTGACTAAATTAGCTTCATCAATAACAGTTTTTGTCGTCTTATCAATAAGCTTTATTTGACCTATTGTCACACCTTTGCTTATTGGGGCTTTCAAACTATCGTTTATTGTTACTTCAACGTCAAATTGAGGCTTTTCGTTGCGCTTTGACAGTATAAATATATCTTTATCCACGCATATTTCATAATTCTTTTCTTTTGCTCCTTTGATTTCTACCTTTGTCGGAATTGGTTTGTCCTTTTCTATCAATTTCACAGTCTTATAATTAGCAAAAGCAAAATTAAACAAATCGGTAATTTCTTTGTTTCTCTCTTTGCTTGTCGGAGCGCCTAATACAGTTGCAATTACCCTTGTGTCATCACGTTTTGCCGTTGCTGAAAGACAGAACATTGCATCATTAGTAAATCCAGTCTTTCCTCCGTCGCAACCCTTATAAAATCTCACTAATTTATTGGTATTTGTAAGTTCTGTTTTACGGCCATCCGGGTGTGTATAATTTTCAAGATAAATTGAAGAAAAATCGTAATATTTTGGGTGCTTTAGTAGATTTTTCATCATAATCGTAACGTCTTTTGCAGTACTATATTGTCCTTCTTGTGGCAGTCCTGTAACGTTTACAAAGCGTGTGTTTTGCATTCCAAAATCTCTTGCCTTGTTATTCATTAGTTCAATAAAAGAGTCTACGTTACCACTAATTCTTTCGGCCAATGCTACACTAGCATCGTTTGCAGATACAACGATAATTCCTTTAATTAAATCACTGACGCTATACTCTAATCCGGTATCTAAAAACATTTGTGATCCACCCATAGATGATGCCGTTTCGCTAATGGTTATTTTTTCATCAAGCGCGAGATTCCCCTTTTTAATTTCATCAAATGCAAGGTTAAGGGTCATTATTTTTACCATGCTGGCTATGGGGTACTTATCCTCTGGCTTTCTTTCAAACAAAACTTTCCCGGTGTCGTAATCAATAACGTATGCTGAACGAGAATTATAATTAGAAAGTGCACTATTTAACGCTTTTTCGTTTAAATTTTCCCCTTTAGCACTGGCTATTAAAGTGGGCGTCAAACCTAAGGTCAAAGCAAAACAAATTGCTATGATTATTATAATAGTTTTTCTCATTTTTTCACCTCATCATCAGTATGTAAAAAAATACGTTTTGTATGCAAAACAAGCAATAATTAAATGATTATTATCAAAAATAGATAAAATATTAACCAATAAGCGACAATAAACAGAGAGGTTAAAACCCAAATTGGAGTAATAGACTTTCTAACTCCTTTTTGATGAAAAGCAATGTTAATAAGTGTTTTGCGATTGCAATCATAATTTAGTAGACAATATATCTCTTTAAGAGCCAAGATATAACCAACCAAACCAATTAAAACGGTGGGAATTAGATATAAAATTACGTAAAGAAGTCCACTTAAGGGTTGCACCGCAACACCACAAAAACCATTTGAAAATACCAAATAGGAAATTAATAAAATACTTCCGTATCCTAACGTGATGAAAAGTATAAAATGGAAGGCCGTGGCAAACCATATAAGATATAAGCCACTAAGCCATAAAATAAGTCTAATTAATTGTGGAATTGGAGAGTTGTTGCCGGAAAATATTGCGTAAACAAAATTGTTGGTTGTTGTAACCTCAGAGTAATCTTTACTTAATGCAATTAACAAACCTATTGCAAATGCGCCTAAGCAAACGTAAAGATGTATTTTGTTTTCAAAAATAGACTTTTTAAATAAATATATGTTATCTTTTATGTAACAACCTAGTTTTTTGAGCATAATAAAATATACTCAAAGAACAAGGTTTTATGCTCAAAAGAGCCAATCTATATAGACCCCATAACCAATTGATGAATCTTTTAGAAATACGTGAGTAACTGCGCCAACAAGTTTATCGTTTTGTACTATGGGCGAGCCACTCATTCCTTGAACGATCCCACCTGCTTTCTCAAGCAATCGTTTATCGGTTACGCGGATAACCATGCTTTTAATTTCCGGCTTGTCTTGGTTATAGTTTTTAACAATTTCTATTTGATATTTTTGAGGGGTTGAGCCTTCTATGGTTGTATAAATATAAGCTTTTCCGGGCTTTACGTCACTTTTTGAGCCCAATTTAACTAGCTCACGGTTTTTATAAAATGAATCGTCGGTAATTTTACCATAAACACCAAAATCACAATTTTTTATAGTATTACCAATAGAGGTGGAGTTCTTATCAAATGCGCCTTTTAGCGCGCCAGCCTCATTATCATTGCCTTTATACACGCCTAAAATTGTTGCGTTATATATATTTCCCTTTTGATAAAAGGATTGATTGTCCAAATTTGAGTCACAAATCTTATGTCCCAATGAGCAGTAATTGCCAGTATTATCAATATAAGTAATAGTACCTACGCCTGAAATATCGTTTTTAACAATTAATCCAATTTTTTTCATCCCTGCTAACGGGTCAAAAACCAAATTGACAATTAATTCTAATTCTTTATCTTCTCTAAATATAATTAAAGGAATAGTTTCGCTATTTGCATTGTTTATTGAGTTTTGTAAATCGTTTGCAGTTCTAATGGCATTTTTATTAGCGCTAAGTATTAAGTCACCCTTTTCAATTCCACTTTCTTTTGCAGGACAGACCGCGCCAGAGGTGGTTATAATTGGCTTAAAATCGATAACTACTAAACCATTGCTGGTAATGTTCAAACCAATGGGAAGACCACCTAAATGTACCTCATCTTCCTTTGCTAAGGCTTTATAACTAGTGCTAAAACAGAATGACGAAACGGAAAGTAAAATTATGATAATCAGAGTTAAAATTCGTAATCTATTTTTTATTGATTTATCCATAAGCATTAAAATACCTCCCAATTAACTTGTGCAATTAGGAGGTAATTATTCTAAAAACTATTATAATTTATAAGTATTTTTATAATACTCGAAGGTCAAAAAGTGTTATTTCTTAGCAATTTTGTAATTTTTTGCCCATTTTTTTAGTTCAAGGGCATTTTGTTCGCCAACCACGCTATTAGGGTCACTTCCCGCAAGACGCATTACTTCTTTTACTGAACCGAGTTCATCAAGTAAGTGTACTTCGGTTATTGTTTGCCCATCTTTTTCAAACTTAGTTATTAGGTAGTGATGGTCTGCCATGGATGCAAGTTGCGGTAAATGCGTTACGGCTAGAACCTGTCTGTTTGTAGAAACGTCATTCAATTTTTGTGCAACAACTTTTGCAATTAAACCACTTATTCCCGTATCTATTTCGTCAAAGACTAAAGTGTCGATCCCCTCTAATTCTGCAGTAATATTTTTAAGCCCTAGCATAAACCGACTCATCTCACCACCGGATGCAATTTTCGAAAGAGGTTTAAGTGGTTCTCCTAAATTTGGGGAAATTAAAAATCTTACTGAATCAGCACCATTTTCATTTGCAATTTTCAATATGTTTTCAGAATTCTCTGGGAAGATAATTTCAGCTTCAAAAGTAGTATTTTTCATTCCCAGTTCTTTTAGGTTTTTGACGATAGAATTGTTAAACGTTTTAGCGATTTTAACCCTTTCATCATGTAGTTCAATAGCATATTTAATTGCAAGATTACCTTCTTGAATCAAGGTTTTGTTCAAATCAGCAATAATTTGCTCTGCATTTTTAAGTTTTTCTAATTCTACGTAATTTTTTTCTAAAAATTCAGGAAGATCTTCAATAGGACCGTAGCGTTTTTTAATTTTTCTAATTTCGGCAATCCTTTCTTCAATTTTTTCTAGTTCTTTAGGATCGTAAGCTAACCCTTCAATTTCGGTGCTAATTTCATCAGCGATATCTCTTAAATCAATTTTTATAGATTCTAAACGTTCGGCCAACGTTTCAAATTTACTATCAAAGCGTAAAACAGCGTTAATTTCGCGAATAGCCATTTGCGTAAGATTTATTGAGCCGAATGATTCATCGCCGTCTAAGGCGCTGTACGAGGCCGAGAGAGCATTAGCAATTCTTTCGGAATTTTGGAACTTGTTTCTTTGGGTTATTAATGAATCCTCTTCACCTATTTGTGGATTAACGCGCTCAATTTCAGAAATCTGATATTCTAAACTATCTATTTTGCGTGCACGACTGGCTTCATCTTCAAAAGAATCAATTTGTATCTTAGTTTCAAGATAGGAGTTAAAATGGTTATTAAATTGTTCTTTTATTTTTTCTATAGATTTTCCATATTTATCTAAAATTAGAATATGATTTGCTTCGTTAAGTAGTGCTTGATTTTCATGTTGAGAGTGTATGTCAACGAGATGGGCGACCAATTTGCGTAGTTGACCAAGAGTAACCGCCCTACCATTAATTCGGCAATCACTCCTACCCGTTTCAGTCATGGTGCGTTTAACAACGAGCACTTCCTCTCGTTCAATGCCATACTCATTTAGTATTTTTAATACGTTAATGTTGTTATTATCATTAAAAACCGCCTCGACGGTTGCCATACTTTGTCCATGGCGAATTAATGATTTATCGGCTCTATCACCAAGCACAAAATTAAGCGAGTCAATAATAATTGACTTACCGGCGCCAGTTTCACCACTCAAAACGTTTAATCCTTCGGAGAATTCCAAGGTGTGCTCACGAATAAGAGCTATATTTTTAATGTATAATGAAGAAATCATACTAGTTTAGAAAATCATTTAATTGTTTTACGATTCTAACCACTTCATCTTTTGATTTAACAATTATGAAAATGGTATCATCTCCTGCAATCGTACCCATAATTTCGGGGTTTTCAAGTTGATCTATAAGCATTGCAGCGCTGTTTGCAGCACCACTCAACGTTTTTATGACGATAAAATTTTCGGTATGATCAATCGAAAGGACGGATTGATGGAACAACATACGCAATCTTTGTAGTCTAGGATCAAGTGGTTTAACGTATCTCGATTTTTGACCAGGAATGGAGTTCTTAATGAGCCCTAACTCTTGTATGTCGCGTGAAACCGTGGCTTGTGTAACTTTAAAGCCTTCTTCTAGAAGGATATCCGTTAATTCTTGTTGAGTTTCGATGTCTCGCTCTTCAATAAGTTTTAAAAGTCTAGTTTGTCTTGCTTGTCTACTCATAATTATACCTCTATAGAACTCCAGTAACGCATTTTTTCTAATAATTTTTCGTAAAAATTAAATGACGGACGTCTAATAAAGTCAACAGATAAATCCGAATCGGATATATTAACGCTCATTCCATTTTTAATGGTTAGTATATTTTGTCCATCAACGTTAACGTTTGCTCCCGGATCTGCCGACAAAATTTTAACGTTTATCGTACTAGAATTAGATACGATTAATGGACGTGAATGTAAGCTGTGTGCGCATATGGGGGAAATTATAAAGCACGATACGTCGGGCGCAACAATGGGGCCTCCCGCAGAAAGGCTATAGGCAGTAGAACCCGTAGGAGTAGAAACGATTATACCGTCCGATGAATATTTATCAACTAAAGTTCCATTTACCGTGATTTCGGCTTTCATAATACGCGAGCATAATGATTGAGCTACAACAATCTCGTTTAACGCGTAGTATTCTTTGTCAGTTCCATCAATTTTAACCTTAAGGAACTTACGCTTATCAAGAATAAAATTGCCATTAAAAAGGTCGTTAAAATCTTGTTCTAGGTCTTCTTTATTAACCTCGCTCAAGAAACCTTTGTGGCCCATATTAACTGCAAAAATCGGTTTTCTGTAGGTTGCACATTCTTTTGCAATGCCTAAAATGGTGCCGTCGCCTCCAAGAACAATAACAACGTCACTTTCACGTGCGAGCTCGTTGTTGTCATAATAAGTATTATTGGGAACGCCGAAGTCAATACCATTAAGACCGTCAGAAATTTTTATAGCAACGTTCCTTTCTTTTAGAATGTTGTAGACGGTTTTAGTGTATTGGGCACCGGGATCCCTTGTTAAATTTGAATATAGTCCTATTTTCATAGGACTATATTACACCAAATATAAATTTTATACAAGAGATTTTTATAAAATATACAAAAATCAATTAATACGTGTAAAAAATTGGATTATTTATGCAAAAGAACCAGATATTCTTTATTCTTATTTTCAAACGGGTGTGGAGCTTCAATAACCTGCTTTGAAGCAAGTCCAAGTTCCTTCGAAAAGTCTGTTACCTTTTTTATTGCTTGTTCAATTGCTTTTTGGTTTTTAACAATGCCAGTTTTTGTTAGCAAAGCGCGCCCTACTTCAAATTGTGGCTTAATAAGAGCTATAATAATAGATGAATTGTCAAGAAATTGCATCAAGGACGGTAGAATTAGTGTCAGTGAGATAAAAGACACGTCAATAGTTATAATATCGGCTTTAATCCCTATATCTTCGAACGAAAGATACCTAGCGTTTAACTTGTCTTTGACTATAACCCTATTATCATTAATCATTTCTTCAGGAAGAGCGCACTCGCCTATATCGACTGCATATACCTTTTTCGCGCCTGAACGAAGTAAAACGTCGGTAAATCCACCATTCGAGGAGCCTATGTCAATACATATTTTGTTTTCTACGTTGACTTTGAAATAATTAATTGCTTTTTGCAGTTTTACTCCACCCAAAGAGGCATAATCATCTTTATTATCAATTAAGATGTTTTCCGTGCCTTTAACGTCAAAAGATGATTTAGATACTATTGCTCCATCTACAACAACCTTACCAAGTTTGATAAGGTTTTGTGCGTGAGTTCGGGACTTTGCAAGGCCGGTTTCAGCTAAAAAGAGATCAATACGCATTATTTTTCTTTCTTACTAAAAACAGATAGAATGCGAGAAACTAGTAAAAGAATTTCTTTACTGTTTTTCATAGCGATGGTCTTGAAGAAAGATTTTCCACCAACGGTAATTGCACCAACCAGGCTAGAAACTATAATACTCATCCAATAGTTCAATGTTGAATTATCTACAACAAGTTTAGCAACTATAGCAACGGTACAAGCACCACTTATAATACCACAAATATCGCCTATTACGTCACAACAGATATTCGAGACTTTTTCCGCGTTTTTAACGAGTGAAATGGCTTTTTTACTGCCGGGAACCTTTCTGGATGCCATTGAAAGCAACGGAGCAAGATCGCAAGAAGTGGCCGCAATACCTATTGCATCACAAATAATACTAATAGCAATTAGTAAAAATAGTAATAAAATTGTAATACTTACGTGAGCGTATGAAGAAGTAAGCTCGGAAATAAAGGAGAAGAATAACCCCAATACAAGAGTAACGATGGTAATTTTAATGGTCCAAAGAGTTGCTCCGGAAATTTTCTTTTTTGGTTCAGACTTTTTTTCCTTTTTTTGCTTACAAGAATCCTCGTGATTTTGATCAACGGAGGGCTCATTATTTAAAATATTGGTATTATTTTCGTTATCGTTTTTCATACTCTAATCAAATAATATAGCGCAACCTAAGAGTTGCGCTTAAATGGTGGTAATAAACCGAGTAAACCTTGCGCCATTAGGTTCGGTAGGATTTCCCTACGGGTTACCTATCGTCGCCGACTAGGCAGTTTCCTTTTAAAGCCCGCAACGTAAGATTACTCATTACGTAACCGAATCGCCACTTAGTACACACTATAATCCTCGGCTTAAAACAGTCTAGAAAATTTCTTTAACAGATTTGATACAACCTATCCTCTTTTGCAGGTACGGTTTCATAGGCAAAGATGCGATGGGTTCGCGTACCCAAACACATCCGACACCCTAATTCTCACGCAACCACTCAAGGCAAGCTACACTGCACACAGTTATTTATTACCGCATTGCAGGTTTAACCCCATTCAGTAAAGGATTGCCGAAGGCGTTACCTTCACCAATATAGGTCTCCATGGAGACAGGGTCGGCTCCGATATGCCGTTATCAGACGCCCTGAATCCTTAACTCCCAGCATCCACCCAAGTTTGGGCAACTCAAGCAAACACAAGAAACTTCATCGATATGCTCTTTGACGGTATTTTAACCCCGCCCTCAATTATATCGCACCTGACTAGAATACTGCACCACCATATTAAGTTGTCAATATTGTAGCATATATTATAAAAATATGCAACTAATTAGCATTTAATGACTTGACTACGCCATTATTCGACCTCGCAATCTTCAAGATTTATGCGAGACAAATCTTGGTTGAGGAGCTCGAGTTTGCCTTTACTTTCTTTAATTTCTTCAACGAGTTTTTTACCTAGCTTAATTGCTTCTGCATACAAAGTCAATCCTTCGTCGATAGAAAGATTTTCCTGCTCTAATTTAGCAACGATAAGTTCCAGGTTTTCTATGTCTTTTTCAAAGCCCATACGTTATACCTCTTTTTTTGTTTCAATTTCGATTATAGTCGCTTTAATTTTACCATCATTTGCGTACAAAGTGACGTTATCACCTATTGTAAGCATTCGGGTGTTTGTAATGCTCATGCCCTCTTTTTCCATTTTAAAATACCCGCTTTTTAATATTCTAGCCGGATTAAGCGCGTCTATTTTATTAAGTAATACTTCTACTTTATTGTCGCTTTTTGCAACAATGCTCTGAATAGATAGCCTTCCTTTATTGAGTGAACTATCAACTCTTGATTGCATAATGCTTAACTTATTCCCTATTAAATAGGTAGATTTTCTTGTTAAATCGGTTGCGATAAGCTGTTTTGTTTTTATCCTATTTTCCAGTCTTCTGCCGGCAACAGTTATCTGAGAAATAATATCTTCCACCAGTTGTGTTGTATCAAATGCAACCATTTCTGCTGCCGCCGTTGGAGTAAGAGCGCGGGTGTCGGCAACTAAATCACATAAAGTTACGTCCGTTTCGTGACCAACGGCGCTAATGACGTAGGTGTCCATGCGATATATCGCTCTAACCACACCTTCGCTATTGAAAGGCATAAGGTCTTCAAAGGAGCCACCACCGCGGGCAAGGATTATTGTATCGAATCCACCCCTATCTGCTAGTTCTAGCCCTTTAATAATTTCGCTTTCAGCACTTTTGCCTTGAACAGAAACGTTAACTATACAAATATTTATGAGTTGATTATAGCGTCGAATAGTAGAATAAATGTCTTGAATAACGGCGCCCTCAAGGCTGGTAACAACACAAAGATTTTTGGTATATGCTGGAGCAGGCGTTTTGTGTGCATCGTTAAAAATGCCCTCTTCTAAAAGGCGTTTCTTAAGAAGCTCCAATTCGAGGTGAAGTTTTCCTTTGCCAAATGGCTCTATTCGTCTAGCTATAAATGAAAGTTTGCCTGTTTTTTGGTAGTACGTTGGAGTGCCATACATTAAAACTTGCTCACCATTTTCTGGAACGTAAGTTTTGTCAACGGCGAAACAAACAATGCTGATCTGTGCGTTTTCATCCTTTAAAGTACAATAAAGGTTGCCCTTATGAATGGAGCAACCACTTACTTCCCCAAGAACGTACATATTGTGCAACAACTCTTCAGCATCAATAATACGACTTAAATAATAATTCAGTTCGGTAACTGTAATGTAATTTCTTTCAACCATTATTTTGCAGTAAGTTCTTTGTATACAGAACTTAAAATGCCGTTAACAAAGGAATAACTCTTTTCCGTTGAGTAGGTTTTAACTAATTCAACAGCTTCGGCAATAGAGGTTCCAAGAGGAATATCATCCATGTACTTCATTTCATACACAGCGAGAAGCAAAGCAGCAAAATCCAGTTTATAGATTCTATCAACGTCAAATCCCCTAGCGTATTTTGCTATGGTATCCTTTAAATCATCGTAATTTTTAATTACACCTTTGTAAGCGGTAGTAATATAGTCAACTTCTGCCATAGGCATTTCGCCAGTGGTCATGATTAACAAAGTTTTCTCATTAATCTCGTGAGAAAACAAATATTCATATATGAGTTTTAAAACGCTGTCGCGTGATTTCTTTCTTTGGTGCATAATTCTCTAGATATTTACGTTTGCAACGTTTACGTTTATTCGTTTAACGGTAAATTTAGTGGCTGATTCTACGTCTTTCTTAATAGTTTCCTGAAGTTCACAAACCACTTCTGGGATGCTGAGGCCTATGTTTACGTTTACTACCATATCGATACTAACTTTTCCTTCGTCATCGATATACACGTGACAATTGGAGTTTTTTAAGCCTGCAAAACCAAAACGGTATTTGACAACACCATCCTCTTTAGAAATGCCTTGCACCTTTTTAATGGCTTCATTAGCAATTGAAGCTACTATTGATGTATATCTTGATATCGCTTGAGGTCTAATTTCTTCCATACTTGTATAATAGCACAATAATATATTATTTGCAAGAAATAAAATAAAATTACGCGTGCGCAAATAAAAGAGCCGACTATATCGGCTCAATTGGTTTATACGTAAGGAATAATTACAACGTCTGGGGCAGTAAAAGAGGTTTCCGTCTCAACAATATTTAGTATTTGGGCAGCCTCCTCTAACGTTAAGTCTTCATCCATTACTACTATATTTACGTTTTCCGTTGACATTGTTACTATGCAGTCCTTAAAACCTTTTGCCTTGATTAGACCTTCTAGTACTAGTTCGGTTTCCATTGAAGAAGTAATGTTTAATTTTTGGCTTTCGGCATCAACGATAGCTGTTTCCGTTGAACTTGCAGATGCAATAATTTCATCGAGATATGCAATTTCTTGGTTTCTGGTTGACTCTCTATCGGTTCTATAAGTTTCAAAGAAACTTTGTTCTTGATTTTGTACAACGTCATCGCTATTGTTGTTAGTAGTTTTGACGTTTAGAAAATAATTAAGACATCCTGTGCCGATAAGTAATGCAACCATACTGCAAACAACGATAATTTTCTTTCTGTTTGCTTTTAGTGATTGACCGATTTTAGTTAATTTGCTGTTTTGTTTCATAATTCGCTCCTTGTGAAAATTTGTATTGAATTTTTATCTATATCTAATGCTGTTGAAACGGCACTTAATATATTTATTTTTACTTTAGGATTGTCAGCACCTTCTGCAACCACGATTACACCAATAATTTCCGGCATTTTTTCTTGAAGCACTATAACATTTTGGTTACTTATAATTGGAGAACTGGTTGTTGTGCTAGTTGTCGTCGAGTTGTTTTGATTGGAGGTGGTTGTGGAATGTGAATTTTGAGTATTTGCAGTAACTTGTTCAACTGATGAACTAAAGGTAATTAAAACGTCTACTTCACCAACTCCTTCTATTTTACTAAGGACGTTACCCACCCTTTCTTCAAGTCCGTCGGTTAAGGAAATATTTACGCTTTCTGTAGCCTTTTCCTCTTTTTTACCATCTCCGTTAACACTAAAGTATATTAGTAAGACTATGCAAATTATGATTAAACATATAATTATTTCATAATTTTTTATAGACTTTAGTTTTTTATTCCACTCTTTTAATTTTTCAATCAATTTATTACCTCGACTAAGCTATCGTCTAAATTAAAATACTTAGAAACGACATTCTTAATTACTGTTACAATATCTATATTCTCAGCATCTGGTTTTATTACTATATTTTTTTTGTCAACAACTATTTTTAATATTTCAAATTTAGTTGAATAAGTTGAGATAACTTCGATACAAAGGTTTTCAATACCCTCATTGTCCAATTCTTTTATACATTTGTTTTTAATCATTTCACACTCTTTTTGTTTAATTTTAATTAAAAAGTCAACATTTTGAGCGCTATATTCAATTTCTTCTAAAACACTGGTTTCTTTGTAATCTGGTTCCAACGCATATATCAATTTAGGGATAGGTGAAAGAATCACGCTAAAGATTAAAAGTGAGCAAATTCCCTTCACGTATTTTTGCGTTTCGCCATTCGGCAATAAAATATCAACTAGTGTAGTTAAACAAATGCACCCAACTATACTCATTATGTAAGCAGAAAAGCTACTCATACTACGCCTCCGTTAAACGCACCGATGACCAAGGATAGAAGAATAAATACTAAAAATGACACACCGGCGATGGAGGCAATTAGTATTTTTAAGTTTGAAGCTGTATCAAAAAGTAAACTTGCAACCTTTGTTTCACCCAAAGGCTCTACGAAAGATGATATGATCTTCAATGATAGCGAAACAAGCAGAACTTTTACAATTGGGGTCATCAGAACAGCGAGTAAAATCACAAAAGCAGTTAATCCCAGTGCGTTTTTAATCAAAACACAACTAGCCATAACAATATCGAAGCCTTCGGCGAGATATCCACCCAATATAGGAACGTATGTGGAAAGGGCAAATTTCGCAGATTTTATTGCTATTGTATCTATGCTTGCACCTACTAACCCTTGTATTGTTACAAACGTAGTAATAATAGAAAAAACTATTCCAAGTATCCAATTTGCAATAGATTTTAAAGTCTTATGAAATCTTTCTAGCTTAATTGCATCACTAAGATTTCCTACAAAAGTAAAAACTAATGATGCATAAAAAATAGGGATAATAACGTTAAGTATCATTTTAATTACAACGTTAGAAATCACAATCGTAATAGGTTGTAAAAAGGAAACACCACTTGTGCCCCCGATAGCCGTTAGTAATGTAACTAGAATTGGAAATATATAATCCATAATAGAGTTGATACTTTGTATTGTACTTGTGACGCTTCTAACAAGATCGGAAATAATAACGATTAAAGTACAAATTATTGCTCCGTATATTGAGAAATAAATTAAATTATCAATACCTTCTTTTTTTAAGCCAGCAGTAATATTTTTAGATATAGCAGAAAGAATGCAAAGCACCAAAACTCCTATTAACGATAAAAAAGTTTCTTTAATTCCCCTTTTTATCCCATCTAAAAAGATTTGCAATATGCTTTCAGCGCTAATTTGAATTTTACCATCTATTATTCCTCGCACAAATTCTTTGAACGAAAAACCGAAGTTTTCTTCGATAGTATTAAAGTATTGGTTTAAATCGTCAGGTATCAAATCATTCAAATTTTCATCAATTTCTTTCTCTATTTCACTTTTTACATCAGTTTGAGCTTTTGCTGGTTTCGTTGTTTGAGATACCGAAAACACAAAAAAGCTTAGTATAAAAATAAGAAGTAAAAAAATTGATTTTTTCATGTAAGAACCTTACCTATAGACAAAATTACGTTAGTAACAATTGGGATCGCAAGCAACATTATAATAATTTTACCTGCGAGAAGGACTTTTTTACCAATACTTCCAATGCCATAATCTTCTGTGATAGATGCTGTAAACTCACTAAGGTATCCAATTCCAATAATTTTAAGTATTGTTAAAACTAAAGTGTCATCTACTTTAGCCAATTCAGCTATTTCCTTAAAATCATTTATTAATTGATTTAATTCTGGAACAATAGAAAATAATATGACTAAACCTGTAATGATACCACAAAAAACTGCAAGAGAAGGTTTAATTTCCTTTAGCAGGCCAGCACAAATCATGCCTAAAAAAGCAATTCCTATAACCTTTATTATTGTCATTAGAATAAACCGAACAGATTTTGTACGGTGCCTAGCAATTCGCTTACTAAACTCACAACCATAATTAATACTATAACAAGAGCTGTAAGAGTGACAAAAGTAACTAATTCTCTCTTGTCGCTTTTTTCTAAAATACTATTAATAACCGTAGCCAGTATACCCACGCCTGCAATTTTAAGTATGGTTTCAATACCTGTCATATTATTAGAACTATTAGAGCAATTCCCAATAAAACAATAAGTTTTCGCCCTAATTCCCCCTTTTGCTTTTTCTCTTTTTCGGCTTGATTTAACAATGATGCAATTACTTCCTCTGCACTTTTAATAACAGAATCTTTAAAATAAAAATCGGCACTTGAAAGTTCGTAAATAAACGTTTTAAACCTTGAAATAATGTCTTTATTAAGGTATATTGACTCCATCTCTTTATTGTTTACGTAGCAATCAAGAAGTTTCTTTAAAGATTCAGTTTGATAATCATACTTATTTATTAGGGTATCAATGCTTGACTTATAAAACTCAATTTCTCTTTTACAAAATGAAATGAAATTTTGAAAGTCAACCAGTATTTTAAGACGAGTTTTATAATATCTCTCAATACCATATCCAATATAAGCAAGTAGTATTATAACTACTATAGCAAGTATGATTTTAATCATTTTAACCTTAATATAGATTTTATTGTTCCGACTTTAGGTTTATTACTTAATTCAATTACGTTTGTAAAGTACTTTGTTAGTTCCGGATAGACGTTTTTAATTAAAGAAACGTTATCTCCGTGAATACTAGCTAAAACTTTAATGCCAGACCTTGTAATTTCTCTAATAACGCTCATATCACAAGTATTAAACAATTCGTCCATAACGATAATTTCCGGCGACGTAGCGCGTATAACGCCTTCTATGACGAAGCTCTTTGGAGCGTCTTTAAAAACGTCCAATCTTTCCCCAAAAGAAAATGAGTTATTATGTATTTCCCCTCTTTCATCAATAAGCAAAGTATCGTAATGTTTGCTTAATCTCCTTGCTAAATCACGAATTAACGTTGTTTTGCCCCCATATGGAGGGGAAACTATTAAAGTATTTTCAAAAGTGGGTAAAACTATATTTAAGGAATCGGAGCATCCAACTATTTCGTGAGGAATTCGAATAATAAGAGAAGTAAAATCCTTAATGGTAATTATTTTGTCTTTATCCATTACTACAGAGCCAACTAGTCCTATCCTTATGCCGTTATATGATATATAACCCATTTTAATTTGATCTTGAAAGGCATAAAGTGAGTTATGAGTTGCAATTCTAATAACGTGTTTCAATTCTTCTTCGACAACTTTATAGTCTAGTAAAATATATTCTTTTGCAGTTTTAATAAGCAAATTTTTACCTATTCTTAGTCTTATTTCAGTTATTGTTTCTAAAGGAGCATTAGAAGAAATCAAATTAGATATATTTGTTGGTAATAGAGATTTTATCACGTGAAATTATATGCAAAACTGCATAAAAAAAGACGGAAGCCGTAACTTCCGTCTTTAAAATTATCTATTAATTAGTTAGCGCGAGACATATATTCACCGGTACGAGTATCAACTCTAATCATTTCACCTTCTTCAATAAACAAAGGAACTTGGATTACATAACCAGTTTCAAGAGTTGCTTGCTTTGAGCCGGGTTGTGCAGTAGCGCCGGGGATAGCAGGTTCACATTCAGTAACTTGAAGAACAACAAAGTTTTCGGGCTCAACGCTAAATGGAGCGTCTTTGTAGAAAGCAACGTCTACCATGGAACCTTCTTTGATGAAATGAAGTGCTTCTGCAACTAGATTTCCATTCATAGGAATCATATCGTAGGTTTCGTTGTCCATGAAGTAATATAGATCGTCGCCATCAAAATAGCTATAGCTCATCTTTTTGCGCTCGATGTAAGCTAGATCAAACTTTTCACTGGGGTTAAATGTTTTTTCAAGTACGCTTCCAGTCATAACGTTACGCATCTTTACGCGAACGAATGCTGCGCCCTTGCCGGGTTTAACGTGTTGGAAGTCAACAACAACTTGAACGGTGTTGTCCATTTCAAAAGTATCGCCTTTTCTGAGATCGCCTGCTAATTTATTTGCCATAAGTAAATATACCTCCGTAGTATTACTTTAATATTATTAAATTTTTATTTGAATTTGTCAAGTTATCCACCCTACTTTTTTGGAAAAGTACGATATCTTCTATTCTAACGCCGTATTTACCCTCCAAATATGCCCCGGGTTCAACACTTAACACGCTACCAACAGGAATAATTTCTTTGCATTGGGGGGTTAGACCCGGTCCTTCGTGAACGTCAATTCCTAAACTATGACCAAGTGAGTGAGTAAAATATTCACCGTATCCTTTGTCAATGAGGACGTCTCGTGCAATTGCGTCGCCCTCTTTACCTTTGATTCCGGCCTTAAGGTTAGCTAATGCTTTTTCTTGGGCTTCAAGTACTGCATTGTATAATTCAACGTAGCCCTCTGGAGGCGTTCCAACGACGAACGAACGAGTCATATCGGAACAATATCCTTTGTATTTTGCGCCAAAATCCAACGTAACTACGTCGTTTTCTTGTAAAACGTTTTCACCGGGATGTGCATGGGGCTTAGATGTATTTTTACCAAAAGCAACTATAGGTGGAAATGCTAACTCACAACCATATGCATACGTTTTAGAATTCATAAAAGAGGCAACTTGAAGTTCCGTCATTCCGGGTTTAATATACTCTATCGTATCTAAGAATACCTTATCGGTTACTTTTTGTGCAGATTTAATAAGTTCTACCTCAAAATCGGTTTTAACCGAACGAAGTTCACTAATTAAATGCTCTACAGGATAAAGTTTAAATTTTTTAAAGAGACCTGTACATTCTAAAATTTTGTACCGTTTATGAGAGATAGACCAGTCTTCATAACCGATCTTTTTAAAACCCATTTTTAAAATCATTTCTTTAGCAGTCGCGATATAACCAGACTTGCCTATATCTACAATTTCAAAATCATTTAGCAATTCACCGGCTTCTTCGCTTACTCTTTTATCGCAAATGTAGTATTTTTTTTCTTTTGTAAGCAAAACAGCTGCGTCATCATTTGAATATTTGGTAAAATAGTACAAATTCGAGGGTGAAACTATTACAACTGCATCAACGTTTTTAAATAACTTTTCCATAGTTTCATTATATCTCTATCGCTAAAAAAAGTCAATAACGCTATTTTGTTTTTGATGATGCAATTAATCCAACTATAAAACTAATAAATATTACACCGGCTATCCCGCCGGCTACAGCTTCAATTCCACCGGTGATCGCACCCAGTAAACCATTTTCAAGAGTACCTTTTATTGCCCCTTTTGCTAGATTGGACCCAAACCCTACTATGGGCACGGTTGCCCCTGCTTGTCCCCACTCGCGTATATATTTGAAAACGCCTATTGTTTCCAGTATCACGCCCGACAATAAAAATCCAACTAGAATTCTAGCCGAAGTCATTTTTGTAGTATTTATTAAAACTTGTCCGATTAAACAAATTGTACCACCCACTAAGAACACTTTTAAATAGTCGACAACCATATTGCTATATCCTCACAAAACTTACTGCATGAGCAATACCAGGGATACTCTCCCCTTGTAAATTACTTGTTTTAGAAACCAATGCACCCGTAGGAATTAAAAGAACCCTTTTAAGTTCGCCTAAAACCATTTTTTTATAGACGTAACTATTAAATATCGAGCTGGAGCAACCCGCACCACTTCCACCTTGCCCCACGTCTTGTCCCATTCTATTAAAGATTAAAATACCACAATCGGTGTAATTATCTTTTAATTTCACTCCTTTTTCCTCCATAAGTAAGACAAGTAATCTGTGACCGGCTTCACCCAAATCCCCGGTTAAAATAAGGTCATAGTAATCGGGACCTCTAGATGTTGCTTCAAAATGCGCCAGTAAGGTTTCACGTGCCGCGGGAGCCATTGCAGCACCCATATCGTTTGCATCAGTCACTCCGTAATCAATTACTCGACCTATCGTTCCACAATCTATTTTAACGACACCTCGTTCTCTATTAAGTAAGGTTGCACCAACACCTGTACAAGTCCATTGCGCCAATGGAGTTCGTTGGTTGCCAAGTTCCAACGGGAAACGATATTGCCTTTCTGCTGTGGAAAAATGACTAGAAGTCGAACAAATAATCCTTTTAAAGTTTCCACTATCAAGAAAATTAGCGCCGATCAAAAGACTTTCGGCGAAGGTAGCACAAGCATTATATACACCCATAAAAGGGATATCTAACTCTCTCATAGTGAAATTGCAACCACTAATCTCGTCCATTAAGTCGCCCATTAAACAAAGATCAATATCGCCATCGTCATATCCAGATTTATTAAGAAGATATTTAATAGTTGATATATGCATTTTCGTTTCTGCTTTTTCATAGCTTTTTTGACCTAATAAATCATCCTTAACGTATTTATCAAAATATCTACCGATTGGTCCTTCGTGTTCCTTAGGGCCGACAATGGTTGCTGTATTTTCAATTTTTATATCGTTTTTAAAGAAAATTGTTTGATTTTGCATTAAACGAAGGCTCCTTTAAAAATTAAGACGATTATCCCAACAAGGATAGACGAGGTAATTCCAAACACTATAACGGGTCCGGCAACGCTAAACATATTAGAACACAACCCCAACACCACTCCCTCGCGTTTATGTTCTATCGCAGGGCTAGCAACACTATTTGCAAAACCGGTTATAGGAACTATAGAGCCGGCGCCTGCATAAGCACCTATTTTGTCATATATTCCAAAGCCCGTTAAAATAACCGTAATTGTTATAAGAGTCAAAGTTACTAACGTTGCTATGTCTTCTTCGGGTAATTTTGCGCCTAAAAGATGGGTATATAAATCATTAAAACCCTGCCCAATACAACATATTAATCCGCCAACCCAAAATGCCCTAAACATAGTCTTAAAGTGTTGCGATTTAGGCATTTTCTTTTTAACAAGTTCTAGATAATCTCTATTAGGCTCGTTCATCGTTATCCTCCAAACTATTCTTAATGATTGGAGAATAGGTTTCTTCTCTTTCAATGTTTTCTTTATGCATATAAAAAATCCCCTATAAGGAGATTTTTAACATTTTTTCTAATAATATACAAATTATTCAACAATCAGGCTTTCACGTATTTTTTGTAGTATTTTGCTCTCTAATCTAGACACTTGTACTTGACTAACGCCCAATTCTTCAGCAACTTGAGTTTGTGTTTTATCCCTAAAGTAACGTAATATTATAATTTTTTTATCTCTTTCCGGTAACTTCGCTATAATATCCTTTAAGATCAATTTGTCTAATTGGTCATCAAGATTTTCATTTGTAGCAATTTTGTCAGCTAATTGAAGACCATCTTCTTCGGATTCTTGATAAATGGAAACGGGATAACGCGTTGAATCAAGAATAAATACAAGTTCGGTTTGATCCAAGTTAAATTGCGTAGAGAGATGTTCTAAAGAAGGGTTCTCGCCATTTTTTACTCGATATTCATCAATATACTTGTTCAATTCCAATGCTTGAGATTTAGTGGAACGGCTTACTTTAATTGCCCCATCATCTCTTATAAATCGTTTAATTTCACCGGCTATCATTGGAACTGCATACGTTGAGAATTTTACACCATACTCCATTTTAAAGTTGTTAATTGCCTTAATTAACCCTAAAGTGCCAAGTTGGATTAAGTCCTCATATTCAACAATTTTATTTTTATATCGTCTTACAATACTTTTAATAAGTGGCAAGTTTTCGTTGATTAATCTTTCTTTAGATGCATTATCACCACTTTTAGCGCTGTTTATCAATTGTATGGTTTCATCAAAGCTTAACATTATCCACCAAATTCTTGCTCATTTTTACACTTGTTCCCTCTCCTACTTCCGAGGTTACTTCGAGTGTATCCATAAAACTATCCATTATCGTGAATCCAAGTCCCGCTCTCTCTTCATCGGCTTTAGTGGTGAAAAAATCTTTAAGCGCAAGCTCTACGTTTTCAATTCCTTTGCCATAGTCGGTTATAGTTACGTAAAGAACGTCATCTTCAATTTTTGCGCTTAAATCTATTATTCCATTAATATCACCATTGTAACCGTGTACAATTGCGTTGGTTACAGCTTCGCTTATTGCCGTTTTAATATCAGATATAGTTTCAATGGTGGGATTTTTCCTTGTACAATATGCGCCTACCGTGCTTCTTAAAAAACCTTCATTTGCGCTCAAAGCATTTACTTTAATATTCAATATGTCCATTTTTTCTCCTTTATATCTTGCTAATTATCGTATATAATCCACTAACCTTTAAAACCTTGTCGGCTTCTTTTGAAGGGTTATAAAAATACATAGGTACTCCTAACCTTTTTAATAACTTATATCTTCCTATTAAGAGTCCAACACCGGTTGAATCCATAAAAGTGATTTCGCTTAGGTCGAAAACAAACTTATTAAATCCTCCGTTTGTAATTAGTTTATCGGCACTTATGCGAAACTTAGGGGCATTTGCGTGGTCTATTTCACCACTCATTTTTAGCGTTAGCGTTCCATTTTTAATTTTATGATCTATCATATTTCACCATCCGTTTAGGCAAGTATAACGCAATGGTAAGAACTCTTTTTAAACTTTATTTAAGAAAATTAGCATAAAATGTAGATAAAGGATAATTTTTTTATAAATGGTAAAAAAACATTCACAAAACGTACACAAATAAGTTATACTATATGTAAGTAACATAATATATGAGTAGGAGAAATTATGAATAATCGCTATAGAAAATACTCGATTATACTTATTTTAATTTTGGTTACAGTATGCGCCTTTAGTTTGACGGGATGCTTATCGATTGAGCCTCTTGATGAAGTAGACAGCATTAATGGCACGACAAATTCAAGTACGGACAATAGCAATATTCCAACTGACAACTCTGGAAATAACTATGACGTAATTACGCAGGTTGGTACCCCTTCTAACACGGCTACTACATTAACCGAAGTTGTTGACGCAGTTCAAACGTCTGTCGTTATTATCAACACGGACGTAGGCGCAGGTTCTGGCGTAATATATGGTAAAGTCGTTGGTGAAGATGCCTCTATGATAGTTACGTGCTGTCACGTTATTGATGGTGCTAGTGAAATTAAGGTAACCATTAATGATGGTGACATAGATAGCGATAACGACGTTATTTTGAACGCCAGCCTCGTTGGCATGGATGACGAAAGCGACCTTGCTATACTAAAAATAAGTGGAACCAACTACAATTTTGCCGAGCTACGTGACACCGAAAACGCACCTATCTTACTTGCTGAGCAAGCAATTGCAATTGGTAATCCCTTGGGTGCCGGTATTAGTGTTACGGTCGGCCACATTAGTGGTATCTCTAAAACCATCAACATGGATGGTGTCAATATGACCCTCCTTCAAACTGATGCCGCCGTAAATAGTGGCAACTCCGGTGGCGCTTTATTTGACGCAGAAGGTTACTTAATTGGTATTGTTAACGCCAAATCAACAGGAACGTCGGTTGAAGGCATGGGCTATGCAATTCCCGTTTATGACGTACTAAAAATATGCAATTCATTCATTAAAACCGCTGGAAATAGTAAATATAACGGACTTGGATATATCGAAGGGAAAATCAGATTAGGCGTTTCCGTTCTTACTTGTGAAAAAGATTATCTATCAAAAAGTTCCAATGAAATTCATATTGGAAAGTCACAATATCTTCCCGCTGAAGGTTCGTTCTATTATTGTATAGCAAGCCTTAACGATTACGGTAGCGTTGCTATTAGTGATACCAATAAGCAAATTTATGCTTCAACTTCATCTATGAGTGGCTCTACCCTATTGTTTATTACTGCCATAACCTACCCTGAGAACGGACAAAACGTTAAAAAGACTTTTAATGACGATTTTGAATTATCTACCTTCCTAAATACTGCAAAAGTAGGCGATAACGTAACGTTACACCTTCTTGAGCAAGTCTACACCTTGTCCGGTAATCTAATAACAGGCTACACCCCAAATTACACTTATAGGGAATTTAACGTATCCATAACGATGCAACAATACGTATACGGATATAAAGGCTAAAACAAAATTAAACCCACTCATTTGAGTGGGTTTTTTAATACTATTTACGATTGTATTTTTCAAATTTCATATAATTTCTTTCATATCGCCTAATTTTCTTTTCTATTTCTCTTCTTGATTTAATCCTTAAGAATAATACAAAGAGAGCTAATGCAATTCCAAATATTCCTACAACGAGAAGACCACCAAAAATATAATTTAATAAGTAACTAAGCGTTAAATCTTTGGTTTTTATAATAACAAAGAAAACTATAAACAAAATGCTGGATACTAAAAGCAATAAAGCCTTAAAACCACCTTTTTCTCTGTTTAATGATTTGATCATGGTAGCGCAAAGAAAGAAACCAATTAAAGAAAGAACAAAACCTATAATCAAGAAAGCATCTAACCTTAAGAATATTTTACTAACAACGTATTCAACTTCGGTAAAATCAATCAAATGATTCAAAAAAGGTAAAAAATTAATAGCTAAAAATGCTACGAACGCCAATAAAGAAACAAAATAAGCAAGGCTACTTAGTGTAACCAAGCCTCTTAACACTGCTATTGACCTATTGTAATCATATTTCTTTGCCATGTTTTTATTATACTATAAATCTCATAATTGTCAATTCATAAAAAGGAAAATAACACCTCTTTCGAAGTGCTATTTTCTTTGAGCAAACTAAAATTTTGATACCATTTTATAGTGGGTGCAAATTTTAGAATGATGAGTTCATTTAGGCAAAAGGCTTTGCACCCATTTCAGTTTGACAAATTAGAATTTGACGGTTTTATTTCAATTTTCCCAATTTTGTCGTGTTTGCAATCACGATCAGTGTAGTTTGGGCATCAAGTACCTGCTCGGGATTGATATTTACGGTGACTTTTTCGCCTTTCTTGATTGCAACGATATTGAATCCGTATTTTTTACGGAGATTTAATTCAATTAAGTTCTTTCCGCACCACTCGTCTTTCACATCGATCTCAACCATAGACACGTCCTTTGCCAGAGAGATCATATCAACAAATCCAGAGCTTAAGAGGTTCTTAGCAAGGCGTATACCAGACTCGTTTTCAGGGAAAACCACTTGATCTGCACCCACACGAAGCAATATTTTTTGATGCATTTCATTCGCACATTTTGCAATAACATTCTTAACTCCTGCCTCCTTGCAAAGCGTGACCGCCATCACACTCGCTTCAAGGTTACTTGCCATACATACAATGACCGTATCAATACTTCCAATTCCAAGGCGTGAGATGACCTCCGCATCGGTCACGTCAGCGCATTTACATACGGGCAGATATGCCGCTGCATCGGTAACGATTCTTTGCTCAGTATCTACGGCAATGACTTCCATGCCGTTCTCTACAAGTTCTCTTGCCACGGCTGTGCCGTATCTTCCAAGT
>JAZNIY010000004.1:0-173452 GCA_045577735.1 Candidatus Stercoripulliclostridium sp. | reverse complement strand
GATATTTGCAATTCCATTTTGTGTGTGCTAAACTACTATTGTCTATGCTGTTCTTCTTCATAGATATATCCTCCAAATGTGTTTTAGTTTTGACTGGCAGGTCTAAACTATTGTATCACATTTGGAGGATTCTTCTCATCGTTTAACTTATACTGAACCACGCGACTATCGCGTGGTTTTCTTTATACAAAAAGCTGATAGCCGTGAATGACGGCATCAGCAGAATGGATATGCGAGATAGTTGTATCAGGGAATTCATCGCAAAGGCAAAGCAGTATATCGAGATGCCAACGCTGACACCCGAACTGCTCCGAGTCTTTAACCGAAAGATCGAGGTCTTCGAAAAACTGGAGAAATACTCCCGTACCGCAGGCAACCTCATCAATATCCACTACGCATTCCAACTCCCCGAACAGGACGGAATGCCTGTGCTTGAGATGCTACTCCCAAGCAATATGCGAGAAACTGCCTAAAAAAACAGTACACGGAAGGCAATTTGCCTTCCGTGTACATACAGCCCCGAATTCTTCGTTAAGAGCACAACGGATTTAGGTGAACCTTTTTACTTCTAATAATTTTTATAGCTTAGTACGAACAGCGTTCTTAACGATTACTACGTTAACAGGATTTTCTTCGGTACCAACGTTAATGGTATAACGTTCGGTATCGGTATTAATTTCGGTAATAGTTCCAATAAAACCACCAATAGTCATAATCTTATCACCAACAGCGATGCTGTTCATCATATCTTGCATTTTTTTCTTTTGCTTTCTTTGGGGAATAACCGTCATAACGATCATGATTACAAAGAAAACACCAAGAATTGCTATCATAACCCAATTATTATCTGCTAACAAATTAAACATAAATACTCCTTGTTTGCTTTTATTCTTTTAGTATAATACCATACTATACGCTTTTTTGCAACTTAATTTTTTTATAATTTTGTTAAAGTATCATTAAAACCGGTTACTTTATCCTATAATCGGCCAACATTTCGTTTCTAAAATCTAATAAACGATCTTGCCAAATAGCCTCTTTAATCTTGGCAGTTAACCTATGCAAGAAATGAATATTATGAATAGAAAGAAGCCTACCACCCAAAATTTCGTCAGTGTTAATAAGGTGACGTACGTATGCTCTGGAATAATTTCTACAACAATAGCAATCACAACCCTCTTCAACGGGAGTATAATCTTCCTTATAACCGGCGTTTCTAATGGTCAAATCGCCTTTGAAAGTCATAGCCGTACCATTTCTAGCTATTCTTGTAGGCAAAACGCAGTCGAACATATCGATTCCTCTAATGACACCTTCGACGATACAATCTGCACTACCTACCCCCATCAAATAACGAGGCATATCCTTAGGATAGTGTTCTTTCAAAGTGTCAAGCATATCGTACATAACGGGTTTTTCTTCCCCAACGGATAGTCCACCGATGGCAATACCGCATTTTGCATATGGAATGGTACGCTCTAAACTCTCTTTTCTAAGATCTGCGTACATGTTACCTTGAACAATGGGGAAAAGCATTTGGTTTTCTCTATCAGCAACTTTATAACATCTATCAAGCCACTTAATGGTACGTTCCAATGCCTCCTTGGATTTACGATAATTTGTGTCAGCTGCAGTACACTCGTCGAACGCCATCATAATGTCACTTCCCAATGCTTTTTGTATTTCTATAGCATCCTCCGGGCGCAAGAAATGTTTTGAACCATCTCTATGGCTATGGAACATAACACCTTCATCAGTAATTTTGCGCAAAGTAGATAAACTAAATACTTGGAAACCGCCAGAATCTGTCAAAATAGGCTTATGCCAATTCATAAACTTATGAAGGCCACCTGCATTACGTACTATCTCGTGACCGGGCCGTAAATACAAGTGGTAAGTATTAGAAAGTAGAATTTGACTTCCAGCTTCAGCTACTTCTTCCGGTGAAAGTGACTTAACCGTTCCAAGTGTACCAACAGGCATAAAGACAGGCGTTTCAATTACACCATGGGGAGTAGTAAAACGTCCTATTCTGGCCCCGGTTTGTTTACATTCTTTAATAACTTCGTATTTAAACATATTTATCCTTATATCAATATCATAGAATCGCCAAAACTAAAAAATCTATATTTTTCAGCAACGGCAGTATTGTAAATTTCTAACGTTTTCTCTCTACCAATAAATGCGGAAACCAACATAATTAAAGTGCTTTCGGGTAAATGGAAGTTTGTTACGAGCCCTTTTACAACTTTAAATTCATAACCAGGGTATATAAATATTTGAGTATTACCCTCTCCGGCATTAACGTATCCTTCTTCATTTGATGCACTCTCGAGCGTTCTAACAGAAGTGGTTCCTACGGCAATTATTCTTCTTCCTTCACTAATTGCTTTATTTATTGCCATAGCAGACTCATCACTTATCTTATAATATTCTTCGTGCATCTTGTGCTCTAAAATATTGTCGGTCTTAACCGGACGGAATGTTCCCAACCCAACGTGAAGCAACACTTCTACAATTTCTACACCCTTTTCTTTTAGAGATTCCAATAATTCGGGTGTAAAATGAAGACCGGCCGTAGGTGCCGCAGCAGAGCCATCGTGTTTAGCATAAACGGTTTGATAGCGAGTTTTGTCCTTTAATTTTTCCGTTATATAAGGAGGAAGTGGCATATTACCGACCCTATCCAATATGTCCTCAAAAACGCCGTCAAATTCGAACTCTACGACCCTAACTCCATTATCAGCTTTAATTGACTTTATGGTAAGTTTAAGTTCCTCGTTAATTACTATTTGGGAACCTATTTTAGCCTTTCTTGCAGGCTTTAAAATAACCTCCCACTCAGTATAATTAAGACGCTTTAATAGAAGAATCTCGTATTCCCTACCCTTATCATCATAACCAAATATTCTAGCAGGTATGACTTTAGTGTTATTAATTACTAAAACGTCACCTTTTTTGAGAATATCGGTAATTTGATTAAAGATTTTATGCTCAACCTTATTTTGTGAAATGTTATAATGCAATAGTCGAGATGAATCTCTCGGTGAGGCCGGATGTTGTGCGATCAGTTCTTCGGGCAAATCGTAAAAATATGAAGCAGTATCAAACAAATTAACCATTATTATCTCCGTTTTGCCAATTTAACAAAGTGCGTTCTTCTGAATGTTTATAAGGTATTTTTAAGTGTTCATATGCACCTTTTAGGCATATGCGTCCCCTAGGTGTTCTGGCAATGAAGCCTAATTGCATTAGGAAGGGCTCGTATACGTCCTCGATCGTAGTAGGCTCTTCTCCGGTTGCCGCACCTAAAGTATCAAGGCCAACGGGGCCACCATTAAATTTATCAATCATCGTATAAAGAATGGTACGGTCTACGTTATTAAGCCCCAGTTTATCAACTTCAAGACGCAAAAGTGCTCTGTCGGCTATATCGACAGTAATGACGTCACTATTTTCATATTGAGCGAAGTCTCTTACTCTCTTTAACAATCTATTAGCTATACGTGGGGTACCTCTTGAACGCGATGCAATCTCAAGGCAAGCGTTATCTTCAATATTCACGTTCAAAATCTTAGCCGACCTTCTAACGATTAAAGCTAATTGCTCGGGTGTGTATAGTTCAAGCCTACAAACAATGCCAAATCTATCGCGAAGAGGTGCGCTGATATTGCCGGCTTTGGTTGTTGCCCCAACCAAGGTGAATGGTTCAATATTCAGCTTTATTGACCTTGCAGAAGGTCCTTGACCCAAAGTAAAGTCAACAACAAAATCTTCCATTGCCGGATAAAGTAATTCTTCAGTCGTGCGATTCAAGCGATGTATTTCATCAACGAAGAAAACCGCATTACCATGTAAATTGGTAAGATTGGCTACGAGTTCAGCATTTTTTTCAAAGGCTGGTCCCGATGTTGATTTAATCTCAACACCCATTTCGTTAGCAATTATTTTAGATAGCGTTGTTTTACCAAGTCCTGGAGGACCATAAAGTAAAACGTGGTCTAAAGCTTCCCCTCTTTGTTTTGCGCTTGCAATGAATACTTTAAGATTTTCTTTAATTTTATCTTGTCCAACGTATTCATCCAGCGTGGTGGGACGCAAAATATTTTCATTCACGTCACTAGGCAATTCGTCAGGTGTCGTTAAATGTTCGTTTACAGCATAAGATGAATAATCTTGAGGATTATAAGTGCCGAAGGAATCTTCCATTATTTATCCATTCTCCTTAAAGCTTTAAGAATAAGTTCTTCTAACGTATCGCACTCGTTTCTTACTGCGGAAACCAAGGAAACAGCTTCTGCTTGGGTACAACCCAATGATTTTAAAGCAGTTATAGCTTCTTGAGAAATATTATCTAGTCCAGTTACGCTAACAGTGACCTCGCCGGTAAAGTAATCGGTTTCTTGCGTTGCTAGTTTTTCACGTAGTTCTAACACTACTCTTTCAGCAGTTTTCTTACCAACTCCCTTAATTTTGGCTATAGTTTTAATATCACTTGTGACTATGGCCACGGCTAAAGCCTCCGGCTTCATACCAGACAAAATACCAATAGCCGCTTTAGGACCAATCCCACTAATGGTGATTAGTTTTAAAAACATAGCCTTTTCTTCACGAGTGGCAAAGCCGTAAAGGCTCATTTCATCCTCTCTAACGTACAAATATGTAAATAATTTGCCCGCTTTTCCTTGGGTAGGCACTTTAACTATGGTATTAGCAGAACAAGCTATTTCGTAACCAATTCCATTGACGTCAATAGTTACTAGGTTGTTTTCTACGTTTACAATTTGTCCAGAAATATAAGAATACATTATTTTACTCCAAAATTTCCAAGTCTAGGATTAGTTTGTGCATGTGTTATCGCAACGGCAAGAGCATCCGCAGCGTCATCAGGCTTAGGTATTTTTGATAATCCTAAAAGCATTTTAACCATTTCTTGAATTTGATGTTTTTCTGCCCTACCATAGCCGGTTATTGCCTGCTTAATTTGCATAGGCGTATACTCAAATAAAGGAATAGCATTGCTTTCGGCGACGTACAATACAACGCCACGTGCTTCAGCAACCATAATTGCCGTTTTAGCATTATTTTGGAAGAATAATTCTTCTACCGCAACGGCATCAGGATTGTAGTGAGAAATTAGTCCTGCTATCTGGTCACCTATGTATTTTAAGCGCATAGGAAAACGAGAAAGCTTAGGTGTTTCTATTGCGCCATAAGCAATAGCTTTGTGATGTATACCATCGGTTTCTATAACACCAAATCCTAAAATCCCGTAACCTGGGTCAATTCCTAATATAACCATACATATTTATATTACTTTATAAACTAAATTAAGTCAAGAAAAAAGCCGTCTAGCGGCTTAAATCGTTTATTAAATAATCTTATAAAGCTAACTTTAGCGAATTTAATAGCATTACGTTAAATCAGGATTCTAACTTTGCGATCAATCTATCGGCTATACTAGCAATTCCATCATTACTAAAAGCGCGTTCTGATTGTGCTATAGTAATGCTCTCATCAAAAACAATATTTACTGGCCTATTGTCAAAAACCAATATTCTATCGGCAAGAAGAAGAGCTTCGTTTACGTCATGAGTAATTAACACAACCGTTTTATTATCCTTCGATAACAGCTTTAAGAAATACTTTTGAAGTCGAGATTTTAAAGCAGTATCAAGCCCCCTAAAAGGCTCGTCCATAATTAGAACATTTGAAGGATACAAAAAGCCCCTAGCGAGGGAAACTCGTTGAGCCATTCCCGTGGACAAATTCCAAGGAAAAGAATTGGCTTCATCGCCTAATTCAACTTGCTCCAATATGTCATAAATGGCGTTTTCTCGCACTTTTTTGTCTTTTATAACGTGAGAAACGGCATATGATAAATTTTGCTTAACGGTCAATGAGGGTATAAGCGAAGCTTCGCCAAAAACGTACGAAATCGCCCCATCGCTTTCAATCTCACCTTGGTAATCGGTCAAATTAGCAATCGCTTTTAAAAGCGTGGTTTTCCCTATGCCGGATTTGCCCATTATAGCAGTAATCTTTCCCTTTTCAAATTCAACGTTAAAGTTCTTAAATATACGCTTGTCGCCAAAACTTTTGCTTAAATTCTTAATTTTCATTTTCTTCCCCTCACTGCGAAAAATTTAATAAGAGAAAAGATTCCTTCCAAAGCATAACTCAAAACTATTGCCATAATAGTCCAACCAAGCAATTCAGCTGTATCAAAATACATTTTACTAATTTGCATATTGACACCCATTGATGAAAAGGTTTGTGCTAAAACTTCGCCGGCAATAGTTACTTTAACACCAAGAGAAACGTTTGCTTTCATAGTTTCTAAGGAATTAGGTAAAATTTCTGGAATGTAAAGACTTATTATTCTCTTCCAAACAGGTACTTTATAGGCTTTACTCATGTCAATAAGATCACCATTAATACCATTTAATGCACTCAAAAAAGAGGCATATATTTGAGGGAAAAGAATTAAAAATGCAATAAGAACTGGCGCTGATGCAGAGTCAAGCCAAATTAATGCTAGCAATATAATAGACATTGTAGGCACAGAACGCAAAATGACTATTATAGGACTAATTACTCTAGCAAACTGTGGAATAAGATAACCCACAATTGCGAATAATATGGCACATAATACCGCTAAAGTAAAAGCATACAAAGACCTACCCAGGGTACTACCGACAGCCAACCAAAATTCTTCCTTTCCAAATAATTCAAACAACTTTTTAATAGATTGAAAAGGTGTGGGTAAAATCATTTCTACCCCAACCACTTTTGAAGCCACAAACCAAATAAGCAGAAAAAGCCCTACCCCTAAGGTGGGGTAGAGCAAGTTGGTTAAATTAAGTGATTTAAGTTTCAAAAGTATTCTTTTCATTATTTAAACTACATAGTAGAATGCGTCGTTTGGTACACTACCACCTACTGTTTGGGGGTTAAAACCATGCAAAGCGGTCAAATAGGTATTAACACTAGTTTTAGCATTAGTAGCTCTAACAATGTTAATATTGCACTTTTGAACGATAGCGTTTGATAATCCTTGCAAAGCAGTTGAACCAGCTTGTTGTAATGCACTGCCAGCCTCATTTGCATTGTTATTTACCCAAGAAGCATTGTCTTCCATTTTATTTAGGAACCAATCGATAAACTCATCGTGTGTTCCGTCAAGAATACTGCTGTTTACGAAGACGCTAGCTTGTGGGAAACCACCACTTGTACCAGTAACTCCATTCCACAAATCTTGAATAGAGAATAAGGTCGTAGTGCCGGCATTAGCATTTGCTTTGGTTACTGCAGGTTCACCCATAATTCCAAACTTTGCCTTATTTTGCTTTAATAACGGTATAAGTTCACTACCTGCGCTAACGTATTTTAGAGCAACGTAATCCTCACTTTCAACGTCGGTTGCTTGATAAGGAATATCATAATGGTCAAGTATATATTTAAAGGTTAAATCGGGAGTAGCTCCTTGACCAATATTATATACCGTTTGGCCCTTTAATGAAGTTAGTTTTTCTTGTATTGTATTACCAACTACTTCGCCCTTTCCAACCATATAAAGAGCTCCTTGAACTGCGGTTGCTACCAATTTATACTTTCCATTGTTTTTATTATATTGAGTTGCGCCAGCATTGGTCGGAGCTATCGCGATGGTTGCTTGGCCACTAGCAAGTCTTGCACCAATGCCTTCGGACCCTGTTACAACTTCATAATTAATTTTATATCCATCAAAAGTGGGCTTATCTTTTAGGAGTTTAGCAATAGCAATTGCGGGACTACCATCGGGAACACATACGTTAATTACTATATCGTCGTTTTCATCATTATCCCTAATATCACACCGTATTAAAGTAAACAAAGCAAGTGTGGTTATTAGTAATAGTGTTACAATAGTTAACAATAATCTTTTTTTCATAATTTACACTTCCTTTATATTATAATTCTATATTTGTAACTGCGCTCTTAACAACAACGTTATTGAGTCTACCTAACTTGCCACTAAGTGCAGATATTTTCTCATTCGGACCTTCAACTACGATGCTTATAGCGTGAATACCGTGTTCTCTTTCCGGAATACCCATTCTACCAAGTATTATGTCACCAAATTCAGAAAGTAACGATTGAACGTCTGTAACTACCTTTCTATCTGTAATAATAATGCCAATTACACCTATTTTATCCATAAAAAAAATCTCCTTCGCGACGGAAAGAGACTATAATAGTATAGTGATACAAACTACATTATTACAAACTTACTCTCCGAACGCATCATCGATACAGGTTGTTTCTTTACTTTATTATATATTTAGATTACTTCAAATGTCAATAGTTTTTCTGTGACTCTATCATAGAGTTTTAAAGTTGATATATTAGCACTAACTTTAAAACCGTTTTCATTCATAGTTGACACGCATACTAAATCTTCATTGTTGTAATACGCAAAAGTATCCTCTCCTACGTATTTTCTATTACCAATTATGAAATCTTCGCCATTATTATCGTTTATCAATTCAAAACTAACAAAAACCTCGGTAGAATTGTAATCAGATGGTAATTTAAATTTGATATTATTAAATGTAGCAACGCCATCTACAACGTCTAAAATTTTACGATTACGATAAGGATTAAAGAGCTTGTCAACAAGCAACGTTTGAGGATTTGTTCTCAGCTCTTCAAAACTGCCGAACTGATCTTGATATCCATTATTCAGTACCAAAACCTTGTCTCCAAATGAAATAGCTTCTTCCAAAGAATCCGTAGTAAATATAACGTTACCGGAAAGTGCCCTTAATTTAGGCAAAAATTTGTCAAATAGATCACGTCTTTCCAATCCGTTAGCAATAGAAAATACGTCATCAATAAGCGTTAAAGAACTATCTCTAAGCTCCACCCTAGCAAGCGCTAGTGCAATAATTTCAGGTGTAAAAAGCCTAAAAGCCTGTTCTTTGAAAAATGGTTCAAGATCATAATCTTTAGCCACTTGATAAGCTTTTATGAATCTATCTTTTCTAGAAAGCTTTCTTAGTTTTAATGGATAGCTCAAATTAAAAAAAACAGAACGTTGTTTAATAAGTCCACCGTCATCATAGACCATTCTAACGCCCCTATCTTTAATCTTTAAATTCGTAATATCTTTTCCGTCTAGAATTATATTGCCACTACTAGCAGGGAAAAGACCGGTAATACATTTAAGTAATGATGTTTTTCCACCACCATTTTTAGCAATAACTGCAAGTTTTTCTCCATCTTTAAGAACGAAACTAATGCCATTTAAAGCATTAGTTCCGTAAAAATAGTTTTGATATAATTCTTTAATTTCTAACATTAGATAATATAGTTCTCACTCTTTTGATGACGTGCCTTTAGTTCAGCTGCCTTTTCTTCATAACCAGCTCTGCCAAGAAGTGCGTAAGTTGCGTTTTTACCTTCTTCTACACCAGGTTGATTAAAAGTATTAATGTCAAACATAGCGCCAATATATGCAGTTTCAAGCATAAAGAAGAACATAAGTTGTCCAATAGTGTGAGCATTGACCACGGGAAGAGTAATCATATTGTTAAGACGATTATTCTTAGTAAGAGCATATTCAGTTGCATACATTTCGGAAGTAATGAGTTCATTCAAAGTATGTCCACTTAAGAATGATACACTGGGGAAATCTTCGCATCCACCTGCGATAACTACTTCATCTCGATACTTTTCTACGCCAATTATGGTAACAACCTTATCAAAAGGACCTTCTGTATAGAGTTGAACTTGGCTATGTTGATCGGTAACACCAAGAGCCTTAACTGGCGTTTGACCTACGTGAACCTTTTCTCCCTTATTATTAACAGCTTTTCCTAAAGATTCACCCCAAAGTTGACAATACCAGTCAGCCATAAGCTTCAAGGAATCTGCATAAGGCATCATTACACTAATATTCTTGCCCTTTTGAATAGCAAGGTATTGTAAAGCTGCTGCTGCAAGAGCGGGATTTGACTTTAGGTCGGATTTACGGCAAAGTTTGTCCATATGTGCACAACCTTTAAGCATTTCTTTAATATCAATACCTAAAACGGCTGCAGGGAATAGACCAACTGGACATATTTCACTAAATCTTCCACCTACCCCATCGGGAATAATAAAGGTTTTAAGATTTTCTTTCTTAGCGATTTTAATCAAATTACCATTTTGAGCATCCGTTGTAGCAATAATGTGCTCGTTTGCCTTGTCGCCATATTTTTCCTTCAAAATATTCATTATAATGAGATATTGGCTCATCGTTTCGGAGGTAGAACCACTTTTAGTTATAACGTTAAATACCGTCTTGTCAAGATCAAGAATGTCAAGAAGAGATGCCATTCTTTCAGGGTCAACGTTATCTTCAACGTAGAACTTGGGTGCCTTTCTCTTGTTGCGCTTAAGCTCATTGTGACGAAGATGGCATAGTGCTTGGAAAACAGCCATAGGGCCAAGAGCAGAACCACCAATGCCTAATACGACAAAGGCGTCACAATTACGTCTAACGATTTTTGCAGTGTTTAATATATCTTTTACAACGTCAGCTTGATTATATGGAAGTTCACTCCACCCCATCATGCCGGTGCCACGATTCAATTTAAAGAAAGTATGGGCTTGAACAGCAAGGTTTTTAGTGCTTGCTAGCTCTTTATCGGTGATGCCTTGTTCAGCCCCTACGTAGGTAGACATCATGTTATTGTAGTCAAACTTAATAGATGCATATTCTTTTTTCATTTGGTCTCCTTTTTAGCCTTTTTGGGCTTCTATTACACATTTTTGTAGATATTCATAACTTTGATAAACTTCGTCAAAGTTATCGTAATTTTTCGCATAAAGCTCCATAAGCAACGGACCATTATAGCCAATATCAATTAGCTTACGGAACAAATCGGTAAAATTAACGCTTCCTTTTCCGGGAAGAGCTAGACTACCGTCATTATGATAATCGCAAAGATGAACGTTAACTAAATCTTTGCCCATAACTCTAAGGTATTCATCAACCGAGATTTTCGATTGCATAGCCTGTTTTATATCAAGAGTTGCCTTTATGTCAACCTTTTCTTTCAACTTTTCAAAAAATTCTGGATTACTAAAGAAAGTCCAATGCACGTTTTCATAAGCTAATTGGCATTGTCCGCCATATTCTTTCATAATACCATTAAGTTCACCAAGTCTTTTTCCCATCCAATCATAGTTAATATAATATGGCGTCCTTTTTAATCTGGGTGGTCCGTGAAAGGTGTAATATTTTGCATCAAGCCTAGCACCGGCTTCGGCAGCTTGACGAAAGAAATATTCACAATCTTCCCTCGTACGAGGGGAAGCGTTAAAGAGCTCCCCTTCGTACTGTAAGTTTAAAGTATGTATGCTATGAATGTCAAGTTTTCCTTTGTGTTCAAGTAGCATATCAATAAACTCCTTCCGGTATTCCCGGAAGGTAGTTAGAAAAATTTCACATACTTCAACGCCCATAGCGTTAAGTATATTCATTGTGTCTTCAGTTTCCGACTTGAGGAAAAAAGACGCTGTAGATATACCTACTTTCATAAATAGTTTTTAATATTCGGGAGTTAACAAGCCGTAATCTCCATCATGGCGCTTATAAACAACGGATACTTTGTTATTTTCTGCGTTAACAAATACGTAGAAATCATGGTCTAGAAGTTCGAGTTCAGCAATAGCTTCATCAACGGTTACAATAGAGATATCAAAGTTTTTAACTTTAACAACCTTACCGGTTTTCTCTTCTTTTGCAGGTGCAATTTCTTCATCAAACTTAAGAGGAAGTGCCTTTTTAGGTTGCTTAGAAATCATTCTATCACGATATTTAGCAAGCTGTCTTTCCAGTTTTGGAATTAAAAGATCGATGTTGTCGTACATATTGTCACTAGTTACTTCCGATCTTACGAGAGCACCACCAACGTTGATGGTAATTTCCATTGTGTACTTATCTTTACCAACGGTGGAGAGTTTGATTTTTGCCGTTCCTTCTTCGGAGAAGAACTTGTCAAATTTGGATAGTTTCTTCTCGATAATAGAAACGAGACGGTTGCCTTCATTGTAGCCTTTTGAAATTAGTTCGATACGCATAGAAGTACCTCCTTTGGTTAGTTTATATTAAATACGATTTCACCGTCCTGCACGTCTACGGTTACGTCGGATTCGTTGGTTATGCGACCACTAATGATTTCTTCGCTAAGCTTATCTTCAAATATCTTTTGAACAGCTCGTTTTAGCGGTCTAGCGCCATATTCCAAATCAGTGCCCTTTTCAAGCAAATAATCTAGAACGGCCTTAGTATAATTGAGTTTAATTCCTTTGTCGGTTAATATTTTTATTACGTTACCAATCATAATTCCGGCAATTTTTTCAAGAGCCTCTTTGTCAAGTTTACGGAATATGATAATATCGTCAATGCGATTAATAAATTCTGGATTCATTGCATCCTTTAAAGCAGCGAGTTGCTTTTCTTTCATGCTTTCGTAATCATTTGAAATTTCAATAGATTGTCCAAAGCCAACTCTCTTCATCTTAGCAATATCTTTTGCCCCAATATTAGAGGTCATAATTATTACCGTGTTTTTAAAAGATACAACCCTACCATGGCTATCGGTCAATCTGCCCTCATCAAGTATTTGAAGAAGCAGATTGAAGACGTCTGGATGAGCTTTTTCAATTTCATCAAAGAGCACTACGGAGTATGGTTTTCTTCTAACTTTTTCGGTAAGTTGTCCACCTTCATCATAGCCCACGTATCCGGGAGCTGAACCAATTAAGCGTGAAACGTTAATTTTCTCCATGTATTCGCTCATGTCAATGCGAATTAGCATGTTCTCATCGCCAAACATACTTTCAGCAAGTGCTTTTGTAAGTTCTGTCTTTCCAACACCCGTAGGCCCTAAGAACATAAACGTACCAATTGGCTTTTTTGGATCTTTAAGCCCTGCTCTAGCACGTTTTATAGCCCTAGCAACAGCACTTACGGCTTCATCTTGTCCAATTACTCTCTTCTTGATTTCACCCTCTAATTGAAGCAGTTTCGTGCTTTCTTCCTCAGTAAGATTGGAAATCGGTATATTCGTCCACTCGGATACAATTTCTGCTATTTGTGCTTCATCAATAGATAATTGACCGGAAGTGATGTCACTACCCCATTTTAACTTTAACTCCTTAATTTGGGCATCAACAACGTCACGCTCACCTTTTAAAGAATTAGCTTTAACAAAGTCTTCACCTTTCGTTGCTTGCAAAATGCTTTCATTAAGAATCTTACGCTTATTCTCCAAATCTACTATTTCACTTGGCATTACCATCGCGTTTACTCGCATCTTGGATGCAGCCTCATCAATAGCATCAATAGCTTTGTCTGGTAAATATCTATCAGCAACGTAACGGTCTGTTAATGTAGCAGCCGCTATAAGTGCTTGATCGGTAATTTGAACTTTATGATGTGCTTGATATTTGTCTCTAATACCTTTTAGTATCAAAATAGTATCTTCAACCGATGGTGGGTCCACCATTATTGGCTTAAATCGACGCTCAAGTGCAGCATCTTTTTCAATATGCTTACGATACTCGTCAATGGTTGTTGCACCGATTGTAGGAATATCTCCACGAGCAAGGAGTGGTTTAAGAAGGTTAGCAATCGTTGCTCCCCCATCGTTATCACCAACCGACATAATCATGTGCATTTCATCAATGAAAAGTATGGTTTTGTCGTCTTCTAGTTCCTTTAGCATATTTTTAAAACGTTCTTCGAACTCACCACGGAACTTAGTTCCAGCAACAAGAGAGCCGACGTCAAGGGCAAATATGCGCTTGTCTTTAATAATATTAGGAACCTTTCCTTCTGCTATTGCTTGAGCAAGTCCTTCAACTATGGCAGTTTTACCTACACCTGGCTCACCAATAATCAAAGGATTATTTTTTGTACGACGTGAAAGAACTCTCAAAACTTGTTCAATTTCCTTTTCTCTGCCAATAACAGGATCATATTTACCATTTTTAGCGTTTGCCGTCATATCGACGCCAAAAGCTTTTAGTTCTTCACTAATACCATCGCTTTTCTCGTCTTTAGGTTTTTGAGCCTTTTTAGGCTTTTCACCATTCAAAATGTTAAATAACCCGTCAAGGTCCTTGTTGTTTCCGGAAACGTTTATTTTTATACCCATAGGTTGAACGTTATTCTTAGAACTAAAACCAGGACCGAAAAACTCATTGAAAATGTCAAGTACGTTTATAACGTCATTATCGTCAAGTTTGGAATTCATACCAAGTCCGTTAGCAGTCATGGTATCAACAATGGATTTAATCTCATTGGCTGTAATATTAAACTCTGCAAGTATTTTTGCTGCAGCACAACTTTTATCAATCAATAAACCGTGAAGAAGATGCTGAGTGTCAAACAAATCGTAACCAGCACGGTTAGCCGTAGTTTCAGCAAAATTCATTGCACGTCGAACTTGCTCCTTGATCAAAAGGTCGTTAAAGTTCTTCGAAGCGTATTCATTAAGAGCATTAAAAACTTTGTCTTTGTCTACTTTATATCTAATTAAAATATCATAAGCATAGGTATCTTCAACCGAAAGCATAGCAGCAAGAATATGTTCGGTAGCGAGATTTTTCTTTAGTCGTACCGCAAATTCTTGTGCCTTTTCCAGCACCTTACTTACGTCACTAGTATATTTAAAACGATTCATATTTTTAATTAATTTCCTTTGATAAACTTAATAAGTTGTTCTCTCAAAGCAGGATCACGTAACGCAAACTCAATATTGGCTTTAAGAAAACCAAACTTGCTACCCATGTCATATCGTGTTCCATCAAATAGATATGCATATACCGGGAAATCTTTGGCAAGAAGATCGATTGACGATGGTAAATATATTTCCCCATTTTTAACAGGTTTAGTCTTATCTATATAATCGAAAATTTCGGGTGTCAATAAAAACCTTCCTAATGACGTTATCGTGGACGATAGTTTTTCAATAGTTGGTTTTTCTTGGAATCCATCAATGAGGATATATTTTCCCTTCTGCTCTCTAACTTGCATTACACCATAGTGAATAGCCTCTTCAGGAGATAGATTTTGGCAACCTACAATAGAAGCTCCTGTAGTTTCGTAAGCTTTAATGAGCTGAGCCGTTACGGGATTTTCGGGATTATAGATAACGTCATCGGGGAATAAAACGGCAAAAGGATCGTTACCAACAAAGCTTTTGCAAAGTTCAATAGCTTTTGCAGTACCACGCATTTCTGGCTGAAGAACGAAAGTAAAATTAACGTCCTTATATCTATTAATCAATGCAACTTGATTTTGTTTGTTGGCCTTTAATAAAGCAGACTCTAACTCGGTATTAGAATCAAGATAGTTAAGAATCGCTTCCTTTCCTCGCGAAATAACTATGCATATATCGGTAATACCGCTATTAAGACACTCTTCGATTACAAAATCGATACTAGGTCTATCGAGTATAGGCAACATTTCTTTAGGAACTGCTTTAGTTATAGGTAAAAACCTTGTGCCGAAGCCTGCTGCCGGGATGATTGCTTTGGTTACTTTTTTCATAATGCCTACCTTGTATTTATATTATATAATAAGACAAGGAAAAAATCAATATGCAACTTTACAAGATTTGGTATTTACTTTTTTAGTTAAATGTACTATAATCATTATGTTATAAGTTAATACTTGAAGGGAGATTAAAAATGACAGAAGAAATTAAGAATGAAAATGTCAAAGAGCAAGAGATATTAACACCTGCACAACAAAAGCTCAAACGCAAAAATGAAATTATTAGGGTTGTCAAGTTTGTTCTATTCTCTGCATCAGCTGGTATAATACAATTTGCCTCATGTACCTTATTGTTTGAAGTTGCAAAGATGGAGTACGTTTGGGCATACATAATTTCCGTTGTTCTTTCAGTTCTTTGGAACTTTACCTTTAATAGAAAATTCACCTTTAAATCTGCAAGCAACATACCGATAGCCATGCTAAAAGTAGCAGCTTTCTACTTGGTATTCACTCCCCTTTCGGCACTATGGAGCTGGGCACTAGAAGATCTTTGTGGTTGGAACGAGTATTTGGTTCTTGCACCGACCATGATTATCAACATGGTAACCGAGTATCTATACTGCACCTATTTCGTTTTCAAAAACTCCATGAATACTAATAAACTTGGGCAAAAAGAAAACGAAGAACTTCTAAAGGCCGGTCAACAAAATGATGAATGTGCAATAACCGAAGAATCTGTTGAAGAAGTTTTAGAGAGCGAAGATGTTTGCGACAACGAATAATTAAATTCTTATTATAATGCGGAGGGTGTTTAAGCACCCTCTTTTTTAAACAATTATGTAAATATGACATATGATACAATGAGGGTTAAATGATTTTTATTATTATAATAAGTATTGTGTCAGCAATCCTAAAGTTGATAAAAGCAGTTATTCAATAAATGTTTTTTATTAATAAACTATTAACTTGACAAAGTTTCATGTTAGTTATAAAATTAACTAGCATGCGGTCGTGGCGGAATTGGCAGACGCGTAAGATTCAGGCTCTTATGAAGTAAAATTCATGCAAGTTCAAGTCTTGTCGACCGCACCAAAACAAATAATCGGGGAATTTCCCCGATTATTCTATTTTTAATATAGCTATACATTTTGAACATAGAAATGACATTTTAATCAATCTTATTTGCTGTCAATGGAACCCCACTATCGGAAACTAAAGTTAGAGAAACTGTATTAATACCTAAATATTTAACGTAATTATACAGCGCCACGCCTTCATATCTTTCTTCGCCAATTTTAATTATAATATTACCATTTCCTTTGGATCTGTAACTACCAACCTTAACACTATCTTTAAGTATTGCTCCACTAGCACTCAAAACGTACCTTTCGGATATTACTACGTCATCTATAGTCTCTTTATGATGTAAAATAAAGTCATATGGGCCAACTAAGGCGCCCTTTTCTACGACCTTAAGTTCTTCACCAAGATAATCATTTGGTGCAAGCATGGGCCAACCATCGGCGTTAAATATTAATTTTCTTACCTTTAATGAGTATTTTTGACGTATAGTCCTATCATAAACTTCTCTTTCGTGATATATGCAAAAATACTCATTGCCCTTCTTTATTACCGAATTATGTCCAAGCGCCGAATGACCAATCTTTTCACCAACGTATCTGTAATTAGATGAAAGCTTATTGCCCTTGCCATTAGGTGTGCAAACGTCGCCACCGGTGACGTCTAAATATGGACCATCCGGATTCTTGCTCCTAGAAACACGCATATTATAATTACTAGTAAGATTTCCTTCGCTTACCATCAAATAGTAATAATCGGTTTCATCGCTATAAAATATGAATGGACCCTCAACCCCGCTCGAATAGCCATCCCAACAAATTTTTTTACCAAAACCTTCATTAATAGGTAAACCGAATTTTTCACCACTATTGTGTAGCTCTAAAATATAAATTCCCGCAAAATAAGAGCCGTAAACCATCCACAACTTGCCATTTTTATCGAAAAACAACTCCGGGTCTATTGCATTAGGCTCTTCCCGCCATAAATCATGAGAATATATTAACACTTCTTCATTTGAATATGGACCTAAAACGTTATCACTTGAAACACGCCCAATACAAGACTTCCCTTTGCCAAAAGCACTAGTTAAAGCATAATACATATAGTATTTGTCACCATGCTTTATAACGTCAGGAGCCCAAGTGGAATTAATGTTACCATCTCTTCCATTAAATTCATCGGATTTAATTAAAACACTCCTGAAATCTTTTGTTCCGAAAAGCTTTTGTGGCTCATTTTCTTCAACTTCTTGGTGCCATATAACTAAATCTGTTGACGAAGCAACAGCAAAATGCGATCCAAATGCATAGTATTTGTTAGTGACTTCATCATAAAAAATAGATGGATCGTGAACAACCACCTCGTTTTCCAAAGCTTCTACAGCGGGCTTAAAATCCATAAACACACCTTTAGAGCAACCGAAAGCGGTTGCAACAATTATAACAATTAATAAAATGAAAACGATTTTAGATATTGTCCTTTTCATTTAGGCAAAACTCTCACATTTGTCTTCTTAAATCAATTATAATTATAACCTCAAGGACTGTCAATACCCCAAAAAAGCAAAAAAAACAAGCCAATCGACTTGCCTTTTTGGTGCGATCGATGGGACTTGAACCCATACGGTCTCCCATACGCCCCTCAAACGTACGCGTCTGCCTGTTCCGCCACGATCGCAAATTCAGTTCGCAAATTATATTAGCATAACAAAACTTATTTTGCAACACTTTTTTAAATAATGTTTATAAAAATTTTTATTACTTTATAAAAAGGCCATATTGACAATTCAATGCCTTAAATTTTATAATTTAATTGTAACGTTATCCCCCCCATTCTTCACAAACATATAAATGTACCAATGAAAAAAAAGATTTCCCTTATATTAATCATTACATTAGCAATATTATTTGCTACAGCTTTTTGTGCTGTCCAACACGAACTTCAAGAACATTTATATGAATCAGAATTGACAATCGACTATTCATCTCCACAAGACGAAATTACCCACGGCGCTACTGGCTTTTTATATGGACTTGCTGAACCCAACGTTCCAAATGGTAATATGCTCTACGCCTTAGAGCCAAAAGTACTATCAACAAAAGTACCTAATGGCCTACAACACCCCTCTGGAGACCTTCAAAAGGTTAATGACTATTTCTTTGAGAATGGTGGTAAAAACATTATCATATATATGCAAGACATATATCCAGATTGGTACTATTCTTATCGCGATGATTACCTTGAAACTATGTCTTCAGTTTTAGATACTACAATCCCCCTATCCAACTCCGACAAATTTATATATCAGCCATTTAATGAAATGAATAATGGTGTGTGGTACGGTGATTTCAACGTATATAACAACCGATTAAAATTTTACAATGCCTTCCGTGATGCATACAAATTAATCAAGGAAAAAACCAATGGCGCTCCTGTTGGTGGCCCGGCCTACACGGATTATAATTCCAAATATATTAAAGAATTTCTAGAATATTGCATAGCTAACCAATGTATACCTGACGTTATGATATGGCATGAATTATTTTGGTACTCAACCTATGGAATACGCGATACCGTAAAAGATTATCGTAACATAGAAAAGGAACTTGGAATCGATGAATTAAGAATAATAATTGACGAATATGGAACTTTTAAAGACGTTGGCACACCAGGAAACCTAATGCAATATATTGCATCATTTGAGGAAACCAACACCGAAGGATGTCTCGCTTTTTGGCGATTACCAAATAATATGAACGACTTGGTTACCAACAATAATATGCCTACCTCTACTTGGTGGTTATATGAATGGTATGCTGAAATGCAAGGTTTAACCTATAAAGTAACTAAGTCGGAAAAAACAATTCCATATTTTAGCGCAATAACCACCATTGATGAAGAAAAGGCAACAATAATATGTGGTGGTGGACAAGGAAACTCAAGAATAAACCTTGAAGGTCTATCAACGTTGGGTCTATTTAAAAACGCACCTAGCATCAAATATTATGTTGAATATTTAGATTTTGAGGGATTAACGGCACCTAGTCTTGGCGGTAAACCCATTATTTGGGGAGAAAACATAATTACTGACGGACGTTCTACTATAAAATTAGATGAAATAACCTCTTCGCGTGCATATAAAATTAAAATATATCCTTCTAATAATGATATAAACTCAAATACTCATGAATCAATACCAACACCTTCAAGATATGAAGCTGAAAATGGTGAAATAATTAGATCCGAAACAAGGAAAAATGAAGATATCAGATATGCTTCTAGTGGCGGCGGGGTAGAATTAAATCGAGGTGGAAGCGTAACATTTAATATACGCGTGCCAAACGATGGGTATTATTCACTTGAATTTGGATATATTTCCAATCCTACCATAGGAAATATTAGACTAAATCCTAGAGTAAAAATTTATATTGATGGAAAGATGGAAATTCATACCCTTCCCAACACACTCACTGAACATTCATCGACACATTACGTTACGTATTCCGAGCTCAAAAAAGGAAAACATATCATTGCCGTTCGGTACGATTACGGCGACGTTACACTTGATTTTTTAGACGTTGAATATTTATCTTCAAGCAGTTTAAGTTATCATCCTACTTATACATCTCAACCATTAAAAAGCAAATACAATGAACATATACTTGTTGTTCCTAAAAGTGGATACTATACCAATATTTCAAATCAAAAATTAATATCGGTTAATAATATAGATATTAATCCACTAGCAACCCAAATTTTCCTTGAATATGGTGTTAATATACTTAAATTTAGTGAATCATTTCAATCTTTTAAGACAGAAAAAATTAATGTAGATGAACATACAGTTTACTCAATAGAAGAGGCTCAAGGGGCTTCACCGTTTTTAGTTAAAAATGATAATTCACCAACTAGATTTTATGCAAAAGACGTACCAGAAAATTATGAGTTAACGTTTAGAATTTTTATAGAAAACTCGGGCAATTATGCAATAAATACAACCTATTCACAAAGTAAAACTTACGGAGATCACCCATACAACGTAAAGCTTGTAGAACAATATGCAACAATTAAAATAAACGATACCATTTTTGATACCGTTTATTTTGCCAACACATATTCCGACTTTAATTTCATTGAAAAAACCATATATTTACATTTAAACAAAGGATATAACACCATAACATTTGTAAATATGGGCGATTATGTTTGGAATAATTTAAAAAACACACTGCCTAACATAGCACAAATAGAGGTATATGAATTAAGCAAATAACTACTTTTTAAATATTCCCTTGATGCTGTTTTTAAGGGTTTGATTAACTGTTTCATATACTGAAATATGCTCAATATACGGCCTAAACCTACAACTATTAATTGTAATTCGAACGTTATCCGTTAAAATACTTCTTTTAAACATTGCTATTCGATTATAACCAATAGTAGTTCCTGTATATAAGTCTACAACACGATCGTTAACTTGCGTGTCAATTTTAAAACTTTCAACACGTTGTGAAAATGCAACGTTTTCAACGATTCGAAGCTTATCAATACGATATGGTTTATCAAATTTTAACAATATTTCGTAACTCTCTGCTAATTGTTTAGGAACGTAGTAACTAACAGCATCATAACTATTTTTATTATAGTGATAATTAATTACGTTCTTAACCTTATTTGCTCCTTCGTGCTCAGGAGCAATAATTTTTGATATTGGCACTTGCTTTGAAAAGATATGATTAATCTTGTCACCGAGCTTCACCAACCTTGCAACGTCGACATCATTAATTCTTCCCGTTCTATCTGGTGGAACGTTAAGCAAAAGCAAGCTATTTCCACCAACAGACTTTAAATATATATTTAAAAGGCTTTTAACACTACGCAATCTGAAATCTTGTGATTTATGGTAAAACCAACCGGGTCTAATAGAAACGTCAACTTCTGTAGGGGACCAGACAAAATCATCAAATGATCCTAAATACTCCCTACTACCTATGTCTTTTGCCAAAATATCTTTTTCTTTTAACAATTTCATATTTTGACCAACACTTTTTTGACTTTTGTCCATAATGGCATCTTCACTCGTCTCTAAACGAGGAATGACGTTCCACTCCGACTCTCTTGCGGTGCCATTTTCATTACCCACCCATCTAACGTCGGGACCGCAATTAGAAATAATAGTTTTGGGACTAAGTTTTCTAATTAATGCATAATACCGCTTAAAATCATATGTTTGTCTTTGTTTCCCATCGCTCTCTGCGCCACAAGCCCCATCGAGCCAAACGCAAAAAATATCACCGTATTGCGTTAATAGTTCTTGCAATTGAGCACAGTAATAATCATCATAATCAGGTGTGCCGTAAAATTTACAATTTCTATCCCATGGAGAAAGATAAATTCCAAATTTTACGTCAAATTTTTTACAAGCCTCAGCCAGTTCTTTTACAACGTCACCCTTACCTTCTCTGTAAGGAGAATTTTTGATAGAATATTCCGTCGTGTTTGTTTGCCACATGCAAAAACCATCGTGATGCTTTGCAGTAAATATTATTCCTTTTGCACCAGCGTATTTTAATACTTTAACCCATTGCTCACAATCTTGGCTTGTAGGATTAAAAATTTTAGGTGAAAGAGTACCATCGCTCCATTCCTTTCCCGCGAATGTATTTAGCCCATAGTGAATAAAGGCATTAAAGTTTTCTCTTTGTATGGACTTCTGCCTCGTTGATGGTACAACGCTAACAACTTTTTTTAATTTTTCATTATTCATAATTAACCTTTATAGTCAAAATTAGATTGAGGTTGACCAATGTAAATAGCAAAATTAACTGGGTTTAATATGAATTTCGCTTTAACAAACGCATCATAGAGCTTTGAACCTTTCGGCTCAACGTCTACGCAGGACATAATTTCTAAATTAGCCTCATCAAAACCTTCATAATATGGCAACGTAATTAGTTTTCTCTCACCTGGCACAAGATCAAACCAATTATCGCTGAATGGTTGATTTGCAACCTTGTCATGGACTCTAACAAGTCTAGCAAATTTATCACTGGTTAACTCTATTTCTATCTTGTTATCGTCAATTGAAATCCTCTTTTCAATTTTAGGCTTTTCAAGCGACAAATACTTTTCATATTTGAATAATAAAGTCTTAGTATTAATGATAACGTTATCAGATATAAGGTCGCAAACAAATGCAACGTTTCGAACGTCAAATTTTGAATTAATAGCTGACAACGGAATGTCATAAACCAAACAATTAGAAAGCTTTTCAACATAATGCTTTGTTGTCGTACTTTCAACAACCCCCTTCTTGAAATCAACAACTTTAAGAACTAATTCTAGGTTTCTTGAATTTAACGTATCATTTAAAATTGATATTTTGACACTCTTTTTATTTGCCTCCATAGAAACACAAATTGGTGCGAAAAAATGTTTAGCATGGTATTGTAATGCTTTGTAGTTACCAAAGTAATCTATGCTAGACCAACTACATACTGGCCAACAATCATTCAATTGCCAATAAAGCGACCCGTTACACCTATCTCTATTTCTGCGCCAAAACTCAGTAGCATCTTTTATGCATTCCATCTGACATGCTTGTGAAAGATATACGTAATCTTTAAAGTTTTTTGGCAATCTAAAACGGGAGGTTATGTAATACTCCATTTTTTGATTACCAAGCATACATTTTTGATGGGCTAAAAATACTTTCGAATTTATCGAGTAATCGTCCTCATCTGCAAAAAAATCAATGGTTTTCAAATCAGGTAATGACTCAAAACCGAATTCAGAACAAAACCTTGTTTTACGTTTTCTGTAATATTTCACGTCTTGTAAACCATGCCAAACAACCCAAAGATGGTTGTCTCCATGGTTGTCAGACGACACGGCTTTATTAAAATCTACACCAACAGGCGATGTAGGTATAAATGGTGTTTGGGAATCATATTTTCTAAGTTCAGGCTCCAAATCTTCCCAGAAAAACTTTTTATTTGCTTTTACAAAAGAAGTTTGCCAAAACCAAGTATTAAACATTTGTTCAAGTTCATTATTACCACACCACAAAGCTAATGACGGATGTAGCGCTATACGTTTTACGTTATAGGCAATCTCCTCTTTTACTAGATTTAAGAATGTTTCGTCAAAAAATGGATATGGTCTACATGCAAAACAAAAGTCTTGCCAAACTAATATGCCCTTTCTATCACATAATGAATAAAACTGTTCATCTTCATAGAATCCACCACCCCAAACACGAATCATATTCATATTGGAATGAACCGCGGAATTTATGTAATACTCATATTCATTTTTACCAACCCTATCTATAAAACTATCGGCGGGAATCCAATTAGCACCTTTTGCAAAAATGGGTACACCATTCAATATAAACCTGAAATTTGATCCAAAGCTGTCGGCACTTCTATCAAGTACAATGGTCCTTAGTCCTATATATACTTCTTTTCTATCCAAAATGCCGTTTTCACCTAATAAAATTTCAATTTTATATAAAGGTTGTTCCTCTATTGGATTTAATTCATGTGTCCACCATAAAATAGGATTTTCAATACTAATAACGCGTTCAATTCTATTTGATATCACTCCTGATTTTGTAATAACATTATTATCTGGAGAAATGATGTTTATCGTATAATATTTAATATCATTTTTTTCTATTATCCCTTCAACGTCAAAAGAAATATTCAAATTAACAACATTTTCACCATGCTCTTGCACTAATTTGAGGTTCTCTAATCGGTTCTCATAACCACAATCAATATAGATATCCTTTGTTATTCCTACGTAGGGAATTTCCGGGCCCCAGTCCCAACCAAAATGGCTTTGGTTTTTTCTAATAAAAACTCTTTTATCAATGCCTTTTACAATATATTTTTTTGAAATTCTTTCACTTTCTTCTTTAATGTAGCAATTAGGAGATTTAAATACAATTTTTATCGTATTTTCGCCTACATTAAGAAAATTTTTTAAGCTAAAACGATATCCCATGTGAGCATTTCTCGTACTGGATAATAATTTATCGTTGATAAAAATATCTGCAATAGTATCAAGGCATTCTGCAACTAAATCTACTCTATCGTAGGCAAGTATTTCTTTTGAAATGACAAATGTTCTATAATATATCCAGTCTTTATCTCCAACCCACAACGTATCTTTTTCATTCATTTTCACAAACGGATCTGGAATTAATGAATTTCTTAAAAGATCATTGAAATTGGTAGAGGGAACACTACCACTAAAAGCTGGAGTGTCATCAGTTATGTTTTTTACTTGCCATATGCCATTTAAATCCAATTTCATACGTATTCTCCTTAATATAATTTTATCACATAACGTTATATATTACAATAGTATAAATTGCTCATTTACAAATGGCGAAATATATGATAGAATAATTTTAGGAGAATAAATATGCAAGAAAACGATATTAAAACAGACGAATCGAGAAACGCAATAATTAATGAGAAAAAAGAGTTAATAAAAGAAATGCTTTTTAAATATGGCTCTCTCGCGCTTTGGATTATTAGCTTTATATATTTTACTGTATACGGCTTTTTAGAAAACCCCTTTTTACCAAGTGGTACCGCAAGTGAAATAGGTTTAAAGTATCCAATTGCCTTCAAGTTTTGGGGTGTTACCTCAGGTGCCGCCCTATCTTGTAATTTATGCTATATGTATACCCATAATGAATTCAAATATAAGCAAGCAAAAATTGCTGGTTATATTTGTATGATTCTTGGTGTAATATGCATAATGACGTGTGTACACGTACCATCAACAAGAGTCTTTGGGTTACAAATGATTGTACATTGGGGCACGGCACTTTCATTTGCTTTATTCTTTGCCGTATCGTTAATATTATTTTTAGTTTTTCCTAAAAATAAAAATAAGCAATATAATTTAACAACTATTATCTTTGGCTTAATGCTTCTTTGTATCGTAATTGCGCTAATAATTTGGGGCAAGAATGGTTTCATAGAAAGTTTACCTATGTGGGCGGCATACATAATTATCTTCTTGATTAATTTTACACCGGTCTACAAAAACAAAAGCTTAATTAAATAGATAAAAAGCCCCGCTAATTCGGGGCTTTAATTTATATCTCTATTTCAACATCAAAATACTTTTCCTGAAATTGGACGTTTTTAAATATCTCTTCTTTAGAGACGATGAAATCACTTGTAGCTACAACCCATTTGTCTTCATTATCATTCAAACGATGAACAACTCCAACAATCTCACCCTCAAACTCATTTAATGGCTCTTTAATGCCCAAAACATATACGTCTTGAAAATCATCATCACCAGCAATAAACTCCGTTGTATAGCCATAATTAACAGGGTAACGCATTGTAGGATAATTTGGATGCACGCTACCTAAAGGTCTATCTATTACTACTTTAATTTTCTTACCAATTATAGACATTATCGATTTGTCTTATATTGCTCCAATATATTAATTAGTTTATCTTTATTAACATCATCAAAAGTCAGCCTTGTTGAAGCAGCAGTCATTGTATCAAAACCATTTTTATCACCACAAAAGAAAATTGTGTCCCCTTCAATTGAGTAATCATAAAAAACAGGCCACTCGATAAATCTATATGGTATAACAATGCCTTTATCAAGAACGGCACATTTTAATGTCATCATAAAGACTAATAGGACTATCAGTGACACGATGATAACTAAAATACATGAACAAACCAAATAAGCCTTTAATACAGCCATAAAAACTATGTCGGCGACCAGACACAAACCAAGCAAACAAACGCTAAAATAAGTCCATTTACTACGTTTATAAAGAGGTACAAGCACTACGGCTTGATTAAATTGCTTCTTTAACTTGACGATCTTAACGATAATTAGTGAAGACCAAACGGCAGTTATAACTGCAATTGAAATAGCCAATGAAGTAATAATAATGTCTATCATAATTCACCCTTATAAAAATAATTTTTTGCAGAAGTTAGAATTTGTTCCAGTAGTGATCCGTCACCTTCTATATTAACGACGAGTTCAGGCATCCCAAAAATGCCCAAAACCCTACCATCGGGAGAGGTTATTCCAGCAATACCACGTTGTGAACCATATGGATTATCCGGGTAAATGATCGTAGGATACCCTAAGTAATCTATAAACTGCATCGCTGGTTGACCACAAGCAACTAGTATCCGTCTTACTTCGTCAGTAAAAGTAAACTTTAATCTTTCGCCTGCAGAAGCAACAAAATATGATTTAGAAGTATCCACCTCTCTCAAAAAGGGTGAATGGTTGTTAACGATAATAACTTTTGGTATCTTGGCAGAAGTTTCTTTTTGTAGGTTTTCTTTTAATTCTAAATTCTTAGGTTTTCCAAGTTCTGCAGACCCACAAGCTAAATATCCTAGCTCCAAAAACGCTCTAGAACCCTCACCGGTGCAAAGAACTAGTCCTTGGTTACTGAATAGGTGTTGGTTTAAAGCATCTAGTACAATTGGGTTGTGCAAAGCATTATAAAAACTATCATGCGAATTATTAAAGTAGGATTTTCCAGAACATATTAACAAATCGCTGTGTAGTATTTGCTCGCGCAACTTTAATGCAAAGCTTTGAGAAATATTGCCCTCTTTCGGTAGCTTAATAGATGACACGTTATACCTTAATTTAGTAAGCATTTTAGCATATACTTTTTCGGTTGTATCATCATTATGCAATATTAATGCGTTAATAAGTATTTTATTCCCTATGTAATTGGGCGTTTTTTGAGGTTTTGCCTCAATTTTAGGCAAACGTAAATAAGGATTATTTTCGAAAGGATAACGCGAAATAATACGTTCTATTTCCTCTTGCGATATTTCCACGTCAGCTCCCCTAATAATCCCACTATCATCCACGACTCCAATATAAGTTCCATTAAATGCATCAAAATCCCAATCTTCATTGACAGCCAAGATTATACCACCAGTAGTTTTCTGAAAAATATTCTCACCCAGTTTTGCAAAGCTAAATCCTAGATTATCACCAGCTGTTCCCTTTATGATTGTATCAGCTATATTATATTCTATTACCCTACCCGAAGTAACGTTTCCTACGTTGATATTAATATTAATTTGAGAGGCTAGCTTCAAAACGTGCTTAAAATCGGGTATATCGTACTCATCTCTTGGAATTGAGAAATAATATAATTTGTCACCCTTTTTAAACAAATTATTGATACAATTATTAACTAGTGTTGTACCAATAGCTGTTACATCCGCAATAATAGAATCACTATTCAATCCGTGCATCAATTCAATAGACGTACCCATGGTACCAACAGATAACATATGTTGAGTGTAAAGACAAGCTAAACTCTTCGCTAGAGCTCCACCTCTTACAATCCTATTACCAGCGACATCATATAATAAATTTAAACTTATTGCGCAGTCACATAGAGGCACACCTTGTACTACTAATTTCATTAGAGCTGAAACAACGGCATTAATTGTAACTGCAAAATCAGAGCCACCCACGTTCGCGTTGACGTTGGAAGTCATCATTACACACTCGTCATTGTATTTTTCCAAAGAAGGCTTTAATGGTAAAACGTGCATCGGTGTTAATTGCTTGCTACCTATTAATGGCGCACTAATTGTTTTAGCATTGCTATTGCCAATTAAAATTTTGTTTGAATAAAATCTTCCCAATGCAAGATTTTTTTTAAAATACTCGGCAACTTTATCTTCTTCAAACGTTTCATATAGTTTAACGTCATTTTCTTTATAATCATCTACTATTCTATAAATACTATAATCGTGAAGATGGTATTTAGTGACGCTACTTGGCAAACACATTAATTCTACATCTTCATTAATGAGTCTATAGTACTTGTTATTCGTTACCTTTCCAATTGGATATGAATCATAGCCCTTGTTCTTTAAAACATCTCTAATGCTTGCAAGATTCTTATTTTTAACAATAACAATCATACACTTCATATTGGAAGAAAGAAGATAATCCTCCAATGAACCATCGGTTATCGGGAGGTCTTTCATATTAAGATCAAAACCCTCTAACGTATCAATAAGAGCATTAATTATGCCATCATCACAACAAACTACTCGTGAAGAAAGCCCATCAAGCCCTTCTTCTACAAGAGAATAATAATCGACAAGGGAATCATTTGAATAGCGTGGAGAAATTAATAAAATTCTTTCATTTTTACTAAAATGTGAATTATTAATATCTTTATTGTCAGCATATCCCAACATAGAAACCTTTGAAAGACCCATATCGGTGTTAACGTCTTCTTTTGCCGGACACTCATAACAAGGAATTTCTAATGAATCAATATATTTTGAAAAATCCAAACGAGATTGAAAACGATTGCCATTAAACTCTTTGTAGATTGCGCCAAGAGGCAATGCACCACTAGATATCGTTTTCATAATTGATCTATTTGTAGCTAGAATGCCGTTATTAGCCCAAAATGAATTCAACGTAAGATAATAATAACTTTTTATTCCACTATCATACGCATCACATTGCTTTTGTGTTACACCATAAGTATTAAAAACGTGTTGGGCCCCTTGTTCGCGTTGAGAAACATAACCCATATTAGAGATATCTTTTAAGGTTCTAGGAGCATTATTACCACCATTAATCTTTCTTAGTTTGTTATAAAGCTCTAATGACTTTAAAACGTGTGGATTTTCAGAAGCAATTTGAATTTCAGAAATTTTTCTATTATAATGGCCTTTGCCACAAGACCAATAGCTGTTAATAACCTTTAATTCAAAAGGCGTTGGTTCAAGATCAAGTGCTTTTTGTATCTTGACTAAGGAACTAATACTAATTTCTAGCTTAAAATATGTTTTTATTGCATGCAAAACTTCTTGTGAAAATTTTTTGAAATCCACAAAACGTTTATGTATAGGATAATCGTAAAGATCGGGAATATTTTGATCTTTACGATTATCATTTCTTAAATTAATTGCACGCATCAAAGAAAGCTCCTAACTATGGATATGTATATTATCTACTCCAAAAATCAAATAATTGTCATTTGCTTTATAAACATCTAACAACGACTCGCTAACGTACAGTTTCGATGACAACGAAATACCATCAAAGGAATCTGACTCTATTTCAACGAAGTTGGTTGACAATAGTATTATCGTATTTAAGTTTGCACAACTGAAGAATACTTCATGTCCAATGTAGCTAAGGTTGGAGTTCTCAGTTACAATCAACTTGTTCAACTGATAATTAGAAGCATTACTATCTGTAATATGTCTATTAAATGCACCATCAGCAATTGCTACAATATTATCGTTTAAGGTAAGTTCAACAGCATCGCCAAGATACGCTATTAATACTCTACCCAACAATACGTACTCGGGGTTACCTTGCGTGTCGTGAATGGTATTAAGCGCATCTAAAGAATCAGCGAAAGCACCCTCTCCAACTTGTAATAGGTTAGAATTAACGACGTCGATATCAACGTTCCTTAAAGAATAATTGCTTCTAAATGCATATTTACCAATAGATTCAAGGCTATTAGGTATTACAATAGCCTTTAATGAAATACAACCGTCAAATGCATATTCTCCAATTGTAGTTAACGATGAGTTCTCTTCTATTGTTATAGTTTCAAGATTATTCAAGTTAGCAAAAGCGCCACCTTTAATAGTCTTTACTGCATTAGCAATACTATACGATTTACTCTTTAATGCAATTGCAGAATATAGTATTTGACCATCTAATGAATACAATACACCATCATTATCAATCATAAATGCTGTATTATTTTCATCCAAGGTTATTTTATCTACTTTATTACATGCGGTAAATACGCTATCACCTATTGAATTTACTGTTGCAGGAATAATGATTTCATCAATATACAAAGTCTTATCAAAGCTAGCAAAAGCATTGTTTTCTATTGCGACAACGGGTTTGCCGTTATGATATGCCGGTATGCGTAAAACAAGATGTGAATACTCGGCGAGATTCGTTTCGAATCCGACAATAGTATAACTAGTAATATTCTCTGGATCATTCGGGGCGTATATTAACCCATCGGTACCAACAAGTTCATCGGACCACTTAGCATATAGTACTAAGTCTTTTGTTATCTTATACGTTTCTAAATCAATAGGAAGTGTAACGAATTCACTTTCAGTGTACCAGCCTTCAAACGTAAACCTACTTTCTACTCCATCGGGATAACTCGGTAATACTAAGGTCGTAGGAGCAGAAATACCTACGGTTGCATAGTCAACCATAATTGGCTCTCCAACAACGTTATATTCATATACATATCCATCATCACCTTGCGTGATGTTAAGATTATTAAACGTAACACTGAATTTTTTAACGTCTACTATTGCATAAAAAGCCCTGTCGTAATATGAATCTTGGTTATACTCATGGAAATCATCAATCGGTATGCCATTAGGATAATCTTCAAGGTAGAACCCAAAACTTTGTCCACCTACCAACCAATAGAGATCATTTGCATTATCATCCGGAGAAAGTGGTTTGATACCAGTAGAACTTTGTTGAGCAGAATAATAATGGCCGTTGTAGTAAACGAAATCACCTTCTGAATAAGTTACTGTTTCATCATATAAAGGTGCTTCAGCCGTATAATACCAACCAGTAACTTCATAGCCCTCCATAATTATTTGTGGCGGAACAACGTTATCACCTGGATTTACGTAAACGGGTGCTTGATTAAAAGAAACATCTTTTAAATAATCAAAATCTGGCAACTTAAATTCTACAGTATATGGGCGTCTTATTACTTCATAATAGAAGTTAACGGTATCTATAACGTCATACGGGAAACCAACCAGTTTTTCTTTTACTCTTATAGGCGAACTATACCAAACTATTTCATAATATTTGCCATCATATCCCGCATATTCAACATTGTCGATAACCCTATTAATTGTTAAGTCAATTGGGCTTTCTATAATATCTCCATATCTGTATACAAAAGTTTCAGTAACTTCTTGAAGCATACCATCCATTTTAAAGTTGAACGTTACGTTAAATGATTTAGGGGTATAACGAGCATAAACCTTAACGTCTTCTTTCATCATAATATCTTTCAATGGATATTGGATTAATTGGCCATTGGGAACATTAAGGTTATAATCTCTATTAATAACCATCCAGACGCCATCGTGACCAGTTTTTTCGGGAACGTCAGGTTCTTTATCAATGGTTTCATTATAAGAAACTATCCTCGTAGCATTAGGAATGAGAACATCGTTTTCATCATAAAAATACATGTTGTATTTTATAGGAGTATAAACAGCTTTTACCAACATGTCTCTTGTTGCCCTATTATAAACAGGTTCAGCAGAAGTCTCATTATCAATCCAGATTCCGGTATGACCTTCTTTGTCTGGCAAAGTGGGAATCGGTAAAATATCCTTTTGCAAAATTGTGTTGTAGGGCACTTGTACACGATAGGTGTCGGCCACAACTATAACGTCACCAATATTTTCATTTTCCTCCCATGCATCGCAAATGTAGGTTAAACTTATCATACGAGTAGCATAACGCAACCTAATTTGAAGATTATTGCACACAACGTGTGTAAAATCGTCAGAATTAGCATCGTATTTAATAGTAACTATGTCTGCGCTAGGATCATCAAGATTTAAAATCTCATAACAATCAAATATGTAACCTACTTTTTCAGTATGCTTAACTAAAGAAAGCTCCGTACCATGTTCAACATTGGTAACTTGTTCTAATTCTTCTTTGCGTCTATCATCTTCATAGACAAAATAAGATACTGAGTATCTTCTTTGATCAGACCACTTAGCATAAAGAGTTAAATTTCTTTTTAAAGTATATGGAGTAATAATTTTTGTGCCGGACAATCCTGTTGGATCTTCAAACCAACCTAAAAATTCATAGCCCTCTCTAACGGGAATTGGTATTGTTTCTAAAATATCTTCTTTTACAGATAAAACGTTTGGTGTACCTTCGTAGTTAGCAAAAACACCCTCTCCGGCATTAAATAAAACGTTATATTCACGCACATACACAGGCGAATTAAGTTTTAGCGTTACAAAGAGTTCGGCACCTTGGTATATAAGTTTAATTGTTTTTGTTCCAGCGAAATATAGCTTGTCACGATCTTCTTCCGCAACCATAGACTCAGTGGCCGTATGTTGAGCATAAATTTCGTTGGTTTCATTATCATAAATATAAAACGAAATTTGATCCCAATCAATTTCACCTAGAGTAAATTCAAAATACTCAACGTCTTTATCTACAAGCTCAAGGGTAAACCTATTGGGCGTGTTGTCAGTACAAGCGACAAAGGTCGCCAATAAAAAAACAACTAAGATTAATGAAATTAACAATACTAAAGATTTGCGCATAATCATATACCTTATTTTGTACAAACTTTTCTACATACATATTACTATAATTATTTTAAAAAGTCAATACTTATATTTTAAGTACACACGCGCATATGAATTGATGAATTTAACCCTTGCAATATTTAGAAGTTCAATATATAATGGAATTATTAAAATTTATAGGTGAAAAATGAAACTTACCATATTAGGCAAATTCGGTCCATACCCACAAGATATTAATACTGCATGTTCTGGTTATTTGATTGAACAGGACGATACTAAAATTCTTGTTGATTGTGGAAGTGGTGTATTGGCGAGGCTGATTTCTTTAATCAATGTAAATGATTTGAGTGCAATCTATTTAACACATTTGCACTTTGACCACACCTCCGACTTACTACCCATGGGGTACCTTCTTGACGATCTAAACAAAGATCTTCCTGTCTACACACACCTAACAAATTCACCATATGAACAAATCCTATTTAAAAACAAACACTTCAAACAAAACCATATAGATGGTTCCTCTATTCTTCAAATTGGTAACCTAAAATTGACTTTCTACAAAATGGATCATCCTCTAATCAATCATGGTGTTTTAATTGAAGGCGATGTTAAACTAGGTATCACCGGTGACACTAAATACTGTGAAAATGTTTTAAAATTAGCCAACAACTGCGACTATTTACTGGCTGATTGCGCTAAGCCACTAGGTTTCAAGGGACCGCATATGGGAGCAGAGTACGCAATAAAAATTGCGGATTCTACCAACGCAATAATTTTAGCTACGCACGCTTCTCCAAACATGAATACAAATCTTTTCGAAAACAATTCTAAGATCATTCCCGTTGAAGAATTACACACCTACACATTAACAAATGAACGTTAAAAGAAAAATCATAAATCCTCCTATAGTAGATACGTTAGACTCCGTTATTTTTGGTAAACTTGCTATAGAAACATATAAAGATTACTTGGGCAACGAAGAAACAAGATACGGTGGCTCAATTATTTATGCTGCACGTACTTGTGCTTGTTGTAAAGACAATGTTGCGCTAGTAACAAAATATAACCAAGATTTTAATTGTATTGAAAAAGAGTTGTTTGGCAAGAATACAAAACTTTTCCTGCATCAGGATAAAATAACCCAAAGGATTACAACAAAAATTACTCACTTGCCTCCCTTAACGATGATTTACTAAAATACTATGAAGTACAAAACACCCCATTAACCATCGATAACATTCCTGATCTAAAAGCTTATAATTACATATTTTTAGAGGGTTGCTTAGGGGATTATGATAAGGAATTAATCATTGCTTGTTCCAAATTGGGCAAAGTTGCTTTAGATGCATCAGCCTTTCTTCGTAGTATAAATGAAGTAACTAAAATACTTCAATTTAACGACGATAATATATTAAAAGAATTAGCCCCCTATTGCAGTTTTTTAAAATTATCAATAGATGAAAGCTATACTCTTACAGGTAAAATTCGTCCAAAAGATGCTTGCGAAATTATTAAATCCTGGGGTGCTGGTGAAGTTATAATCACTAAAGGCAATATAATTTGCGTTATGGATGCAAATTATAATTATATAGAAGAACGAATTGTTGAATCATTAAATCTAAATAGAGCATATTTGGATACAACTACATTTGTTTCTTACGTTCACCAAAGACTCACTGCAGATCCAATATGTTCTTTGTATTACGCATGTGCTTTAGGTACACTAAAACTAAAAAGACCCGGGCCATTGCTATGTACAAAAACCGACATCGACCACTATCTAAAATTTTTCTACTATTTACAACCAGTGAAAATAATAGAACCCGTCACCGACGATTTGACATAAAAACAATTATAATGTATTCGGTTTACTCAAATACTCTCTTAAATCTTTAACCCAATCCGTTTGTATTATATCAAATCCCTTTTCTAGTAAAGTACCCCAAATTATATCCTTTTCACCTAGAATTGCCCTATCATCGGTTAAATGTGCGGAAATAATGTCTTTATAATTATATACTATTGTATTAGTCCATGCTAAAATTGAGTTAGAATGCAATAAATTAATATGTTCGTCTTTAAATAAATCATTTTCGAAGCTATCAAAAATAATTTCTTCGGCAACTAAATTTACGCCCATGGATTTAATACTATTTTCTATACCATCAATTTTATTTCTAAGCATTAACATATAAGGGATATTTGGAGCAATTTCAGATAATAACCTAACTCTATCAGATAAAAAATAACTTTTAACAATGACCTCATCTAGCATATTATGATACTTTAATTTTTTTATAATAAGCTCAGGATTAGACCAAAATTTATCTATATTAATAACACACTTTCCCTTTAAAAAATCAAGCACTTCATCAAGTGTTGAAATTCCGTATTGAGTTTTAGTTAAATCATTATTGACGTATTTGATTTTTTTGATGTATTTGGATAATTTAAATTGGATAGGAACAATTTTTCTAAGATGTGGAAAATCCATAAAAGGATGAAATGCAAATAATTCTCCATCCAAACTTTTAGTTACGTCTAACTCAATAATATCAGCTCCATGAGAAATCGCAATGGAGTAAGACTCCAAAGTGTTGCACGGAATATTTGCCCCACTAACTCCACGATGTGAAGCAACTAGAACTCTTTCTTTTCTAACATCCAAAAGATCGTTAAAATTCATTAAAACTCCTTAGGCAAAGTAGAACCGCCATAAGGCATGACGTAAACCTTGCTGTCATCCCCCATTATCTTTGTTGCATCATTAAATGCAGTGTTTAGGCTTCCATAAGGTTCAAGATGGATATCCTTTACTAGCTTTTCATCAAGATCGGAAACAAGGAATATCCTTGCATTTTCTAAAACCAAAGAAATGGCTGCCGCTTTGTGTCCACCAAGTTTAAAATCTTGTTTAATATCTTTTATCATTTGTTTTGGTTTTTTTGTTGTCATCCATTCTTCAAAAACCTTACTGCCAAGTCCTTCTTTACAAGAAACAAGCCAAATGATTATGCCTCCTTTTTTTACAGCATGCTTTGCGTTGTCAAGCGCTTTCTGTGCTTGATACATGTTTTGGTCTTTCGGATAACCACCTGCTGATACAACAACTATATCAGCCTTTTCATTTATTGGTACAGAATATAAATTATCAAGGAATTTGCATCCTTCTCGATGTGCTTTGACAGAGTCACCAGCACAAGCATAAATGATTTTTTTGTGTTCATCTAAAACTACGTTCAATATGTAATCAATACCCAATAACTTTCCTGCCTCTTCAATATCTAATCTAACAGGACTATTTAAATTGCCGGCATATGCTTTACTATCTACCATCATTTTATGGTTTTGTCTAATGGCTTCTTTTGTTGAGACACCGGGCATTATAGCTTTAGCACCACCACTATAACCAGCAAAATAGTGGTATTCTATATTTCCCATGCAAATAACAAAATCGCTATTAACCACTCTATCAAAAATATCTACAACTGTGCCACTAGAAGTAACGCCGACCCTAACGCAAGAATCAGGATTAGAATCAACACATTCAACTCTATTATAAACGTCCTCGCCTACTAGATATATCATTTCATCTTTTGTATGTGGTCTATGTGATCCTAAAGCAAAGACAACTAGAATATCATCGTCTTCAACACCTGCCCTATTCAATCTTTCCAACACGGGTGGCAAACATATTTTAGAAGGCATAGGACGCGTTATATCGCTTGTTATGATACAAACCTTATTACCAGCCTTTACTAAATTTTCAAGTTTATCTGCGCCGATTGGATTATCTAAAGCTCTTTCAACTTCATCAATACCGTTTAGCGACACCGATACCTCGTTGGGAAGCAAAACCTTTATCAACCTATCGTTATCAATGTTTAATTCTATATTTTTAGTATCATAATTAAGTAACATTACAAGCTCCAACAAAGATTATTTTATACCTATATTTTACAATTCCAATAACTTAACTTGCAAGTCTTTACTCAAATTATAATAAATTTCTTTTTGATTTGCATCTTCATTATTATCGCCCATTGTTTCACTAAACATAATTTCTTTGCATTCTGTCCTTATTATGATATCAAACTTGTTTGAGTTATTTTTCTTATTCGAAACAATGCTTAAAGTTTTATTATTTCCCAATGATAGTTCGCTATCTAGCTTGCAAATTTTTAATTCTCTATATTTATTTAACAATTTATCACATTTGCCATTGTATATAATTTTCTTTGCACCTTTTAAAACTTCCAATCCCCCTACGTTATAATTTTCCGCTGAAGTTAATACAACCAAATCAATATCTTCAGATTTATATCCTAATCTTCTCAAATGGTCGTTTATCGAATTTCCAACTTCTAGTTTTGCATCAATTACTTTCTTGGCAATTTTTCTAATTTCTCTTCTATTAACCCTAACGATAGGACTCAAACCACTATTAACCAGTATTAGTTTTTCTTCGGTTTCAATCAAATATGAATAAACGTTTAGAGTCTTCTTACCTTTCAAAACTAATTGACCACAATTCAATGGATAAATACGTAGTAGGCCACGATTCTTACAACGGACAATTCCTTGTAATTTTCTTGTCGAAATCTTATTTGTTTTTCCATCTTGCGACGTTATATCAGTATCTGTAGATACAATTTTAACAACTTTATTAGTAGAAACAATATTATTTATAAACAAGTCCATTTCATTATTATCGCGTTCTGAACCATCTTCTTTAAATTCAAAATCGGTATTTCTAAACAACAATGCCCTATTGGCTCTTTTACTTATTTTTCTATTTATCAACTCATACAAAACAGGAACAATAAATAAAGTCATGAGCGTTGCATAAATCAAACCGCCAATACTTGCTATTGCAAGAGGTTGCAATAAAGAACCATAGTCTGAGCCATCCAATGCCATACCTAACATACCAAGAATTGTAGTAATGGCGGTCATAATAATAGGACGAATTCTATCGGAAGCTGTTTTTAACATAGCTTCCCTCTTACTATAGCCTTTCTCAATCAAACTATTGGCATAGTCCACAAAAACAATACCATTGTTTACAACGACACCCATAAGAATTATTAGTCCTATCAAAGGCATGATGCCGATTTTAGTACCTGTAACCCACATTAACAAGAAACTTCCTGTAAATGCAAGAATTATGGTTCCTAATATAACAATTGGGGATTTCCAAGATTGGAATTGTGCAACCATAACTAGGAATACTAGAACTATTGCAACTCCTAGAACCATAAACAAATCTTCAAATACTCCATCCATAATACCGCCTTCAGATACGGTAGAAACAATGATTCCAGCGGGCTTGAAATTATTATATTGTTCGGTAACGTTATCAATTCTTTCTTGTATGTCGTTGGCTGAAATAGACTCATCGTAATATATAGTTAGACCAATAACCTTTTGTCTTTCCTTTCTGCTTATAGAACTATAACCATCAACCATTTCAAGACCTACAGGCACGTTTTCTTCAATACCTGCGCGGTACATTACGTTACCATTATTATCTTTTAATAGGCAATCATCACTCAATAATTTATATAATGGTACTTGCACGACAGGTGCGTTTGTATCAAGCATATTCGTTGTTGAAACACTAAGATTTATTAAATCTAAATCACTCTTTAAAGTAGAATAATAAGTTTTATCGGTGTCTATATCAACTTGATACTCTGTATAGTTAACCATATGCGTACCTTCTAATTGTTCAGTTATGGTAGCAACGTTATATAATACTTTATTTTCTATACGATTAGCTGGTATCAATCCGTTTTCTTCAACTAATTCTATTATTTCCTTATTTCCACTATTATATTTTACATATACACTTTCGCCAAAATTATTACTAATATAATATTTTCCATAATTACCTTGTGCATTTTTTGAATCATTGTTTAAAAAGTAAACTTTTTGACTGTTACCATAATTATCTTTACCTAAATACCAATACTTCGACGTATACTCATCATTATATAAGTAAACGTTCAAATTTTCGTTTTCTTGGATAGTTTTGCCACTCAATTTTAGGTTATGTAAAGACGAAGGCGAAGTTAAAGCCTCGGAAATTTCAAGATAAACCTGTGCTACTGTTAAGCCATATTGATTTGCTTTCTCTTTATCTATAATGACTCGATATTCTTTATCTGTTACGTCTATACCATTATCAACATCTATGACGCCATCAATATTTTTATATAAATTGGCAAGAATTTTAGATTCTTCTTGCATTAGTGAATAATTATCGCCATATAGATTTACGCTCATTTCTCCACTAGTCATCGAAATCAATGATGATAAAGAATACATTGATACGGAAGAATTAAATAGACCGCTTGCTTTATCGTTAATTTCAGATTCTAGTTCATCAACGAGTTGTTGAGCAGTTTTACTTCTTTCTTTTTCATCAACCAAAGTCAAAGTAGCATTTATATTGCCAGAGCCTAAATTTATTCCAGCAACGTTCATTCCTGTTGCCCTAGATATACCGACAGCATTAATATCTTTAAAACCTTTAAATACTTCGATTAAAATATCGACTACATCTTGTTCGGCTTGCTCATAAGTATAATAATGCTCGTCCAAATAATCAACGCCGGCATTTTTATTATCAATTTCTTTTGTATTTATAGAAACGTTAACTGATATATATCCCATATAACTATTAGGAAAATATTCCGTGCTCATAGAAAACGCTCCAAATACACTAACACCGAAAACAATTATAACCAAGGCAATTGGTACGAATTTATAATTTAAACACCAATTTAGCACTTTAATATATGCTTTCTTAATGCCTATAGTTATTTTCCCTTCTTTTAAAACACCTTGTGAATTCAATGCTCTATATAATCTATTTTCTTGTAGTCGCTTAAAAATTTTTGGCTTTTTCTCAAAGTCAAATGGATTCATAAAGCTATTATATGCCATAGGTACTAAAGTCATCGAAACAAGAAGCGAAGCGCCTAAAGAATAACAAATTGTAAGTGCAAAATCCAAGAATATCTCTTTAACTAGACCTTCAATAAAAAGTACCGGTAGGAAAACCACGATTGTTGTCAAAGTAGATGCAAATATTGCAGGCATCATTTGCCTTGCACCTTGAACCGCAGATTGCATTACAGTGTACCCTTTTGCCCTTATTCTATACGTGTTTTCTAATACCACGATAGAATTATCTACAAGCATACCAACACCCAAAGTCAATCCACCTAAAGATATTACGTTTAATGATACGTCGGTAAAATACATCAATATAATTGCACTTAAAACACTTATAATTATTGATGCTCCTATAACCAAAGTAGCTTTTATGTCTTTCAAGAAGAAAATTAATATAATAATTGCTAACAAGCCACCTAAAATTAGACTTGAAAAAACACTATTAAGCATAAAGGTGATTATTTGACCATCATTAGAAAGTATTGTGTAATTAAATTTATTATCATTCAATTTTAGCTCTTCAAGTGCTTTTTCTATTTCTTCCGTAACTTCAGCACTTGAAGCACTAGGTTCTTTATCAATACTTAGTTGTATAGAAGAATTTATGGTCGTATTATTATCATTTATACCTAATATCAATTTTGTTACTTGTTTAGAAAGGTCATCCACAAAAGTAACGTCACACAAGCTACCTAACGTTAGCGTTATTTTCAAATTATCACTAGAATTACTTAAAGCAGCTTTTATTTTATCAATATCGATGGTATATGACTTTTCATTATTTGTTTCATCTATATCTTCCGTTATCGTACCTTCCCCACCAAATTCTCCAATCACGTCTATAATATCAAGTAATAAATTATAGTTTTCTTCAACGCTTCTATTAGCGAAAAATGCCAAAAAATTATCGTAGTTATCTCTTCCAATTCTATCAATAAATTCATTTTGAGTTTCCTCAACTCCTTGATAACGAAGGATTTCGGAATTTATAAAAGCAGTATAATTGGATTTTTCATTATCTGACCATAATCTTTCATCAAGGATTTTAGTACCCAATGGCAATAAAGTGGATATACCTTCTTTATTTTCAGCTGATACATAATGATTGAAATCTTTGTATAAATAGTTATATACCATATACATATAGTTATCGTTTTCACCAATTGTAGATACTAAATCTATAAAGCCCGTGTCATGAGATATTTTTTCTACCCAAGTATTTCTAGCACTTGGTGATAAATAATAATTTGATGTACTTGTTAAAATTGCAACGTTATATACTGCAAGATTGGCATAACCGTTTACGTCAACAGGTTTTCCTATAAGCAGATTGTTTTTAGCTAATTCTAAGTTGGTATTGACACTTAGCTTTGTCGAATTTGACCAATTATCAGGATATAATTCTTGTTCTAGCACCAAAGAAAGAGTGCTTATTTTCCAATCTGCATTTTCATTATTCTCTATTAAATCGATACCTTGAATAAACGTATCGTTTTCCATCAAGAAACTATTCCACAAAGTACGATTTTCATTGTTCAAAAATGTTACTTGTTCTATTACGTAATTTGCGTATGCACTAAAATCATTCTCACTAGGCTTTCCATCTATGGCACTATTTCTAAGGTTAATAATTCTATCATAATAATAGTTAGTATATTCATCATTCCAATAAGTAGTTTCCGAAATTATTGTATTTTCGGGCAAATACAATTGGTTATCTCTTATACATTTTAATAATTCACTACGCCATTCAATCGGTTGATTTTCACTTGACCACGATGCAGTTAAATCAAAAAATGGATTACGTTCTATATTATTTACGTCCAGATATTCACTATTAAGAAAATTTATCCATTTTCCTTTTGCTTCTTCACTCATATAATAAGCACTTATAGTATTATCTGAAGTCATAGCATTTACTACCCATTCTGCATAATCTTCTACTAACTCTGCTTGATAAGCAATATTTTCTGCTAAAGATAATAATTGGCTATCCGTAATTGTTAAAGAACCATCTTCTAAGGTTGACGATATAATGTTTAAAATAAACTCAACTCTTTCTACGTACGATTTTAGTTGCTCGCCCAAATCGACAGTGAATACCGGCATTGAAATAAACTCTTCTCTATTATTGACGTTATCACCAACCTTAACTACAACACTTGATGCACCTTCGTTTATACTACCGGCAGGCATATTAAAATCTTGTGCAAAAATAACTTGTTTATATATATCTTCCGTTAGAACAGTAAGCATAGAACTCATATAATGTTCTACAAAATCTATCAATGACGAATAAGTCAATTCATCGATTAAATTGTAAAATATTTTTTTGTTTTCATTGCCTTCTTCAACAATATATGAATTATTGATGGCATTTTCTATAAATGCTATTGCTGCATTTCGTGCAACGCCATCTTTTTTAAACTCACTAATCAAATAATCATTTACAAAATTTGATATAGCGGTATCTTCTTCGCTATTTGAAGAATTATTGCTTGAATTTTCGATTTGACGTATCCAGTAATCTAAAATCTTTTCTGAATCTAAAACACCATTGGTTTTTAATTCATTATTATTTTCGGCATTATCCAAAACGTTTTTCAATTCAATCCTTAAAGATTCTTTCTGTTCTATAGACAAAGATAAACCAATTTCAAATTTTTCTTCTAACGAAGTAATTAGGTTTTTTGCTGTATTCGTAACGTTCGAATTAAGAAAAGCGTATTTGGAAACTAATCCGCTTGTAGACACACTAGCTACACCATTGACTGAATTTATCTTTGATATTGCTTGTTCTAAAAAGGCATTAATCTCTTCATTAGATTCCCCGTCATAACTTACACTTAAACTCATTATCGGTAACATACTTGGGTCAATTTCAATAATCATTGGGTCGTTAAGCATATCCGATTCTGGTAAAGACGTGAGAGCTATCGCATCGTTTAGATTTGATTTAACAGCCGAGGTATCGGCTCCTGATTCTAGTTCTAAAATTATCATAGAATAGTGTTCATTAGAAGTACTATTCATCCTTTTAACGTTTGAAACTGTAGCAAAGCTAGCTTCTAGTGGTGCTGTTATCTCCGTATCAACCACATCAGGCTCTGCACCAGCATAAATAGTAACCACTATCATATATGGTAATTCCATATCTGGAAGTAAATCGACACCTAAGCTTATATAAGCAACAACGCCGATTATTAAAATCATAATTATACCAACAACTACTGTAAGTGGCTTTTTTACACTAAATCTAGGTAACATTCATCAGTCTCCAAAACAAATCTTCATAATTTCCCCTCACAAATAATTTATTTTGAAGTTAAATATTAAAATAATTATTTAGTTTTGGATTTCACCATCAAAATCCTCTTCTGCTTCTTGGTCATTATTATACAATTCGTTGACCTTCGACGGAATATTAACGAATCCCCAACGATTACGCTCTTTTTCATTATCATAAATATATTCTATTGTTACACGTCCAGGCTCATTTTCATCATACTCAGTGAAAACAGATGAAGTCTTATCTAAAGAAATATTATCATAGTCATAATCTTCTACGTGCTTCAGTTCAAAACCAAATTCAAAATTCCCTTTAGCTTTGTTACTACATCCTATAAATGCAGAGTTTACAAGATTTAAAATACTTACAACAGCCGTTATATTTTCTTTCGGAAAACCTTCATCTTGCATAATATTTTCAATTTGAGATATATTTATTTCAAATTTAACATTCCACGAGGTATCCGTATGTAAAATTCGACTATTTTCATCAACTAAAACATTGATTTTGAAATCTCCAATTGTAAATAAAGCTAAAAGAACGTTTACATATTTGTCGTAATAACCCTTAACGTAATCGTAATCTTCTTTATTATCTTTAAAGTATTCACTTATATAAAACTCAAATTGGGTTTTTAGCATATTAATTATACTATCCTTATTATAGGTTAGTTCGTAATTATATACGCTCTTACTATTGTAATCAACCATTTTTGAATCCGCTATATCAACAGCCTCCGTTTTATTAAAAGGCAACTCCCAAACGTTAAAAATGTTATTAATTAAATCAAAATTTTTTAAATAATCAATCGTTGCTGATTGTTGGAAATTTAAAAAATCACTATATTTAACTGCTCCCCAGCCTCCTTTAAAATCTACTATTTCTTGTCCATCATCGGAATAGCTAAATAATGGAGTTGCATCATTATCGACCAACTCTATTTGAGCATTAACCGTATCATTAGTTTTTCCCATTTGTAGAGCAATAAATTTTCTACCAAATAAAAAATCTTCTATTGCTACTAAAGGTTTTTCTTTACCGTTCATTCCCATTATATCAATAAAAGAATTAACTAAATCTTGAACGTAACTAGAAATCTCGGTAGTATGAACGTTTAAAGAAATAAATTGGTCAACTCCATCATTTATTCTATTTAGTAGAATATTTTCGTTGATTCGACAAGGCGTTCCATCATATTTGTAAAATATAAATTTTAAATTTGTGTTTGAATAAATCGATTTAGTGGCAATATTATTTGTTGTATTAATTACTTGTTCATATATTGGTTTCTCAATAAAATTGTCCTCGTCGCCATATGATGGAGTACAAGAAACACAAAAGGTAAATAATAAAACACAAAGAATAAGCGATACAAAAATTTTAAATTTAGCCATACATACTCCGTAATTATAATATAAAAAAATTATATTATTGTAGTATTATAATGTCAATATGTAACCTAGTGTAATAAAAAAGTAAAAAAGACCCTTTTAGGGTCTTTGGAGCTAATGGCCGGACTCGAACCGGCGACCTGTTCATTACGAGTGAACCGCACTACCTACTGTGCTACATTAGCATTGGTACTTATATATTTTATAATCGAATACAAAAAAAATCAACTAAAATCATACAACTTTATTAAAGTATTCATCTTATTTAGATATTTAGCACTAAAAGAAACCATCGGATATCCGATGGTTTCTTTTTGCAACAATTTTTAACTTATTTATTTGCTTCTTCAATTGCAACAGCAACTGCAACTGTTGCTCCAACCATGGGGTTGTTACCCATACCAATAAGGCCCATCATTTCTACGTGAGCAGGAACAGAAGAAGAACCAGCAAATTGAGCATCACTGTGCATTCTGCCCATAGTATCAGTCATACCATAGGATGCAGGACCAGCTGCCATATTGTCAGGGTGAAGAGTTCTACCAGTACCACCACCGGATGCTACGCTGAAGTAGGTCTTGCCATTTTCAAGACACCATTTCTTATAAGTACCACTTACAGGGTGTTGGAAGCGAGTGGGATTAGTGCTGTTACCAGTAATACCAACGTCAACACCTTCTTTAATCATGATTGCAACGCCTTCGTTAACGTCGTTTGCACCATAACATCTTACCTTTGCTTTTTCACCATTGCTGTAAGCCTTTTCTCTAACAACGGTAAGTTCATCGGTAAATTGGTTGTAATCAGTTTCTACATAGGTAAATCCATTGATACGGCTAATGATAAATGCTGCATCTTTGCCTAGACCATTAAGGATAACGCGTAGAGGCTCTTTACGTACCTTATTAGCAGAACGTGCGATACCAATAGCACCTTCAGCAGCTGCGAATGACTCGTGACCAGCTACAAATGCAAAGCACTTGGTTTCTTCACGGAGAAGTTTAGCAGCAAGGTTACCATGTCCCAAACCAACCTTACGAGTGTCGGCAACAGAACCAGGAACACAGAATGCTTGTAGACCAGCACCTATTGCTTCAGCAGCATCAGCAGCCTTTGTTGCGCCCTTTACGATTGCGTTTGCACAACCGATAGTATAAGCCCAAACTGCGTTTTCAAAAGCGATGGGTTGTACGCCTTTTACGATTGCTTCAACGTCAATACCTTTATTGTCACAAATGCTCTTTGCTTCAGCAAGGTCTTTAATGCCAATGCTATTTAAAAATGCATTGATTTTATCAATTCTTCTATCAAAACCTTCAAATCTAATTTCCATATTGCACCTCCACTATTCTACTCTGGGGTTAATCTTACGAACTGCATCTGCAAAACGGCCATAAGTACCGGTGCACTTCTTAAGTGCTTCTGCAGGATCTACACCTTTAACGGTGATTTGTTCAAGCATTTGACCTAGACGGATAAATTCGTAACCGATAACTTCACCATCTTCATCAAGACCGATGCGAGTAACGTAACCTTCAGCCATTTCAAGATATCTAACGCCCTTTGCTTTGGTAGAATACATGGTACCAATTTGGCTACGTAGACCTTTACCAAGGTCTTCTAGACCGGCGCCGATTGAAAGTCCGTTTTCACTGAATGCAGATTGGCTTCTACCATAAACTATTTGTAGGAATAGTTCTCTCATTGCAGTGTTAATAGCATCGCAAACAAGGTCGGTATTAAGTGCTTCAAGAATAGTTTTACCAGGAAGAATTTCTGCTGCCATAGCTGCAGAGTGAGTCATACCGGAGCAACCAAGAGTTTCAACGAGAGCCTCTTCGATGATACCTTCTTTAATGTTAAGGGTAAGTTTACAAGCCCCTTGTTGAGGTGCACACCAGCCAACACCATGGGTAAGACCACTAATGTCGCTAATTTCCTTAGCCTTAATCCATTTGCCTTCTTCGGGAATGGGTGCGGGTCCGTGGTTAGGTCCCTTTGCTACACAAACCATTTTTTCAACTTCGTGAGTGTATTGCATTATTGCCTCCGTTTAATGTATTTATGTGATTTTAATATTTTTTAATGAGTTTAAGGTCGATTCTTTGTTTTTCATCAATTTTAATGATTCTAACTTTAACCTTGTCACCTACGTTTACAACGTCAGTTACCTTTTCAACGCGTTCCTTAGATAACTTGCTGATATGAATCATGCCATCTTTGTTGGAAGCGATTTTTACGCTTGCGCCAAATTGTCCCTTATCGTTTTCCATAATCTTAACTACTTCGCCATCAAATTCTTCGCCCACTTCGTATTCACGAACGATATCTTCAACGATCTTGCGTGCCTTAGCAATAGCATCAGCATCGCTGGAAGCGATAAAGATGGTACCATCGTCACTTATATCAATTTTAACGCCAGTTTGTTCGATGATGCCGTTAATAGTCTTTCCGCCACTGCCGATAACTTCGCGGATCTTATCGGGATTAATGGAGAAAGAAACGATCTTGGGTGCCCACTTACTGAGCTCTTTTCTGGGAGCAGGAAGAACTTCAAGCATCTTGCCAAGAATGTGCAATCTGCCTTGTCTTGCTTGCTCAAGTGCACGAGTAAGGATTTCACGATTAATACCTTTAATCTTAATATCCATTTGGATAGCAGTAATACCTTCTTCAGTACCAGCTACTTTAAAGTCCATATCGCCAAAGAAGTCTTCGATACCTTGAATATCGGTTAGAATGTGCAACTTGTTGTTAACGTCATCCTTGATTAGCCCCATGGCTACACCGGCAACTGGAGCCTTGATTGGAACACCAGCATCCATAAGAGCAAGAGTGGAACCACAAACTGATGCTTGAGAAGTAGAGCCGTTGGAGCTAATAACTTCAGATACTGTTCTAATAGCATATGGGAAGAACTCCTCGCTAGGAAGAACGGGTTCTAGAGCACGTTCTGCCAATGCACCGTGACCTATTTCACGTCTACCGGGACTACGTAAGGGCTTGGCTTCACCGGTACTATATCCAGGCATATTGTAGTGATGGATATATCTCTTGAATACTTCATCATCAAGACCTTCTAGCTTTTGAGCTTCAGAAATGGTACCTAGTGTTGCAGTAGTAAGAACTTGAGTTTGTCCTCTGGTAAATACAGCTGAACCATGTACTCTGGGGAGAAGACCTGCTTCACACCAAATAGGACGAATATCGGTTAGTCCACGACCATCGGGACGAACGCCTTTGTCTGCTATCATTGCGCGAACGCATTCTTTCTTCATTGCGTAAAGGATATCGTTTATATCACGTCTATTATCGGGATAAATATCTTCGAAGTGAGCCATGATATCAGCAGTGATTTCTTCCTCACGTGCTTCACGTACGTTACGATCGTGGGTGTCGAACATATAGTTAATCTTATCTTGTGCATAAGCCTTAACGTCTTTTTCGATATCTTCAGGAGCGTGGTAAAGTTCAACTTCCTTTTTGGGCTTGCCAACTTCTTTTTGAATTTCTTCAATCCAAGCAACGATTTTTTTGATTTCTTCGTGACCGAATAGAATAGCGTTGAGCATTTCTTCTTCCGTGAGTTCGTTAGCACCTGCTTCAACCATCATAATAGCATCCTTGGTTCCGCTTAGAGCGAGGTTTAACTTGGAAACTTCACGTTGTGCACTATCGGGATTGATGATATATTCTCCATCAACGTAGCCTACCATAACACTACCAGTAGGTCCATTAAAAGGAATATCGGATACTGAAAGAGCTATGGAGCTACCAAGCATACCAAATACTTCTGGAGGAATATTATAATCAACGCTTAGAGCGGTTGCGATAACGGTTACGTCATTGTAAAGGCCCTTTGGGAATAATGGACGAATAGGTCTATCAATTAAACGAGAAGTCAAAATGGCTTTGTCGCCAGGACGACCTTCTCTCTTTTTAAATCCACCGGGAATCTTACCAACCGCATACATCTTTTCTTCAAAATCTACTCCTAGAGGGAAGTAATCCATACCTTCACGAACTGATTTTGCCATAGTAACGTTGGTGAGAACTACGGTGTCGCCACAGCGCATTAGAACTTCTCCGTTACTGTGTGAACAGTAACCTCCAATTTCTGCGCTAACTTCGCGACCACCAATAACTGTCTTAAAAATTCTACTATCTTTCATTTTGCCTCCTGTTTCCATCCGTGGAAACCTAAAATATTTTTATAAATAATCTATTTTGATTGTTTTTGAATAAAAAAAGGGGTGACAAAACGCCACCCCGATAATGCTTATTTACGAATTCCGAGTTCTGCGATAAGGTTTCTGTAACCTTCGATGTTAGTTTCCATTAGGTAACGAAGAAGATTCTTTCTTTGACCTACTAACTTGAGCAAACCACGACGGCTGTGGTGGTCTTTCTTGTGTACAGAAAGGTGAGCATTAAGTTCTTCGATTCTCTTGGTTATAAGAGCGATTTGAACTTCGGGGGAACCGGTATCGTTTTCGCTTCTGCCATACTTAGCAATAATTTGTTGTTTTACTTCTTTGTTCATAATAATTTACTCCTTTTTGAATGAGCTAATCCGCCCGTCTCCCAGACTATAAATTACATATAAACCGAGGGTCGGGTAAATCGCTTGGTTAATATATCATATTGTTGACAAAAAAGTAAAGCGAAATTCATAAATTATTATATAAATTATTTTATAAAGCACCTCTACGTCGTAAATATTCCTCAAAACCCTTTGGATTACAATTCCTCTCAATCCTACCAGCTTCATGAAACACCATCTTAGACATTGCCCCGGCCCCAGCGGAAAGGACTGTCGTGGTCTCTTCCATATAATCGATATTGTAAATGCATTGTTTACCGGGCTTACACCAACCTACGTTCTCTAATCCATCCGCCATGTTTTTTTGGCGATACATATAGTAAGGAAAGTAACCTGCTTTGCTTAACAAATCAATGGAATAATCAGTCATCTTTTTAATACTGCCGTCCATTGTTTTTTCAGAGCCTTCTAACTTAAGGGTGGATCCCCTCTTAATTGATAAAGTATGAATGGTAATATTCTCTGGATACAATTCTAAAGCGCGATTTAAAGAAGCACTAAAATCTTCAAAACTTTCGTTAGGAAGACCTGCTATTAAATCCATATTTATGTCAAATCCGAATTTTCTTGCTAACTCATAAGCACTATAGAGTTGTTCCGTATTATGTGCTCTACCTAAGATTTCTAAAGTTGAATCTTTAAATGTTTGAGGATTTACAGATATACGCGTAACACCACTATCCTTAAGTGCTTGTAGTTTTTCAGCAGTTATGCTATCGGGACGTCCTGCTTCAACGGTAAATTCAACGTTATATTTCAAGCACGAACATAATTGTTTTAATTGTTCAGCAGAAAGCGAAGTCGGCGTACCACCTCCAAAATATATACTGCGAACCTTTAATTTTTCATTAACAACTCTTTCATTAATTAATTCGAGTTCATTTTTAACGCATTCAACGTAAGCTGGAACTAGTTTTTTTACACGTCCATATTCAGTTGAAATAAAGGAACAGTATTTACATCTTGTTGGGCATATGGGAATATTAACAAATATATCCACTTCATCTTGTGCCGTTGAATATATTCCACTTTGTGTTTTAACAACGTTTTCTATTAATTCAGCTCTCTTAGGCTCAACACAAAATTCATCTATAAATACCGACTTTATGTTGCTTGTGCTACCAATCAGATCATAATAGAGCTTTGTAGGCCTAACGCCGGTAAGCGATCCGTAAGGTAGATTAACCCCTGTGATTTTGTTACAGAATGAATATAAAAGTTTTTTAGCACAACGCTTAGCTAGTCGTTTGTATTCTAAAGAACCGAATAGAAAGTCTATTGTTTCTAAGCTAGTAAATTCACCATGCTTATCACTTTGAATTGCAACGGAAACCGAGCCCTCTTTTTCAGATACGAAAATTGTTACGAGCTCCCCATCGTCAGATAAAGTAATATGGGGCGAAAATGCCCGAATCACCTCGGGCACATCATTCATATAAGTAGGTAAATTATCTGTAATAAAATTTATTTTCATAAGTTTTCGAAATATGGGTTATGTTTCTTTTCGAATTCAAGCGTTGTTTCAAGTCCATGGCCTGGATATATTGGTATATTGTGTGGGTATTTGTTATATAGTTTTTTTAATGAATTCATTATATCATTAAAGCTTCCATCTTCAAAATCCGTTCTTCCTATCGTGCCTTTAAATAATGTATCACCTGTGAACAAAACGCCTTCTATATAATAGCATAAGCTTCCTACGGTGTGTCCTGGCGTTTCTATCGCGTCTATGTGGTGACAATCTATATAATATCTATACGTATCGAAGAAACGATCTGCATTTGTTGGCTCATATGGAATACCTAGGCGTTTGCCTAAATTTTTATCCGTATGCAGTTTATCTTTATCATGTCTACCGATGCAAATCAATGCTCCATCGTTTTGAAACTTAATGGCATCAACCATATGATCAATATGACCGTGAGTAAGTAAAACAGCTTTAACCCTTTTCTTTAGTGTTTTGCAAAGCTCTTTAACTTTTTCATAACTGTGTGGAACGGCGTCGATCAAAACTGCATTATCACCATCCCAATATAATAAATACGAATTAGCATCCATTAAAGGATATCTTATCTTGATAATATTCATATTACAGCCTTTCAGCTATTGCCTTCAAGAAATCAAAACTATTTACACCTCGGGGTGTTACGCCATCCTTATGGAACAGCCCTACTAAATCTTTTGTCATGATTCCACTTTCAATAGTATCGATAGTAGCTTTCTCAAGTTTCTTTGCGAATGCTTGAAGCTCAGGTAAGTTATCTAATTCACCGCGCTTATTTAAAGCCCCGGTCCAAGCAAAAATCGTTGCAACGGAGTTAGTAGAAGTTTCTTCACCCTTTAGGTGTTTATAGTAATGACGAGTAACGGTTCCATGTGCTGCCTCATATTCGTAATTGCCTTCGGGAGAAACCAAAACTGAGGTCATCATCGCAAGTGAGCCAAATGAAGTCGCAAGCATGTCGCTCATAACGTCTCCATCGTAGTTCTTGCACGCCCATATGTATCCACCAGAAGAACGCATTACACGAGCAACTGCATCGTCGATCAAGGTATAAAAATATTCAATGCCAAGTTCTTCGAAACGAGCCTTATATTCATTTTGATATATCTCTTGGAAGATATCTTTAAACCTGTGGTCATAAATTTTGCTTATAGTATCTTTACTGGAGAACCACAAATCTTGTTTCGTTGACAACGCGTAATTAAAGCAAGAACGAGCAAAACTGGAAATGCTCTTGTCGGTGTTATGCATTGCTTGAATTATACCAGGCGTAGACAAATCCTTAATTAACTTTTGTTCACCATTAGGGAGAGAAATATAAACTTTACCACCCTCTGGAACGTATGCCTCTACACCAGCATAAACATCACCATATGCATGACGTGCTATGGTTATAGGTTTATTCCAATTTGCAACTAACGGCTTTATACCGTCAACCAAGATAGGCGCACGAAAAACAGTACCGTCCAAAATGGATCTTACCGTACCATTAGGTGACTTCCACATCTTGCTTAAATTGTATTCTTCAACTCTTTGTGCATTGGGAGTAATAGTAGCGCATTTAACACCAACACCATACTTTTTAATAGCATTTGCAGCATCAATCGTTACTTGGTCACTTGTTTTTTCACGCTCGGGAAGACCTAAATCATAGTAATCCGACTTGAGATCAACGTAAGGTAAAATCAAAATATCTTTAATTTTTTGCCATAGTATTCTAGTCATTTCATCGCCATCCAATTCAACAATTGGATTTAACATTTTGATTTTATTCATATTTTAACTCCTTCACGTTTGTATTTATGTATTTTGTAAATCGAATAACGTGTCCGTTATCTAACATTGGTTCACCACTTTCTACTTCAATCCAATTGTCCTTTTGATCAAGGTTGGGAAAGAATACTTGAGCTTCGTTTGTAGAATCAACTTTAGTGATTAAAGCTTCATCGCAATAATCTATCATAGTCCTATAAAACATCGCGCCACCAACGACAAAGATGTCGTCTGTGTTGTATTTTTTAAGCTCTTTAAATAGTTCCTCTAATGTAGAGCAAACAAGACAATCATCACGAGTAAACACGTCAGATAATACAATATTAGTACGTCTGGGAAGTGGTTTTGACCCAGGAAAAGAAAGTAATGTATTCCCGCCCATTACTATTATTTTATCCAAAGTCTTTTCTTTAAAATACTTTAAATCTGCCGGCAGATGGAAAAGAAGACCATTGTTCTTTCCAATTCCCCATTCTTTATCAACTGCAACTATCGTCTTCATTAAATTGCAACCTCCACCGGTTTGTCAAGAGGCGTAGCTTTATAATCGACTAGTTGAAAATCATCAACGGTAAAATCATAAAAATTCTTAACATCTTTGTTTATAACAAATTTGGGAGCGTCAAATTGTTCTCTCTCTATAATCTCTTTAACAATAGGAATATGCCTGTCGTAAATGTGGGCATCGGCAATAACGTGAACAAATTCACCTACTTTTAGCCCGCTCACTTGAGCCATCATGTGTTGTAATACGGCATATTGTACGACGTTCCAATTATTTGCTGTTAACATATCTTGTGAACGTTGGTTCAAGATGCAATTCAGAGTATCTCCACTTACGTTAAAAGTCATAGAATAAGCACAAGGATACAAACCCATTTCGTGCAAATCTTGGTGAACAAAAATATTTGTCATAATCCTACGAGATTGCGGATTGTTCTTTAAATCGTACAATACACGATCTACTTGATCAAATTCACCTTCTTTATACTTATGCTTTACGCCAAGTTGATAGCCATAAGCTTTGCCAATAGTTCCGTTTTCATCTGCCCAAGAGTCCCAAATCTTTGACTTTAGTTCACAAATCTTATTGGATTTCTTTTGCCAAATCCATAGAAGTTCATCAATACATGACTTAAAGAATGTTTTCCTTACGGTAATAATTGGAAACTCTTTTTGAAGATCATATCGATTTACGATACAAAATTTCTTAATAGTATGAGCAGGCGTTCCGTCTTCCCAGTGGGGACGAACGACAAGATTTTCATCCGAATAACCATTTTCCAAAATATCTTTAACGTTTTGAACAAATACTTTGTCAGCGTAGCTCATTGTACCCTCCGTATATTTACAATTATTAATATAATATCACAAATAGATTAATTTTAAAAGAATAATAAGACTTTTTGTTCTAATAAAAATTTTTTTAATATTCTAAGTTTAAAATATATAGAAATTTGTAATCATATCACTAAAAATGCCACTCTACGTTTTTTTGATTTTGTTTATTTACAAACGCGCGCGTATGTGTTATTATATAGTAGGTTATTATGTGTAAAATACATAAATTCCAGATAAGGAGAAAATATGAATCCAATTTATAGCAAATACAAAGAGCGTTTTATCCAAATTAGTGGTTCAAATCGTAGCTTATACCTTAAAGGAATTGTTAAAAAATACAGCTATGACATTGGAGCTATTATGGAAAATCGCAACGACACAGACGATTTCATATCCTTCCTTTGGCATGAAAAACGTGCCTTTTCTCTCATAAATGAAAAGGTTGTTTCAAAAATAGTCAAACAAGCAACCAAAGCTGATGAATTAGCATCAGAGGTTAATCGCCTTTCTATAGTCGAACAAGAAATTTTAGCAACAGAAGAAGTAATTACTCTTAAAAAACAAAAAAGCGAGCAAAAGCCTGCTAGCAAAATTATTTCCGCTCAAATGAGCAATTTGAGATACTTAAAACGTGAAGCTGAAGAAGTCGAAAAAGAAACTGGGCTTTATGACCTTTACGTAGGCTATCCTTTTGTTATTGGCAATCTTTCTAAAGATATCCAACTCAAGGCCCCCCTACTACTATTTCCCGTCCACATTCACATAGAAAAGGACGAAGCAACTCTTACCCTTTCTCCAAATCAACCAATTATGCTAAATAAGGCATTAATTCTTGCCTACTCGAAAGAGCATAACGTACCTACTGATAAGCTAATCCAAGAGTTTGACCCACTTTCAGACGATATATTTAAAAACCCTAATGACGTTATTGAATACTTAAATGCTAATGGTTTTAAAATTCGTAATGTAAGAAGAAAAACTCTTCAAACATTCGATTCTGCAGGCCTACCAATAGATGGTTTAGAAATAAGGAATTATGCTGTAATTGGCAAATTCCCTCTTGCCAATGCTATCTATAACGATTATCTATCGTTGGAAAAGAATAATCTAACAACGCCTGCGATCGATGCACTTTTAGCTCCATCAACAAAAAAAGAAACACGGGCTGAACGTAAAAGAAAAAAGAAGGCAAATAAACGTCAAAATAATTTACTTTCACCTTCTTATTATTCAATAAACGATCTTGATTACGCCCAAGAAAACGCTCTTTCAATAATTGATAGAGAGAATAACGTTGTAATATATGGACCTCCCGGAACAGGGAAATCGCAAACCATCGTTAATATAATAAGCGATGCCCTTTGTAAAGGTAAAAAAGTATTAGTAATAAGCCAAAAGCGTGCTGCTCTTGACGTTGTTTATTCCCGCCTTGGAAAATTAAACAACAAAGCCATGCTAATTCCTAATCCAGAAAAAGATAAACTTGCCTTCTTTGATAGAGTACGTACGATGCACTCCATTACCCTTGCCTCCAACTATTCCGATAATTTAGCAAAATTCAAAAAAGTAGAAGGCAACATAAATCAAGAAATAGAAGTATTGCAATCAATAAGTGATACTCTATTTAACAAAACTCCTTTTGGTCTAACTCTTCAAGAAATGTATGCTGGCTCATACAATATTGGTAAAGATACAAAGGACTACAAACTATATGAGAAACTTGCTAACTCAAACATTGTTTCATATAACTATACCGATTTAAGCGAGAACGTAAGACTTATAAAGGACAAAAACCTAGTTAATCTTTATATATCACAACTTAAATCAATACAAGAAAATCAAATGGTTTCTCACATATTGCCGGATGTCGATATGCATCAATTAAAGGAAGCTAGGACCTTGATAGATGAAATTCTATCATCAAATCTAGTTCCATTTGATGCATCAAAATATCCATATAGCCGTTATTTAACAACTTTTTACCTAGAAAATGGTAATACCGATCGTGCATCACTAAAGAAAGTGGCGCATATTATAACAAATTTTGAACATCCGTCACTAACCAAGTGTTTGCACCTCTCGTATTTCCCTGCTTTTTGGCCAATGTTCCCATTCTTGCAAGCCAAATATAACGGATATTATGACAACGTTAAGATAGACTTAAACGTTGCTAAACGAGCTCTTGAAGATTTTACACAAGAATATAAGAAATTAAGTAAGGTTTTAGATCATGAGGGCTATGCTTTAGCCATCGGTGGATTGATTAACGGCAATACTTCTATGCTAATCAAATTACGCGATGCATTAAATAATTACGTAAAAGTTCGCGATATGAATAATGCCATTAATTCCTTATCCCAAAACGTTAAAGAATTACTTGATTTTGCCTATTTCAATTCCGAACAAACGCTAGATTCAATGAAATTTGTCTTAGAGAAGATAATTCCCATACGCATTTATCACGAAATAGTCTCTATGGACAAATATATTGAACCATTTTTATCAAAAACAGTAACCTTTGATGATTTACGAAATAGAGTATTACTCCTCAAGGCAGACCAACGTGAAATCTCTAAATCTTTAGCTAACAACAAATTTAGCCAAGAATATAGCGAATACTTCAAAAACGAACCGCGATCGAAAGATTATTTATATGAAATTCAAAAACAACGTGGATTAAAACCAATTCGAATGATGTTCGATTATTTTGACGAGCTTTTATTAAGACTATTCCCTTGTTGGCTATTATCACCAGAGGTGGTTAGCACCATATTCCCATTAAAACGTGATCTATTCGATCTTGTTGTATTTGACGAAGCATCACAAATATTCATAGAAAATGCCCTACCCGGTATTTATCGTGGTAGCAAAGTCGTCATAGCTGGCGATAACAAACAATTACGCCCCACCGCTGGTTTTGTTAAAAAGTATTTTGGCGACTATTCAAGTGGCTATGATCTTTCTACTCAGGCTGCTTTAGAAGTAGAAAGCTTACTTGATTTAGCAACCTCTAGATACTATCCCGTACATCTACAGTACCATTATCGCAGTCAATTTGCAGAACTAATTGACTTTTCCAATGCAGCATTCTATGAAAATAAACTACAGATCGCACCCAATACGTCAAAAGATTCAAAAGAAACTCCCATAACAAGAATAAAAGTTAAAGGAACTTGGCAAAATAGACACAATCATGAGGAAGCAGTTGCTGTAGTTAAATTGGTTAAAAATATCTTTAATCATCGTAAAATGAACGAAAGCATTGGCATCGTTACGTTTAATGTTGACCAAAAAGAATATATTGAAGATTTGCTTGACAGCGAAGCTGACAAATCCCAAACCTTCCGTAAACAACTATTTAATGAAAGAAATAGAATTGTCGACGGAGAAAATGCCAGCTTATTCGTTAAAAACCTTGAAAACGTTCAAGGTGATGAGAGAGATATAATAATCTTTAGCGTTGGATATGCAAAAAATGATTACGACAAAGTTGTTGCACAATTCGGTCCACTCTCCAATGAAGGTGGAGAAAATCGTTTGAACGTTGCAATTACTCGTGCAAAGAAAAAGGTTTACGTGGTTACTAGCATAGAACCAGAAGAGCTCGATAGAGCTGAAACGACCAAAAATAATGGTCCAAAGCTACTAAAGAAGTACCTACAATATGCCCGTGCCGTATCGGAAAACAATAAACAAGAAGTTAAAGATATCTTGTCCACAATGCACAAATCAAGCACCAACATTGATCCCATTGGCGCATATGAAATACAAATTAAAGAAGCATTGGAAAATCTTGGTTACGAAGTAGACATTAACCTTGGTAATACAGATTACAAATTGTCAATAGGCGTATTTGATAGAGAATTAAATACTTACGTACTAGGAGTAGAATGTGACTACCGTGCTTTCCATTCCAGCAACAGCATTTTAGAACGAGATGTTTATCGCTTCAAATTCCTTGAAAGCCGTGGTTGGGTTATCGTAAGAGTTTGGTCGAGAGACTGGTGGTTATCACGCGAGAAAGTTCTTGCTGAACTTGTTGCCAACATTGAACGCCAAAAGTCACTTTTACGAGAAAAATTAAACAATAATTAGGAGAAAAATATGATACATTTATTTTATGATTCAGACAGTGAGTTAAATTTTAATATTGCAAAAGAATATGGCATCGAGGGAGATGAACACCACATTAAAATGCCTTATATAATCCAAAATAAAACTTCACTTTGCGAGTTAATTACTGAAGAAAGTTCTAACGAATTCTTCTCTCTCGTTAAGGCTGGGAACATGCCTTCAACAGCAGCTTTAAACCCTATTGAATACGTTCAAATTCTTGAGCCCTATTTTAAAAAAGGCGAAGAGATGCTTTACGTTGCTTTTAGTTCCAACATGAGTGGTACTTTTAACAACCTTAAAATTGCCCTTGATGAGTTAACTCCAAAGTACCCTCAAGCCAAGTTCGTTCGCTTTGATACTCTCGGAATAAGCCTTTCAAGCGGAATATTTGTACTTTATGCAAAAAAACTAATTGATGAGGGTAAAAATATTGACGAGATATTAACTGCTTTAGAAGACCTAAAAATGAGAGTTAATGCTAGCATTGTTGCAGATGATCTTATGTACCTAAAAAAGGGTGGAAGACTTACGGCTGTTAAAGCAATTCTAGGCACCATGCTACAACTAAAGCCAATAATTAAATTAACTACTGCTGGCACTCTTATACCCACTACCAACGTAGCTGGTAGAAACAAGGCTCTAATGACTGTAATTAAGGAAATTGCAGAAAACGCTACTGATTTGGATAAATTCCCAATCTTCGTTATGAACGGCGCTTGTCCTGAAGATCGCGATAGAGTTGTTGCAAAACTACAAAGTCTTCTTCCTAATGCTAAAATTATACCTCAATTTATAGGACCAGTTATAGGTTCTCACTGTGGTCCTGGAACCATTGGTATTATTTACGTGGGACCTCATAGACCTGAACCTATCGTCGATTAATGCAAAAAGCATTCATTGCTATTTTAATTATAATAATTTCCGTTTTGACGTTAAGCGGTTGCTCTTATAATGCCGAAAAATACATTTTCGGCACTTATTATAGTATTAAGATAGAAGGAAAAGCGGCAAATTACAAAGGTAAACTAATCGATGAACAACTTGTAGTATTGGACAATGCACTATCAACAAATAACGTTAATAGTGACGTCTATAAAATAAACGAAGCTCTTGCAAACCAACCCATCCAAGTAAGTGAGATAACGGCTAAACTCTTTAAAATTTCTAAAGAGGTACATAAAAAAACAGATGGAGCGTTTAACCCCGCGACATTCCCTCTAACAGAGTTATGGAGTTTTTCTCCATCAACGTTTATAGGAGCATCCAATTCAATACCAAACAATTCTCAAATACAAGAAGTCTTGTCATATTGTGATTTCAACTTGTTTTCACTTGATGAAACCGCTTTGACTATCACGAAGAAAGACAGCAAAGCCAAACTTGATTTTGGTGCAATTGCAAAAGGATATGCTGTAGACGTAGCATTTGATATTGCCAAAACACAAAAAAAAGTTGTCATAGACGTAGGAAGAACCTATAAAGTTAATGGCGAAGTAGAATTAATGGTAGCTCACCCTCGCAATGAAGGTTTTGTAGCAAAGGCTACGCTTTCTAACAGCGCTGTGGCTTCTAGTGGCGATTATGAAAGATATTATATAGTAAACGGAAAACGCTATCATCACGTACTAGGCCTTGACGGTTATCCTGCTGGAACTTTTGAAAGCGATCCAATAATTGCTTCTACAATAATAGGAGAAAGTGCAACCATTTGTGACGCCCTATCCACAGCAACTATGGTATTAGGATATGAACTTAGCAAAACTGTAGTAGAAGAATATGGCTATTCTGCTTTACTATTAACTGAAAATGGGTATTACACTATAGGAGAAGACCTATTTGAAATCACAGATCAAACAAGAACAAAACTTAATTAATATCTATAAATCAAAAAAACCTTTTAATTTTATAGATGCTATTATAATTGCAGTTGTTTTAATTGCAATAGTCTTATGTTTTGTTTTTTCTTTTCCTACTAAATCAGGCTCTATGATAGAAATTTATCATGAAGGAAAAGAAATTGGTATTTATCCACTTGAAACAGACCGAACAATTTCCATATTAGAAAACAATATGACCATTGTGATCGAAAATGGATATTGTTACGTCCTAGAAAGCAATTGTATGAACAAGATTTGCGTTCACTCAAAAGAAATTTCCAAATCAGGTGAACGCATCGTATGTGCTCCAAATAAAGTTACCATTATCGTTAAATCTGATCAAGAGACAATCATTACCGGAGGTGCTTCATGAGTATTCGCTCAAAAAAGCTAGCATTAACAGGAATATTGCTTTCTCTTGCTCTAATTATAGGTGTAGTAGAAAACTATATCCCGCCAATTATTCCTTATTTACCTTTTATTAAAATAGGTTTATCTAACGTTGTGTTGTTATTTGCTTGTATTACAATTGGCTTCTTTCCTACTATTACGATATCATTATTTAAATCTATACTGGTTCCTATTTTCGTTGGAAACCCTATGATGATAGCTTATTCCTTAAGTGCATCAGTGGTTTCTACAACTTTTTCATATTTACTATTACGAACAAAAAAAATAGGTCTACCTACAATAGGAATTATAGGTGCAATTACTCATAATATAATACAACTTTGCATTGCTTACCTCATAATGAGTGATATCCTTGTTTTTGGTTTTTTACCCTATCTTGTTTTAACTGGTGGAATAGCTGGCGTATTAACCGGATTAATAACATATTTATTAATAAAATACATGCCAGAAAAAATATTTCATCAAAAATGAACTACTGCTTGTCAAAAGGAACAAAATCGTCATCTGCTTCCTTAGAGTCACAAACAAAAATTGTACCTACGTTTAGCGCGCGTTGCAAAACGTTATAGCCGAATTTTTCGCGCAGTTTATCAATAGTTTTGTCCAAAGATTCCAACTTTTTACTATCATCATGCAATAAATCATATTGAACAAATTCTCCGCTTTGAAATAGTTTAAAAACGTTAACTGTGATAGTTCTTAATGGAATAGCCTTCTTAAAGTCATAATAAGAGTCAAGCAAATCCATTGCTTTTTTGGAAATTATATCACTTGAATTTGTTGGACTTATAAGAGTTCCTTGTTTCGTATGAGTACTTAATTTAACGTCACGCAGAGAAATACTAACACCCTCTGCAACCATATTTAGCGTCCGCAATCTAAATGCAATCATTTCACTCAAAGAATATATTACAGATTGCGCTTCCAACCTTGTTTTTACATCTTCGGACGTTGTTGTACCATTTCCAATACTTTCTGGAATTCTTTTGTCGGTGTATAACTTAACAGAATCATCATCTAACCCGTTTGCACAATCATACATTTTTTCACCCGATTTTCCAAACTCTCTAATAATTATCTGTTTGTCAAATCTAGCCAAATCACCAATTGTATGAATATTATAGGCTCTCAATTTTTGCTCAGTAGCCCTACCAATGTAAAGCATATCCCCTACTGGCAAACGCCAAGCAACCTCTTTATAATTTTGAGGAGAGATAATGCTAACTGCGTCTGGCTTCTTTAAATCAGATCCTAGTTTCGCAAAAACTTTAGTAAACGAAACTCCTATCGAAACGGTTAACCCTCCTGTTACGTCTTTTACGTCTTGTCTTATCTTTTCTGCAATTTCAGCACCATTTCCAAATAATTTTGTAGAACCTGTTACGTCAAGCCAACACTCGTCTAGTCCAAAGCTCTCAACTTGTGACGTGTATTTGACGTATATATCCCTAACCATTTTTGAATACTTAACGTATTCTGAATAGTGCGGTGGTACAACTATTAAATTGGGACATTTGCGCTTAGCTTGCCAAATTGGCTCAGCCGTTTGCACACCAGCTTTTTTAGCAAGCGTTGATTTTGCTAAAACAATGCCGTGTCTTTTGTCAGGATCCCCACAAACTGCAATGGGCTTTCCACGCAATTCGGGATCCAGTAGCGTTCTACTGAAGCATAAAAATTATTTAAATCTACGTGCAGAATAATCTTATTGAACATTATTATATATTTCTATAACTTGGTTCTTTAAATCTTCAAAATCTTTTTCATTATAAATAATGAAGTCTGCCCTATCGTATATTTCCTCTTCCTTATATTGAGCTTCAATAATCTTTAAGGCGCTTTCAATGGATATATCATCACGAGAGGCAACTCGATTAGCACGAATACTTTTAGACGCTTTAACAGCGCATAATTTATCAAATTTTATATTCTTGTGACATTCTTCAAAGAGTGGTATTTCGACGAAAAACACCCCGTTTCCTCTCGTTAATTCATCGATCTTTTTAAATATTAAAGGATGGGCTATAGCATTCAACTTTAATCTAGCTAATTCATCATTAAATATAATGTTGCGAAGTTCTTTTTTATTAATTTTTCCTTCTTGTACTACGCTTGGAAAACACTCGCCTAGTTTCTTAATATAATTTACGTCTTGTAACAATTGTTTATTTATTACGTCAGCATAAATAACCTTAGCACCAAGGTCTTCTAAAATCTTCATTACAGCGCTTTTACCAGCGCCTATTCCTCCAGCAACTATTACAATCATAATCTTACTCAACGTTATACCAGTTGTCGCCCTCTTTTGCATCTGCAACTAATGGAATGTTTAATTTCACCGCATTTTGCATGTTCTCAACCAACAATTTTTTAACCAATTCCACTTCATCTTTAGGACAATCAATTACAAGCTCATCATGCACTTGTAAAATTATTTTTGCCTTACAATTATTGTTCTTCAAAGCATTATATACTTTTAACATACCAATTTTCATAATATCTGCAGCAGAACCTTGCAAAGGCATATTCATCGCAGCCCTCTTTGCAAACTCCCTTATATTCCTATTAGGAGAACGAAATTCTGGGAAATATCGTATTCTACCGGCAAGTGTTCTAACGAATCCATTTTCTTGTGCATATGCTACGTTACTATCCATATATTCTTTTACACTAGGATAAGTTGCAAAATACTTTTCAACGAATTCTTTTGCTTCATAAGGCCTAATACCAATGTTCTTAGAAAGACCAAACGCGCTAATTCCATAAATAATACCGAAGTTTACGGCCTTAGCACTACGTCTCATAGATTTTGTCACTTCAGCAATTGGAACGTCATGAATTTTAGAAGCAGTAACCGAATGAATGTCTTCTCCATTCTTATACGCATTAACAAGTACGGAATCTTCGCTATAATGTGCAAGAAGCCTCAATTCAATTTGAGAATAATCTGCACTTACCAAAATGTTATCCTTACTCGCAACAAACATCCTTCTAATTTCTCTTCCCTCCTCCGTTCTTATAGGAATATTTTGAAGGTTAGGTTCAGTAGAGGACAATCTCCCGGTAGTTGTTAAACATTGTTTAAAAATGGTATGAACTTTACCAGTTTGTTTGTTTATAACAGAACGCATACCATCAATATAGGTAGACTGCAGTTTTTTAATTTGACGATATCTTAAAAGTAAGGTTACAACGGGGTGATCTAACTCTTCCAAAATCTCGGCAGCAACGCTGTACCCTGTTTTATTTTTCTTACCATGAGGTAATCCCAGTTTTTCAAACAAAATCTCGCCTAGTTGTTGGTTAGAATTGATGTTAAATGTTTCACCGGTTAGATCATAGATATCATTTGTTAGTTCGTTAATCTCATTAGTATACTTTTGTGATAGTTGATCTAAAACCGATAAATCGATAGTAAAACCATTGCACTCCGTTTCAAACAATACTTCGATAAGTGGTAACTCAACGTCATAATACAAAGAGGATAATTTTTTGTTGCAAAGTTCCAAATCCAAATGATTATTATAAGAGAATAAACCACAAGCTATTTCACTATACCCATTTGCTGAAATCATATCATTAGCGTTTTTATATACATAGTTAGAATTAGATAGATACGATTTTAATAACACGTCTTCATATGGCATTGAAAGCTTAATGTCATATTGCTTTAAAATATGCATTTTGTCTTTTACGTCAAAAATAATTTTTGTAATGTCCTTATTTTCAAATACCTTTCTAAAACTCTCAATAGCTTGGTCAAAATTAACACCTTCGTCCAATAATGTTTCTGAACATACGACAACGTATTCTACGTCTGGAGCGTAAGCAAAACGAATTCCACCACTAAACTCCACGGCAATTCTTTCTTTACATAAATTCAAAACGCTCTTTAAAGTAGCATCATCTTTAATTTCAACAATTTTGACACTATGTTTTTTTTCATCAAAAGGTAATCCTTCTTCAATTAAAGTTTTTGTATCCGAATCTACTTTAATTTTTGTAAGATCAACTCCTTCAAATCTCTTGTTAAAATCCAATCTGGGTATTAATTTAAAACACTCCAACTCCTTAAGGTGCGAAAAGAATCTATCGCTAACGTTATCTTTATCAAAGACCAAGTCTTCAAGAGAAATCTCCAAAGGTACTTCCGTAAATATTGTTGCTAGATCCTTCGAAAGATATACTTGCTCTTTATTGGCACGCAAACGCTCACCAAGCTTGCCTTTAATCAAATCAATGTTTTCAAATATGCCGTCTAAACCACCATAGGTATCCAACAAATTGAATGCTGTCTTTTCCCCCACGCCCGGGCAACCAGGAATATTATCCGATGAATCACCGGCAAGGGCCTTGTACTCAATAACCCTATATGGAGTTAAATTTTCCTCTTTTAAGGTGTCTATATTGTATACCTTTATATCTGTAACGCCCCTTTTGGTATTAAATACGACAGTGCTATCATCAACCAATTGCAATACGTCTCGATCACCACTTACGATAATAGTTTCGAAATCATATTTTTTTGCTATAGTACCAATAATATCGTCTGCTTCATATCCTTCTTTTTCGCAAATCGTGATGCCCATTTCTCTTAAAAGTTCTTTAAGAATTGGCATTTGACTAGCAAGTTCATTTGGCATAGGCTTGCGCGTTGCTTTATATAAATCATATTTTACGTGCCTGAACGTAGGTGCTTTTAGGTCGAACACAGCGCAAATATGCGTGGGCTTATAATCAACAATAAGCCTAGCAAGCATAGAAAGATAACCAAATATAGCATTGGTAAATACACCCTTTTTATTTTCTAAAGGAGGTAAAGCATAAAAAGCTCTATTTATTAAACTGTTACTATCTAATAGTAATATTTTGGACATTTTTCACCTTATAACTCTAATTTCATATCTTCAGGCTTTATTAAACCAAACTTTCTAAAGAGTTCGCTTACAACAAAACAAACAACAACGGGAATCACAAACATACAAATCGCAATTCCGAGGCCTATTTTCCAATCCGGCACGACTCCTTGTGATTGAGAAATGACGTCAAACACACCTACAAGACCAGAAGTTCCCATACCACCGCCGGCCGCACCACAACGAAGACCGAACACAACTGTAGAGAGTGGTCCCGCAATTGCACTTGCAATTATTGGAGGAACAATAATTATCGGATGACGCATCAAATTGGGGATTTGCAACATGCTAGTTCCTATACCTTGGGCAACCAATCCTCCCCATTTGTTTTCTCTAAAACTTTGTACTGCAAAACCTACCATCTGACATGCACAGCCAACCGTTGCTGCACCACCAGCCAAATACATCGCATCTATAATAGTAGCATCGGTTGAAGTAGACGTAAGTATTGGCGTAGCAATTGCTACCCACATTGCAGCCGAAGAGGTTGGCAAGGTTAATAATACTCCCATAACTACTGCAACAATAATACCCATTACAAAAGGCGTTGCCGCGGTTGCTAAGGCTATGCCTTTACTCATTAAATCTACAAACTTTATGAAAGGCCAAGCGATAAATAAGGATAATAAACTAACAACCATTATCGTTAGAGGTACAATAACTATATCAACCTTAGTTTTACCACAAATTAACATTCCCAATTCTATGGCAATTAAAGAAACAATATATGAGCCAATGGGATTCCCTGGAGCAAACGATGCGACTAAGTTTATGCTAATAATTTTATCCGCAAAAGCCCCGGCTAAACCTGCTACTGCTGAAGAAAACATAACAAGTTTGGGTGCCTTTAATTGGTTTGCAATACCAACACCTATGCCTGCTCCCATTAGCATTTTCGCAATAGAGGCAACATAGTTTATGTATTTCCCGACAGCAATTCCTGCTTCAGTTCCTGAAAGCGATATCCAGGAAGCAATTTGTGCTAAAATTGTACCTGCAATCAAAGTACAAAATAGTCCTTGCGCCATACCGGTAAAAGCGTCAATAAACCACCTTTTTGATAAACTTTTAATCGTAGAAAGTATAGTATTTTTTGTATTATTACTTTTAATCTTTCTCTCTTGTTCAATTTGTTCTTGCATATTAATCTCCATAATATTTCATTACTGCGTCTACAAGCAAAAAAGTTTTATCATAACGAGTAAAAGAAGTATATTTCCAACTTTCTTTCACCTTATTAAAGAATTCACCAAGGTCATATATCTTAAATTTTTCTAAGCTTAATTCAGATGCGAATTTTTCTATCATTGCAATAAAAACGTCTTCTTTTGACAAATCCCATGGTAAATCAAGTTCTTCCGTAACTGTTTCTACTAGTTTTGAGAAAATGCTTTGTTTGTTACCTTTTGTATTTAACAATTCGGACCATTCTGCATAGGTGTGAAAACTAAGACTTTCAATAAAATTTATAAAATCTTTATAACTGGGTCTTCTAATATAGTACTTAAGACCAAGTAAATTATCAGTATACCTTAGTCCATCGTAATATCCGAGTTGAATATTATATCTAATTCTATCAGTTCTAAAATCAAGCAATTTTCCTAAAGGCTCGCTTGGATCAATATAACTTACTTTAACAGATCTATCGATTACTTTTTGGGAGGGCATTCTAGCGCCTGTTCTAATGGCTATGATTTCATCAAATCCTCTATAAATCAACGGATTAACTGGGCAATTATCATACATACCGCCATCAATAAACATCTTCCCATCAACTTTTGCCCTATTAAAAATTGGCAAATACGCGCTAGTTAATATGTAATCTTTTATTTCACCATTAGGGATATCATTCTTAAACAAAACTAAAGGCTTCCAATCATCACTATGTTCAACCGTCACTAAACAAAAGTCAATATTAGAAGCTCTTAATTTTTTTTCATCAATCAACCTATCCAAAAGGTCTTTTGCTTTATCTAGAGAGACACCTTTAGAAGCAAACAACAATTTAATTGTTTGGAATATGTATTTAAATACAGTTTTGTCAAGGTCGTTATCTAGAATCCTAGAAACCATGTTCTCGTCAAAGTCAAAAAGAAGCGAAGGGGTCGCCGTATACCATAAATCGTAAAGGCGATCAAAGTCCCCTTGCGCCACCAACGCACCATTAATAGCACCAATTGATGTTCCAGCGACGCCTTGGAACTCATATCCACGATCATATAGTGCTTTTAAGACTCCGACGTGGAAGGCGCCTTTAGCGCCTCCACCTTCTAGGACTAAACCAATCATTTTTATTTAACAATTATTCTTATCTTTAAGCTTTGTTGTTTCCTCGGCAAAATCTTGTATTGTGGTTTCAAGCAAGCCATTGCCGGAGTATCCCCGCCTACGCCACGTTGACGTCCATCAATATTTACGGTTAAATAATCCAAACCTTCTAACTCGTGCAAATGCTTTGCATTGTCAAGCATTTCTAGGGTATATGGATGAACACTTGCTTCAAAAGGCTTTTCATTTGCTAGTATTTCTACACCACGATTTCCACCTATCCTCAACCAACGAACGTCAGTATGATTGCCATTTTCTTGAGGATACAAATAATCGTGCAAAAAGTCTTCTGCTACACCTTCATATACTTTTGTAATCGCACCAGTTGCCCTATCACAATAATTTTCATGAGGTCCTTTACCAAAGAATTGAACGCCGTCTACACCATCTCTTAAAGCAAAAGTGAATCCATATCTCTCCATCTCTGCTTTTGGTATCAAACTCAATTCAACGTCTATACTTCCATCACCATTGAAAATATAAATGGTACGTAATTCACGAACGTAGGGCATTCTCCACTCTATAGATACGTGTACTTTTCCATCTGAAACGTATATATTTGTTCTACGAACCCTCAATTTTGCTTGAGCATTTTTAAACTTGTCAAGTCCCATAATTAATTTTGAGATAAAAGGTGGAACTTGAGGCAATCTATCATTGTCAATAACCGCTCTATAGAAACTCAAACGGAAAGGCTCCTTCAATCTTTCTTCACCATTGATTTCAATACTAATAATTTGGCCGGTTCTCTTGTCAACAATCGCTCTACATTTACCAAAAGCAACAACAACTTCAACGTTTGTTTCATTATATGTGCTTGGCAATTTTACTTCGCTTAAAGATAAATCTTTTTTATTAAGTGTGAATTGTTCATACGCAACAACGCGTCCGGCTTGTTCAAATAATTCATCTTTTTTAGTTATTAAACTTACAACAAGAGAGGCCTCGCTATTACCGAACTCAAGATCTAACGGCAAGTTAATGTCACCGATTTCACCAGTAGAAATAGATGGTAGATCATTAATGATTGTCTCATCGGTATGTACACCATCAATCAGTAGTTCCAATTTACATTTGAATTCGTCAAGATTGGTAAACAAATATCTATTGTAGAACTTGATTTTATTATCAACCAAAGCAATATCCACTTGTTGATATTGTTTTCTTACTTCAAAAAGAGCAGGATTTGGTGAACGATCACCCCTAACTATACCATTAAATGCAAAGTTAGAATCATTAGGCTTATCACCGAAGTCACCACCATATCTCCATTCAACGGTGCCGTCTTCTTGTACAACTTTAATTGATTGATCGGCGAAATCCCAAATAAAACCACCAGCCAATCTATCATATTTTTTAAACTCATCCCAATAATCGGAAAAATTACCCAAACTATTACCCATAGCATGCGCGTATTCACATTGTATGAATGGTTTATCACGATATCTTTCCGGACTCATTGGCCACCCTGTAGGGCAGAACATATATGAACCATGCCAGATTGGTTTATTCTTACCGATAGGTTCCATTTTTTCATAATGAGCATACATTTCGGAAAGAACATCGCTTACTTCAAGTTTAAAATCTTGTTCATAATGAATAAAACGGGTGTTATCAATAGCAAGCGCAGTTTTTCTCATTGCCATAAACGCTTTGCCCCTACCAGATTCATTACCAAGTGACCAAGATACTATGCATGGATGGTTCTTGAAAGTATTAACCATATTACGCATACGGTAACAACATTGTTCCGTCCACATTTTATTGCTTCTAGGTATAATCAAGCTCAATCCGTGAGTTTCTAAGTTATTTTCACAAATAACTAAAACACCGTATTTATCACACAATTCATAAAAAGCCGGTTGATTTGGATAATGTGAAGTGCGGATAGCTGTAATATTATTTTTCTTACAAAGAATAATATCTTTTTCAATCAAATCAACAGGAACGGCATGACCATACTCGGGATGGAATTCGTGACGATTTACGCCAGCAAATTTAACAGGTTTGCCATTAAGAAGAATAAACGGGCCTTCCCCTGCAAGCATAGGAACTATTTCTACCTTTCTAAAGCCAAATGAACAGGCTCTTTTATCAACAAAATACTCATTATCTAAAAGTTCTACTACGATTGCATAAAGATTAGGTTGTTCATGGGACCACAAACGGAAGTTTGATATTTTTTCTTTTAAATCAAAAATAATCTTATCACCATTTGATAAAGAATTTAATTTGTATGTTCCCTCAAAAATAGCATCTTCTTGTCCATTGTAATCAACAATAGAAACCTTTAAAACAGGATTGTTTAACGATTGGCCATTTGCAAAAATATTCAATTTCCCATTTAAAGTAGCATTGCGAAAATCATCAGAAAAATCACAATAAAAGTACATGTCGGATATTTCAACCTTTGGCTTATATATTAAATCAACGTCGCGGAAAATACCTGACAAACGCCACATATCTTGATCTTCCAAATAACTCCCCGTACAATAACGATATACAACTACGGCTAACTTGTTAACTCCTTCTTTAACAAATTTTGTAACTTCATATTCTTGGAAATCAAAGGTGTCTTCTGAATAACCAACGAATTCACCGTTAACATAAACTTCAGCGCAACTTCCTACGCCACCAAAACGTATGAAAACATTATCCCCATTTGCCTCGACGTTAAAATTAGTTGAATAACATCCAACCGAATTTAAATGGCCATAAACGTGAGGAATCATTGGCAAAAATTTTGATTCTAACGCATAAGGATAATTAGTGTTTGTGTAAATGGGTGTATCATATCCTTTAATTTGCCATTCAGAAGGAACTGAGATTTTATCAAAGCCATTTAAATCAGCTCCGATTTTTTCAAATCCTACTGGAATGTTTTCAACAGTAGGACAATATTTAAAATCCCATTCCCCATTTAAAGAAACAACTTTAGGCTTGTTGTCTTGGTCATATGGAAAACCTGAAGCATACCTTTCAATACTATTTACGTTATATATTCGAGCTTTACGCCAAAAATCTTTCATTATTTTTCTCCTATTTTAGAGTTATATTATTATAATATCACACGCGCGCGCAAAAAGCAATATATTTTATTTTTTAACTTTTGGTCCTATTACAAAATAAAAAGCGAATGTAAAAAATATACATTCGCTTAAAATTGATCGCTGTTTTGTATCTTAAGATACCGATTTTATCGCATTTTCATTAACTTATTTTTTAAAAATCCTTTTTATTCTTTCCATTGCCTCGATGGTGTTTTCTTTTGTATTAAAAGCTGTCAATCTAAAATAGCCCTCACCACACTTACCAAAACCTGAACCGGGAGTACCTGCAACTTGAGCTTCATTTAGCAATAAATCAAAGAATTCCCAAGAATCCATACCGCATTTAAGCCATACGTATGGAGAGTTTATACCACCAGTATACCATACACCAATTTCATCTAATGCTTTAGCAATAATTTTTGCATTTTCTTTATAGTAAGCAATGTTGTTATAACATTCATTAATTCCTTCATCGCTAAATACAGCTTCAGCACCTCTTTGAACAATGTAAGAAGTTCCATTAAACTTAGTTGTTTGACGACGTAACCACATTTTGTTTAAAGACTTCGTCTCTATAATGATATCTTTAGGCACGATGGTATAACCGCAACGTGTTCCGGTGAAGCCGGCAGTCTTTGACAATGAACAAAATTCAACAGCACATTGTTTCGCCCCATCAATTTCATAAATAGATCTTGGTAAATTCTTATCTTCAATGAATGCTTCATAAGCAGCATCATATAAAATAAGCATATCGTTTTTAATTGCGTATTCAACCCAAGTCTTTAATTGCTCGCGATTATATGCTGCACCAGTGGGATTATTAGGAGAACAAAGATATACTATATCTCCCTTGAGGCCTTCGTAAGGCATGGGCAAGAAACCATTTTCTTCATTTCCTTCTATGTATACGATTTCCCTTCCTAGCATAACGTTGCTGTCTAAATAAACAGGATACACTGGGTCGGGTATCACAATAACGTTATCATTAGAGAATAAATCTGTAAAGTTCGCTAAATCGCTTTTAGCTCCATCTGCAATAAATATCTCATCAGCATCAATAGAAACGTTACCAATCTTCTTGTAGTATTTTTGCACTGCTTCTCTTAAGAAAGCATATCCTTGCTCATCACCATAACCGTGGAAAGTTTCCGACACACCCATTTCAGCGCTTGCTTTTTCAAGTGCTTTTACAACACATGGTGTCAAAGGCTTTGTAACGTCGCCAATGCCCATTTTAATAACAGGCTTATCTGGATTTGCTGCTTGAAATTCTCTTATTTTTCTAGCAGTTGTTGAAAACAAGTAACTTTCTTTTAATGAATTATAATTCTTATTAATTTTAACCATAGTTTCTTAAGTTTATTTCTCCTATATAATTTAAGTTCGCCTTACCAATAAGACTAATCCCCTCTTTATCATTTAAAGCAACTAAGCACCCACCTTTGAGAAAGATTTCTAACTCACTTTTTTTGAATAACCCTTTTTCAAAGATAGACTGCGCAACGCAAGTAGCTCCCGTTCCACACGCAAGCGTTTCCCCACTGCCTCTTTCCCACACTCTCATCTTAATACTTTCACCATCAATAGTGACGGCTTCAGCGTTTACGTCAAATGTTTTAGAAAGAACGCTTGCTTTCTCGATAGTAAAATCATCAAGTGTTTCAGTATAAAAGACTGCGTGCTTATTTCCAATATCATAAAACTCAACGTTATCTTTTATACTAGTTAGCTTTGGCCTTCCCATTCGTGTTAGAACCAAAGATTCGTACGTGTCATTATTCAATATCTCAATCAACTTTATGCCGGAAAGTGTCTCAACGTAGTACTCATTCCGAATTTTATTCGCTCCATCATGGAGCAATTTTCCAATACATCTTAGAGCATTTCCACACATGTTGCCCTCTGATCCATCCGCATTAAAAATTCTCATTTTAATGTCCGCCATCTTGGACTCTTCAAGCAAAACAACGCCATCGCCACCAACCCCAAAATGTCTGTCAGAAAGTTTTATTGTGAATGCACGTATGTTTCTTTTAAGATATTCAAAATCTTGTTTAAGGCACTTTGAACTATCAATAAATATGTAATCATTACCCAAACCATTCATTTTATAAAACAACATAGCTTCTCCTATGTTTATTATATGATGGTGTTTGATGGTTTATTTTTTATATACGATTCTCCTACAATGCGGACATTCTGCGATATCCCCGGCTTTTTGAAGTTTAGAATCAACTTCCGATTTAATTTCTATACCACATCCGAGGCAATTGCCATCACGATATTCAACCACACAAGGCATTCTATTAACGGCACTCTTTACTTTGTTATATAGTTTCAAATCATCAGGATCTAATTCTGCCTGCATTTTATTTAAAGCAGCACCTTCTTGAGAAATGGAAGAAATTATTTCTGTTCTTTTTTCATTTCTAACTATTTCTGCATTCTTCAACTCAGCCAAAACCTTAGTGAGCTTTTGTTTTGCTTCTTTTGCATCTTTAGACTCTATCTCTTGTAAACGATTAAAGCCTTGTTGAATGTCCTTTTGAATTGTAGCAAGTTCACTTATCAAAGTGTTAATAGTTTCATCTATTCTATCTGCTTGTTCAATGGTTTTCGCTCCATTAATCGTAGCAACCTTATACTTTTTCATGAAATTTTCAAATGCGCCTATCGCTTTGTCTATTTCACTAAAGTTTTCTCCTGTTTCCTTGTCAAGTTTAATTAAACTTTCAGCTAAATCATTTCTCAACTTACGAAACATTTGTGCTCTTTTGTTTTCTTCACTATTGGCAAAATCCCTATTTGCCTTATAAAGAACAAAATCTAATTTTTGGTACTCTAAAATCTTTTCAATATCCATATTTACTCCTAATTCAATGGATTCGTACAAGTATTAGCACTATGTACGTTACATATGTCGTTGTTAATTAATAATTCTTTAATTAGATTTAAAAAAGGTACTTCGCTATTATAATGTCCCACAATAATTACGGGAAAGCCCAAGTCCTTAGCAAATCTAATAACGTTATATTTAAAATCCCCAGAAACAAATACGTCTGCTCCAGCGTTTTTTGCTTCAACTAACGCTCCTTCGTGGGAACCACCTCCACCGTTGACAACTGCTATCGTTGATATTAGCTTGTTACTGTCACCAACAAAAGCAACGTGTTTATCATCAAAGACTTGGGCAACACAATCAGCAAAAGCACCTAATTTAACTGCTTTGCTAAGCTTACCTATTCTCATGTCGCTTGCATTTCCATTAGATTGATCATAACTCACGCAACCAAGCAATTCCATCACTCTGTCATTTAATCCACCAACGGCAAAGTCAACAGATGTATGTGCGCTATAAATGGCAATATCATTTTTAATTGCCAAAGCTATCGCCTTATGTTTGGGATAAGTCAAATCAATTTTTTTAATTGGCATAAATACACTAGGGTGATGCTCAATAATCAAGTTTGCCCCCAGTTCAATTGCTTCTTTTACAACATCTTCCGAAGTGTCAAGAGTAATTAACACACCTTTTAGATCCCATTGATAATCGCCAAAGAATAATCCACTATTATCATAACTTGCTTGTAACTCCAAAGGTGCAAAATCTTCAAGAATTTTAACTACGTCTTTTATTTTAGGCATCTCAATATCTCCTGATATTCATCTTCCATTTCGCCTTTAGGAATCCTTTTACCTAAAAAACGATTTTCAATAACACTTTTTCTACTCTTTAGCATATCATAATAATCATCGCAAGATGGCGTATTTTTGCCAAAACGCAATTCTTCGGATTTATACGCTTCAAATCCTTTTTCAGCAACAATTATTTGATAATATTTACGTCCTTCTTTGATAACGTAATCTTTTATTGCTCCGTATCCAATTTGGTTTAAGGCACGCCTTGCTATCATGGCATTTTGATGAGGACAAAGCACTAATCTTTTAATTTCAGGCAATTGTTGAGATAAAATATCTCTTATTTCATATCCACCAAGTCCTGCAATTACAGCAGTATCTAAGTTTTCACCAATCTTTTCAAAGCCGTTGCTAACCCTAAACTCTATTCTATCTTCTAGACCAAGTTCTTTTGCAAGTGAAATTGTCTTACTTAAACTTTCTGCACTAATATCCCCAGCAATAGCTTTTAAGCATCTTCCATCAAGCAAGGCTACTGCCAATAATTTTCCATGGTCACACCCAATATCAGCCAACACCTTGCCACTAATTTCACTTAAAATAGAAGAGAGTCTTTTATCTAGTTTAATCACGATTATTTATCTAAAAAATCACGCAATTTCTTGGTTTTATTTGGATGTTTTAGTCTTCTTAAAGCCTTTGCCTCAATTTGACGGATACGTTCACGGGTAACGTTAAATACTTTACCAACCTCTTCAAGGGTTCTAGGACGACCATCGCGAAGACCATATCTTAAAATTAGAACCATAGCTTCACGAGGAGCCAACGTTCCTAAAATTTCATTTACTTGCTCTTTAAGCATATTGGCTTCAGCTGCGTCAATTGGCGCTGTTGCAGAAGTATCTTCAATAAAATCTCCAAGATGACTATCGTCTTCTTCACCGATAGGAGTTTCTAAAGATACGGGATCTTGTGCTATTTTTTGAATTTCTATTACACGAGCTTCAGAAATACCCATGGCTTCTGCAATTTCTTCCGACGTAGGTTCTCTACCAAGAGTTTGTAGCAAAGAACGAGAAACCTTAATAAGCTTATTAATAGTCTCAACCATATGAACGGGAATTCTAATAGTACGTGCTTGGTCAGCAATTGAACGAGTTATTGCTTGCCTAATCCACCACGTTGCATAGGTTGAAAATTTGAATCCTTTTGTATAATCAAATTTATCAACGGCTTTCATCAAACCTAAATTACCTTCTTGTATGAGGTCCAAGAATGCCATTCCTCTTCCAACGTATCTTTTTGCAATACTAACTACAAGACGCAAGTTTGCATTAATAAGCTTTTCTTTCGCTTGAACGTCACCTTCTACCATGCTTTTTGCATAGGCCAATTCCTCTTCTGCGGTAAGCAAGGGATACCTACCAATATCTTTAAGATACATTTTAACGGAGTCATCAATATTGACTTCGCTCATAATCTTTTGGAGAAGTTGATCGTTTTTAAGGCTCGATTGGTCACTAATGGATATACCATTTTGTTCTAGTTCCTTGTAGATATTTTCAATATCTTGTGGTTCTAAAGCAAGCTTTTCAAGCTTATTTAGTAATTCGTCTTCATTGACACTTTTAACATTTTTTCCCTTGTAGGAATCAATGATTTTTTGCACCTCTGCCTTGAGCTTTGATTCTCTTTCAGACACTTATGCATCCTCCTTTGTGGGTTGGTTATTTATTCAATAATAAAATTCTTATTTCTTCTTTAATTTCCTTTTGCTTCTCTTCAGGAGCCGTTTTTAATTCTAGGAATAAAGAATTTATTTTATTTTGCTTTGCTCCTTGAAGTAGCTTTTCCATACACGCCTTGTAGTGTTCAGCTTGTAAATCTGTTTGTACATTGTATAAAGATTCTAAAATAGCATCTATTTCCTCTTTTTCGTCTAGATCGATATCATACAAATCGCCTTTTTTAGGTGGTATTTTTGCCTCCATACGAGATACTAAGTAACGATATACCTTTTTATGGACTTCATTTTCGAATATGTCTTCATTAAGATCTTTTGCATATACATAGCTTTTGAGTTCCACCATAGACGCAAGAACAAATCTGCACATTTTAATGTTTGCACTGGATACTTTTTCTGTCTTCTTCTCTACGTTTTGTTGTGGTTTATCTATAGTTTCACCACTCAAATACTTAGTAACTTGGGTAATTAAACTATCAACACTCAAATCACTAATTTGAGAAACTAATTTTGCATATGCTTCTCTAGATACAGGCTCAAGTGATGCTAGAACTGGAATTGTCGACAAAGCAAACTTTTCCTTTCCTTCAAGCGTAGACGTATCACATCTCGATTGAAGCGAACGAATTTTAAATTCGGTCAACGGTAAGGCGTCGGAAATAAATTTGTTAAAACCTTCTACCCCGTATTTATTGATGCAATCATCGGGATCTAGTCCTTGTGGCATACTCATAACACGAACTTCCAAGTTAACACTTGCTAGCATATCAAGAGAACGCCAAGTTGCCGTTTGACCTGCAGTGTCGCCATCAAAACAGACGTAAACTTTACTTACGTATTTGCGTATTTCATTACATTGCTCTATTGTTAATGAAGTACCCATAGAGGCAACAACGTTATGTATTCCCGCTTGATACAAGCTAATAACGTCCATATATCCCTCCATCAAAATAATGGAAGTATGTTTTTCCTCCGCGAGAGTTCTCTTAAATAGATTAATGTTATATAGATTTTTGCGTTTATCAAAAATAGTCGTTGCTTTAGTATTACGATACTTTGGTTTGGCATCCTTAATTAAGGTCCTACCACCAAAACCAATTACTTGTCCTTTAGCGTTTATTATAGGAACAATTAGTCTTTTAGCCAAAGGATCATAGCCGTCTTCATTAATTAAACCAGCAAGGATTAATGTTTGTTTAGCAAAACCTTGTGCGGACAAAGTTTTTAACAGACCATAGCCATCAATAGAATATCCCATTCCAAAAGTAACTCTTGTATCACTGCGAATGTTACGCTTGTCCATGTAAGCAAGAGCCTCTTGTGCTTCCGGTTTAGAAAGATTTGAATAAAAATACCTGGCAGCAGCCTTATTTGCAGCAATCAATTTATCATTCTTGACTTTTCTCTCTACGAATTCAGGATCTGTACTTTCAGGAACTTCCATATTATATTCTTTAGCCAGATATTCTATTGCTTCAGAATACGACATACGTTCATGTTCCGTCAAAAAAGTAATGACGTTTCCACTTTTACCACAACCAAAACAATGATAATATTGATCGTCCGAGTTTACGCAAAAAGAAGCTGTCTTTTCATTATGAAAAGGACAGCAAGCCCAATATTTATTACCTTTCCTTTGGAGATACATAAATTTTCCAAGGATTGAAACAATATCTATTTTGGATTTTAACTCATCCAGCCATTTTTCTGGAAATCTAGGCATTTTTCCTCTATTCGTAAAAATTTTAGTCTTCTAATAATACGAAGCAATATTAGAAATTCCTACAAAATATATTATATTAAATATAATAAATTTTAATTAGATTATTTTTTGCTTTTTATATCTTCTTTCAGCGACAAATACAGTTTTGATAGATTTAGAATATATCTTTGTTTTGCATCCTCGTCCATAATATCAAAACTTTCTATATTGACTAATTTACCCAATGCACAAAGTTCGCTTTCTTCATCTGTTACAAGGTCTAACACTTTTTCATAATAGTCAAAAATATCTTTCTCATCCAATCGTTTATCTCCCAATATAACAATTGTATCGGTACTACTAATAGAGCGCAGTTTTTGAATTTCTGCATAATTGCCACTAGTTATTCTTTCTCTTACTTCACGAAGTATTTGATTTCGAGATTTTCTTTCCATAACGTACTCCTCAAAATATAAAATGTTCACTAACATTATAAAACAATTAATTTGATAAACTATCTTATTGACAAAATACAACAAAAGTAGACATTGGAAATAATTTTTAATGATTATTGATTGACAAAAAAATCATAATCTTGTATTATATTCAAAGAAAAAATAAACGAGGAGGTGAAATTAATGTCAACTGTTATCGTAAAGGAAAATGAAAACCTAGATTCCGCTATCCGTAGATGGAAGAAAAAGTGTGCTAACGACGGCATTATCGGTGACCTTCGTCGTAAAGAAGCTTACGAAAAACCCAGCGTACGCCGTAAAAAGAAAGCTGAAGCTGCACGTAAGAGAATGTACAAATAGTTATTAATAGAAAAAGCATCGTTTATTCGATGCTTTTTTTCTTCAACGCAAAAAAACAGCGACCCTATTAAGGTCGCTATTTTTTATTCAATTCTTAAAGCATCTACCATATTCTTACGTGCGGCAGACTGACTTGGTATCAATCCACTCAAAATCGTAAGACCAAGACTTAGCACGACAAGAGCTACGGCATGAATTGGGTTCAAATTAAGCAAGGAATATACACCAGAAGCGTTGCCAATTATTAGATTAATTAAAGGTATTAATGCATACGCTATCCCAACGCCTAAAACGCCACTAAAGGATCCTATAATCGCAGTTTCAGCATCAAAAACTCTTGATATATCTTTCTTTCTTGCGCCCAAACTTCGTAGAATACCTATCTCTCTTGTCCTTTCAACGACCGAGTTAGAAGTTACTATAGAAATCATTACACAGGAAACAATTAACGAAATAGAAGCAACTGCGATGAGAATATACGTCATTAAATCTATAACGCTTCTAACCGTTTGAATGAACATTTCCGAAATATCGAAATACTCTACAATTTCCTCTTCTCCATGTGATTCGTTCCAATCATCCAAATAGTTATTAATTGCCTTTTTAGAATTAAAATCAGAAGGATAGACGTACATGTAAACAGGAGTCTCATCAATACCTAAGGACTTCTTAAAACTGGTACCTTTAAGACCATCTGTCATAAATCCCATCATATTAACCATTATTTGGAAAGAATTAGTGTTCTTATTGTCTATGTCAGTATCTTTAGGTATGTTGGTAATTGTCTCACCATTGAATTTATAATCTTTAATTACAACAACATCGGAACCACTTTCTATGGATTGTTTTTGTGCTATAGTAACGTCAGAATTCTTAGCATTATTTAATACGTGTTGACCTAACGCACTTGTATAGCAGAAAGATGATCCGAAGAAAGAAACCATAGAATTTGGCTTCATTCTCAAGATACCAACTACTTTTAACGTTTCACCTTTTTCATACAAATCAGCACTTGGTTGATTAATAGTATAGAAATCATCCGCTCCTTTAGTATAGTAATCATTGTTATAGATTAACTTGAATTCTTGAGCCAAAATATCTTCAAATGATATGCTTTGTACGTACTTGGGTTTGCCTTTGTCATCTAGTATTACTGAACCATCATCATTTCTTTGATAAACGTCAACACCAAATTGCTCAAGTGCGGTGATAGATATATTATTATATGTATCAACAACCATAACGATTTCGTTATATGCCGTAGGATATCTACCACCTATAACGTCATAATATTCGCCTACAAATTCATCTCCACCTGCTAATTGATACCAATTATTGGGTTCAAGACCATTCCCACCCAAAACTTGCATTGCAATATTCATCGCATGTGTTACTTTTGTTTTAGGGGATACGTCACGATATTCATATCCTGTACCATCGTTATTTTGCTTCTTAGAAATAATATTCATTTGAACACCGTAATAGCTTTGTATTGCTTTGTACCAATCGCTATCCATGTTCTTAATATATTGAACGTATTCATCCGTAATAGCATTTTTACCGATTGAAGTAGCTACTTGCGATATTAAGCCATTTATCATACTGCTCATTGAATCGGTTGAGGACTTGGAACCATCGTCAATATATATTTCTTTATCATTGGGAAATGCAGAAACGTTACTATTAATATTAGGATTTTCTATTTCACCCGTCGCTGCGCTTTCCATAGCTCCGAACAACTTTTCTAAAACTGAATAGTCCATAGAATATTCATATATTCCCATTGGAACAGATGCCAAAATCGACGTTTGCATATTATCTACGTAAACGTTAACACCATTTGACATCGATAGAACTAAAGCCAAACTTATAATACCAATACTTCCGGCAAAAGAAGTAAGGAAAGTACGACGTTTTTTGGTTATAAGGTTCTTTAAAGAAAGTTGGAAAGCTGTTTTGGCTTTCATAGAGGTTGCTTTAAACGGACTCTTTTTACCCTTGATTTTTCCACCAATTCCAAGTGAATTTAAGAAATTCAACTTCTTGAGTAGATTATCTTTTTGCTTTTCTTCTTTGGAACAGTCAGAGCTCTCATTATTAGAAATAGCATCATTCAAATTATTAGAACCCTCTACTTGCTCTTTCCCAGCACATACATATTCAAGCCCCTCTTCTTCCATTAACTCCCAGTCATAAGGATTAGTGTCACGTTCAACCAATCCATCGTTAAGTTTAATAATACGAGTTGAATACGTATCAGCCAACTCATTATTATGAGTAACCATAATAACAAGTCGATCTTGGGCAACTTCTTTTAAAACGTTCATGACTTGAATTGAAAGTTCTGAATCCAATGCACCGGTAGGCTCGTCTGCTAGTACAATTTTAGGATTATTAACAAGAGCACGAGCAATTGCAACACGTTGCATTTGTCCACCGCTTAGTTGAGATGGCTTTTTTCTTAATTCAGCGCCCATACCAACCTTATCAAGTGCTTCAGCCGCACGCTTATTGCGTTCAAGCTTACTTACTCCGGAAAGACTAAGCGCAAGAGCAACGTTCTCAAGAACGGTTAGGTGTGGTATAAGGTTGTAGTTTTGGAAAACAAAACCGATGGTAGCGTTTCTGTATGCATCCCATTGTTCAGAACTAAAATCTTTTGTAGACGTATCACCTATTATTAAATCACCTGTCGTATATCTATCTAATCCACCAATAATATTTAACATGGTAGATTTACCACAACCAGATGCACCTATTATGGAAACAAATTCACTTTCTCTAAATGCCAAAGTAACGCCACGAAGTGCGTTTACTTGATACTCACCCATTTGATAAATTTTTGTAACATTTTTAAGTTTTAACATACCAAATATCCTTCTTTATGCCATCTTATCAGATAATTTTTGCCCGCCAAGAATATGAATATGGAGGTGCCCAACTGACTGACATCCGTTCTCTCCCTTGTTTGACACCAAACGGAATCCGTCTTGCAAACCCAAATCATCTACAAGAGTAGAAAGAGTTTTTAAGCATTTTCCAAGGATTAATGCCTCTTCTTCACTCATTTCAATTATATTTGCATAATGACGCTTAGGCAAAAGCAAATAATGTTTTTCTGCTTGTGGATTTATATCTGCGATAATAACCATATCATCATCTTCATAAAACTTTTTGGAAGGAATTATTCCATTTGCAATTTTACAAAAAATACAATCATTCATCTTTAATCTCTCCTCTAATGCCATCTTTAAATAAAACTGACGGCTTAATAATTGCTTGTTCTTTTGTTGTTTTAGCGTATACTCTAACGTAATATTGACTATATCCTACTGCATAATCGTCAAAATACGTTTCAAAAATAACATCTTGATATGAATTTAACATTAAAATTAAATAATTTTTATTTAATTTTTCTTTAATTATTCTTAGTTTGTCTTTCCTTTCTTTGATAACTTCCGATGGAATTGTGGTCAATCCAAATGCTTTTGTTCCAGGTCGGGGTGAAAAAGGGAATATATGAATGTCAGAAAACTGCACGTCTCGCACAAATTTTAAAGTATTTTCAAATGCGTCTTCAGTTTCTGTGGGATAGCCAACGATAATATCGGTAGTGATTGCTGCTAGCGGGAAATATTTTCTTATCAAAGCTACCTTATCAATATATTCTTGGGGACCATAATGACGGTTCATAGACTTTAATACACCTTCATCACCATGTTGTAATGACAAATGAAAATGTGGACAAAAATGCCGAAGTCCTTTTAGTGCAGACAAAAGTTCATCATTTATTCCTTCTACGTAAAATGAACCTAATCGTATTCTTACGTCAACGTCGGCCAATTCCCTAATCAATTGAGGTAAGCTTTCGTCATTATCAATACCATATTGAGCAAGGTTTACCCCGGTAATAACAATTTCTCTAGTATTTTTTGAAATATTGTTAATTTCATTCACGCAATTCGAAATTAAACGAGAACGAGATCTTCCTCTCAAGTAAGGTATTATGCAATATGAGCAAAAATTGTTACATCCATCTTGAATTTTTACGTATGACCTCGTGCGATACGTTCTAGGCAAAGCATTAGGCTCCTCGTATTGCGTTGGAAGTTCAAATAAACTTTGCGAAAGTGAGCGATCTATTTCCTCAAATATTTTTTGCTTACCACCAACACCACTTACGTACAAAACATCATTTCGCAAATAGAATTCTTTATTCTTTTGAGATGCACATCCTGTGATAATAATTTTGGCATTATTGTTTAGCTTTTTAATTCTAGAAATAATTTGTCTTGATTTCCTTTCAGCCTCGTTAGTAACCGCACAAGTATTAACTACGTATAAATCAGCATAAACCAAATCCTGCGATGTTTGGTAACCCTTTTCTTCAAGTTCAGACACCAATACATCACATTCATATTGATTGACTTTGCATCCTAAATTAAAAACAACAGCCTTTAACATATATCACCAAGAGCATTTAAAGCAAGAACTAAAGAAGTAATTGCAGCGGTTTCCACACGTAGTATTCTCCTTCCTAAAGTAACAATACAATAACCACTTTTCTTAGCTTTTAGCACTTCCTCTTCGGTAAAGCCCCCTTCACTACCTATTATAATAACCGTGGAACCTTCGGCATTTATTATAGCTTTATCTATCGAAAAATCACGTTCATTTTCATAGCAAAAAATCCTATTATCCTCAGCTTTAAAAGCATTAATAACTTCATCAAAGGTCTTTAATTCATGGACGTTTGGTAATACCGCCCTACCACACTGTTTTGCTGCGTCCAGTATAATGCTCTCCACCCGCTCCTCTGAATATTTTTTCGTGTTCGTTCTTTCTGAGATATAAGGGACGATATCCGTAACCCCTAGCTCAACGGCTTTTTGAACAACAAAATCAAATTCTTTACAAAGAGCCTGACAAAGTACCAATTTAGATCTGGTTTCGCTTTCATTTACCTTTGTTTCGTCTATTGAACAATATACGGTGTCACTAGTAATCTTTTCAATTGTGCAAAAATAATCTTTTCCATCACCAACACAACAAATAAGTGAATAACCCGTTTTGTGACGGGTTACTTTTACACAATGAAAAAACTCTCTATCAACGAGGAGTATGCTGTTTCCTAATTTAGATCCGTAAAACCTTTTAAGCTCCATAAATGAATTTTAACCCAACCCATTCACCCTCGTCAACTCTTTCTATTAATTTAAAACTTTTAGTTTTAAAATTATCAATTATTTCCTCAGCTCTTGTGTCTAATATACCAGAGCAAATAACAATACCATTTTCCTTAATATATCTAGTGAGGTTAACAAGGATTTTATTCAAAATATCAGCTGTAAGATTACAAAGTAATATATCAGCTTTAAATTGAGGGATAGCTTCAATGCCACCAGCCGTCAAAATCACCTTATCGTACACTTCATTTAATAGTGAATTCTCTTCTGCACATTTTAAGGTTTCTTTATCTATATCACACATATTGATACTTTTTGCCCCTGATTTTGCTGCAGCAATACCAAGTATTCCACTTCCTGCACCTACGTCTATAACTGATTTTGATTTAAAATCAGTATTTGACATAAGCGTTAAACAAAGTCTGGTACTAGAATGCTCTCCTGTTCCAAAAGCATTAGAAGGATTAACTTTAATCGTAATACCATCATTAACGTCATCGAGCCATTCAGCTATAACGTTATAGTTGCCTACTTTAATTGGCTTATAAAACTTTTTCCAATCTTCTCCCCAATCAACGTCTGGAACGTCTTCTACAGCTATATCCATTTTACCGTATTTATTTTCAAGTTCAACTAAAGCGGATTTTAACTGTTCCAGTTTGGTTAAAACCTCCTCTTCCTCAACAAAAAAACTAACTTTAACGTCATCGGGAAGGTTTAATAAATTATCATCTACGTAGTCCCAACAAGTATCGCTATGTAAAACAAAGTCAAGGTCTTTGGGATCCATGACCTTGACTCCGTTTGCTCCTAGCTCCCACATAATATATGCGACAGCATCCGAGGCGGCACTCTTTGTTATAACAACTATTTCTTTATACATTACTCGATATTTTTAAGTTTTTTATTGTATTTTTCTATTTCATCATACTGAGCAGTTTTATCTAATTCTTCAAAGTATGAACGATACTCTTTCCTTTGACGATTAGACAAATTTTTCGGAACGTCCACCTTTATAGTAACCAATAAATCTCCGTATGAATTTTTTCTCAAATCTTTAACGCCCTTTCCACGAACCTTTAGCACTGTTCCATTTTTAGTTCCAGCAGGAATTTCGATTCTAACTGGTTTATCCATTGTAGGAATTTCAATTTCATCCCCAAAAACAGCCTGGGTTATAGATATTGGAAGTTCAAGATGCAAATCGTTACCCTTACGAACGAATAGATTGTGTGGTCTTACTCTAAACACCAAAATTAGGTTACCATATCCACCACCATTATAGCCTGCATGGCCACCACCTGGGACGTTTAGCATTTGGCCGTTGTCGACACCTGCAGGAATATTTATGTTCTTTGTGCATTGCTTACGTATTTTACCTTTACCTTTGCAATCGGGACAATTTTCCATAATGATCTTGCCCGTACCGCCACACATATCACAAACTCTTTCTGTTTGCATAACGCCAAGCATAGTGCGCTGTTGAACAACAACTCTACCACGACCACCACATTTTGAGCAAGTTTTAACGCTAGAACCATTTTTTGCACCGGTACCATTACAGGTGTTACACTTTTCTATTCTAGTATAATTTATCTCCTTATTTACGCCAAAACAAGCTTCCCTAAAGGATAACGTGATTTCTAATTCTATATCTTCACCATCACGCATTGCGTTGGCAGCACGTGAACCACCACCATTAAAAGCGCTGAATATATCGCTAAAAATATCACCAAATCCTGCGCCACCAAAAGGATTAAACCCTGTGCTACCAGCGCCACCATTGAAAGTTGGACCATCCTCACTGCCATATTGATCATATGCAGCTTTCTTTTGAGGATCAGATAGTACAGCATAAGCATGTTGAACGTCTTTAAACTTTGTTTCTGCCTCGGACTTTTCTTTTTCACTTGCCGTAGCGTAAACGTCTGGGTGATATTTTTTAGCCATACGACGATACGCGGACTTAATTTCGTCCGCGCTCGCATTTTTTTCGACACCTAATATGCCGTAATAATCCTTTGCCATTTCAATTCCTTAATAATTAATTAATATCATCAGGATTTACGTTGATGGTGCTATCGTCATCAAAGTTTCCATTTTGACCGGCTTGTGCTTGTGCATCTTGATATAACTTTGTAAAGATGGGGTTAGCAACTTTAGATAGTTCTTCAGTAATTGCCTTAACGGTATCAACGTCATCTGCAGAAACTAGCTTTTCTTTTGCATTTTTAGCCGCGTCAGTCAATGCGTTTTTGTCCTCTTCACTTAGTTTATCACCAGATTCAGAGATGGTTTTTTCTATAGCTAAAATGAGCTGTTCGCCTTGGTTCTTCATATCAACCAACTCTCTACGTTTCTTGTCTTCTTCTGCAAATTGTTCAGCTTCTTTTACAGCCTTATCAATATCTGCTTCTGAAAGATTTGATGATGCAGTAATGGTTATATTCGCAGACTTATTAGTGCCCTTATCAACTGCCGTAACAGAAACTATACCATTAGCATCGATATCGAAAGTAACCTCGATTTGAGGAATCCCACGCATTGCTGGAGGTATACCATTAAGCTCAAATCTACCAATAGTCTTGTTATCTGCTGCCATTGCTCTTTCACCTTGCAAAACGTGAACGTCTACAGAGGTTTGGTTATCTGCTGCCGTGGAGAAAATTTGGCTTTTCTTAGTAGGAATGGTAGTATTTCTATCAATAAGTCTAGTAAATACGCCACCCATGGTTTCAATGCCAAGTGACAAAGGTGTAACGTCTAGAAGTAAAACGTCTTTAACTTCACCACTTAAAACGCCACCTTGGATTGCAGCGCCAATAGCTACACATTCATCAGGGTTAATACCTTTATAAGGTTCTTTTCCAGTAATATTTTTAACTGCTTCTACAACAGCAGGAATACGAGTTGAACCACCAACAAGAACTACCTTATCGATTTCGCTCATTTTTAATTTAGCATCTTTAATAGCTTGTTGCATGGGAGCAAGGGTTGCTTTAACAAGGTGTGCTGTCATATCGTTGAACTTAACACGTGATAGATCCAAATCGATGTGTACGGGACCATTTGCACCTACAGTAATAAAAGGAAGGTTAATGTTAACGTTGGTCATACCGCTGAGTTCGATCTTGGCCTTTTCAGCTGCTTCTTTAATCCTTTGCATTGCCATTTTATCACCACTCAAATCTATGCCTTCGCTCTTCTTAAATTCATCAACGATCCAATTCATAATTACGTTATCGAAGTCATCGCCACCAAGACGAGTGTTACCGTTTGTTGCCAAAACTTCAAATACACCATCACCAAGTTCAAGAATGGAAACGTCAAAAGTACCACCACCAAGGTCATAAATTAGTACCTTTTGACTGCTTTCACCCTTATCAAGCCCATAAGCAAGGGCAGCTGCAGTAGGTTCATTTATGATACGAAGAACTTCTAGTCCAGCGATTTTACCAGCATCTTTTGTAGCTTGACGTTGGCTGTCGGAAAAATATGCAGGAACGGTTATAACTGCTTGAGTAACCTTTTGCCCAATATATGATTCTGCATCATTCTTAAGTTTTGTAAGAATCATTGCAGAGATTTCTTGGGGAGTGTATTTTTTATCATCAATACTAACTCTATAGTTAGTACCCATCTCTCTTTTAATTGATGCTACCGTCTTAGTGGGGTTAACAACGGCTTGTCTCTTTGCCAATTGGCCAACAAGTCTTTCACCATTTTTAGCAAATCCCACAACAGAAGGAGTAGTACGTGCGCCTTCAGCATTGGCGATAACGGTTGCTTCACCACCTTCCATAACTGCTACACATGAGTTTGTAGTACCAAGGTCAATACCTATAATTTTAGACATATATTTTCTCCTTATATATAATTTTCGATTATTATTAACTTAATTTGCTACTTTTACCATAGAATACCTTATGACTTTGCCGTCACGAGTATATCCTTTTTGTAATACTTCAACAACTTTTCCAGCATTATCAGCATCTTCAACTTGCATAATGGCGTTGTGGAAATTAGGATCGAATTCCTTTCCTAATGCTTCTATTTCTTTTACGCCGTACTTTGAAAATACTTCTAGAATTTTCTTTTGTATAAGTTGCACCCCAGCCTTTGTTGCATCATCACTAATCATATTGATAGCAATTTCTACCGTATCTAATACTGGAAGCATTGAAACAACCACGTCATTACCACCTTCCAATCTAGCTTGTTTGACTGCTTCTGCATTCCGCTTACGGAAGTTGTCAAAATCTGCTTGGGTTCTTTGGGCTAAATCTTTGTATTCTTCCATTTTTGCTTGTGATAGTGCAACAATATCAATATTTTCGGCATCTAAATTTTCATTTTCGGCTACCGCTTCTTCGATGTCTTGTTGAATAACTTCTTCTTGGTTGTTATCATTATTCTTCGTCATCATTCTCTCCTTTATCACGCTTTATAACAGCATTGAGTGCATCTCCAATATACGATAAAACAGACATTACGTTTTGGTAATCCATTCTTTCTGGTCCAATAACACCAGCATGGCCTAACTCTTTACCGTTTACTGAATACTTTGCGGTAATTACAGCGCATTTTTCCATACCAGCTGTTTCATCTTTTCCAATTTTAACGCTAAACTCAATATCTTCAGCATCTTCAACTAATTGTGCAACCATAGACTTATTATCTATAACACTTAAAAAGTTCTTAGCGCTTTGAAGATCCGTTTCAGGATAATCAAGAAGCTTGCTAGTACCTTCCATATACACGTCTTCATCATTGCGTTCGCAATAGGCATGTAAGATTCCAATTACACTATCAAAAAGTTCACGGAACTCTTCAAGTTCTTTTTTTACTAAAATATCGGCACTGTCCAGTTCACCAACTTTTTTATTAGCAAAAATTTTATTAATAAGTAAAGAGGCACTGTTAATAAATTCATCGTCAATAAAATTGTTTAACGTTATGACTTTATCGCGAATTATTCCGGAGTCAGTGATTATAATAATCAATGCGCTATGCTCGTCCAGCCCTACTAATTTTATTTCCCGTATTGTTACTTTATTTATGTTTTTTATAACAATAACGGAAGTATAATTGGTAACGTCACTTATGACTTTAGCTGTCGTTTTTACAATATCCTCTACTGCAGAAAACTTAGCAGCAAAAGTTGCATCAATAAGCGCGACATCCTCTCTACGAAGTGGAGCTTTACCAACAAAATGCTTTACGTAATATTTGTAAGCTTTTGGTGTTGGGCGACGCCCGGCAGAAGTATGAGGTTGAACTAGATAACCCATATCTTCCAATGCAGCCAATTCTGCCCTTATAGTAGCAGAGCTAATGTTTGAAAAAACTTCTTTTTGAATGCAACCAGATGAAACCGGTTGAGCATTTTGAATATAGTACTCAACAACGGCTTTTAAAATTTTATGCTTTCTTTCTGACAATAATTTTTCCATACACACCTGTAAATTAGCAATATAACAAGAAGTCTGTTAGCAATACAACAACTCGATTGCTAATTCTATTATATTCGTTATTATGTCCAATGTCAATAAGTTAAAACAAAAAAATTGAAATTATATTATGAACTCGCGCGCGATAGCGCTTTCTAACAAAAGCTTATCTTCTTTAATGGAAATATGATTATCAACTTTTTGAAGGAATGGTTTCAAATAATTCAATTGTTCTCGATATTTTTCTTCAAAATCTATATTAAAAGCACGATTAATAGAACTTATGTCTATTCCTTTTGGCATCCTTAATGCAAGCATGATAGTTTCAAACAAAGCTTCACTTTCCGAGACAAATTCTTTAATTTCCTTGCCGTGACCATAGTTCTTACCAGCAATATATTCTTTAATATTTGATGGGTTATAATATCGCTCGTTATTAACAAAGCCGTGAGCTGACGCGCCAAGTCCTATATATTGTTCTCTGTTCCAATATTTAAGATTATGATAACTCTCGTATTGAGGCGCAGAAAAGTTGCTTATTTCATAACGATATAATCCATTATTTTTAAATATGTCATAAGCAATTTCATATTGGTCAACAGTATCATCATCATTCGGCAAACAAAAATCTCTTTTTCGAATTTGATTTGCCATTTTTACATTGTTAGATAGTTTAAGCATATACATCGAAATATGCTTAACCTTACTTGACAACGTTTTAGCTGAAGCCTCGACGTCAAAATTAGTTTGAGTAGGTAAACCAATCATTAGATCACATGAAACATTGTCAAAATATTTATTAGCTTCATCAATAGTTTTTAAAGCTAAAGTTGAATCATGTCTTCTGCCAATAATTTTTAGTAGTTTGTCATTTAAAGTTTGAACACCTAAACTTACCCTATCTATTCCCAGGTCGCGATAATTTTTAAAATTAATATTAGTTGCTGGATTAACCTCAATAGAAAACTCTTTTAAATTTAAAGAGAAACTATTATGAATAGCTAATACTATTTTTTCCAAGAAAGAAAGCGGTAACACACTCGGGGTACCGCCCCCTATATAAATACTATCTAAAATTGTTTCCTCATTTTTTAAACCGGAAAGCCTAATCTCATCAACCAAAGCATCAACGTAAGAATTCATCATTTCTGTATCTATAGCTACTGAATAAAAGTCACAATAGGTACACTTTGATAAACAAAATGGTATATGAATGTATAGCCCCTTAGACGTTTTCATCAAACTTAAGAATGGACATAAATGCTTCTGAAGGAATAGCAACGGAGCCAAATTGACGCATACGCTTTTTGCCCTCTTTTTGTTTTTCAAGAAGTTTTTTCTTACGGGTTATGTCACCGCCATAACACTTAGCAAGAACGTCTTTACGCAATGCTTTAACGGTTTCGCGCGCTATAATCTTAGTTCCAATTGTTGCTTGTATTGGAATTTCAAACATTTGTCTTGGAATTACTTCTTTAAGTCTTTCTGCAATTCTCCTTCCACGAGCATACGCTTTATCCCTATGTACAATAAGTGACAAAGCATCACAAGGCTCTCCATTCAACAAAAAGTCCAATTTAACCAAATCATCTGCTTTATAGCCGTCAAGTTCGTACTCAAGGCTAGCATATCCACGGGTACGTGATTTTAAAGCATCGAAAAAGTCATATATGATCTCAGCAAGTGGAATCTTATAATCCACTTTTACACGTGATTGATCCAAGTATGTAAGAGTAATAAACACACCTCTTTTTTCTTGACAAAGTTCCATTATGGATCCCACATATTCTGGTGGAGTATAAATACTAGCAGCAACAACGGGCTCTAATATTTCTTCTATTTCTGTGGGGTTAGGCAAGTGTGAAGGATTATCTACGTTAATAACTTCACCATTTGTCTTTTTAACTTTATAACTAACACTTGGTGCAGTTGTTACCAAGTCCAAGTCAAACTCTCTTTCGAGTCTTTCTTCTATAACCTCCATATGGAGTAGACCTAAGAAACCTGCTCTAAAACCATATCCAAGAGCACCAGAAGTTTCAGGCTCAAATAATAGTGCCGCATCATTAAGGTTTAATTTTTCGAGAGCTTCTCTCAAATCGTTATATTTTGATCCATCTGCGGGGTAAATACCAGCAAACACCATTGGCAGTACTTTTTTATAACCAGGCAATGGTTCATCTGCTCCGTCCTCAACTGTGGTTATAGTATCACCCACTGCAGTATCCTTAACGTTCTTAATACTTGCAGCAAGATATCCAACGTCACCCGCTTTCAAAACTGGCACGGCTTGCATATTGGGCGAAAAAACTCCAACTTCTGTACATTCAAAGACCTTACCAGTAGCCATCATTTTTATTTTTGTACCAGCTTTAATCTCGCCATCAACAACTCTAATATTACAAATTGCACCCTTGTAATTATCGTATGCGCTATCAAAAATTAAAGCTCTAAATGGAGCATTTTCATCTCCTGATGGTGATGGTAATTTTTCTATTACTTGCTGAATTACTTCCTCAATGTTTATACCTTCTTTAGCGCTAATCAAAGGGGCTTCATCAGCAGGCAAGCCAATAACGTCTTCAATTTCTTGCTTGCAAGAATCGGGATCTGCCGAAGCAAGATCTATTTTATTAATAACGGGTATTATTTCAAGATTATTATCAATAGCAAGATAAGCGTTAGTAAGAGTTTGAGCCTCTATTCCTTGAGTAGCATCTACTATTAAAATGGCACCTTCACAAGCAGCCAAAGAACGAGATACTTCATAGGTAAAGTCAACGTGCCCGGGCGTATCGATCAAATTAAGAGTATACTCTTCACCTTTATGGTTATAAAACATTCTAACCGGCGTTAGTTTAATGGTTATACCACGCTCTCTCTCGATATCCATGCTATCAAGGAGTTGATCTTTCATATCACGATTTGACACACAGCCAGTATGTTCAATAATCCTATCTGCCAAAGTACTTTTACCATGGTCGATGTGAGCAACTATACAAAAATTCCTAATTTTATCTTGTCTATTATCCATTTAACTATTTTTGCTTTGATCTATAATCTTCTACAGCGGCATGAATTGCTTCTTCCGCCAACACTGAGCAGTGTATTTTTTGTGGGGGCAAACCACCCAAAAATGCTACTACGTCAGCATTTTTTATTGCTAATGCCTCATCTATAGTTTTACCAATAATCATATCGGTAGCAGTAGATGCAGTTGCAATAGCAGCAGCGCAACCAAATGTCTTGAATTTGGCATCGGTTATAATCTCGTTTTCAACCTTTATATATATGCGCATAATATCGCCACAAGAGGCATTACCAATAGTTCCAACACCATCAGCATTTTCCATCTCGCCAACGTTTTTAGGATTTGCAAATACTTCTAGAACTTTATCATTATACATAACTACCTGTTCCTTTTTCCATATTAAATAAAGGCGACATTTGACGAAGTCTTTCAACGCTCGCCTTCAAAACGTCGAAAGTGTAATCCATTTCTTCTTGTGTGGTATCTTTACCAAGGCTAAAACGAATTGAGCTGTGTGCTAATTCTTCTTTAACCCCTAATGCTAAAATAACGTGTGAAGGTTCAAGTGATCCAGATGAACAAGCTGAACCACTGCTTACCGCAATTCCAGCAAGATCAAGATTAATTAAAATACTCTCCCCTTCTATATAAGCAAAACTTAAATTTGCATTATTGGGTAATCTATGCTCCATACCACCGTTTAAATATACAAAAGGTATTTCGTTAAGAACACGTTTTACAAAAGCATCGCGCAATGCAGAAATACGTGCATTATTTTCCTTTCTATCTCTAGTAGCTATTTCTAATGCTTTTGCCATACCAACTATCAAAGGAGTATCCGTGGTGCCAGCCCTCATTCTGCGCTCTTGATGACCACCGTGTATAAGTCTATCAATCTTCACACCAGAACGAATATATAGTACACCTATTCCTTTCGGTCCATGGAATTTGTGTGCCGTCATAGATAGTAAATCGATATTAAGAGCGTTAACGTCTATAACTTGAGAATCCATTGCCTGTACAGCATCTGTATGGAACAATATTCCTTCTTCCTTACAAAACTTACCTATTTCTGCAATGGGCTGAACAGCTCCCATTTCATTATTAGCAAACATTATGGATACCAAAATGGTATTATCGGTTACCGCTTCTTCGATATCTTGTAAAGAAACGCGTCCGTCTTTATCAACAGGAAGATAGGTTACTTCTACACCTTCTTTCTCTTCAAGATATGACAAAGTGTCCATAATCGCGGGATGCTCAATGCTAGATGTAATAATATGCTTTTTAGATTGCTTACTAGCTTTTACTACACCTTTTAACGCCCAGTTATCGGATTCACTGCCACCGGAAGTAAAGTATATTTCATTAGACTTAGCACCAATACACTTTGCTATGGTTTCGCGTGCGTCATCAACAGCTTTTAAAGCCCTTCTGCCATAACTATGTAGTGAACTAGGATTACCAAACACATCAGTATAATATGGGAGCATTGCTTCCAATACTTCTTTATCCAAATTAGTTGTAGCAGAATTATCTAAATAAACTTTCATGTTTTTTCACCTTAAAGTATAAAATCATTTGCATACAAAGGATAATTATCTGTTAATTGTTTAATTTTGCCAGATACCCTTTCAACAGCTTCTTCTTGATTCTTTATTATATCTACGATACAGTTAGCAATAACAACCATATCTTCTTCTTTCATACCCCTTGATGTAACAGCAGGCGTTCCAATTCGTAAACCATTAGGATCAAATGGACTAGCATTATCATTGGGTATACTGTTTTTATTAGCGGTAATGTGTGCTTCATCTAGCAAATTCTCAAGCCTTTTGCCACTCACACCAGTTCCACGCAAATCTATAAGCATCAAATGGTTGTCCGTGCCATTACTAAATAGTTTTATACCAGCATCCATTAATGTCTTAGCCAAGGCAGATGCATTTTTAACGATTTGTTTTTGATACTCTTTAAACTCTTCAGTTAAAGCCTCCTTAAATGCCATAGCCTTTGCAGCAATAATATGCATTAATGGCCCACCTTGCGTTCCAGGGAATACTGCCTTATTAATCAGTTTTGCAACATCATCATTATTGGTCATAATCATGCCACCCCTTGGACCACGTAAAGTCTTGTGCGTGGTAGTCGTTACGACGTCGGCATAATTTACTGGACTTTCATGTTCACCGGCGACAATCAAACCAGCAATATGTGCTATATCAACCATTAAGTATGCACCAACCTTGTCAGCAATCTCTCTAAACTTCTTAAAATCAATTGCTCTTGGGTAAGCACTCGCACCAGCAACAATCAACTTAACGTTTTTTTCTTTTGCGACTCTTTCAACTTGATCATAATCTATAAATCCATCTTCGCCTACACCATATGATACGAAATTATAGTTTTTACCACTAAGATTTACTGGGCTACCATGAGTTAAATGACCACCATGAGCAAGGTCCATACCCAAAATAGTATCACCATTTTTTAACAAGCTAAAGTATACTTGAATATTGGCACTACTACCTGAATGTGGTTGAACATTAACGTATTTTACATTAAAGAGTTTTTTTGCTCTTTCTATAGCTAAATTTTCAGCAATATCGACGTAAGCACATCCACCATAATAACGTTTTCCAGGATATCCTTCAGCATATTTATTCGTCAAATGGGTTCCTGCAACGGTCAAAGTGGGAAGCGAAACAAAATTTTCGCTAGCAATTAGTTCAACGTTGTTTTGTTGACGACGTAACTCTTTAACTAAAACGTCATATAACTCAGGGTCAGCTGATTTTATAGGTCTTAAATCTATCATCTATCGTTCCTTTAAATATGTTTTTCAATCGTATTAAGTATTTGTTCTTCTTTTACAAGGCCAATTGTTTTTTCTAACAACATACCATTTTTAATATATAGAATGGTAGGTATTGTATTTACACCATAACGAATTGCAACCTCTTCCACATCATCAACGTCTACTTTGGCTACCAAGTAGTTACCGGTTGATTTATTGGCAACACTTTCAATTGTTGGAGCAAGCATTCTACAAGGCCCACACCAAGTAGCGAACAAGTCAACAACACAAAGCTTATCTCCACTAATTAATGCGTCAAATTCTTTTGCTGATTTTATAATGATTTCCATATTACTCCTCACTATTAAATTCTATATTTGTATTTTCTTCAGTAATTATTTCACTCATTGATGGTAAATAATCTGCTTTTTTTCTAATGATTAATTTATCAATTAATGAAACGCAAATAAAGCCGATAACCATACTCCCCAACGACGCCACAAGCGATACCCATACCTCAAGCTGGTATGTACAAACTATGACTATTGCCATAAGCAAAAGTGGAAGCATATAAACAATGAATGATGCGGTTAATACTGCGCGTTGCCCCATTGTTACTTCTACCTTATCGCCAACCTTAGCATTCAAGGAATTCTTAACTTTCAACTCCACGTACATTTCTTCTTTCGGCTTCAAACACATATTGCAATTTTCACATGCTGTTTTACGTTCAAAGCGGATCGTGGCCATGCTTCCTTTTATTTTGTGAACAACACCAACTTCTTTCATTAAAACTTAATGCCCAATTCATTCAATTGTTTTTGTTCAACTGTTGATGGGCAATCTTCCATCAAGCCAATTGCGGATTGATTCTTGGGGAATGCAATAACGTCCTTAATATTTTCCGTACCGGTTAGAAGCATAACCATTCTATCAAAGCCAAGAGCTAATCCACCATGTGGAGGAACTCCATAGTTAAATGCTTCAACGAAGTATCCAAATCTTTCGTTAATATCTTGTTCGGTAAGAGATATCATTTCAAACATCTTTCTTTGGATTGCTCTATCGTTAATACGAATCGATCCACCACCTGCTTCTTGACCATTTATTACAAGGTCATAAGCTTTTGCACAAACCTTCAAAGGGCTCTTATCAAGATACTTCAAATGCTCATTTTTTGGGCTTGTAAATGGATGGTGCATAGCAACAAGACGTTTTTCTTCCTCGTCATACTCATATAATGGGAAGTCGGTTACCCATAGAATATCATAGATAGATTCATCAATTAAGTTGTTCTTTTTAGCAATAGCTAGTCTTAAAGCACCTAGTGAATCATAAACGACTTTGTCTTTATCAGCTACAAAGAAAATAATATCACCCTTTTCTCCACCAACCTTATTAATAAGTTCGCTAAATTTCTCAGCAGTAAAGAACTTTTGAATGGGAGAAGTGATTCCTTCTTCTTTAATAGAAATATAAGCTAGTCCCTTTGCACCATATTCACGGACAACTTCTTGGTATGAATCTATTTCTTTTCTAGTCATTTTAGACAAGCCTTTTGCATTGATCGCACGAACGCTATAACCACGCTTTGTCGCATTTTCGAAAACGCTAAACCCACATCCCTTAACAAGTTTAGTAACGTCTTGAAGTTCTAATCCAAAACGGGTGTCAGGCTTATCGGAACCAAAACGATTCATAGCGTCTTTATATTTAAGTTGACGGAAGTGTCTAGGAAGTTTAATCCCCTTAATTTCCTTAAATATTTCACGAACCAGCCCTTCAACTTCATACATTACGTCGGTGATTTTATCAACGTAACTCATTTCAATATCAATTTGAGTAAATTCAGGTTGTCTATTAGCTCTTAAGTCCTCGTCTCTAAAACACTTTGCTATTTGATAATAACGATCAAAGCCAGAAATCATAAGCAATTGCTTATATAGTTGGGGTGATTGTGGTAATGCATAAAAGTTAGAGGGATGAACTCTAGATGGAACCAAATAGTCACGAGCTCCTTCGGGAGTAGACTTACCCAATATAGGCGTTTCAATGTTTAAAAAGCCGTGTTTTGAAAGATAATTATTAACAACTTGAGCCAATTTTGCTCTAGTAATTAAATAGTATTGTAGTGAATTTCTTCTCAAGTCCAAATAACGATATTTATATCTTAAGGTTTCACCAACGTTTGCTAAATCAGAAATAGCAAAGGGAGGAGTATCAGCTTCAGAAAGAATTCTAAGTTCTTCAACTATAACCTCAACTTCACCAGTCGGTAAATTCTTATTTATATTCTTTTCACCGCGGGGTTGAACCGTACCAACTATTGCAATGACGAACTCATTACGAATTCTAGTTGATTTTTCATATACTTCTGGATGATCCGCTTGAACAAAACTCAATTGCAAAATGCCGGTTCTATCGCGCAAATCAACAAATTGAATACTTCCAAGATTACGATACTTTGCAACAAAGCCATACGCGGTAATCTTTTTACCAATATCACTTGAACGGAATTCTCCACACATTTTAGTTCTTTTAAGATTAGATAAGAATTCAGCCATATTTATCTCCTTAACAATTCTTCTGCTAGTTTATTTATTTCTACTGCTACTTCTTCGCCCGTAGCCATAATTTTAATATTAACAACGCCTTCGTTGATTTCATTTTCACCAAGTACAATTACGTAAGCGTACCCTCGCTTTCCAGCATATTTCATTTGCGCTTTAAGACTTCTACCCAGTAAATCCGTATCTGCAGAAACATTTTTATTACGCAACTCCATAGTTAACTTGTAAGCATAGGACATTTGTTCGGTTGTAAGTGGAGCAACGTATACACTTGGAACCTCTTTTTCACCAACGCTTAAACCCAACGCTTCAAGCACCATTAAAAGTCTTTCTATTCCCATGCCAAATCCAACGGCGGGTGTGGGTTTGCCTCCAACTTCCTTTACTAGATTATTGTAACGACCACCACCACATACTGTTCCTTGTGCACCAATCGAAGTAGATACAAATTCAAAAACCGTCTTTGTATAATAATCAAGGCCTCTAACGATGTTGGGATTAACCTTATATTCTATACCCAAAGAAGTCAAAATTGATTGAACCGATTCATGATGTTTCCTACAGTCCTCACACAAATATGATGTAACTTTGGGGGCATTCGCGGTAATCAACTTACAACGCTCCTCTTTGCAGTCAAGAATACGAAGAGGATTTTTCTCCAAACGTTCTTTGCAAGTAGCACACATACCATCAATGTGCTCTTTGAGATATTCTCTTAAAGCCTTGTTATATTCCGCTCTACAGATAGGGCAACCTATGCTGTTGATGTTAAGTTCAAGCTCAGTAATTCCCAAGCGATTAAACAAACTCTTTGCAACCGATATTACTTCTACGTCAGCATACGGAGAATCGCTTCCATAAAGCTCAATTCCAAATTGGTGGTGTTCACGCAATCTACCTGCTTGTGGTCTTTCGTAACGGAATACTGGGGTAATATAATACATCTTCATTGGTTGAGGATTCTCGGAAAGACCATTTTCAACAAACGAGCGTGCTACACCAGCCGTTCCTTCAGGCTTTAGTGTTATTGAACGATTCCCTTTATCAATAAAGGTATACATTTCCTTGTTAACGATATCAGTAGTTTCACCTACGCCACGCAAAAACAACTCTGTATGCTCAAAACTAGGTGTTCGAATTTCTTGAAAACCATAACTAGAAGTAATGTCTCTAACAACACCTTCTATATAATGCCACTTATAACTTTCATAAGGCAAAACATCTTTTGTGCCTTTTGGAATATTAATCATAACTTCCTCTTATAGTATATATTTCTTGAGATTCATATTCTTAGTTACCTTTTCCATATGTTCAACCACATATTTCTTGTCGATAACTAACTCAATATCGTCATGTCCACCGCATGCGTTAAAGCTTACGTCTTCTAACAAAGTCTCCATTACGGTATGCAAACGACGTGCGCCGATGTTTTCGTTGCTTTCATTTTCCAGATAGGCAATCCTTGCCAGCTCACCAATAGCTTCATCAGTAAACTTCAGTTTGATATTATCAACTCCTAACAATGCTGCATATTGCATAATAATTGCGTTATCCGGTTCTTTTAATATCTTTTTAAAGTCTTCTTCCGTTAAGCTTTGCAGTTCAACAACAACAGGAAATCTACCTTGCAACTCTGGAATCAAGTCATTTACTCTAGCAATATGGAAAGCTCCTGCTGCAATAAATAGAATAAAGTCGGTTCTAATATTGCCATACTTTGTATTGACTGTGCAACCTTCAACTATGGGCAAAATATCTCTTTGTACACCCTCTCTTGAAACATCAGGGCCATGAGAGTTTCCTTTTGATGCGATTTTATCCATTTCATCTATAAAGATAATACCCTCTTGCTCAGCTCTCTTAATTCCTTCGTTGTTAATCGCATCATCATCGATTAATTTATTTGCCTCTTCTTTCGTCAAAAAGTCATATGCTTCACGCACGGAAATCTTGCGTTTTTTAGATTGTTTTGGCAAAAATCGATTCATAAATTCGCCTATGTTATTATCATTTCCACCAAGCGCACCTAATTGAAGACCTTTTTGTTGAACTGGTAACTCCATTTCTATCATTACTTTGTCAAGTTTGCCATCGTTAAGGTCTTTTACAAGCATTTCTCGTATCTCTACGTCACTCATTTCGGGGTGATTCTTTTTGCGAGCTGGGAATAATCCATCAACCAATTTCTTTTCAGCAACTTCTTTAGCTTTAGGCTCTACTTCCAAAATTTTTTCTTCTTTAACAAGCCTAATTGCAACCTCTACCAAATCTCTTACCATAGATTCAACGTCACGACCAACGTAACCTACTTCGGTAAACTTCGTGGCTTCTACTTTAACAAATGGTGCCTTTACAAGTCTAGCAAGACGTCTGGCTATTTCGGTTTTACCCACACCAGTCGGGCCCTTCATAATAATGTTTTTAGGAGTAATTTCTTCCCTTACTTCAGGTGATAGTTGAGTTCTACGATATCTATTTCTAAGAGCAATAGCCACTGCTTTCTTAGCTTCATTTTGACCAATTATATATCTATCGAGCTCTAAAACTATTTGTTTAGGAGATAATTCTATATTTGCCATATTCCACCTACACCAATTCGATAGTTAAATGGTGATTAGTAAATACACATAAATCACCAGCTATTTTCATTGCATTTTCTACAATAGATTTAGCATCCATTTCTGTATTTTCTGCAAGTGCCCTAGCTGCAGCAAGAGCATAGTTTCCACCACTGCCTATAGCGCAAATTCCACTTTCTGGTTCTATTACTTCACCAGTTCCACTTACAATTAAAAGATTATCTTTATCGGCAGTAATAAGCATGGCTTCTAATTTTCTTGCCTTATCCATTCTCCAAGTTTCAGCAAGTTCAACAGCTGCACGAACAAGGTTCCCACTAAACTTTTGGAGCATTGCCTCGAATTTTTCAGACAAAGCAAAAGCATCGCTAACGGAACCAGCGAACCCAACGACCACCTTGTCATCATAGATTCTTTTAACCTTAATGGCATTTCCTTTAAAAATAACACTTTCGCCCATGGTTACTTGTCCATCGCCACCAACAGCTGTTATGCCATTTCTTTTTACAGCACAAATAGTTGTACCTCTAAATTCCATAAGTTAAGCCTCCTTAACCAATTCTAAATAGTTCTTCAAATCCTCTATCGATCTTTCAGCATACTTTGCTTTACGGTCTTGCTTTTTTACTTTCCCATCAAGTGGAGGCAATAAGGCAAAACTTACGTGCATCGGTTGAAAATTTGATCTGCAGTTCGAAACGTATTTTGATAACGAACCACATAAAGTAGTTTCTGGCAACGATAATGGTTCTCTATTTTCCATATATCTAGCCATATTTATCCCTGCAATCAAACCGCTCATAGTGCTTTCCATATATCCTTCAACACCTGTTATTTGACCAGCAAAGAAAATGGATTTGTTACTTTTAAGAGCAAAACTCTCGTCTAAAACTGCAGGGCTATTTATATATGTATTTCTATGCATTACTCCATATCTTACAAATTCGGCATTATGAAGAGCGGGAATCAAAGAAAAAACTTTCTTTTGCTCGCCAAATGTTAAATTAGTCTGGAATCCTACTAAATTAACAAGTGAATCATAATTATCCTCTTTTCTAAGTTGGACAACAGCATAATATCGTTCACCATTTTCTCCCTTAATTCCTACAGGGCGTAAAGGACCAAAACGAAGAGCATCGGCACCTCTCTTAGCCATAACTTCAACCGGCATACACCCTTCAAAGATTTCTCTCTTTTCAAAATCCTTTAAAACGACCGTTTTGGCAGAAATAAGAGCTTCTAAAAAAGTCTCGTATTCTTCTTTACTCATCGGGCAATTAAGATAATCATCACTACCCTTACCATAACGAGCCGACCAAAAAGATTTAGATTTATCAACAGATTCCAAGGTTACTATCGGTGCAACTGCATCATAAAAATACAATTTATCAGCACCCGTCATTTTTAATATGGTCTCACTCAATGAATCTGACGTTAAAGGTCCTGTAGCAATTATCACGTTATCATCAATAGTTGAAACTTCTTCTCTAATAAGTTTGAACTTATCAAATTCTCTAAGGCGATTTTCAATCTCTTGGGAGAATATTACTCTATCCACGGCAAGTGCGCCACCGGCGGGCACTCTTGCGACCTCGGCACACTCTAATATCAAAGAGCCAAAAAGCTTCATTTCATTTTTAAGTAGTCCTTGCGAGGTCGTGCCGTCTTCACTCTTTAAACTATTAGAGCAAACAAGCTCAGCCAATCCTTCTGTTTTATGTGCAGCAGTATTACGTACGGGACGCATCTCGTACATCTCTACGCTATATCCTCTTTTTAGAAGTTGGTAAGCTGCTTCACATCCAGCAAGCCCACCACCAACAATTTTGACCATTGGTTTTACTCCTTTGGAACAACAATGTGGTTACATTTGCGATTTAGGCAAACGTATTTAGTAACGTCGTTCTCTTGTACAATCTTCATTGCACTTGCGCATTCGGGACAAAGAATGGGCGCTGGCAAATCCCAACTCATAAAACTGCACTTTGGATAATTTGAGCATCCATAGAATACCGAGCCGGATTTTTTGCCATGTTTCTTGCTAACGTCACCACCGCAAACGGGGCATTTGGCGACTGGTTCTATAAAGTTCTTGATGTTCTTGCACTCAGGATAATTAGGACAAGCCAAGAACTTTCCATATCTACCCTCTTTAATAATCATTTTTGCGCCACATTTATCACAAGTTACGTCGCTTATTTCTTCTGGTAAAGCAATCTTTTTACGGCCATTATAACTAGCTTTTTGCAAATCATCAGCAAAAGAAGGATAGAATTCCTCTATGATTTTTTGCCATTCCGATCCGTGCTCTATCAAGTCGAGCCTACTTTCCATATCAGCTGTAAAGTGGATATCGACTATGTTCTTAAAACAATTCTCCATAAACTCGGTTACAGCTTCACCAAGCGCTGTTGGTTTAAAGAGTTTTTGTTCTTTTGTGACGTATTCACGTTTTGTTAAAACGGAAATTACGGTAGCATAAGTAGACGGTCTACCAATTCCGTTTTCTTCCATTGCTTTAATTAACGTTGCTTCCGAATAACGTGGTTGAGGTTTTGTAAATTTCTGCTCACTCTTAAGATTTTTTAACTTTAGAGCATCACCATCGTTCAAGTTGGGCAAATTTCCGCCAACTTCATTCTCTTCATCGTCATTCTTTTCAATTTCGTAAACCGCAGTATAGCCTTTAAAAGTCAAAGCTTTACCAGCTACTTTAAATCCATAATTTTCAGTAGGAGTAACCGTTGCTTGCACTCTAACCGTCATAGTGTTATATACTGCAGGAGTCATTTGGCTTGCAAGATATCTAAAATATATCAATTTATACAACTTATATAAATTTTTAGGGATCTTATCCTCTAAGCTTTCTGGCGTTCTTTCAAGACTAATTGGTCTTATCGCTTCGTGAGCATCTTGAACGTTTTGTCCCTTTGTGGTGTATATATTAGGTTTCGCAGGCACGTAATCGCTACCATATTTGTTTAGAATATGTTTGCGTGTAATTGCTTGCATCTCATTAGATATTCTTACGGAATCCGTTCTAATATAGGTTACTAGAGCAGTATGGCCTTCACCAGGAATATCGACACCTTCATATAGTTGTTGAGCAAGTTGCATTATTTGAGGAGAACTAAGTCCTAGTTTTTGTGAACCATCTTGTTGCAAAGTAGATGTAGTAAATGGCGCTGCAGGACGAGATTGGGAAACACCTTTCTTGACCTTATCAACACTCCAAGTTGCAATTTCAAGTCTTGCTTGCAATTTCTTTACTTGCTCTTCACTTTCTAACTTAACTTTTTTTCCATTATAATCTTGGAAACTGCTCTTAATAATGGGTGAACGAGTACCTTCTTTTAATAAATTTGCAGTCATGTTCCAATATTCTTGTGGAACAAATGCATTAATCTCTCTTTCCCTATCAACAATCATTTTAAGAGCTGAAGATTGAACCCTACCACCGGAAAGACCACTCTTGATTTTTCTTGAAAGTATAGGGCTAATTTTATAACCTACCAATCTATCGAGAACGCGCCTAGCTTGTTGAGCGTTAACTAAATTGAGGTTAATTGCTCTAGGTGCTTCTAAAGCTTGTTTTACAGCCTTTGCAGTAATTTCGTTAAACTCAATACGATTCTCCAAATCATTGAGATCTAACGCATTGGCAAGGTGCCAGCTTATTGCTTCTCCTTCCCTATCCGGGTCGGTTGCTAGATAAGTAAAATCAGCATCTTTTACTTCTTTTTTAAGGCGTTTAATCAAATCCTTTTTGCGTGAATCTTCTACTACGTATTCGGGCTTAAAACGATTCTCTATGTCAATTCCCAATGTTTTTTGGGGTAAATCACATACGTGCCCACCAGATGCCATAACTCGGTAACCGGCGCCCAAATATTTTTGAATAGTTTTCGCTTTTGAAGGTGATTCGACTATTACTAATTTCATTCTATACTCCGTAATAATTGTTATCTAGTTTTCTAATTAGTCCAACGATTTCCATGCGAACCAATAACGCATTCAAATCGCTAACTCCAAGTCCCGTTAAATCAACAAGGTCATCAAAATGCATTTCGCTAAATGATAATGCATCAATTATCTTTTCTTCCATGAAGTCCAATTGCATTGCACTTGCCTTCTTTTCGGGCTGTGATTTAATTCCTAATGCAGAGATAATATCATCTGGCGACATTACCATTGCTCCTTGACAAGTTTTTAGTAACAAATTGCTTCCTTGTCCACGAGGAGAATTTAATGCAGAAGGGATTATAAATAATTCTCTATTCTGTTTTATCGCATACTCGGCAGTTATTAAAGATCCACTTTTATAACCAGCCTCTGTTATCAATATCCCTTGAGAAAGCCCGCTTATTATACGATTCCTCTCCGGGAAATTATATGCAAGTGACGGAGTCCCTAATGGATATTCCGATATAATTAACCCATCACGCGCTATATCATTATAAATTTGAACGTTATTAGCAGGATATATGACGTCTATTCCTGAACCTAATACCGCAATTGTTTTTCCTTCGTTTTGAAGAGCCGTACGATGTGCCACAGAGTCCACACCTCTAGCCATACCGCTTACTATCGTAAGCGAACACTTAGAAAGGACTTCGACAAATTTTTCGGTATAATCCCGACCATATCTAGAAGGCTCTCTAGTTCCAACAACGCCTAAACACTTGGTCTTAAGTAAACCAACGTCCCCCTTATAATAAAGAACGGCTGGTGGAACGTCTATTTGTTCAAGAGATTCCGGGTACTCAGCATCACCTCTAACGATCATACCACATCCCTTTTGATGAAGAAGAATCAAAATATCATCTATTTGCTTCTTCTCACAAGGCAACAGCATTCTTTTATAAGCCGCATCGCCGACAATCGTTTTAAGCCTGTCTACATATTTAACTGGCTTTAACATTACGTCTATAGGATCGAACAAGCTGTCTATTGCATTAATTTTTGCCGATGTTAATCCAACTATAACTTGAAGCCAAATAATTGCTCTGTGTTTTTCGCTAATCATTGCTTAAGTCCTTCGTTTTATATTGTATTGCTTCAGCAACGTCATTAAGCTGAATATCTTCTCGACCTGCTAAATCGGCTATGGTCCGTGCTACTTTTAATATTCTAGTAAAGCTTCTAGCACTTAAACTTTGGTTTTTAAACGCTAACTTCATCAGCTTTTCTGAATCATCATCAAGTTTACAGTACTCGTTAATCATACGATTATTCATTTCAGCATTTACGTTAATGCCCGATCCCATAAATCGTTTTCTTTGTATCTCACGAGCTCTTTCCACTCTCTCCTTTACAGCCGCGCTACTTTCCTCATCGATTTGATTGCGTAGCTCATCATACTCTACGCCACCCACTTGAACATAAAGATCAATTCTATCAAGCAATGGCCCAGAAATCTTATTTTGATACCTACGTCTTTCTTGAATGCTACAAGTGCATGGCTTGTTGGGATCTCGTGAACCATAATTACCACAAGGACAAGGATTCATGCTAGCTACTAACATAAAGCGCGCAGGATATTCTATGGTACGCGCAACGCGTGTAACGCTCACCACACCATCTTCTAATGGTTGACGTAGGGTTTCTAACGTTTTCTTATTATATTCTGGCATCTCATCCAAAAACAAAACACCATTATGGGCAAGACTTACTTCGCCACATCTACTTTGAGCGCCACCACCAACCAAACTCATTAGGCTTGCAGTATGGTGAGGACTTCTAAATGGTCTAGTTTTAACTATTCCTTGTTCAGCATCCAACACCCCAGCTACGCTATGAATTTTAGTAGTCTCAATAGCCTCTGAAAAGGTCATTTCTGGCATAATTGTAGGCACACATTTTGCTAAAAGCGTCTTACCAGCGCCTGCTTGGCCACTCATCAATATGTTGTGCCCACCTGCTACGGCGATTTCTAAAGCACGTTTAGCGATCTTTTGCCCCTTAACGTACTTTAAATCTACGTCATATTTATTTGCGTTAGATTCGCTAAAATAATTCTTGTAAGCTACTGTATCTACTTTAGCAAATCCACCAATAAATGCACATGCTTGCACTAGGGTTTTTATTGGATATACTTCTATTCCTTCAATATAACTAGCTTCTAAAGCGTTCTCAAAAGGAATAATAAACTTTTTATAACCACTTTGAAGCGCTGAAATAAGTATTGGAAGTAACCCGTTTATCTTTCTAACACTACCATCAAGAGAAAGTTCTCCAACAAGCACAAAATCAGTAATTTTATCAAGCTTAATTTGTTCCGTACTTGCTAAAAAACCAATGGCAATGGGCAAATCAAAAGATGATCCTTCTTTTTTTATGTCAGCAGGAGCCATATTCACGGTAGTACGTCTAGGAGAAAACTCAAAAAACGAATTTTTAATTGCGGCACGCACTCTATTTCGCGACTCTTTCACCGCGCTTGAAGGCAACCCAACAATATCAAAAGAAGCAACACCTTTTTGGGTGTCCACTTCAATGTCAACGGGGTATCCGTTCAAGCCGTCTAACGCAAAACTTTTAACTGTTGCCAACATCTAAGTTTCTCCAAATAGCAAGCGAGAGCCGTTTTATCGGCTCTGCTTGTTAATAATTACATTATTAATTATTTTCGGACTCCTCTTCATTTACTTCCTTACGAGCTGTCCTCTTGACCTTTCTTTCTTCCGCGACTTCTTTTATCGCTTCGCCGGTCGCTTGGAAGAATGCGCTGGTCTTAGATGCACCAAGTTTCAACTTTGATAGAACCTTAAAGAAGGTGTATTTAACGTATTCAACGTAAGGAACGGTGATTGGTGCTTGCTCCATAGCCTTCTTATTCATCAATATGTCATATGCAACAACCACGTAGTATACAGCAGCGACCAAACTGAGTGAACCCATAATATAAACTATTACAGTTACGTCGTTAGAAACAGCAACTACGCCATTGTTGGTATATCCAGCAACAAGATATACGTATGAAGCATTAACGTATGCTAGTATTGCATAAATAACGAATGCTACATACAAACGAGTGTCCTTAATGATAGCACTAACAATAAATAGTAAAGGTAGAGCGACATACAAGGAGTAATAGCTCATATTATTAGCAAACGTCCAGAAAGCAATAACACAAGTTGCTGCGACTAACGTTAAATCTATTCTATTTCTGCTTCTATAGTACGCAACACCAACCAATACTACTATGAATGCGATATAAAGTATGGTTACGAAAATAGATTGCAAGCCAACTACTTTAAAGTTATTACCTAATAAGCCTTGGAAGTTAAATGCGTTTGCGGTATAAACAGATTGACCTTTAAGAGTATCAATATATCTAGTAAATCCGGCAAAGGCTTCCCCTCCTGCTACTTCGTTAAATACGAAGGGAAGTGTAATAAGATAACAAACTATTATGCTTCCAACTATAGTTGCTATTGGTGCAATAAGATCGGTATATTTCTTATCTTTTATTGCCCTATAAACTATATAGCCAGTGTACATTAGCATAGCAGGTGCAACGTAGATTGCAGAAACAGTGGTCATGCAAGCTACAAAATATGAAATAGCCATGCCTAAGTAGCTCTTCTTGTTAAGTAGGAACCATATTCCTAGAACCAATAAGAAAACAGTGATACTCTCGAATGACCCCCATGCCGAAGACATTGCAAACATCATAGGAATTAAGGAATAGAATGTTGCCATAATAGTAGCACCAACTCTACCTTGCTTTTTAGCGATTATGTTATAGATTAATGCAATTGCGCCTAAATCTGCAGCAATGCCCATAATCTTTATCATTGCAACGACTGTAAGAGATACTACACTGGGTTGAGCGCCCATTGCGTGGAATGCCCTACCGATTAAACCAGCGAATGTAGAAAGATACAATGATACGGGCATCAACGAAGTAAACGTTGTATTGTATTCATACAAGTAAGGTGCGGAATAGTTAGCAAGCCAGCCACCGATGGTAGCATTCTCTTCTAGATCATATCCAAAGAAACTTGAAGAAATACTATTGCTTCCAGCAATTAGGGTTTCTGTCAGCATTATTACTAAACGTATTAAAGCTGCTACACCAAGAGTAATGACCATGCCTAGCCACTTAGAATCTTTCAAAGTGTTAAAGAACTTATTACCACTTTCAACACCATCAAAAGCAAGACTTCTTGAGCGAATAACGTATGCAACGTATGCAAGGACCAAGGTAGCAACTGCGCCTAAAATAACATAAGTGATATTTAAAGTTGTTGCTTGACCGTATACTTGACTCTTTAGTTCATAGAAACCATACGCTTCACCACTTTCAGTTGCCTCTGTTTCTGTAACACGAGTAATTTGAACGTCTTTGATAAATACAACTGCACTAACAGGTTCTGCTTCAGATCCTACGAAAATAGCAAAATTATACTCTTTTGTACCATCCGTCTTAAAATAGAACGTATCAGTTACGTAACTGCTAGTTACGTTACGTACTTCAGAGTTCTTATCACCGGTATTGAAGGCGGGATCTTCTTTAAATCCAAGATATAGACCAACCCAAGACTTAATATCATCTTCAGTACTATACTCAGCAATGGAATCCATATCGTAAGTATAGGTTACTTTGTAATATGCATAACGCTTCAAATAGATCTTTTGACTTGCCGAAGCGTATCCAGCATTTTGAGTGTTGATTTTCAATCCGTTTGCACTTGAGCTAAATACGGAAGATGTTGCAGCACCATTACCAGCCTCAAATGACCAATCGGTTTTAACGTCTTCATTTTCACCCGTATAGTTGAAGTTTTTACTTTCGTTACTGAAAGTTAAAACTTGCTCGTTATAGTTGCTAACGGGCGTTGTAGTACAACCAGTTAAAAGTACGGTTGCAGCAATGGCAATAACAGCCACTAGTAAAATAATTTTTTTCATTTCTGCTCCTGAAATTGGGTAGAGGTGAATACGACCGCGCCCTTAAAAGAGCGCGGTCAACTATCGTGATTATTTATCGTTCTTTACAGCGTTTTTAGCAGGTCTTACCTTTGCAGACTTACCGCTACGTTCTCTTAGGTAGTAAAGCTTTGCTCTTCTTACATAACCTCTTTGTTTTACTTCGATATGATCGATTTTAGGGGAATGTAAGGGGAAAGTTCTTTCTACGCCAAAGCCACCACTCTTGGTGATGTGACGAACGGTGATGGTTTCACGAATACTGCTGTTCTTACGAGCGATTAGAGTGCCTTCATAAGCTTGTACTCTTTCACGGTTACCTTCAACAACCTTAACGTAGACAACAACGGTGTCGCCAACTCTGAGTTCGGGCAAATCCTTTCTCATGCCTTCTTGTTCGATAATGTCGATAATGTTCATGACTTACCTCCTGTTTTACACAATAACGTACGTACGAGGCTTGGATTTTTTCTCTCGCATAGGTCCGTTACAAAGTCTTAAATATATTACCAAAAACAAAAAAAGTACGCAACTGTTTTAACGCACTTTATATAATAAATATAATAAAAATATTATTAAATTATTTTTCTAGTTCCAATACCCGTAAAAAGCATCTTCAATATGCTCCTGAATACCGTCCCTATCTGCGATAATATCGAATCTGACTTCATAGTTTTCCATATTATGCTCTAATATATAACGTTCAGTAGCTTTTATGATTTTTGACACCTTGCTTTTAGTTACACTTTCTATAGGATCACCCATATCTTTGTTGGAACGATATTTTACTTCCACAATAACGAGGGTCTTATTCTTCTTGCATACAATATCCAACTCCCCTATCTTGGGGTAGTTTACGTTCATATCCAAAACCGTATAACCCTTTTCTTGCAGTAACTTCGCCGCATTATGTTCGGCTAAAATTCCACGTGCGTCAATATCCATAAATCTATTCAAAAAAAATTTTTTATAAACGTTTTCCTATGGATGGGGCAAGGACCATATTTCTTTAACATCTCAATATGATGTTTGGAGCCGTATCCTTTGTGACTTTCAAAACCATATTCTGGATACTTTTCCGCATATTCTAACATCAACCTATCACGTTCTACTTTTGCAAAAATAGAAGCGGCGGCAATACAATAACTCACAGCGTCTCCATGAATAATTGATTGCGATTTATATGGTAAATCGAGCTTTACAGCATCAATTAGAACCATATCCGGAAAAGGAAACATACTTAAAATTGCTTCACGCATTGCTTGTTTTGTTGCATTAAGGATGTTTATTTCATCAATTGTTTCTGCATCCACGAAAACAGTTCTATGTGAAAAACAAGCTTCTTTTAACGGCTCGTACAATAATTCTCTTTTTCTCTCAGTGAGTTTTTTCGAATCATTAACGCCGGCAATAAGATTTGATAAATCCGGAATACAAGCACCAGCACATACTGGGCCAGCAAGTGGACCACGACCAGCTTCATCTACTCCACAAATAAAATTACAGCCTTGAGCCAATAAGGCTCTTTCAATAACAAGCAAATCAGCCATCAACACTCTCCAATGGATGCTTACCCAAGTAACCCTTTCGAAAATCGGAAATAATTATTTTAGCTATGCGCTCGTAGTCAAGTTCACCACCACGCATAATCACACCACGTTTTTTTCCAATATCTTCCATCACTTCCAAAGGAGTCCTATCGTGCAATGAATCCAATTTGTATCTGTTAATTAGATCATCCGGATACATCGATAAATAGAACTTAATTGTTTCAAGAGCCAGTTCAGCAACGTCAACAACGTCCTCTTTAACACTACCGATTAATGCTAAGCGCATAGCTTTTTCTTGGTCTTTAAAGTCAGGATAAAGCACACCGGGGCTATCGAGCAATTCAATATAATCACCTATAGCAACCCATTGCTTTCCACGAGTAACTCCGGGTTTATTTCCCGTAACTGTTTTCTTTTCTTTGACCAAGCTATTAATGAGGGTAGATTTTCCACAATTTGGAACACCAATTACCATGGCTCTAACGGTTTTATTAACACCCTTTTGATGATATCTCTCTATTAAATCCTCGTTCAAATCAAGTAGGTTCTTGACAATAACCGGTGCATCGGCTTTAGATATGGAATTACTATAAATGCATTTAAATCCGTCTCTGCGGAATTTATCAACCCACTTAATAACTTCTTTTTGGGATACCATATCTGCCTTATTTAGCACATAAAGCCGTGGTTTTGAACCAATCACTTCATCAAAAGCAGGGTTAATGCATGATTGTGGCGCACGAGCATCAAGAACATAGATAACACAATCCACGACCTTTATCTCTTCGCTCATCATTCTTATCGCTTTGGTCATATGACCAGGAAACCAGTGAATAAACATTTCTTAATCCTTATTAGATAAATCAGGGCGTCTTTCGGCTGTTATTTTTTGACTTTGTTGTCTACGCCATTTAGCAATTTCAGCGTGGTTACCAGAAAGCAAAACATCTGGTACTTTTAGCCCCATAAACTCTTGAGGTCTTGTATATTGGGGATATTCAAGAGTTCCTTCCGAAAAACTCTCTTCTTGGGTTGATTCTTCTGAACCTAGTACCGAAGGGATATATCTTGCAACGGTATTAATTACAACCAAACTAGCCAAATCACCACTTGTTAAAACGTAATCCCCTATTGACAATTCTCTATCAACGTCCAATTCTATAATCCTTTCGTCGATTCCCTCGTAACTGCCATTAATAAGCATAATGTGATCAAAAGAGGCCAACTCCTTCACTAGTGCTTGATTCAAGGTTTTTCCCTTGGGACTCAAATAAATTCTGACGGCGCTGTGATTAGGATCAACGGCGGTAATAGAATCATGCAAAGGTTGAGGCGTCATAACCATGCCTACACCCCCACCAAATGGGTAATCATCACACTTTTTGTGCTTATTAGTAGAGTAATCACGAATATTATGGACATCAACGGAAAAAAGCTCCTTTTCAAGAGCTTTGCCAATGATGCTTTCATTAAGCACCGAATACATTTCGGGAAAAAGGGTTAGTACGCTAATTCTCATAAACGGCTACTTTCTCTAACTCGCTTTGAGAAAGTATAATGCTTTTATTTTGAATATCGTATTGTGATATGACGCCCAATTTATGTGGAAACATAAAATTCTTATTGCCGTCTATACCGTCAACACAATAAACGTCAGCCGCACCATATTGTAAAATTTCACGCAATACGCCAACTTTGACATCGTCAACGACAACGTAGAGCCCTACCAAATCGTCAATGTAATAGGTTCCGCTGGGAAGTGTTGGGCGATTTTCGTCATCGACAAATATATCACCTCTCAACACGTCCGCAACGTCTCTATCATTGACACCTTTAAACTTAACGTAAGCACATCCATTACCAAAATTGATTTTTTCAACTTGATACTTTTTAGAGTTAATAACCATAGCTTTAATAGACTTGAGTTCAACTTGATCAAGTCCATAAAAGATTTTTACGTCCCCTCTAATACCATGTGCCCTTATGGCTTTGCCTATTTTAAGCATTATCTTTCTTCAATATATATGTCGTAGCGCTTATCGGAATTTTGAGCGGCTGCTTTAACTATAGTTCTTATAGATTTAGCCAATCTGCCTGATTTTCCAATAAGTCTTGCTACTTTGTTTTTATCGACTAGAACCTTTATTTCGACGTTATCGTTGTCTTCCAACATAACGATCTCATAACATTCTTCATCGACAATTTGTTTGACCAAAAAGTCTACAAAATCGCGAATGGACATAAATTATTAGTCCTCGATTCTTGCAACAGCTGCTTCAACTGCTGCGTCAACAGCGTTAACTTCTTCTGCTTCAACTGCTTTCTTAGCATATTTAGAAGAACCAGCAATGATGCCTTCGTTTACAAGAATATCACGAACGGTATCAGTGGGTTGTGCGCCGTTAGCAATCCATTTTTTGGTTAGTTCAACGTCTACCTTGATGGTTGCGGGTTCGGTCTTGGGGTTGTAGAAACCGATTTGTTCAATGTATTCGCCGTCTCTGGATTTTCTAGAGTCGATAGCTACGATACGATAAACGGGGCTCTTTTTCTTGCCCATTCTGTGAAGTCTGAGTTTTACTGCCATAATTAGTGTCCTCCAATTATTTGTTTAATTTGTTTTGTTTTTTTATCTAGAACGGGAACTTAAATTTACCCGAGCTAATTCTTTTCATCATTTGTTTTGTCTGCTCAAATTGGTTTAAGAGCCTATTTACGTCTTGAACTTGGGTTCCACTCCCCTTTGCAATCCTGCGCCTTCTTGATGCGTTAAGAATTGATGGATTTCTTCTTTCCTTTACTGTCATGGAAAGAATTATTGCTTTTGTTTTTTCCAATTGCTTTTCATCAACATTGAGGTCTTGTCCTTTCAATTGACGACTCATGCCGGGAATCATATCGATCATATCTTTCATGCTTCCCATTTTTTTCATATTACTTAATTGCTCAAGATAGTCTTCCAAGTCAAAAGAATTTTCTTTCATCTTTTTGGCCATCTTCAAAGCATCTTCTTCGGTAATAGCGTTTTGTGCCTTTTCAATTAGCGTCAAAACGTCACCCATTCCTAAAATTCTAGAGGCCATTCTATCGGGATGGAAAGGCTCAATATCCGTAATTTTTTCACCTACACCGATATATTTAATGGGTTTTCCACAAATTGCCTTGATAGAAAGAGCTGCACCGCCTCTAGTATCACCATCTAGTTTGGTAAGGATAACACCACTAATGTCAAGTTCCTTGTTAAAAGTTGAAGCAACGTTAACAGAATCTTGACCAAGCATGCTGTCGACTACTAACAAAATTTCTTGTGGATTTACGCTTGCCTTTATATCACGCAATTCTTGCATAAGAGTTTCATCAATATGCAAACGGCCGGCCGTATCTATTATAACGGTATCGAGCCCTTGTTGTTTTGCGTATTCTATTGCTTCCTTAGCAATTTTAACAGGTGAAATTTGTCCTCTTTCAAATACTTCTACGCCGACCTTTTCACCAACAACTTGTAATTGCTTGATAGCCGCGGGGCGATATATATCACCAGCAACCAAAAGAACCTTCTTATTATCCTTTTTTAGAATGCCAGCCAGTTTACCACACATCGTAGTTTTACCAGCACCTTGTAAGCCACACATCATATAAACCGTTGGTGGTCTGTCACTAACGGTTAGTTTTTGATGTTTGCTACCCATAAGCTCAATCAACTCATCATTAACAATTTTAATAACTTGTTGTGAACTCTCCAGGCCTTTAAGAATATTTTCACCAATAGCCTTTTCAGATACTTTATTAATGAATTGCTTTGCAACCATAAAGTTTACGTCAGCTTCCAACAAAGCAACGCGAACTTCACGCATAGCGTTTTTAATCTCCAACTCAGTCAATGCGCCCTTGTTTTTAAGCTTAGAAAACGCGTGATTAATTTTTTCTGACAAACTACCGAATAATGCCATTATATCTCCTTAACTTCATTAAGAATATCTTTCAACTTATTGGCTGTTTCTGTATCTACAGATACAATTACATGTTCTATATTATCAATAATGTTACTTATCTTTCCAACAAGCCCAAGCTTGTCTTCAAACTCTACAAGTTTTTCGGATGAACGCTTGATTACGTCTGCAACTGCTTGTCTAGAAACGCCCTCTTCTTCTGCGATTTCTTTTAAAGACAAATCTTCATCGTAATATCGAGAAAGAATCCTTGTTTGATACTCGGTTAAAAGACCTCCATAATAGTCGTTCAATAAGCCGATTTCAAACTTTTTTTGCATAGCACACCTGTAAAGTATTTTTCATTGACACATAGACTATACCACATATAAAAAAAGGTGTCAAGCAATTTTACTTGACACCTGGATTAATTTTTAAAAATTTCTATTCAAATATTGCATCAATGAACTCAGTCGCATTAAAAGGCAATAAATCATCAATCTGTTCGCCCACGCCAACGTAAACGACTGGTATTTCTTGTTCAGCACTAATTGCCATAACCACGCCACCCTTTGCCGTTCCATCAAGTTTTGTCAATATTATACCATCAATATCTATTGCTTCGTTAAAAACGTCTACTTGTTGAACTGCATTTTGTCCAGTAGTTGCATCAAGGACTATATAATTTCTCCTATCACATTCCGGTAGTTCTCTATTGATTACGCGATTGATTTTTTCTAATTCGTTCATTAGGTTTTTCTTATTATGTAATCTACCAGCCGTATCAACCAATATTACTTCCGTTCCTTTTGCTTTTGCCGACGATATTGCATCAAAAACTACTGCCGCGGGATCAGCTCCCTCGGTACTTTTAACAATCCTAACGCCCGCTCTGTTCGCCCATACTTCTAATTGCTCACTTGCTGCAGCCCTAAACGTATCCGCAGCAGCGACTATTACGCTCTTACCAGATGAAGTAAACAACTTAGCAAGCTTACCTATAGCCGTAGTCTTACCAACGCCATTAACGCCTGCAACTAAAATAACGAGAGGATATTCATACTCTGGAATTTCATAATCAATGCTTTCAAGCATTAATCTTTTTAATTCCTTACGCGCCAAATCAGGGGAAGTGATCTTTTTTTCAAAAATAACGTCCTTCAACTCATTTAAAATAGCATCCGTTGCGGTAACCCCCATGTCGGCAGAAACCATAGCGAACTCTAATTCATCATAGAAATCGTCATCCAACTCCCTGGCTTTGAAAACTTCGAAGATTTTTTTACCCCAACTATCTTTGGTCTTTTTTAATCCATCTTTTATTTTTGAGAAAAAACCCATCTTATACTCTCCTATTTAAGTTGTTCATCCTTGTTTTTCTTTACTTCAGCGTGTTTTTCTGCTTCCTCAAGTTTTACTCTAACCGTCTTTGAAACGCCCTTTTCTTGCATCGTTACGCCGAACAAAGTATTACATAATTGCATAGTTGGTTTTCTGTGCGTAACAACAATAAATTGAGTATGCTTTGAGAACTTATTCAAGTATTGAGCAAATAATCTTGCATTAGTTTCATCGAGAGCTGCTTCAATCTCGTCAAGAATGCTAAAAGGCATTGGGTTAAGTTTTATAATTGCAAACAATATTGCAATAGCTGTAAGCGCTCTTTCACCACCGGACAAGGGTGCCAAGTTAGAAAGTTTCTTTCCCGGAGGCTCTGCCATAATTTCAATACCAGCCTCCAAAACGTTAACACCTTTTTCAAGTTCCATCTTAGCACGACCACCACCAAATAGCTCTTTGAAAACTTCATTAAAGTTTTCGTTTATAACGTTAAAGCTAGCGGTAAATTTTTCAACCATTTCAGCAGTGAGTTCATTGATGATTTGAATCAAATCTTGCTCAGCTTTTTGAACGTCGTTGAACTGTTTATTAAGGTCTTCAAATCTTTCACTTTCCTCTCTAAACTTTTCTTCTGCGAGCTCATTGATAGGACCGAATCTTTCTATTTTACGCCTAATAGAATTGATTTCTGAATTAGCTTTATCAGGAATAAATTCTACCTCTATTTGAACAGGATCTACTGTAACAAAATATGCTTTTGCCATGTCCAAATCATAGCCATAGTTTTCTTCCATTCGTTGGCTCATAGTAGCAATTTGAGTGTCGACCATCTCTAAATTTGCTTCTTCACGAATGAGTTTTTCCTTAGTCTTATTAACTATTTCATTTTGATCAATACGCTTTTGATCAAGTTCCTTGACCAACTCATTCATCCTGTCTTTTTCGGCATCGAGTTCAACCAACTTAGCCTTGAGTTCATTTATCTCCGCTTGCTCTTTTGAGTTGGAAACTATCTTTTCAAGTTCCTTATTTAGCCTTTCTAGGCGCCCGTTGTTGAACTTTTCACGAACATCAAAGTCCATCAACTCTTGTTCTAGAATCTTGCATTCTGCTTTTAGTGCAGATATTTCCTTAGATAAAGAATCAATCTCGTTTTTAAGAGAAGTTACCTCCATCATAACTGCGGTAACTTGCTTATTCAAAGATTCCCGCAACTGCTTATCTTCATAATATTTATTCTTAAGTTCAGTAATATAATCGTCCGTACTTGTTCTATCGGAAGAAATAGTTTCTTTGTTTTTACCAGCCTCTTTTAATAGTTTCTCTATCTCATCCAAACGAGTTAGACTTCCCTCGTTTCCGGCAAATAATTTCTTCATTTCCAATTGGTAGAAATCAATTTCTCTATCACACTTAGAAATGTCACCTTCAAGACGAGTTATTTCAATATCAAGTTTAGCAACTCGAGAAGATATTACACTAACGGCACTAGCAAGTTCCTTGCATTCATTTTCTCGGTCTTCAATGTCGGCAGAAATGAGTTCCAGATCCTTTTTGGCCTGTCTAATCTTCTTTATTACATCTTCCTTTTCGCTTTCTCTAGATAGAATTCTTGCACTTGCTTTTGCCGCTGCGCCACCCGTCAAAGCACCACTGGGAGAATATACATCACCCTCTAAAGTTATGGATCGGAATGAGTAGCCGTACTTCTTTGAAATCCTAATCGCAGTATCCTGATCTTCTACGATAACCGTTTTGCCTAACAAGTTAGAAATAATGTTATTATACTTAGAATCATATCTAATGAGTTCGCTTGCAACACCTACAACGCCATCTTCATCAAGAGATCTTTCTTGCTCCCTTGACAAATCATTATACTTCATGGTTGTCATCGGCAAGAAAGTCGCCCTACCTAGGTTGTTGTTTCTTAAGACTTTCATCAAATCAGAAGCATCATATTCGTTCTTGGTAATAATGTTTTGAATTGATTTACCAAGAGCAATTTCTATAGCTAACTGAAGATCTCTCGGCACGCTAATAATCTCTGCAACGGTTGCAACAATTTTTTCTTCCACTTCTGGATGATCCTTAGCATATGCCATCAAGTTTTGAATGCTTCCATCGTAATCGTTGTAGCTATTAATGTTTTCTTCAACTATACTTTTCTTAAACTCAAGATTTTGAATACGAGTTTGTAAGTTTATCTTCTTTTGTTGAACTTCTTTTAATTCTTCATCTGCGTTTGTTTTATTAATATTGGCGAGAGCAAGTTCTTCAAGTTTTTCTTTTTTCTCCTTTTCAAACGCATCTTTTTCTATCAAAAACTTTTCTTTTATTTTAGAAACTTTTTCCGAAAGCTCTTTTTTGTCTTCATATTCATCTTTATTGCTCGATAAACCATCCAAAAGAAGTTTGCGTTCAAGCTCTAACGCAGCAACGTCTTTATCAATTTCTGCACTCTTAGAAAGCCTATCTACAAACATTTCATTGCTTGCATCAATAGCCTTTTCTTGTTGCTCTACCGAATATGAAATTTTGGTATACTCTTTATTTAATTCTTCCGATTCGAGTTCTTTTAATTGTAATTCATTACTTTTCTGTTGAGAAGTCATGAACTTTTCTTCAATAAACTTAGCCTTTTCTTCTAACTTTATTTTGTTAATTTTTCTAGCTTCAGCTATAGCATCATTGTCTTGTTTAGCATACTCAATATCTTTACCTAGAGCGCGACCTTCACCTAGTGCTTTTTCGGCTGCAACCATCAATTCGGTAATTTGATCACGTAACATATTGGAATATTTTGTTCCGTTTTCAATACCGACCATCGTTACGTTGTAATCGCGATTCAATCTATCAAGTTCGTTCGTTTGCTCGGTTAATTCATCTCCTATCTTTTTTAATCTAGCGCGTATTCTCTCGCGAGTGTCAGCACTGTTATCACATTGATGTAGGAAATACGCTACTTCTAGATATTTTAACTTTTCACGAAGCGCTTTTACTTTACAAGCATCACTTGCTTCTTTCTCTAAAGGTCCTAAAGTTGAGCTTACTTCTTGCAATATATCGTTTATACGCGACATATCCAAACGCGCTCTTTCTAGCTTGCGTTCGGTTTCAACTTTTCTCGCTTTTTGACGGCTAATACCAGCAGCTTCTTCAAAAATTTTTCTTCTACCTTCTGGGCTATTAGACAAAATTTCGTCAATCTTACCTTGTCCAATTATACTATAGCCCTCACGCCCTATTCCGGTATCACGGAAAAGGTCTATTATGTCTTTATGTCTACAACGCTCCCTATTAATGAAGTATTCACCTTCACCGCCACGTACAAGTTTACGAGTAATAACAACTTCATCAAAGTCAACGTTATATCTTCTGTCTTCGTTATCCAAGTATAAACTTACTTCACAATAAGAAAGGGACAGACGATTAGTTGTACCATTAAAAATCAAGTCTGGCATCTTTGTTACGCGCAATGTTTTTGGAGCCTGTTCACCAAGCACCCACCTAACCGCGTCTATAACGTTAGATTTACCACACCCATTAGGTCCTACAATGCCCGTTACGTTGGATTCAAAAGGTATTTCCGTTTTGTCAGCAAAGGATTTAAACCCATGCAATTCAATCTTCTTTAAATTCAAATTTCTTAACTCCTTACGTGCGCACGCGCACTACTATAGTTTATAGTATAAAATATGTAATTAAAAAAAGCAACCCAAATTTTTCTTTTTGGATTGCTTTTTATTATTTTAAATAATAATATTATTTGATTCTCAACATATCTAAGGTTCGTTTAGATGCCAATTGTTCTGCTTTCTTTTTAGAAACACCTTCGCCTTTTCCGAAACGATCACCATTTATAATAACTGTTGCTTCAAAACCTGAATTGACGTTATTTCCAAGAGGTTGAACCAAAAATTCAACTTTGTTGCCTTGTTTTCTCGCAAAATACTCCAACAATCGTGATTTATAATCACTTACCTCCTCTTTGAGATAATTATTATTCAGACTCTTCCCAAGGTGTCTATAGACATATTTTTCACACTCTTTATAGTCACCCGAGTCAATCATTATCGCGCCAATAATAGATTCAAAAATATCTTCCTTAACATTATTACTTTTAATTATTTCATCTTCTATGGATCCTTGTGAGGTACGAACATATTTAATTAGCCCCATAGCATCCATTGTGGAAGAGAGCGATTTGCCTGAGACAATTTTAGCTTTAGTTTTAGTTAGGAACCCCTCATCTTCTTCTTTGTATTGATTATATAAAAAAGATGAAACAATGAAACCTAAAATACTATCCCCTAAAAACTCTAATCTTTGATAGCTTAAATCTGCATTTTCATTAGCATATGAACTATGTGTAAGCGCTTCAACTAAAAGACGTTTATCTTCAAATTCATAACCAATTATGCCTTCTATAGTTTGAATATCAGATTTATTCATTATCCACCCGAATTTCAGTAGTCAAATCTTTAGTTATTTCTTCAACTATTCCTTTATTATGCAAAGTAACGGCTTGCATTATAGCAGCAGCTATTGATTTTGCTTTTGAACTTCCATGAGCTTTAATTACGATCTTTTGTAGGCCGACCAATACAGCGCCACCATAATCATTATAGTCCAAAGTTTTCTTAACTTTCTTAAACACTGGTTTCATTAGTAGATAACCTATCTTTGCTCTTAATCCACCTTCCAAGATTGAATTTTTAAGAATTGTCATGAATGCAAGCGCAGTGCCCTCACATCCCTTAAGAGCAATATTACCGCTAAAGCCATCCGCGACGACAACGTCATAGTCGCCAGAAAGAATTTCTCTAGCCTCCATATTACCAACAAAATTAATGCCATTTTCTGCTTTTAAAAGTGGGAATGCTTCAGTGTTTAACTGATTACCTTTTTTATCCTCTGTTCCGTTGGATAGTAAACCAATCCTTGGATTTTGGATGCCCATATATGCAGTTGCCATTGCTTTACCAAAATGTGCAAACTGAACTAACATTTGTGGTTTACAATCAGCATTTGCGCCACAATCAACCAAAGTAACAAAGCCACCATTTATAGTTGGAAGTAACGGAGCAAGAGCTGCTCTTGTCACGCCTTTAATTCTTTTAACTAGGAGCATTCCACCAGCAAGAACAGCACCGGAAGATCCTGCTGATATTAACGCAACACATTCACTATCGGTGTTTAAGGTCTTAAACGCGACCACCAAAGAACTATCCTTTTTCCTTCTTATTGCTTCTGTCGGAACGTCGTTATTGGTAATGACGTCAGGAGCATCGATAATTTCTACTCTATCACCTTGATACCCATATTCAGTTAGTAAATTATCTATTACATCTTTTTTACCAACCAACACCAAATTGAATCCTTCATTTTCTTGTAATGCTTGGACTGCTCCCTTTACTATTTCTTCGGGGGCATTATCTCCACCAAAAACGTCTAATACTATTTTCATAATACTCCTATAAAATCAATAAAGGAAGCCGAGCTTCCTTTATTGTTAGATATTTGAATTAGTTATCTTTCTTTTCTTTCTTAACGACTACTTGCTTACCGTTGTAGTATCCACATTCAGGGCAAACCTTGTGGCCTTCGATAAGCTCGTGGCATTGAGGGCATTCAACAAGATTAGGAGCGGATAATTTCCACTGTGCATATCTAGTATTGGTTCTTTGCTTTGAAACTTTTCTCTTCGGAACTGCCATATTAGACCTCCTCGTTAATTTTATCTTAAACTCGCTAGAATATTATATCTAATCGAAATTCTTATGTCAAACTTTTTTGCCTATTTTATTAGGAAATAATTATATTATTTACTCTCTGCAAGAGCTTTTGCATCGCGTGCTATAACCAATTCCTCATTTGTGGGAATAATAACGACTTTAACAGCGCTGTCTTCGGTATGCAATTCTTGGAAACATCCCCTCTTACAAGTTGCACTCTTGTTGTAATCGAACTTAACACCAAATACTTCAAGTCCATTCATGATAAGAGCTCGTGCTTCAGGAGAGTTTTCACCGATTCCACCAGTAAATACTATACAATCAAGACCACCCATTGCTGCAACGTAGCTACCAATATATTTACGAATCCTATAAGCAAACATATTGAAAGCAAGTTTTGCTCTTTCATCACCTTCATCAGCAAGTTTAGAAAGATCACGGCAATCACTATAACCAGCAATACCTTTAAAACCACATTCTTTGTTTAGGTAGTTAACGATTTGTGCTGCAGTCATACCCTTTTGCTCTGCTAGGAAGGTAACAGCAGCAGCATCGATATCACCACTTCTAGTACCCATGACCATGCCTTCAAGAGGCGTAAGTCCCATGCTGGTATCTACACACTTTCCATTCACAACAGCTGCCAAAGATGAACCATTGCCTAAGTGGCAGGTAACAATCTTACTTTCTTGTTTGCCGAGGTACTTAATAGCTTCACTGGAAACAAATTTGTGTGAAGTGCCATGGAATCCATACTTACGTACTTTATGTTGCTTATAATCATCATAATTAATTGCGTACATGTATGCATAATCTGGCATTGAAGAATGGAACTCTGTATCGAATACTGCAACATTAACTTTGTCAGGCATTAGCGACATACAGCTACGAATGCAACCAAGGTTTGCAGGCATATGTAGAGGTCCAAGAACGGTATTCTTGTCACAAATTTCCATTACTTCGGGAGTAACAACTACGCTGGACTTAAAATCTTCGCCACCATGAAGAACGCGATGACCGATTGCACCTATTTCATCCATTGATTCAATAATGCCATTTTCTTTGTCGGTCAATGCCTTCATAACCAAAGTGAATGCTTCAGTATGGTCAGCTATAATTTGTTCTAATACAATAGCTTTGTCATTAGAAGCCTCTTGCTTCAATTTACCAACCAAACCGGTACCGATTTTTTCTACGATACCTTTACCAATGGTTTTTTCGTTATCCATATCAATAACTTGATATTTAAGAGATGAGCTACCAGCATTAAGCACTAAAACTTTCATATTTTCCTCCTATTGTAGAGCAGTAATTGCAACAACACCAACGACGTCGCTAACGGAGCAACCTCTAGAAAGGTCATTAACCGGAAGAGCAAGACCTTGACAAATTGGTCCAATCGCTTCCATTCCGCCAAAACGTTGAGCGATTTTGTAACCTATGTTACCCGATTGAAGATCGGGGAAAACAAGAACGTTAGCATGGCCGGCAACCTTTGAGCCAGGAGCTTTGAGCTCACCAACTTTGGGCACGATGGCAGCATCAAGTTGAAGTTCACCATCAAGATCAAAGTCAAGTTCTTTTTCTTTAAGCATTGCAGTTGCTTGTTGAACTTTATCTACGTTAGGATGTGATGCGCTTCCTTTGGTTGAGAAACTCAACATTGCTACTTTGGGATCTGCAATATTAGCTATTTTTCTTGCACTAGCTGCAGATGCAAGAGCAATATCAACTAATTGTTCAGCGGTAGGATCGGGTAAAACTGCACAATCACCAAATACCATTACTCCATTATCGCCATAGGGTGATCCTTCTGGAAGGCCCATTACGAAACAACCAGAAACAGTTTTGATTCCTGGCTTAGTCTTAATAATTTGCAATGCGGGACGCAATACGTCACCAGTTGAATTAATAGCACCAGCAACCATACCATCTGCATCACCACTCTTAACCATTAAGCAACCAAAGAACAAAGGATTAGATGCAAGTTGTAAAGCCTTTTCTTCAGTCATGCCCTTAGCTTTACGTAATTCATAAAGAAGATTTGCATATGCACTGAGTTTGTCAGACGTTTTTGGGTTAATAATATTAACTCCATCAAGAGCACCCTCTTCTACTTTTGAAAGAATAACTTCTTTATCACCTAAAAGAGTAATGTTAGCTATACCTTGTTGTTTAACTATTGCTGCAGCGTTGATGATACGGCTCTCTTCGCCTTCTGCCAAAACGATGTGCTTGTTAGCGGCTTTAGCACGAGCGATAATAGTATCCATTAACTTCGACATAATTGCCTCCAAAAAAAGTTTTGTTTATTTGACGGAATGCTATATAAAGTAATATAATATATATAGTCCTATAGTATATTACTACGAAATGAGGTTAAAATCAAGCAGTTTTGAAAAAAACCTAATTCGACTTAAATTGGAGAAATAGCTTTAATGAAAATTACCGCAATTATATGTGAATATAACCCATTAACCAACGGCCACGCAATGCATCTTAAAAAAGCAAAAGAAGAAACCGGCGCCGATACCATATTATGCGTTATGAGTGGAAGCTTTACTCAACGAGGTGACGCGGCTATTGCGGACAAATATATGCGCGCTGAACAAGCTATATACGCTGGAGCCGATATTGTTGTTGAACTCCCAACAATTTATGCCATTTCTCCAGCTGATAATTTTGCTTATGGAGCAATTAAAACCATATCGGCATTCCCCGACGTACACTATATTAGTTTTGGTAGTGAATGTGGTGATGCGAATTTAATTATGAAACTAGCACGTTTGCTAGTAGACGAGCCAGAAGAATTAAGCCGTTATATTAGAAAACATCTTGACATGGGTGTAGCATTTCCTAAAGCGCGCGCCAATGCCATAAAAGATTATGTGGACAGCCATGAAGAATGCAGAGGAATCGAAACCATTCTTGAAAGCCCGAACAATATTCTAGGCGTTTCTTACGCTACTGCAATAATTAAAGCTGGATTAGATATTAAACTTCATACTATCAAGCGTGAAGGTGGAGATTTTGATTCCAGTGATATTTCATCCCCCCTTCCTTCTTCTTCCGCAGTAAGACAAGCGTTCGCTCGTGGAGACATGGTAAACGTTTCAAATGCCGTGCCAGAAAGCGTCATGGGCATGCTCTCTGTTATTAAGCCTCAGCGCGATGCTCTAGGGGATATGACTTTATTTAAAATAAAAAGTATTTCTGGTTATGAATTAGAAAAATATTATGACGTCACTGGTGGTGTACATAATAGACTTAAAATCGCTGCACAAAATGCCAGTACCGTAGAAGAAATGTTAGAATCAGCCAAAACCAAAGCTTATACTATGGCAAGATTAAAGCGTATTTGTTTGTATGCATTATTTGATATTACTAAAGAAAAATACGAGGAATGTGTAAAGTGTCCTCCATACGTTCAAATATTAGCTTTACGCTCTACAAGAAAAGACATTCTATCCGCCCTAAGCCTTGGTTGCAAAAACGTCCTTACTAGATATAGCGATGTAAATAAAGTCGATAAATCTTTACGATATATGATAAAGTTAGATTTCACAGCACAAGGTACTTTAGATATAATCAATCGTAATAACGTTTATAACAAAAAAATGTTGCTAATATAACAATGCCACTAAAATACTAGAAATGAAGTAAGTTAAAATGGCTTGTGAAGTTTTAGTCACTAGATAATATCGACTTGAAATACCTACTTGCTTTAAGAACACCATCGATTGAAGCATAACTGACACTCCACCAAAAGATATAATTGTAGCAATTGGCACAATTATATCTTTTATTTCTTTTGCTTTAGATATAATTGATACCCCCTTTGTGATTTCTACCAATCCTATACTAATGCCTTCGCTAACAATAGACTCCATACCAATCCAATTTAAAGTATGACTTAAAAAATGCAACACTTTTAAATCTTGCAATACAACGATTATAAGGTTGAGAAAAATAATACTTCCTCCAACTTGTAACATTGAAGTAATGGTAGAATAAATAGCATCATTAATGACACTTTCGGGCATTTCTTCTATAGGCAAAATTGATAAATTATTAGAACTTTTTCCACGATACAATAATCCATTGAGGATTGTTGCAATAAAATGACTAGCCATGATTATCATTCCCGCCTTATAATTTCCAAGCATTTTTACGCCGACTGTTCCCAAAATAAATAATGGACCAGAAGTTGAAGTAAACGAAATTATAGTCTTTACCTCATCATTAGATAAATATCCATTACTAGCATAATCGGTAACCAGTCTTGCACCAACCGGATACCCTGATATCATACTTATTGACAATATATAACCACTCAATGGCGAAGTTTTATATAACCTTTCTATTGGTCTAGAAAAGATTTTTGAACACAAACTTCCTACTCCTAAAGCAGTTAATATTTTTGTTAAAAGAAAAAAAGGAAATAATGAGGGAAAAACTTTTGTGCCGAACAGCATAAAGCCATCTATCGTCGCTTCCATATATTTTTGAGGATTAACGATAACTAATATCGTCATAATACCAAAAATTAGTATATAAAAAAATCTACTGCTTTTTCTCACAGTAGATTATATGTTTAAGTTTATTAATAATATTATTATAAGTTTATTTTTTGTTAAACGATGCTTTTGCTTTGCTTATTATGTTTAGGCTTTCAGATAACGCAGCTTCTGCATCCCCAAGTAATGCTTGTAAATCTTCATTAACGTTTTCTCTCAAGCGAGCTGAATAGTCTTGTGCTTGTGCGCGTATCGCAAGCGCTTCTTTTTGAGCTTGTTCAATAATGGTATGATTTGCAAGCATTTCGTTTGCTCTTTGCGTAGCGTTATTAATTATTCCTTGTGCACGCAACGTTTCTTCTTGATATCTTTTGTCACTATTGCGCACAATAGCTTTTGCCTCTCTCACCACATCTGGGAGGGAAGAACGAATTTTATCTACTATTGCATAAATGACGTCAGAATCGACTGTAACCCCAGTACCAAAAAGTGACTTCTTGCCATTCTTAAGTTCTTCTTCGATTTGAAACAATAAATCTTCTATATCGTACATAATTACCTCCAACGCAAATCGTGCAAGATTTCAGCATCAACTAGTCCACTTATATCATCACCACTTTTAATTCTTTCTCTAACAATAGTGGAACTAATTTCTGCATCCTTTGCAGGAATCAACAAGGTTTCTACTCCGCCATTACTTTTATTCCAAGAGGCCATCTCTTTCTCATACTCGTAATCTTGCTCATTACGAATTCCTCTTATGATATATTTTATATCATTTTCCTTGCAGTAGTCAATAGCTAAACCTTCATAAAATGCAACTTTAACAACGCCTCCCATTCTTCTAACAGAAGTTTCAATGAGCTTCAAACGTTTATTGACTGGCATTTCTGTACTCTTGTCGGGATTAACAAGTATTACGACATGTACTTCGTCAAAGGATTCCAGAGCCTTTTCAACCAAATACTTGTGTCCTAAAGTAAATGGGTCAAACGTTCCGGTAACAGCACATGCGGTTGCCTTTTGAACAATCATAACAGTTACTGAGCCATAATCACGTACCGTCATAGCTCTAAATCCATTTGAAAGTTTCATCGGCTCGTCTTCTCTTGAACGCTCTACTACAATTATGCCATCCTCCGCCAATATACCACATTCGTCAATTTTGTCTATTGCCACCTTGTCTAAACCTTGTTTATATGGTGGATCTAAGAAGATGATATCAAACTTTTCCTTTCTGGCGGACAAGTAATCAATAGTGCTTAAAAAATCTTTTCGAATAACGTTAATTTTTCCAGACACTTTTTTTAGATTGGTACTCAAGGTTTCAATGCTATCATTTGAACGATCTGCAAACGTAACCGAACGCGCACCTCTTGATATTGCTTCTATTCCAAGAGCCCCACTTCCAGCAAACAAATCCAAAACATTAGCATCTTCAACATATCCTTGCAATAAATTAAAAATACTCTCTTTAACTCTATCCGTAGTTGGACGAATACTTTGGTCCTTCATCGTTATAAGTGAACGTCCTTTAAACTTGCCAGCTATAATTCTCATAGTATATAACCTTCCTCCGTAATAATCATATCCATTGGTACGTCGTGTGCATCACATTCTATATTTGGTATACCATATCTTGAAAAACATATACCTATTTTGCAAATATTTTTATCTTTCAAGTATCTATCGTAATAGCCTTTCCCATGCCCCAATCTGTTTTTATTATCGTCATATGCAACCATTGGAACGATTGCGACGTCCGGTAAAACGTCTATTGGGGTAGCATTAACAGGCTCCTTTATTCCAAAGCTTGCTACTTCCAACTCGTCCGTCGGGTTATATCTTGTTAAATACATTTCACCATCTCTGATAATTGGCACGTATACTTCTTTTTTTGCCATAAAGCAAAAGGCAATTATATCGCGAGTAAAAGGTTCGGGATATTTGGAAATAAAAATAAAGACTTTTTGGGCATGTTGAAACTCTGGGACTTCAATTAAGTTATATAAAATTGCATTTGAGCAATTCATATAAACTTTTTCGTTCATATATGTTACCTTTTTAATCAACGATCTTATTGTAGTTTTGTCCATTGTATAAGTATATCCTTTTCCCTCGTCCATTAATAGCCGTAATTACTTCGTATTCGCTTGAATTGTCTTTATCGATATAACTATTCAACGTATGGGGATTTATAATTACAGCCCTATCGCCAATTTTAGCTTGTATATCTCCAATGTCTACTAGTGTAACATCCATACAAACCCTACCGACAATCGTAGCATAATAGCCGTTTACAAACACTTTTGCGCCCCGATAAGAACGTCTAATACCATCATAATAACCACCACTAATTATAGCGATCTTAGTGTTTTTAGTGGGCACATAATAGCCGTCATATCCTACCTTTTCATAAGCGTGTACATTCTTAATTGATAGGATGTCAGAACTTACTTCTAATGCATTCAAATAAGCCCCTAATCCCAGTCTTACTCCGTCCAGATACAAGCCATTGTTAATACCTAAGCTAGCAGAAACTATCTTTTTAGGAGTACTTAATACACTTAAATAATCCGTCACAATATTATCAAACATTCTCATTTGTTCAAGCATACTTTCAACTGAATAAAAATGAGAATGTATTGCTCGTGGAATAAAATTAATATTCGACAAATATCGAATTACGGAACTTATTTCAGATTTACTTTTATAGCCATACCTATTCATGCCTGTGTCAATTTTAATATCAAAGTCATGATATTTTTCATCCAACACAGCATTTAAGGTTTGTTCATTATAAACAACGGGCGTAATATTATATTTAATTACGTCCAATATATCTTTGCTTTCAAATGAAAAAAGAGTGATGGGCTTTGCAACGCCTAACTTGCGTATCTTAATTGCCTCATCAAGCGTTGCAACACCATATCTATCTACAATTGTATTCGATATATCGATTACACCAGCCAACCCATGATTGTAAGCATTTGCTTTAACCATAAGAGTTAATTCTCTTTCCCCTATCTTGTTCCTAACGTTCAATAGGTTTTTTTCTATTACTCCTAAATCAGTTGTCAGATATAACCCTATACTCGCCTACCTTTTTATAGAATATTATCTTCAATAAGATTTATGCCGTTATCAGCAAGTATTTTCATTGCGTTTTGATTATCATCAACTTTCAAAAGAATAACAGCGTAATCTTCTCCGGCTCTAGCAAATGAGTATAGGTAAGCAATGTTAATCTTATGCGCTTCCAACACCTCAAGAACCTTGCACATTTCACCGGGGGTGTCTTGTACTTTAAATCCTACCAAGTCGGTTGCCGCAGTATTAAAACCATTAGCTCTTAAAACTTCGATAGCCTTTTTATTATCATTAGTAACGGCGCGCAAAATACCATATTCCATAGTGTCAGCAATAGACATTACTTGAATGTTAATATTTGCATCTTTTAAAACTCTGGAAAATTCTGCTACTCTACCACTTCTATTTTCCAAAAAAACTGCAATTTGGTTCACTAACATAAGGGTTACCTCCTATATTTTTCTATTATCGGTGACGTATACCGCTTTACCTTCACTTCTCTTAATGGTACCGGCGGAAACTAGATTTACTTTTGCACTAACACCTATTGCGGATGCAATATCTGCAGTTAACTTCTTCTTGAGCATTTCAATTTCTTGAACTTCATCAAATGCAACACCTCTATCAAGCTCTACGTCGATTTGCATAATGTCAAGATTGTTAATTCTATCAATAGTAATATGATAGTAAGGACTAATTCTCTTATCCTTAATAAGAACAGACTCAATTTGAGATGGGAAAACGTTAACACCGCGAATAATGAGCATATCATCGGATCTACCGGTAATACGTGCAAGTCTAACACTGGTTCTACCACACTTACAAGGCTCGTAAATAAGAGAGCATAGGTCGCGAGTACGATAACGAATAAGTGGTATGCCTTGCTTGTTTAGTGTTGTAAATACAAGTTCGCCCTCTTCACCCTCTTTAACTGGTTGCAAAGTGACGGGATCAATAATTTCAGGATAGAACAAATCGTCTTGAACGTGAGGACCACATTGATATTCGCATTCTGTTGCTACACCGGGGCCGGTAATTTCGGACAAGCCATAAATGTCATAAGCCTTCAATCCCAAGCCTTCCTCGATCTTTTTTCTCATTTCTTCAGTCCAAGGTTCAGCACCAAAGAAACCTTGCTTTAAACTCAAATCATCTGGCGTTAGCCCCATTTTACGTAGCTCATCAGCCAAATATACTGCATAAGAAGGCGTGCAACAAAGGGTATCGGCTTTGAAATCTTTCATAAGCATTATTTGTCTATTTGTATTACCAGATGATGCGGGAACAACGGTAGCACCCATATATTCACCGCCATAGTGAGCGCCTAGACCACCGGTAAATAGCCCATAACCATAGGCAATGTGAATAATACTCTTTTTTGTAACTCCACACGCAGCAAAGCCTCTAGCACAAGCTTCCGACCAGTCATCCAAATCTCTTTGGGTAAGTCCAACAACAGTAAGTTTACCCGTTGTGCCACTAGATGCGTGTATTCTGACGATATCATCCATGGGAGCCGAAAACATACCAAAAGGATAATTTGCACGTAAATCAACCTTAGTAGTAAAAGGTAATTTTACTATATCATCTATGGAGTTGATATCTTCTGGTTTTAGACCAATCTCGTCCATTTTTGCTCTATATGGAGCAACAGTGTTGTAAACTCTTTCAACAACGTCTCTCAATCTTTTACCTTGAAGAATTTTCTTTTCTTCAATTGGCATACATTCTATCTCTTTGTTAAATACGTATGACATAAATTTTCCTCTATTTTATATTATATCCTAATTCTAAAGCCTTTTCGTTAACGGTTAGTAATTTTTGAGGTACACATCTACGCACTGCCTCAATCGCAACGTCAAACTCTATGCCGATAAGTGAACATAAAGCACCTATCATTACAACGTTTACTGCTTTTGAGTTGCCCGCTGCACAAGCAAGATCAAGACCTTCTACAACAACGGTCTTCTTGCCTAGTTCAGCGAGCTTGCTAAAGATTGAATCAGGATACTCAGCCATTCCAGTAATAACGGGCATAGGCATAATCTCTTGATTATTGACAAGAATTGTACCATCCTTTTTAAGATAGTATGCCCAACGTAATGCTTCTAGTTTTTCAAACGCAAGAATGTAATCTACTTCGCCTTCGGTAACCAACGGTGCTCCTATGTCTTGTCCTATTCTTACGTGTGTAACAACACTACCACCACGTTGGCTCATGCCATGAACTTCACTCAACTTACAATCGTTTTCGCTCAAGTCCGCAATTGCCCCTAAAACACGGCTTGCTAAAAGAGTACCTTGTCCACCAACGCCAACTATCAAAATATTAAGCATTATTAGAACCCTCCTCTATTGCCGAGAATTTACATAATTGTTTACATACGCCACAAGCAACGCACAATTCTTTATTGATTCGAATTTTTCCTCCGATATTTTCAATTGCAGGACAACCAATTTTCAAACAGGCCTTACAATTCTTACAATTGCTGTTGATATTGAATGCCGGAGGATACTTTTTGGTTAATAATACGCAAGGACGTCTAGCAATAATAACAGACACCTCTTCTCTTGCTGTTTCTTCTTTAATTACTCTTTCGACTTCCTTAAGATCATATGCATCTACTACGACCACGTTATTTACGCCTATTGCTTTGAGTAATGCTTCTAAGTCTAGCTTATTGGTAGGCTCGCCCTTAAGCGTTTTTCCAGTAGCGGGGTTTTGTTGATGTCCCGTCATACCTGTAATAGAGTTATCAAGTATTATGGTTGTAGAAGTTCCTTGGTTATAAACCGCATTAACAACGTTAGTAATACCACTATGAACAAAAGTGCTATCGCCAATAACTGCAACAAGCTTGCGAGAATGTATTGATTTTGCTTTGTCAAAACCATGTGCCATACCAATACTTGCGCCCATGCAAACACATGCATCAACGGCTGATAAAGGTGCTTGTGCACCAAGGGTATAACAGCCTATATCACCACTTACGATAATACCTAGTTTGTGCAAAATATAGAATACACCTCTATGTGGACATCCTGCACACATAACTGGAGGACGCATTGGGACGCTTACTTCAGAAGATACAATAGCATCTCCATAAAGCTTATTGCGAAGATATGCAGTTGAATATTCGCCTTGCTTACCAAACAATTCTTTACCACTACATTCTATACCATTAGCTTTAAGTTGATTTTCAAAGAAAGGTTCTAATTCTTCAACGACCATCAACTTATCAACCTTATTTGCAAAATCTCTAATGGCATCCAAAGGAATGGGGTAAACTAAACCTAATTTAAATATTGAAGCATCGGTTGCTTCTTTTACGTATTGATAAACTGAACCGGCGCAAACGATACCCAATTTTGTGGAGCGCATTTCAACCCTATTAAGATCTATAGAATTTGCATCCTTTGCAAGTCTATTTTCTCTCTCCTCAACAAAAACGTGTCTTTTTCTCGCGAATTGAGGCATCATAACATATTTTTGAATGTTCTTTTCAAAGTGCTTATCTTCAACTTCTTCTCTATCCTTCAATTCAACAAAACTTTGACTATGAGCAATTCTTGTAGTTAGACGTAACATTACGGGAGTATCATATTCTTCAGATATTTCATAAGCACGCTTAACAAAATCTTTTGCTTCTTGGCTATCGGCAGGCTCAAGCATAGGAACGTGTGCGCTTCTAGCATAGAATCTTGAGTCTTGTTCATTTTGAGAACTGTGCATCGCGGGGTCATCAGCCACAACCATAACCATACCACGGCCCACACCAGTATAAGCTGCCGTAAACAACGGATCGGCTGCCACGTTTACACCAACGTGTTTCATACAACACATTGAGCGAACGCCAGCTATTGATGCACCAACAGCAACTTCACAAGCAACTTTTTCATTTGGTGCCCACTCTGAGTAAATATCACTATATTTAGATATAAATTCAGTGATTTCAGTTGATGGAGTGCCAGGATATGACGATACTACTTTTACGCCAGCCTCATACGCTCCTCGAGCAACCGCTTCATTTGTTAACATTAATCTTTTCATATTTGCTCCTATACTTTAGTTAAATCTCTTATATCAGTAACTCTCTTTGATTTTCCTTCGTAACGCTTTAATGACAAAGGTTCACATAGTTTAACGTTTGCATCAATTTGTAAAACTGTCTTAAGGTTATGTCTAATTTTATCACGAAGTTTAATTAGTTCGGAATAATCGGTAAGCAAGTTTCCATCTGCCACCTCTACTTTTACCTCCAGTTTGTCCATGTATCCTTCACGATATACCAGTATCTCGTATTGGCCACCGACTTCTGGCATATTCATCAATACGCCTTCTATTTGAGATGGGAATACGTTAACACCGCGAATGATTAACATATCGTCCGTCCTGCCTTTTAGTTTTGCCATACGAACGGACGTTCTACCACATTTACAAGGAGTATGATCCAATGCAGTAATATCTTTGGTACGATATCTAATAACCGGCATACCTTCTTTGGTAAGAGTGGTTAAAACAAGTTCACCATATTCGCCGTCTTTGCAAGGCTCAAAAGTTTGGGGATTTAGTACTTCTGGATAAAAATGGTCTTCATTGATATGCATACCACATTTTTCCGTACATTCACCACTTACACCAGGTCCGATTATTTCTGACAAACCATAGTTATCATTTGTGAACACACCCAATTTTCTTGCAATTTCAGCGTGCATTTCAGGGGTTGAAGCTTCAGATCCAAAGAGTCCTATACGAAGTTTTAAATCTTCTTTTTTATAGCCAAGTTTCTCTGCCATTTCACCAATATAAAGTGCATAAGAAGGTGTACATACTAAAACGGTAGACTCTAAATCTTTAAGTAACATAACTTGACGTTCGGTATTACCAGAGCTTGCCGGGATAATAGCGCAACCCAAACGCTCACACCCTTGATGCATACCTAAAGCACCTGTAAACAAACCATAACCAAACGAAACTTGTACGATATCGTCGCTCTCAACACCGGCAGCAGCACATAAACGTGCGCAACATTCTGTCCAAAGTTCCAAATCATTCGGTGTATAGCAAACAACAGTAGGTTTGCCACTAGTACCACTAGATGCATGAACACGAGTTAACTTGCTTTTAGGTACAGCTAATAATCCATAGGGATAGTTATCTCTCAAATCACTTTTAACAGTAAAAGGAACTTTTTTTATGTCATCAAGAGTCTTTATATCATCAGGATTAAATCCTGCTTCATCATATTTCTTCTTATAAAATGGTACGTTTTCATAAGCATATTTAACAATTGCCTTAAACCTTTCTAATTGTAAGGCTTGCATTTCTTCTCTTGACATGCATTCGTATTTCTTATCGTATATCATAACCACTCCTTATTTCATTTGACTCCTATTATAGTTGATAAGACAACCCGCTTTGATGATCGCCTTTTCTGCTTCGGTTAAAGGATCGATGGTAAGTTCAATTTCTCTTGTGTTTTTACCATTAACGACCAAAGCATTAGTTTTGCCATTCTCTATTGCAAGGGCGGGATTTTTAACACAAATGATTTCACCAATTTCAAAATCAGCCCCGCCTTCGTATCTAAATGGAATCATTCCCCAGTTGATTAAATTAGAACGGTATCTCTTAGTTGCATATTCGCTAGCAATATTCGCTACACCACCCAAAACACGTTGACATGATGCGGCTTGTTCTCTCGCACTACCATCTCCTGGTTTTCTTGCATAGATAACACTACCAATTTCTATTTCATCAATATTGCAACCCATAACTTCCATTGCATATTCGTATTCTTTTGCTAATCTACCCTTTTCCAAGTTCAATTCATCATCTTTAACAGCTTTTGCTCTACCAACGTATGAGGGGTCTTTTCTAGAAAGAGTAAACTCAGCAAGTCTTAATGGATTTGAACGATAACTTGACGTTTCGCCAGAAGGAATAAGCTCGTCCGTGGTTGTAACTGGATCATCGATAACAGCACAAACTTTCATAAACAAATTGTCTTTTAGAGATATCATTGGGGGTATATCAGCAATGTTAGGACCATATACCAAGTTCACGTTGGCATCTGCCTTGCCATAACCGTTGTATACTCTATTTTTGTAAACTTTGTCATCATAACTGAAAGGCTCTATGGTATTATCATAATCAATATCCATTGCAGAGGTAAGATAGCCACCATTTGCTGCTGTTGCTGCAATGCTTCTAGCATCCATTAATGCAACGGATGCTATTTGCTTTTCATTAGGTTTAGAACCCTCTCTATTTTCAAAGTTACGAGTTGTGTGACGAATTGATAGTCCATTATTAGCAGGAACGTCGCCAGCACCAAAACAAGGTCCGCAGAAAGAAGTCTTAACTATTACACCACTTTCAGTAAGTTTTGCGATAACACCTTTTTTTAATAAGTCCAAATAAATGGGTTGAGAACCACAATATACACTCATCGATAGCCTATCGCCAATGGCCTTATTTTCTAGTATTGCACTAGCTTCAACCAAATTGTCGTACGTTCCACCGGCACAGCCAGCTATAATTGCCTGATCAACTCTTATTTTACCATCTTCAGTTATTTTATCCGTCAAAGTAAAACTATCATTGTGTAGAAGTTCTCTGCCTTTCTTTTCACACTCTAAAAGAATATCGTAGGGATTTTCAAGAAGTTCTCTAATAGTGTATACGTTACTGGGATGGAACGGTAAGGCGATCATTGGTTCTACTTTTGAAAGATCAACTTCAATAAGTGCATCATAATATGCACCGTCTTGTGGAGCCAAAACTTTAAAATCTTCCTTTCTACCACGTTTTTCAAGATAGTTTTCCACCTCGCTATCCGTTGCCCAAATTGAGCTTAAACAAGTGGTTTCCGTTGTCATAACGTCAATGCCTATACGATATTCTATTGGAAGGTTTTTAATCCCCTCTCCAACGAATTCCATAACCTTATTCTTAACAAATCCATCTTTAAAAACTTTACCTATTATAGCTAAAGCAACGTCTTGAGGACCGACACCCTTTCTGGGCTTGCCTATAAGATTAATAGCAACGACCTCGGGATAGGTAACGTCATAAGTTTTTCCAATTATTTGTTTAACTAGTTCAGGCCCCCCTTCACCTATTGCCATAGTGCCTAAAGCACCATAACGAGTGTGAGAGTCAGATCCCAAAATCATTTTTCCACAGCCCGCAAAATTTTCACGCATATAAGTGTGAATAACAGCATAATGAGGTGGAACGAATATGCCACCATATTTTTTAGCAGCAGAAAGACCGAACATATGGTCGTCTTCATTTATAGTTCCGCCTACAGCACACAAACTATTATGGCAGTTCGTTAAAACGTAAGGTATTGGGAATTTTTCTAATCCAATAGCTTTGGCTGTTTGAATAATACCAACGTAAGTAATATCGTGAGATGCAATAGCATCAAATTTAATATTGACAGATTGACCCTTTGATGTTTGACCCGATTGATTATGGGCATCAATAATAGAATAAGCCATGGTCTTCTTATAACCATCATTAAAAGAAGCTTCTACAAATTTTCCGTCAACGTAATTAAATCCTTGTGAAAAAGTCTTAATCATCCGTAGTACTCCTAGAATAATATATACTAAACATTATACTACTTTAAGTAGTATAGTGCAAGTACTAATTTGATGATTAAGTAGTTAAAATGATTGATTATTTTTTAGGCAAGAGTTGGAAAATAGATTTTACGTTCTCATTAAACTCTTTTGTGATGATCTCAATAACAATTTCTTCTATTGCAGCAACAACACATACTCCACAAATTACGTAAAGGGCAATTTGAGCACCGCTTACTAGAGAAAGTAATTCATAAAATAGCGGGAATAAGAAAAGCAAAATCATACCTATCTTATTACCTATTGTGTGCAACATCGCAAACTTTTTAAATCTAACCAAAGTAACGATAGCACCAATTGCTCTAAAGACATAAATGGAAAGGACTGCAGCTAGCATTCCCCAAATGGCAATATTGTCAACGACATACATATATCTAAAAGTTACAAAAGAGCCTGTAACGGTTAACAGAACATCCCCTATTGTATCAAGCAAAGAGCCAAAACTAGACTCATTCTTAATGGCTCTAGCAATTACTCCATCAAACAAATCACTAATGCCACAATATCCATAAATAATATAAAATGCAATTGAAAATGGCTTTATGAATAATATAATTATAGCAATCAAAATTCTTGAAGCCGTTAGAATATTTGGGATTTGTTTTACAAAAGCATTTTGGGACAATTTCTTTTCCATGTTGTATTCCTTAGAGATTCTAATTTATCTTATTTTAACATATACGTTTAATTTGTGCAAATATTTAAATATAGCGTAACAATAATTAAGTACTTTACATAACTTGTAGTGAAGGCAAAAGCCTAAAATCTATAAAGGAGGTAAACAAAATGAATGGTTTCAACTTTGGTACAGGTGGTGGCTGTGATTGCATTTGTTGGATTATCATAATCCTATTGCTTTGTGGCTGCTGTGGCAAAGGCGGTGGCTGTGGCTGCTGTGGCAAAGGCGGTGGCTGTGGATGTTGTGAAATAATCATTATCATTCTATTGCTATGTTGCTGTGGTTGCGGAAATAACAGAAACGATAACTGCTATGACTGCGACTAATTTCTAATTACATATTAATAGAAAGGCTACCTTTCGGGGTAGCTTTTCACTTTATTTAGAATTAATAGACTCTAATAATTTGATTTCATCTTCATCCGTTACTTCCTTAAAATTTTTGGGTAACGAATCTTCATCATAAAATGCATAAAATGCAGGTGCTTTTGAATGATCTTCTACCAATCTAATCTCCTTGCGCTTCGCTAACTCGAACAGCATCATAACGTCACCACCGGCCCCTGAAATCATGGATGCAAACAATAATGCATATTTCCAATCTAATAGAATTGTAGAAATTATTAATGGCACTACACCCAAAGCAATCAAAGGAAGAACAAGTGCAAATTTATAATTTGATGGTAATAAAGGCTTAGTTGTTGTACAATAAAGCATCATTTTTTTAGGTATTGCACCAAACCTAACACTATCTTTAGTAGCCCCACCTAGTAAAAAACCTATGGCATGAAGCCCCTCGTGTGCTATTAAAAGTAGAGGGCACAATCCCCCAATTATTAAATAATCCCAAAATCCAACACCAAAACTTTGGTTTTTAAATAATGTGAACTTTATAACCAAAGATATTAATAATGGTACCACGAATAGTATTGTGGCTACCCAGTTAACCTTTTTTAAATTAATTGCAACCAATTCTTTCTTCATATTATTAAATCGAGGTGCTATAAGCACCTCGACCCTCTTAATGATTATTTTGCGTATTCTACTTTACGTACTTCACGAATAACATTAACTTTAATTTGACCTGGGTATTCCAGTTCACTTTCCAATTTTCTTGCTATATCTTTAGCAAGGAACTCTGTTTGTGCATCGTTTACTTGTTCAGGCTTTACAATAACGCGTATTTCTCTACCTGCTTGTATTGCAAACGATTGCTCAACTCCTGCGAACGAGTTTGCGAGACTTTCCAATTTTTCAAGACGCTTAATATAAAACTCAAGCGACTCTCTACGTGCACCAGGACGGGCACCACTAATAGCATCTGCTGCTTGGATAAGAACAGCTTCTACTGAATTTGCTTCTACGTCACCATGGTGCGCTTCGATACAGTGAACCACTTTTTCGCTTTCTTTATATTTGCGAGCTAGTTCAACGCCGATTTGAATGTGAGTTCCTTCATATTCATGGTCAATAGACTTACCAATATCATGTAATAATCCGGCACGTTTACATAGTTTAACGTCAGCGCCTAATTCACCAGCTAATAACCCAGCAATATATGAAACTTCCAAAGAATGCTTTAAAACGTTTTGACCATAACTGGTACGATACTGCATGCGACCAAGTAATTTTACAAGTTCAGGGTGTATTCCGTATACGCCTGCATCAAACACAGCACTTTCACCGGCTTCTTTAATAGTAGCATCCATGTCTCTGCGAATGCGATCTACAACTTCTTCTATTCTGCCGGGATGAATTCTACCATCAGCTACAAGTTTTTGTAGGGTTAGCCTTGCGACCTCTCTTCTGACTGGATCAAATCCAGAAAGGGTAACAACGTCTGGAGTATCGTCAATAATTATATCAACACCGGTTGCACTTTCTAAGGCCTTAATGTTTCTACCTACACGACCGATGATTCTACCCTTCATATCTTCATTGGGTAACTCAACGGTTGAAACAGTAGCTTCCGAAGCATGGTCAACTGCACATCTTTGAATAGCAAGAGCTACAATATTCTTAGCTATTCTTTCGCCGTCCTCTTTAGCTTTTCTCTCAATTTCCTTTACTATAGTAACGGCATCACGCTTAGCTTCTTCTTCCATCTCTTTGATGATAAGATCTTTAGCTTCCTCTTTAGACATACCACTTACTTTTTCTAATTCTGCAAGCATTTTTTCATTTTGCTTACCTAATTCATTTTCCAAAAGCTTTAACTCGTTTTCTTTGACTTCTAAATCTTTACGAGTGCGGTCGATATTTTCAATTTTCTTGTCTAATATTTCTTCTTTTTTGTTTATTGAATCCTCTTTTTGATTAAGACGGGATTCTTGTCTTTGCATTTCGGAACGTCTCTCTTTAGATTCCTTTTCAAACTCGTTGCGCAATCTTATTTGTTCTTCTTTAGCTTCAAGCAAAGCATCCTTACGAATCGTTTTGGCTTCTTGTCTTGCCTCTTCGATTACTTTTGCGTGTTGCGTTTCAGCATCTTGTTCTTTCTTTTTTAGGATGGTTTTATAGGCAAAATATCCTACTGCTACACCAGCTAAAAGTGAGGGGAACAAGGTAATCAACGCTACAGCCCAACCGGGAGTTGCTAAAAGCATCCCAAGATTGCTTAACAACATTGTAACCTCCTATTTAGTTTTATAGTTGCGTTTTATAATTACGGTCGTTCGCTACCGAATTGTTCGCTATTTTAATTATACTTTAATAAAATAATATTGTCAATATATAAAAGAATAACTTAAGTCAAATTAGAAGCTTTCTCTAATCTTTTCTTCAAGGATGGCATAGAGCTCAGGGTTATTCTTAATATAATCGATAGCTTTTTCTCTACCTTGCCCCACACGTTCACCTTCATAGCTAAACCAAGAACCAGCTTTTACTATCAAGCCCATTTCTACGGCTATATCTAAAATACAGCCAACGGAAGAAATTCCACTTCCAAAAATAATGTCGAACTCAGCTTGTCTAAAGGGCGGTGAAAGTTTGTTCTTAACAACCTTAACTCTCGTGCGATTGCCAACCACGGTAGAGCCGTCTTTAACAGAATCCACTCTTCTTACGTCAAGTCTAACACTTGAATAGAACTTAAGAGCTTTACCCCCCGTAGTGGTTTCAGGATTACCGAACATAACACCAATCTTGTCACGAAGTTGGTTAATAAATATAATTAACGTGTTAGTTTTACCACAAGCTGGGGTCAACTTTCTCATTGCCTGAGACATAAGTCTTGCTTGCATTCCCATAGGAGCATCGCCCATGTCCCCATCAATTTCTGCTTGGGGGGTAAGCGCAGCGACAGAGTCAACGACTATAACGTCAATAGATCCACTACGAGCCAATTCATCGGCAATAGCTAGCGCTTGTTCACCACTATCTGGTTGTGCTACGTACATTTGAGAAAGATCAACGCCTAGAGCACCAGCATAAGTGGGGTCTAAAGCATGCTCAGCATCAATAAAAGCTACGACACCACCCATTTTTTGAGCTTCCGCAATAATATGCAAAGCTAACGTTGTTTTACCTGAAGATTCTGGTCCATAAATTTCAACGATTCTTCCACGAGGTAGACCACCTATGCCAAGAGCACGATCTAAAGCAAGGCATCCGGTGGGGATAACGTCAATCTTAGTTTTCTCCGTACTACCCATGTTAATTATGGATCCTTTACCATAACTCTTCTCTATGTGGGCGAGAACTTCTTCTAATGATTTTCTCTTTTTGTCATCCATAAGTATTTCTCCTTTATAAAATAGTTTTAATAGTATTTGTGCAAGTATTTTATAGCATAAAACAATGCCATATCTCTTGCTTGATTTCTAATTTGTTCGCGATCGCCGTTAAAAACGTTTTCATGAACTTCCGTTCTTTCCTCATCGGTTATAGCGATATAAACCAATCCTACGGGTTTTCTCAAACTTCCTCCTGTGGGACCCGCAATACCAGTTGTTGATATTCCGATTTGTACGTTATCATTCAACAAACCTGTTGCCATTTCAATTGCCGTTTGCTCACTTACAGCGCCAAAATCACCTATCGTTTCCTCTGCAACGCCAAGGTATTTTATTTTTGCATCATTGCTGTATGATACAGCTCCACCATAATATGCACTAGAACACCCTGGTACGTCAACTATAGAAGAGGCTATGCTTCCCCCCGTTAAACTCTCTGCCGTGGCAAGCATTAGTCCCTTTTCTAACAGCGTTTCAACCAATACCATTGAAAGACTTTTACGCCCATTTCCAAAAACCACGTCTTCAAAAGTTATGTCAAGCTCATAAAAATCTTCTTCACTAATGTTCTCAAAAGACAAAATAAAGTCAGAGCCTGCGTTTCCTATAAGATTATAATCATCAAGATGTGGATGCCATTTTTGCATCCTATTAACAATCTCGTCCTCTGTCAAACAAATGCGTAAAACTTTGTCCATATATCTCCTATTCTATCACAGTTTCACCAATTGGATTAAATCCTGCTTTGGTGATTTTAACTTTGTAAACATTGCCTACTTCTAATGGGAATGTAGAGGTGAAATAAATTTTGGTGTCAATATCTGGAGCATTATACTCGGGTCGACCATAAAACTTACCTTTATTGTAATCTATTCCCTCATAAATTACTTCCATATTTGTACCTAAATATTTTAAATGTCTATTTTCTATTATGGCACTTTGCATTCTAGAAAGTTCTTTTTCACGTGCTTTTTTTACCCTATACGGCACCTGATCTTTCATCTTATACGCAAGAGTTCCCTTCTCTCTTGAATATGCAAAGAAGCCGGCATAGTCTATCAATCCAGTAGAAACCAATTGTTTTAACTCTGAAAAGTCTTCGTCAGTTTCGCCCGGGAATCCAACTATAAAAGTCGACCTAATCGCGATCGATGGGCACCTTTCTCTCAACTTAGTCAACAACGAATATGCTTCCTCTTTAGTATTTCTACGATGCATATCCTTCAAAACTTTGTTTGAAATATGTTGTAGTGGAATATCTATGTATTTTGCAATCTTATCCTCACTTGCAATAAGTTCAATTAGTTCATCATCAACTAATTCAGGATATGCATAAAGAATTCGTATCTTATAAAAATCAATTTTAACAAGCTCTTTTAAAAGCTCTTTTAACATATATTTACCATACAAATCTTTACCATACCTAGTAGTGTCTTGAGCCACGAGAATTAACTCTTTTACACCATTCTCAGCTAATTCTTTAGCCTCTTGAATAAGGTCTTCTATTGGGTATGAACGATATCTTCCTCTAATGTAGGGAATTGTGCAATAGGTACAAAAATTATCACAACCATCGGCAATTTTCAAGTATGCGTAATGGGCGGGTGTGGTTTGAACGCGTCCCTTAATATGTTTGCAAGGCGTTTTCTCAAGCACGATTGGTCTTTCATCAAGATTATTAAATATTTCAACAATATTCTCATATGAGTTAACACCAATGAAAGCATCAACCTCTACAAGCTCATCCTTGACTTCAAGAGCGAATCTTTCAGCAAAGCATCCCATTACAACCAATTTAACGTTCCTATTCTTTTTTTGTTCTGCAAGCTCTAAGATAGTATCTATGCTTTCTCTAATCGCGGTAGTTATAAAAGCACAAGTGTTTACAACGAGAATATCTGCCTCGTCAACGTTTTGAGTAATAGTGTATCCACTTTCAGTTAAGGAATACAAAACTTTTTCGGTATCAACACGGTTCTTATCGCAACCTAGCGATACCATTCCAATTTTTTTATTCTTCATCATCTGTATTGTCCTGATTTACAAATTCTTGTGCTAGCGAGTTTTCGCCAAATAAGTTTTCCCATTCTTCCATCGTTATAAGAATATCTCTAGGTTTAGCACCATCACCTTGGCTCAAGAAACCACGATTTGTCATTTCATCTACAAGCTTTCTTGCTTTGATATAGCCAACGTGGTGAGATGCTTGTGCGCTTGAAACTGAAGCTCTACCAGTAGCAATAAACGATTTAAGAATTATCTGCAATTGCTTTTCAAACTCAGCATCCCTCTCTTCTTCTCTTTGAGCACTTCTCTCCTCTGCTGTTTCAGGCTTTGGTGGTTCATAACTTACTGCTTTAGCAATATCCTCATTAAAGTCACTTTCATTGTTTTCACGTATGTAATCGCAAATTGCCTTGATTTCACTTATATCTACATAAGCACCTTGCATACGAACCAATCCATTGCTGTTTGAATACAGCATATCACCCAAGCCTAACAATTCTTCAGCTCCACCATCATCTAAAATTACACGAGAGTCCGTATTGGTTTTAACGGTAAAAGCTACACGATGGATAATATTACTCTTTATTAAACCAGTTATAACCTTAACCGTAGGACGTTGAGTAGCAATTATCATGTGGATACCACAAGCGCGTGCAAGTTGTGCAATACGAACTATATACGATTCTACTGAACTATCCTTAGAGTTTATCATCAAGTCAGCCATTTCATCAATAACCAACAAGATACGATACATTTTAGGCTCTTCAGGCTTTTTATAAATCTCATTATATTGGTCAATGTTGGCACATCCAACTTTAGAGAAGAAATCATAACGCCTATCCATTTCTTCACAAAGCCAACGTAATGCGTTTACTGCGTGTTTTGCTTCTTTTACGGGCTCTTTAATGAGCAAATTGGGTAAATGTCTATATACGGTAAGTTCAACCTTCTTGGGGTCTATTAAGACCATTCTTAGATCGTCTGGTGAATATTTATAAATCAAGCTCGTAAGTACTGCATTTAAGAAAACGCTCTTACCCGTTCCAGTAGAACCTGCAACTAACATATGTGGCATCTTTGTAATATCTGCAACGTAAGGTTCTCCTTCAAGGGTTTTACCCATGGCAATCTTTAAACCTTTACTATCTTTATTGAAAGCAGGGCTACATAGAATAGACTTTAAGCCTACAGTATCACGTTTAGCGTTAGGAAGTTCTATTCCCAATGCATCTTGTCCCTCAATAGGTGCATGTATTCTCAAGTTTTTTACACAAAGACGCATCTTTAAGTTCTCTTTTATTGAAGAGATTCTGGAAAGTTTATAGCCAGTTCCTACTTTCAAATAATACATTGTGAACGTAGGACCTCTCTTTGCATCAAATACCTGCGCAGGAACGTCAAATTCTTGCATGGTTTGGTTCAATTTCTCAGCAACAATATTATAGTCCTCCGGGAAATCGCTAGTGCTTTCAGCATATGTATTTAATAAATCAAAACTCGGTACTTTGTAGGGTTTTGGAACGTATGGCTTTTTGGGCTCATCCTTTTTCTCCGTTGGGAAAATCGGAGCCTTTTCTTTTGCCATCACGTTGGAAGTGTAAACTGGCTTTGGTTGCTTTGTGGGCAAATTGAATTTTTCTTGTACGGCCATTTGAGGTTTGGGTTTTTCACGTTGAATAACTGGTGCAGACACAACCTCTTGCTTTACAGGTTGAACAACTTCAATTTTGGGTTCTACCTCCACAACTTCTTGAACTACTTCGTCAACAACCTCCACACGCCTTTCGTCAACGTTATTTACGGCGATCGTATTATTTTGCGAACTATAAGAACTATCGGATGCAAATGTTTCTTTTTGTTTGCTTGGTGACGAATAACTATTATCGTACATATATGAATAATCACCACTATCTTTCTTAGGTGGACGAGAGAAATCCATATTAACCAACTCTTCTCCGCTAATTGGGGTGTTAATAAAATCTATAGCCCTTTCTCTGTCCATTATAGGAGCAGTTTTTGGGGGCTCTGCCACACTTCCTATGGGTTGTTGAGTTTGTTGATATTGGTTATTGTCAACCGTATTGTTTATAATAGAATTTTGATTAAGGCCATAATAGTTATATTCTGGTGCCTTCTTTTGAGCGCTAAAATAATCTATGCCGTTGCCATATCTAGCATCATACTCTTCTTGCGAAGAAAGCGGTCTTAGTTTTTGTTCAACTTCTCTTTGACGCTCTTGATTATATGCAAAGTTACTTAACCCACTATTAGAACCAAGGGTGTTTAAGGTCGAGTACTTATTCTTATCAATTCTTGTATTATCACTATTGTACTCATCTTGTAGATTTCCACTACCAAACAAGATACTAGCGCTTTTATCTGCTTTCGTGCGATATCTATCTTGTTCTGAAGTTAGCGAAGAGAATAATTCTCCACTCATGCCACTAACGTTAACAACATTGTCATATGGCTCCACTATATCGTTTTCATAATCATTATTGTTATATTCCGGTCTAACACTTTCGACGTATTCACCTTCACTGTTTCTATGTAAAGAATTAGTTCTAGGAAGTGTGACTAGGCTTTCACTATCAACTTTCTTGGCTTTAACTTTATTTTTACCAATATCTAATAAAAATGGATAAATAGCTATTAAACCAAGTCCGGCGGTAATAACAAAAGTTACTGCAAAAGTAATACCATAGTTACCAGCACAAATTAGTCTAAACAAACCAACTATCAAACCTATAAGCACGCCACCCACAGTATTTGAAGTATAAGTGTTATTCAAATATGAAGTGCCTTCTATAATAGACTTATGTAAGCCAGTATGAAGTGTAACGGCAATCATAACAAAAAGAGAAATATAAACTAACCCACGTTTTACAGACACGTTAGGCTTTTTTCCCATCAGTAACATAATGGAAACTATTAGAAGAGCGGGAATATAAGCATATACGGCATAACCAAATACACCATAAACCACCCTTCTAAGCACATTTACGCAAAGAAATATAACTAGAAGCGCTACAAAACCTATTATAGAAAAGGCTATTTTTTTTCTGGTTATTGTAGTTTTGTAATTCATTTTATTAGCCATTATTTTCTCCTTTGATAATATCAAACACGTTCACTTCCGTTTCTGGTCCCACGTATGAAGCAGACACATTTTCATAATTAAAAATATAATTAATCGCATCATTAACGTCTTCTTTCGTTATGGAATTAATAATGTTAAGTCTTTCAGTAACGTCAAACATTTTGTTTTCCATAACCATATTTCTACCATTAGCACGCATTAACGATAACGAGCTTTCAGATCCAAGAACCAATTGTGTTTTAAGTTGTTGAATACCCTTGTTAAACTCTGCTTCCGTAATGCCTTCTTTTTTTAATTTATCTATTTCCTCTTTAATCGCTAACGTTGCATTTCTAGCACTAAGTGGATTCGTCCCAACGTATATTGAAAAAGCACCAATGGTTGCATTTGCACTAACGCTAGAATAGACGTCGTATGCTAAACCATTTTTCTCTCTCACGTTTTGGAAAAGTCTTGAAGACATGCCACCACCAAAAATATTACTGATTAAAGAAACTACATCACGCTTCTCATTGTGAAAAGTATATGATGGGAAGGCAAATGAAAGATTTGCTTGCTCAATATCTTTAATCTTCTCAAAATAAGCGGAATTGGTTGAGATATTCTCTAGCGAAGGAACTCTTTTACCCGAATTAAAATTAGAAGCAAAATATTTGTCTACCAAAGTAATTATGTTATTAACTTCAAAATTGCCAGAAATAGAAATAGTTGTATTATTCGGCAAATAATAATCCGAAATAAAAGATTTTACATCGCACGACTTAAAGCATTGTACGTTTTCTCGCGAGCCTAATATTGGTCTACCCATATAATTATCGCCATAAAAAACGTTAGCCAAACCTTCATTGCAAACGTCTTCAGGGTCATCTTCATCTCTACTGATTTCTTCTAAGATTACTTTCCTTTCTTTATCAATTTCTTCGTCCAATAAGGTAGAGTTAAAGAAAATATCGGATAAAACGTCCATGCAACGTTCAGTGTGTTCATCGGTAGCCAGCGTATAATAACAAGTCATATGGCGAGCAGTAAAAGCATTTATCATCGCCCCTAGAGATTCCATTTCATTAGCAATATCAAACGCACTTCTCTTTTTTGTTCCTTTAAACAACATATGCTCAGTAAAATGTGCAATACCGGAGCGTTCTTTTGTTTCGTTTGCTGCACCAGCACCAACAAAAACACCTATTGCGATACTTCTAGTGTGCTCCATGGGACAAAGAGCAAGCCTCAAACCATTTGAAAACGTATAAACTTCATTCATATCTATTAAATCAACCTTTAATTGTAGTTCGGTTGAATATTTAAAACTCAAACCTATACATAGTATATATTATTTAAAAAATAATTTCAATATCTTTTATAATAAAAATAGGATTTTACTTTTCGATTTAATCCTCATCAAACCACACTTTCTTTTAAACAGTTGGAAACAGTTGTTACCTTCACTCCTTTTTGCTTAAAATTGTCCAATATTAATGGCAAAGCTTTTAAAGTATGTTCGGTTGGATGCATTAGAATAAAACTACCATTTTGGATATCCATAGTTGCCCTTTTAAGCACCATACTACTATCTTTATCTCTCCAATCAATAGTATCCCTAGTCCACATAATTACATTTTTTTCCAAGTCATCACACGCCTTGAACATCTCTATTCCAATTGACCCAGATGGAGGCGCAAAAAGAGAGGGCTTAAAACCTAGGATCTTCTCAATTATCGCGTCTGCCATCCGTATTTCGTCTACGTTTTGCTTATAGGTTAATTCACTAGAATTTTTATGTGAATACCCGTGTGAGCCTATTTCGTGGCCATTATTGAATATCTCTCTTAACATTTCATTATGTTTTACCGCCCAACTTCCACCTATAAAAAATGTTGTCTTTACTTCATAACTATTTAGTACTTTTAAAATTGGTTCTATGTACTCGGTTCCCCAATAAACGTTAAACATTAGTGATACGTTTGGTTCGTTTGTATTCCCTTGATAAATAGCTTTGTTATTTGATGAAACGTTGACCACTTGTTCCCCCATTCCCACAAAAGCAACCACTATCAATAATAAACATATCGTCACGTTAACGATTACGTTTGCTATAAAATGTTGTTTTTTCATAATTTTTACCTATATATTATATTTAATTATATTGACAAAACGCGTGAATATGTTTAATATGTAAATAACAAATATTTAGAGGTAATTATGGCAAAACTTACTATGGACAAACTTGTTGCACTCTGCAAAAACAGAGGCTTTATTTTTAGTGGTAGTGAAATCTACGGCGGTCTTGCAAACACTTGGGACTATGGCCCTTTGGGTTCAGAGCTTAAGAGCAATATTAAAAAAGCTTGGTGGCAAAAATTCGTTACAGAAAACCCATTGAACGTTGGTGTTGATTGTGCAATTTTGATGAATCCCAAAGTATGGGAAGCTAGTGGCCACATTGGTGGCTTTAGCGATCCTCTTATGGATTGTAAGTCATGCCACTCTCGTCATCGTGCAGACAATCTTGTTGAAGATTATATTGCAAAAAACAATCTTGACGTTAAAATTGCTGGTTGGAGCAACGAACAATTTGAACAATTTATATCCGAGCACAAAATCAAGTGCCCTGTTTGTGGCAACGCTGATTTTACAGGTATAAGAAAATTCAATCTTATGTTTAAAACCTTCCAAGGCGTAACAGAAGATAGCATCAATACGGTATATCTTCGCCCCGAAACAGCACAAGGTATTTTTGTTAATTTTAAAAATGTTCAACGAACCACTCGTAACAAAATCCCCTTTGGTATAGCACAAATTGGTAAATCTTTCCGTAACGAAATAACTCCTGGAAACTTTATTTTCCGTGTTAGAGAATTTGAACAAATGGAACTAGAATTCTTCTGCGAGCCTGGAACGGATATCGAATGGTTCAATTACTGGCGTGCTTTCTGCAAAGATTGGTTGCTTGGTTTGGGAATTAAAGAAGAAAATCTTCGTCTTCGTGACCATGACAAAGAAGAATTATGTTTCTATTCCAATGCTACTACTGACTTTGAGTTTAAATTCCCCTTTGGTTGGGGCGAACTATGGGGTATTGCAGACAGAACCGACTACGACCTTAACCAACATATTAAAACTTCAGGTAAGGATCTAAGTTATATTGATCCTGTAACAAACAAAAAATATATTCCCTACGTTATTGAACCCTCTCTAGGAGTAGAACGTATGGTATTAACCGTACTATGCAACGCATACGATGAAGAGGAATTAGAAGGAGGCGACAGCCGTGTAGTATTACGCTTGCATCCCACTCTTGCTCCTTATAAAGTTGCTGTTCTTCCTTTGCAAAAGCAACTCAATGAAAAGGCAGAAGAACTTTATCGCAGTTTGATTAAAAAGTTCCCCACTGCTTATGATGCAAGTGCAAGTATCGGTAAACGTTATCGTAGACAAGACGAGATTGGTACTCCCTATTGCGTAACCGTTGACTTTGATACCCTAGAAGACAATACCGTAACCCTACGTGAACGTGATAGCATGACTCAAATTAGAATCAGCATTGATGATTTAGCATCATACTTAACCGAAAAAATTGCATATTAGGAGTTAAAATGATTAAAAAGATCACAAAAAAAGCATGGATCGAAATAGCCGTTGCCACAGGCATATTTGTTACGTTAGCTATTGTAACGGCATTTTTTGATCTCCAAATCAACAAAGCGCTTGATAATACTAAGTCGTTGTATGGTCAATATTTTGCAAACCTTGGTGAAATGCCGACCTATCTCGCTGCACCAATTTTAGGTGGAATATTGTTCTATCAAGATTTTGGAAAAAGTTCAAAACAAAAATTTATTTTTAACAAAGTAGCCGGTGCTTTAATTACTTTTGTTGGTTATCTTGCCGCCATCTACATGTGGTTCTGGGACAATTTTGTGTCTGAAAATGTAATGTATTCCGTTGTTTATATTATTGTATTCTCAATCATAATGACGTTCCTTACAATACTTGCATTCCACGCCGTTCCAGCAGACAAGAGACAAAAGGTATTCTGGTTTGCACTTTTCTTAGCCTTTGTCGCAGCCGCTGGCAATGCCATCGTTCAAGTAATGAAATTCGTTTGGGCTCGCCAACGCTATCGCACAATGACTCCGGGAAACCCTCAATATGGCGTGGGTTTACATGAAATGTATCCTAACTATAATTATGATGGATATACCCCATGGTACATAATTAATTCATTCTCTAAGCCTGAAATACGTACTGAAGCTTATATGGCTTTGTTTGATGCAGACCATATTTCAAGCCCATTCCAATCTTTCCCAAGCGGACATACTGTCGCTGCTGCTGCTAGTTTTGGCTTAATAATAGTGCCCGATCTATTCCCGGAAGTCAAAAAATACAAATGGGTATTCTGGACAATTCCTATGGTTTACACTGGACTAGTTGGCCTTTCAAGGGTTGTTAACACAGCGCACTATTTATCTGATGCACTATTTGGATATTACGTAGGTTTTGCTGTTGCAACACTCGGACGCTGGATATTAGTAAATAAGGTGAAGCCCTATATGCCCACCTCTTCCATCAAAACTGAATAAATCAAAAAGTTAATTGAATTAATTCCTTTAAATCAATCACAGACACATGATACGTGCTTGCTACGAGCTCTTCTAAGGGCTCGTATTTTTTATGTTTATAATATAAACAATGTGCGCAAGCACACAAGAGATTCTTATTGTAATCGCCTAAAAGACAAACCTTATTAACAGTATTCCAAAGCACCCTCGAATCAAAATCGTGCTCCGTGAAAATAATATTGGAATAAACTGTATTATACACACTGTTAGGACTACATTCAAACATATCGGCCTTACGCCCACTTAATCTTAGACAACTTATACCTAGCTCTGTAGGAATGATAAAGGTTCTGTCTGAATTTGGATATTTTGAAACATATAAATTTACAAGTAAAACTTTGTTTTCGAGACCCAAATACGGGTTTTCTATCCCCCAAATTAATATTTCCTTATACTGAGGCAAGTTTTCTAATTGTTTAATGGTTAAAAAATCTTTCAGTTCATCAACACCAAAATACGTAATAGCAGATTTTAACAAATCCTCATCATAATAGACAGCATCAGATACTAATAACTTTATGTATTCATAGACGAATAATTGAACGTAGTTTGCTACTATTTGTCCATCCACTAAACCATACCATGCATCGTACGACACAATACTATCTTCTATTGCCCTGCGCATGCAATTATAAAAAGCCACGCTAGGACTATTTGTATGAGTTTCATTCAGACGACTAAGAAGTTTGTCCAATTCTTTTTGATTTTCATTTGCACCATAGTAAGCAATAGCATAAACTGCCGTAGACAAATCATAAGGGAATCGCTTTACCATTTTTTTCATTAGTTTCTTGGCACCAGAGGTATATCCTACCATTTCGGCCAATTCATATAATGCTATTATCTTTTGAGGGTTATTTGTACCCAAAAGATCTTCTTCAAAATCATTAAAAGTATTTCGGAACTTAGGAGAAATTTGTTTACCATCCAAAACGTATAATGCATACAATAAGCTTCGTGCGACCGTTGGATTGCCTTTAATCTTTTCGTTATACCTATTACATTCTCGTAGCACGTTTTCATACTCGCCCATTCCAAAATGAATTATGATTCTTAATTCTAAAATCTTATTCTGAAACCTATCATCATTAATCGAGTCAAGGATATTCATAGCCTTAACATAATCACCGGCTAGAGCTAACTCTTTAGCATTTGACAATTTTCTCAACGCACTATTTTCTTTAACGTCAATCATTTTAGGCTCAAAATCATTTAGAGCAATATTTTGATATTCTTTTAAAATTCTATTTAAATGATGATTTTCTAAATGATTTCTCGATATTTTAAAGAAAGAACCTGAGGAAATTGATAATCCGTCAGGATTAAGGCTTACGTCTAAACTTGCTTGGTGACTATGTAAAACCCCTAATGCTATTTCCATGGTTAGTATATGATTTGACAATTCTAGATAAGTTGCAGTACTTTCCTCATATTGTCCTAATTTATAATATAATTCTGCTAACTCTATGTAATACTTAGGGTTTTTATCGATTTTAATTGCATCTTTTAACAATCTTATAGCAAAAAGAAAATCTTGCTCTTCTATTTTTTTAAGAGCAAGACCATAGTTAAATTCACTATTTTCGTTAAAAGCAATTATCCTCACTTATTATCTTCCTCAAAAAGATAATCTAAATCTTTTTCAGTGTAAACGTAATTCTTGCGACAATAATCACATTTGATTTCTAACATTCCTTGTTCTTTCATAATATCTTCAACTTCTTTACGGCCTAAAGACTTTATGATTCTACGAACCTTGTGCCAACAATCACATCTAAATTGAACACTTTGCTCTGGGAAAAACTCAGCATCTAAATGACCAAAGTAGTAATTAGCAATTTCATCTATCCCCTTTTCTGCTATCATTGCAGAGATATTAGTAAAGTTGGTCATTACGTCTTCCAATACTACTATCATATTATCATCAGCATCTGGCATAGCTTCAACTATTATACCGCCTGCTGCTTTGCAACCATCTTTATCATTTAATACACCAAGTGCAACAGCGTTTAATATACCCTCGCTCTTAAACAAATAATTATTATAATCCTCTGCTATTTCGCCGCTTACTAAAGCAGAGCGTCCTACGTATGGCTCTTTAAGGCCTAAGTCTTTAATAATAACGATGTCTCCATTGATGCCAACAGCGCCACCAACGTCTAGTTTGCCATCTTCTCTTAAAGGCAAATCAACTTGTGGGTTTTCTACCAACCCTTTAACAGTCCCCACCCTATCGGACGTAACGTAGATTTTTCCAATAGGACCACCACCATTGATGATTAAATTAAACTTATTGGTTTCATGCTTAAGATTAGATTCTATGTAAGCACCAACAGTTAAAGAGCGCCCCAAAGCCGCTGCTGCTAAGGGCGTTAAATCATGTACCTTTATAGCTTTATTTACGGTTTCGGTGGTATCTATAAAGGCAACACGAGCCTTTCCACCAAATAAAACTGCTTTAATAATTTTATCCATAACTATTTTTTCTTTTTCTTATAACTTACAGGGCCAGAAGTAGTGCCTTTCTTTTCCTTTTTAGATTTACGAGTTTCTACTACTTGAGCTTGTACATATAAATTTTGCAAAACGTTTTCACTGTTATAATCACCGTAATTTGCCATTACAAGCGCCATATAGGAAAGGCCTACACTCATGCAAAGAATAATAACGATGAAAGTAAACATACCTCCTATAAACATTAGCGCTAAAGGAGCAAACGTGAATGCAGTCATAAATAGACAAGGAACAAAGAACGTAATCGTGTATAAGAATGCGTTTTTAAGCTTTTCCGCAAACTTCAAAGTCTTATCATAACTTACAACTTGGGGTACCAAATTGACAAATATCATAGATGAAAGTAGCAATATTATAGCGCCAATTATAACTGCAAAGTAGTGTCCAACATTAGCATATCCACCCCATAATGCACTTACAAATTCAAGAATGAGTTCTGCGCCACCAGCAAAGAAAACAGCATATATGCTAAATGCCAAAACCATTTCTTTCCAATACAATTTTACGCCACGGAAAAATTCGGTAACTGTACGATTAACGTCAGCCCCAGTTCTTTTATCTTTCTTTGTAAGGAATTTTTCACCCCAAACGATTTTTTGACAAACGTACATAGCACCGGCAAACCCAACACCCAAAACAGGAATGAATAAAGCTATACCTAATATCATAATACGATAGCTTAAAATCATGGTAACTTTTGTGGTTGCGATTGAAGCCCCTGCTGATAAACCTAGTCCAAGACCATTCATTAGGTAAGGAGTTTCTTTAATAGATTCTAACATATATCCAAAACTTTCAGCGCCCAAAATAGTAACAAACATTACGATAGCGATTATGGGTAACGCGAACAATATTGTTAATACGTTAACCATCATAAGGTCTTGTGAGCATGCCTTAAACATGTCTTTAAACCTCTTAAACCTACCACCGGGATAATCTTCTTTCTTTTCCTCGTTGCGCGCTTCGGGTGCAAGTGCAAATGATTTCAAAAGGTATAGTTTAAACTCGCTAACCTTTTTTTCTTTGTTTTGAGTATTTGCCATAGTATCCTCACTACATAATTATTCGCATACTATTATAAAACAAATTCTAATTTAATGCAAATATATTTATTTATATATTTGACATTGTTAAACAAAGTTTATATAATTGAATAAAATATTTAAGTAGACGGAGGTCTCTATTAATGAAACAATATGTTATGGCAGTAGTAGGCGCAACCGGTATGGTTGGTAGCAAATTTTTAGAAGTTTTAGAAGAAAGAAAACTTCCCGTATCCAAATATTACCTCTTTGCTAGTGCTAAATCTGCAGGTAAAGAAATTGAGTTTATGGGCGAAAAGCACACCATTATAGAACTAACTCCTGAAAACATTAAGGGCAAAGGAATAAATGTTGCTCTTTTCTCTGCTGGTGGATCCATTTCTAAAGAATATGCTCCTCAATTTGTAGAAATTGGCGCTACCGTTATAGACAACAGCAGTCAATGGCGCATGTACGATGACGTTCCACTTGTTGTCCCAGAAGTTAATGGTGAAGTTGCTTTAACCAATAAAGGCATTATTGCAAATCCAAATTGCTCTACTATTCAAGCTATGGTTGCTCTTAAACCATTGCAAGATAAGTATGGTCTAAAGAGAGTTATATACTCCACTTATCAAGCCGTTAGTGGCGCAGGTGTTGCTGGTTTTAATGATCTTAAAGACGGAACTACCAACAAATTCCCCTACCAAATCAAGGGTAATTTGATTCCTCACATCGACGTATTCCTAGACAATGGTTATACCAAAGAAGAGGAAAAAATGATTAAAGAAACCAAAAAGATTTTAAACGATTATTCAATTAAAGTTACTGCAACTACCGTTAGAGTTCCTGTTGCACATGGACACAGCGAATCTATCAATATTGAGTTCAATTCCCCTTGTACTCTAGAAGGTATAATTGATGCTTTTAATGGTATGCAAGGATTGGTTGTTGTAGATGACGTTAAGAACCTAAAGTACCCTATGCCTATTTATGCTGAAAATACCGATGAAGTCTACGTTGGACGCATTCGTATAGATGATACTGTTGAAAGTGGCTGTAATATATGGGTTGTAGCCGATAATATCCGCAAAGGTGCTGCTACTAATGCTGTACAAATTGCAGAATATCTAATTGCACACGATGCTCTATAATAAAGGAGAGAACCATGTCGATATTTAAAGGTGCCGCCACGGCTTTAATAACACCATTTGTAAATGACAAAGTTGACTATGATAATCTTGAAAAATTGGTAAAAAACCAACTTGATGGAAATATCGATGCTTTGGTAATTAATGGTACCACTGGTGAACCCACCACAATGACACACAAAGAACGCACAAAAGTTGCTTCTACCGTTATTGAAATCGTAAATAAACGCGTTCCCGTTATATTAGGCGCTGGTTCTAATAATACGTATACTGTTATAGAATACGCAAAAGAAAATGAGGAATTGGGTGCTGATGCAATTTTGACAGTTACTCCTTATTATAATAAATGTACTCAAAATGGCATCATTGCTCACTATAAAGCCATAGCAGATAACGTCAACCTTCCTATTATTATGTATAACGTTCCTGGTAGAACCGGTGTTAACATCGCCCCTGAAACAGCTCTAAAGCTTGCAGGATACAAAGGCATTACTGCAATTAAAGAGGCTAGTGGCAATATAAACCAATTTATGGAAGTCGCAAGATTGTGTAAAAACAAACTCGATATCTACTCAGGAGATGATGGACTAATACTACCTATTCTTGCACTAGGTGGCATTGGTATTATTAGCGTTGCTTCTAACATATGCCCTCAATATATGCATGATCTTTGCGAAAGCTACTTTAATGGTGATGTAGAAAAATGTAGAGAAATGCAATTTAAACTCAATCCTTTGGTTGATGCATTATTTAGCGAGGTTAACCCTATTCCTGTTAAATGTGCAGCTAAACTCGTAGGATTAATCAAAGATGATTATATGCGTTTACCTTTAACTCCTTCAACCAAGGTAGATTACATTCGCGATGAGCTTGTAAAATTTGGATTCAACTTATTATAAGACTATGGATATATTAATTTACGGCATAGCCGGCACAATGGGAAAAATAGTATACAATGCTTTAAAAGACCACCCTACTTGTAAGGGCGTGTGTGGTGTAGACAAATACGCAAAGCAAGAAAACTTCGATATTCCAGTATATCAAAACGTAAAGGATGTTAAAGAAAAAATTGATTGTGTAATAGACTTTTCGGTTAAAGCAGCATTGCCGGACATACTATCCTACTGCATGAAAAACAATACCCCTTGCGTATTATGTACAACCGGATATAGCGAAAATGAACTTACAATGATTAATGAAGCCTCTAAACTCATCCCAATTTTTAGAAGTGGTAATATGAGTGTAGGTGTTAACGCATTAATAAAACTAGTAAAAGAGGCAACTAAACTATTAGGAGTCGCCTCCGATATTGAAATAATTGAACAACACCACAATAAAAAAGTTGATGCTCCCTCTGGCACTGCATTAATGCTTGCAAATGCTGTTAAGAGCGAGATGGATGGCCTTGAAATTATAAACGGGAGAGAAGGCATTTGTGGCAAACGTTCTAAAAATGAAATAGGCATGCATGCAGTTAGAGGTGGTACCATTGTTGGTAAGCATGAAGTAATGTTTATTATGAACAACGAAATTGTTACCTTAAAACATGAAAGTGAAAACAAAGGTATTTTTGCAGAAGGTGCAATACGTGCCGCCGAATACTTAGTAAGCAAACCAGCTGGCTTGTATGATATGCAAAACATGCTATTCTAATTCAGCGTTTAAAAAATCAGGGGCTCGTTTGAGCCCCTGATTTAATTTTAATAATAATTAATCTTCAAAAATAGTTTTGTCTATCAAAGACTCGCTAGTATCAATGGAATCATCACCATTGTCAAAAATCAGCAATAATTCTCTTTCAATTACTATGCTTGAAAGTACGTCTTCCAACGTAGTACCATGTTCAATAAACTCATTAGGCAGTTGCTCAAGCGTTCCACCTGCATGGCTACAAGTAAGCTTTAATCCAGCCACAAGCACTTCTATGTCCAAATTTAAAAGACCTTTATAGAATTCTTTATTAACCTTTAGAGAAAGACTGCCATCTTCCCATACTTGAATGGAGCCTAATGAATATGCAACAGTTTTAAGGAATCCAAAACTATCTCCTACGCTTGCTATATCCATTACATATTCAATAAAATAGTCAATATCAAAGGGGAAACTTGTCTCAACCCATTCCCCTGCCGTTGGGCAGTGGAAATTGAATAGTGCTTCATTTCCAAATGCATAAAGCTCGACAACCTTTTTCGTTGGGTTATCCTTCTCAGTAACAATGATCATTACTTCATCTTGGTTTTGAGATTCCGCCAAGCCATCATATCTAAAACCTATAGTTATGTCATAAAGGTTTTCTTCATCATCTAGATAAACCAATGCACCATTAATAATGAGTGCAGTTTCAGAATAACTCAAATAGCTTTCAAATACTGATGAGTCTTCTTTTGGAAAGTCTTCTATTAATTTTGAAGATGCTTTAAATTCAACAAGCTCTATTCCTATATTGTAACTTTCTCCACGGAAAATGCTATCTTTATAGTCACTTGCAGCAACAGAAGCTCGTAATTTAAAATTTGAAATAGCACCTGTTCCAAGTGAATTACGAGAACCACCCGAAGTAGTTACGTCAATGGTAATGGTTGTATCGGGCAATTGTGTGTTTATTTTTCCAGATTCAACGCCAAACAAACTTTCAATAATCCAATTTATAGATTCGGACATTCCATCGAAACCGGTTCCACCATTCATCATATTTACTATATTAACGAGCGTTGCCTTCATATCAACTTGGAACACGTAATTTCTAGTACGTTTTCCGTCAGTTCCATCTTTATATTTATATAAAATATCGCCTTTTGTGAAAATATTGGCACTAATAAAGCCTATAACAACTTTATCTTCAACACCATTAAACGAAATGGGGAACAATTGACCTAAGAACGTGTCGGTAACGGGTACTTTAACCTTTGCATCTCCATATTGAAAATACAGGTTACCAGGGCATTTTTCATTTTGTGGCTCATCTTGGAAATAGTATAGTGAAACAAAAGGATCTACTTCTCCCTTTCTAACAACCAACAGCTTCATTTCGGTTTTTGATTTATCACGATGATCGTAATTAATCTCAAAGACACAAGAATAAACTTGACCATTGATGGTCATGTCCATCATTATATGCCATGAAACACAAGGGTTATTAGTGGAGTTCAAACGACTTGTGCTTGCTGTTTTTGCTGTGTTTAATAAACTCTTTACAAGGTCTTCTGAAAGCTCTTCTATGGTTGCCTTTCCACTAATGAAACCATCCGTAACGTTATTATTTTGATTGTTATCGTTATCGTCATTCGTTGTGCCATAAGAATTGTTATTATCACAAGCAAAAACTGTCAGCGATAACGATAAAATCAATATTATTACAAGTAAAATTCCAATCTTTTTCATATCCTTTCCCCTACTATGAATAGATTTTTATATTTTGTTTTTTATTAACTTCTTAAGTTCTTCAACACAAGTATCTAAATTTAGATTTTCTTTATAAGATCCATCTCTAAATTGTACTTCGACGATGCCATTTTGAATAGACCTAGGACTAATGACCACTCTAACAGGGATACCCATTAAATCACAATCATTAAATTTAAATCCAGGGGAAACGTTGCGATCATCATACAAAACTTCAACACCAGAAGCCTGAAGGTCATGATATAATTTATCTGCTTTTTCACGCACAATTGGATCATCTGTACGTAATGCGCAAAGGTATACGTGCCAAGGAGCAATCGCCATAGGCCAATTTAATCCTTTTTCATCAGCACTTTCTTCGGCTATAGAGGCAATAGCTCTGCCTACGCCAATACCATAGCATCCCATGATGGGTGTAACAGACTTACCATCTTTGTTTAATACCGTCATTCCCATACTCTCGGTATATTTAGTTCCCAATTGGAATATATTACCTATCTCTATTCCATTTTGAAGAACCAAAGGTTTGCCACAGTGAACGCAACGAGCGCCAGCAACGACTTTAGATATATCAAAAAACTCTTTTACTTTAATGTCTCTATTAAAAGAGAAATTTTTAATGTGATATTCTTCTTTATTAGCGCCGATAACCATATTATTGGCTCCTTCAAGAGACTTATCATACACTACAACTACGTTTTGTAACTTCTCTAAACCTAGGCAACCGATGTTTCCTGCGACCAATGGCGTTCCTTCAAGCCCAGCAGGAACAACTTCTTTCATGATAACCTTTTTAAGTTTTGCTTCGTTAACCTCTAAGTCACCACGAACAAAACACACAACGGTGGTTTCGCTATCACCTTTAACGTTATAACAAACAGCTTTAGCTGTCTTATAAGCGGGAACATCACCGAGGTACTTGGTTACCTCTGCTATTTCTTTAGCATCGGCGGTGTACACCTCTTCCATAGGAAGTTCTATCTCATCAGCATAGTTTTCAACAACACAAGTGGCAACTTCCATGTTAGATTTATAACCACACTCAGGACATAAAACCAAAGTATCTTCTCCAACGTCAGTTAGCAACATAAATTCGTGAGAGATTTTGCCCCCCATCATACCGGAATCAGAGGTTACGGCAATGAAATTTTTCATTCCAATACGCTTGAAAATCCTTTCATAAGCCGCATAAACACGATAGTAATATGTTTCCAAATCCTCTTGATTCATATGGAAAGAGTAAGCGTCTTTCATTTTAAATTCGCGCACACGAATTAGTCCACCACGAGCTCTTCCTTCATCACGGAATTTTGTTTGGATCTGATAAATCATAAAGGGTAATTGATTATAACTATTAACCGCATCACGAGCAAATTGAACGGCTGCCTCTTCATGAGTCATGCCTAGCACAAAATCTCTACCATTACGATCCTTAAAGCGAACCATTTCATCGCCAATAGAAGAATATCTACCAGATTCATCCCACATTTCTCGTGGCATAACGACAGGGAATAAACACTCTTGTCCTTCAACAGCATTCATCTCTTCTCTAATGATATTTTCTATTTTTTGAGAAATGCGTTGAGCCGGCATTGCTAAAGACCAAATACCATTAGAAACAAGTTTCATAAAACCAGCCCTAATCATTAGAGCGTGGCTTTTAATGATTGCATCAGAGGGAGAAGTTTTAGTTCTCTCACCAACAAGTTTGGAAATATACATCGCTAGTATCCCCCGTAAATTATGCAGCCTTTACCTTAACCGTCACAGTAGTTGACCAATCAGAATAAGTAACTTTTAGTTGATAATCACCTGCTTCGGTAAATTTACCATCGTTATCCAACTTTAAAGCAGAATAATCATAACTAATAGCTTGAGTAGTAGAAACAGCTTTTGTTGTTTTATCACTTAAAGAAGCGGTAACAGTAATGTATTTCGTATCAAATGCAGAACCTACTTTATAATTAGCATCACTAGATACTTTGGCAGTAATTCCGGTAATTGTAGGAACGTCAGAATCTTTATCATTAGTACATCCAACAAAAACAAATACTGCGGTTAGAGATAAAACAACCATTAATACAACTGCGAGAAATTTTTTCATATTAAACTCCTTATTTACATACATATACGCGTGTATTATAATATAAAAACGCGCGCGTGTCAATAATAAAGCAACAAACTTTTGCTGAAGAGACACTAAAAAAGATATAAGACAATATTTTTGTTGACAATTTAAGAAAATATGGTATACTTAAAAACGTGCTATATGGGGAGCTAGCGGTGCCCTGTAACCTGCAATCCGCTACAGCAGGATAGAACACCCACCGAGGCTTGCTTTATGGAAAGCCGACGTACGCAAGGAATGTTGATACCAAGGTCTTGTGCAATTTCGGGTTGTGAACCGTGTCAGAGCTTGACCGCAGCAGCACTAAGCAATTTACGGAATGTGCCACGAGGTAGCTTTGGAGGAGTCACCTACATGCGAGCCGATTCGGTAATGTTTGTCAGAGTGGGCGCACACTTTTTAAATAAAAAAGCCACCATTTCGGTGGCTATTATTTTTCACAAAATTTAATATTTAGGATTCCAAAATAAAGATTTAAGGTACCTATCTCACAAAATTAGTATATATTCTATTCTCTTTTTCAGGAAGTCCGTAGGCTTCTTTTCCCAAAGCTATGGATTTAATTAGGAAAGACATATTTCGTGCCAGAACACGCATGGTTTGAAGCCCTTCTTCATCTTCTTCAGCCTGTCCTTTATCTTTCCCATGAACTGAATTCCAATATTGTGAAGATACTACTGGCATACCACTTATAGTAAAGAACTTATTAAGTTCATCAAAAGTTGATGAGCACCCCCCTCTCCTTGCTACAGCAACCGATGCCCCTACTTTCATTGTCTTATCAAATTTTGAACTATAAAACATTCTTGTTAGCAGTGATACCAAAGTAGAATTTGCTTGAGCATAATAAACAGGTGATGCTACTATCAATCCATCTGCTTCTTTGAATTTCTCTGCAACAGTATTAACTACGTCATTAAAAACACATTTTCCAGTTTTAGCACAACTTAAACACGCTATACACCCACGTATTTCTTTTCCTCCTACTTGTATAACTTCAACATCTATGCCTTCTAAAGAAAAAACGTTGCTTAGTTCCTTTACTGCTAGAGTGGTATTTCCATCGACTCTAGGACTGCCATTAATTATTAATACTTTCATAATATACCTCTATCTTATTTTTTCCATACAAAATTATCTTTCCCGGCACCAAGTTCGAAATGATATTTCACAATGCCTTTATCGACTCTTGAAAAGAAGCCTATACCATGTTTCAAAGTAACTTCATTACCTTTAAGTACAAAAATGAATTTTTGTTGGTTTGTTGCCGTGGGAGCTAAAAGCGCATAATCAATTCCTTTTTTGAACCATTCTGGTATATTTTCATCTTCAATTTTAACTACTTCATCAAATGATTTGCTCGGCCTTGAATGCCCTTGGTTTTCACCATATCCAACAGCAATTATAAGGCGCTTTCTTTCTCCATTATCGATTCGATAACACCCCTTTGTGGTTTTATACAATGCAGATAGTCCTATCCAGCAAGTGTTAAGACCAAGTTCTTGAGCTTTTAAAACTATTCTCTCTCCGTAATATCCCAACTTTTCGTCTAAATCTACACTTTTGAGGCCAACCAATACAATATAGTTTTTAACGCCAGTAAGTAAACCATAGGATACTTTCAAACGTGAAAAAACGTTACAATCATTTATAACCAATTGAATATGTAGGCCACTTTCATCATTGCATAGCTCTATCTCATTATTGAGAGCCTCAACGATTTCAAATGGTATTGGCTGTGATGTATATTTTCTAACGCTATGTCTGGAATATATTAATTTGTCTAAATCGTTAGTCATTTTATTCTCCAAATAATATGCTAGAAATCTTATCTTTTAATAAAGATAACCCCATTCCGGTCTTGGCACTTATATAAACGACGTTTTCAGCGGCTGGAAGAATGACTTCTTCATCGTGTTCCTTGTCCATTTTATTAATAACGACTAATATTGGTGTATCTTTAACACCGATACCTTCTAAAACCTCGTTTACAACGTCGAATTGCATTGAACAATCTGGATTAGCACCATCTACAACGTGAAGAATTAAATCTGAATATTTCGTTTCTTCAAGTGTCGATCTAAATGCTCTTACAAATTCATGTGGCAATCTAGAAATGAAGCCTACGGTATCAACTAACAAAAACTCCTTACCTACATCCAACCACATCTTTCTAGATATTGGATCAAGGGTGGCAAACAACTTGTTTTCTTCTAGGACACCAGCTTTGGTCAAAGCGTTCATTATTGTTGATTTACCGGCATTTGTGTACCCAACAAGCGAAACAGTTTTGACCTTGTTCTTAATGTGTTTTTCTCTACGTAGAGCCCTTTCTTGAGTTAGTTTTTCTATGCGTTGCTCCAAATCACGTATCTCTCCACGAATTGTTCTTTTGTCCAACTCTTGTTGCTGTTCACCAGCACCACGGCGAGCTCCTGCGCCACCGCCTCCACCGCCTCCTTGACGAGAAAGCACTAATCCTTGTCCAAGAATACGAGGAAGCATTTTACGCTTACGCATAAGTTCAACTTGTAGCTTTCCTTCGTTTGACGTTGCATGTCTTGCGAATATTTCAATAATTAAGGTTGCTCTATCCCAAACTTGAACGCCAAGCTCCTCTTCAAGATTATTGAGTTGGGTCCCACTTAACTCATTGTCAAAAATGACAACCTCGCTATCCGTAGCCTCAGCTACGGATTTTAGCTCTAAAAGCTTACCACTGCCAATATAATATGCTTTGTCTGGATGTTCTTTGCGTTGAGTTAAAAAAGCTTTTACCTCAAACCCGGCAGTTTTAGCCAACAAAGAAAGTTCCTCGAGAGGTTTCTCGAGGTCCTTTTCAATCCCAATATTCACAAGCACTGCCCCTGGCAATGATATTTGTTCTACCTTCATTAATTTTATTATCCCTTAATTTGATTGTACATAGCAACCATTTCTTCTTTACCCATAAATTTAGGTACAGGATATAAAGGATTTGCTTCTTTCAACGCATGGTTTACAAGCCAATCCATATCTTCATCTTGAATCTTTCCTTCCACGTACTTAGGAATATTCATATACTCGTTCATGTCTTTAATGGCCTGTACAAAGTTCAATGCTTTTTCCCTTTCATTTGCTCCTTCAACACCGGCTATATCGGCTAGTTTAGCGAGTTCAGCATGACAACTGTCACCAAAATAATCAAGAACGTGGGGAAGAATAATCGCATTTGCCAAACCATGAGGTACTCCATACTTACCACCTATAGAGTGAGCTATTGCGTGCACGTAACCAACGTATGCTCTTGTAAATGCGCAACCAGCATGATACGCAGCTTCTTGCATCTTTTGACGTGCTTCAATATCCGAACCATCATCATAGGCTCTCTTCAAATACTTAAAGATCAAATCAACCGCAATTTCTGCTTCTTGTCTTGTAAACGCTGTGTTACTCTTACCGATATATGCTTCTACTGCGTGCGTCAACGCATCCATGCCCGTAGTAGAAGTAATGTGCTTAGGTAGTGATACCGTTAATTCTGGATCTAATACAGCATAATTGGGTATAATGCTGGGATCGTTTATTGGATACTTATCATGGGTTTTGGGATCAGTTATAACTGCAGCAAGAGTCGCCTCGCTACCTGTACCAGAAGTGGTCGGTACAGCAAAGAATGGAGGTATTTTCTTAAGGATTCTTAGAACACCTTTCATCTTACTTACAGGTTTGTTAGGGCAAACTGCACGAGCAGCTACTATCTTAGCACAGTCCATAGGTGAACCACCACCAAACGCTACGATTGCTTCACAGTCGTTTTCTTTGTAAATCTTCAAAGCGTCTTCTATGTTATCTATCGTGGGATTTGGTACAACCTCGCTATAAACTGCATATTTAAGACCGATTTTATCCATCTCTTCCAACATTGGAGGAACCAGTCCAAGTTTCATAAGCATATTATCGGTTACAACCAAAACAGATTTGATTCCCTTTTCAGCAATAAAATTAGGTAATTTTTTTATGCTACCTGCACCTGTAATTAATTCCGGTACACGCCAAGGCATAATAGTATCAGATACTACTTTAAAAACCTTTTGATATGCTCTACAATAAAATTTTGTTAAACCGTTCATATTCTTCTCCTTTATTTATCGATATTAAACAAGCCTTCCGCTTTATCTTTTCTATTTTTATATTTACCACGAGTAAAATCTGGTATAAGTTGTGGTGAGCTTCCTTCTAAGATTGATTGTTCAGAAAGTGGTGTAATAGCCATCCAACAGGCTGTGTCATAAACGTCTATGGGCATGTGCGTACCATTTTTTAACGCTTCTATAAACGCACGGAGAACCAAATAGTCCATTCCACCGTGGCCACCACGCACACCTATCTTTTTGTACCAACGCCATATAGGATGAGCATACTTTCTAGCGTATTTTCTACCATTATTCCACAAAGGTTTTCCATAAAACTCATAAAGAACAAATCTTCCATCCTCAAAAAGCATATTGTTATCTTCTTGATACATGGCCTTAGTTCCTCTCACAGTAAAGCCTCTAGAATAACTTCTTGGCAAAGTGGTATCCAAAGTCAAAGTAATGGTTTCCCCTTTAAGGCACTTGATAACAGTAGTAACTATATCTCCTTGTTTAAACTCAACCTCTTTTAGGTCAGGGTTTGATGTTTTTCCGTCATTTATATATTGTCTTAATCCTTTTGAACAAGAAGAAGTTGAGGTCAGGCTCACCATAAGATTGCCACGATTAATATCGAGGATTTTAGCAATGGGGCCTAGTTCATGGGTTGGATAGTTTTCACAATTACGATTGATATAATTGTTTAATCTATAATGCCTATTTTCTTTGCCGTGGGTTATTTCCTTTCGCAAATCATGTTGGTATCCACCAGCACAATGTACAATCTCTCCAAACAAGCCTTGACGCACCATATTAAGCACCATCAATTCATATTTACCATAGCAACAATTCTCAAGCATCATTATTGGAGTGCCGGTTTTTTCATACGTGTCAACAAGTGCCCAGCAATCCTCTAGTTTGTATGCACCTCCAACTTCTAGACCGACAGCAATTCCTTTTTGCATTGCATCAATGGCGACCTTAACGTGATCTTCCCAACTACAGAAGATAAACAATGTGTTTAACCCATTTGTACTCAATAATTCATTGTAATCATTAGTACAAAACGGCTCGTTGCCTTTGGATTTTCTTATTATCTCTGCGCCCTGATGAATTCTATCCTCATATAGATCACAAACCGCAAGAAACTCTACGTCTTTCATCTTGACGAGTTGTTTCAATAGGCCTATTCCGCGACCGCCTAAACCTACAATACCAGCTTTAATTAAGTCCATTTAATTCCTCTTGGAAAAATTCATTAATGTAGTCTGCAATCTGTTCACGCTTGACTTGTAAAGCGCCTGGTTTTTCCATTTTTAACGATACAGTTGCCGTTGCCCACAATAAAGACGTTGGTATATCGCTATGAAGTCTTTCAGTTATATATGATGCAAACGTTGTATCCCCTCTCCCACTTCTGCCACTAAGATTTCTAGCCTTAATAGGACAGGTATAATAATTTTGACCATCGTAAGCAAGCACTTCGGTATTATGCGTTATACATACTTCCTTCGCGCCCCAATCATATAGCATTTTAGCAGCTAACCTTCTATCGCTTGTGCCAGTTAATATTTCTGCTTCTGCGGCATCAGTCTTAAGAAAATCAATATAGGGTAATAGATCTTTTTTCTCTGCCCAATCTTCAAAAAACATTCTACCTCCATCATTAGAGTCTTGATGCCTTAACGTAGCTTGCACGTCAACTGCAATTTTTCCTTTTTTAGAAAGCTCTTTAATTAAACTGCCATCAAAATCCCCATAAATGAGACCTGCAAAATGATATATTTCTGCATCAACGTTGGGAATATCGCTAATTGTAAAGCCATCTGCTTGACTTCTACAAGTACAAGCCCTACGTTCTTTGTCAGCAGTAAAATACTTGTTTCTAATAGAAGTAGATTTTGCTGATTCTATAAAGAATATGTCTTCTTTTGGAATAACTAAAGCTCCTAGACGATCTTTGTCTTCTTTTGCAAGTTTAGTTACAGCACCTACCTTATGACCAAGAGCATATGCAGCCGCAGAAGAGTATATTACCGCGCCACCAATTTCGATAATTTGATTATCAAGGTAGTCGATGTTATAATCGAGCGATATGTGTCCAATAGTTAAAACGTCATATTTCATTATTATTTAGCCTCGCTATCGGTTTCACTTTCACCATTAACAGCTTTTGCTTTTTTGTCCCCTTTTTTAGTCATGATAACAAATTTATCCATAAGGAACATAACTATGAAGCTAATAAATGAACCAAGCAACTTACCAATAGTGGTACCAAACTCTTTTAGAGATTCTCCCAATACGTTAGAAAGTGCACCACCCAGCCAAGTGCTAAAGATGATTAATGCAACAACGGTGATAACGTACATTACGATGCTAAAAACGATATTATTATCTGCTTCAAAGTTCTTTTTACGATTAATGATAAAAGAAATTATTTCTGCAACACATTTAGAAACTAAGAATGCTATAAAACCAGCTAAACCGAAAGCTGCATCTTTACCACCCTTATATTCAAACAAGAACCATTTGAAATCCTCTTGACCACAAGTGTTATAAAGACCAAATTGAAGAGCGTAGAATATTGCATATTCTGCAGCAAATGCTATTAAGCTAATACCAATAAACTTAACGATTTGAAGTATGTCCTTGTGTGCAAGTAACCATTCTTTAACTTTAGTAACCATATCTTATCTCCTTTTTTTAAGATCGATTTTAATTATTTATCTCTTAATTCTACCACTACCGTCGCCATTAGCAAGTTTTTCAACTTCGCTAATAGAAACACGATTGTAATCGCCTTCGACGGAATGTTTCAGTGCGCTAGCTGCAACAGCAAATTCTATAGCGTCTTGAGTAGATTTTCCACTTAATAGTGAATATATTAATCCACCGCCAAAAGAATCGCCACCACCGACTCTATCTACAATATGCAAATGGTATGATTTAGAAAAACAATATTTTTCACCATCATATAGCATCCCTGCCCAATCGTTATCACTAGCAGAAATAGAAGTACGAAGGGTAATTGCAACTTTTTCAAATCCAAACTTGTCAGCAAGTTGTTTTGCTACGGATTTATAACCAGCATGGTTTAATTTACCACTATAAATATCGGTATCTTCGGCTTCAATACCAAAAACGTCTTTTGCATCTTCTTCGTTAGAGATACAAACGTCAATATATTTTGCAAGCTCGGTCATCGTTTCTCTTGCTTCTTCACGTGTCCAAAGCTTGCCACGATAATTCAAGTCACAAGAAATCTTAACACCTCTTTTTTTTGCAGCCTTACATGCCTCAACGCAAATCTCTGCTACGTTTTTACCTAAAGCAGGGGTGATTCCTGTAAAGTGGAACCAGTCGGCACCCTCAAAAATATTATCCCAATCAAAATCTTTTATGGATGCAGTTGCAATTGCTGAATGTGCTCTATCGTAGATGCAAACGCTTCCACGTTGGCTGGCGCCCTTTTCCAAAAAGTAAATGCCAACTCTATCGCCTCCACGAACAATTTTAGAAGTATCTACGCCAAAATAACGAAGGGAATCAACAGCTCCTTGTCCAATAGCATGCTTGGGAAGTTTGGTAACGTAAACGGAATCAATTCCATAATTTGCCAAAGATACGGCAACGTTCGCTTCGCCACCACCAAACGTCGCTTGCATTTGATCGTTTTGGAAAAACCGATAATAACCATTAGGAGCAAGTCTTAACATTAATTCTCCAAAAGTAACTACTCGCATATTATCCTCCAATAATTGCAACAGCTTCTTTGCAAATTTTTACTATTTCATCAAATTTACCTTCTTTTACAAGGCTATCCTTAACCATCCAACTTCCGCCACAAGCAATAATTGATTTAACTGCCAAATAATCATTAATGTTGTTGGCATTAATTCCACCAGTAGGAATAAATACTATGTCTCCAAAAGGAGCGCTAAGTGCTTTAATAGTTGCAACGCCACCATAATTGGAAGCAGGGAAAAACTTAATAATCTTATGTCCACAAGCTATTGCACCCATAATTTCCGTAGGAGTAACACAACCTGGCACGTAAACAATACCAGCCTCATTACAAACGTCACTAATCTCCTTAGCAAAACCAGGTGATACAATGAATCTAGCGCCATTTTTAATAGCCAAAGTAGCTTGATCGGCATTAATTACGGTTCCAGCGCCTATCAACATTTTGTCGCTAAAATTCTCAGCAGCAATTTTAATGGCTTCCGGAGCACAAGTGGTACGGAAAGTAATTTCTGCAATTGGAATTCCACCATCGCAAAGAGCATTCATTAAAGGAAGAGTGTCCTCTACGTTGTCGATTTTTACAACAGGAACAATCTTTACTTGTTCAATAAATTGTTTAGCATCCATAAATATTTTTCATTTCCCTTAAAATATAAGATTATAATAAATTATACTATTTAATTATATATAAGTCAATGTATAAAATTTATAAAATTCATATCTACAGTACACAAAAATAAATTTGAAAATCGTAAATTAAATTATTAAAAATTGTTTGACAAAACCCTTTTGAGTAGTTATACTTATAAAGCGCGTGTGGAAAGAATACTTTCTGCGGGTGTAGTTCAATGGTAGAACACCAGCCTTCCAAGCTGGTTGCGTGGGTCCGATTCCCATCACCCGCTCCATTACTGCGGATCAGTAGCTCAGTAGGATAGAGCAACGGCCTTCTAAGCCGTAGGTCGGGGGTTCGAATCCCTCCTGGTTCACCAACACGCATCGGGCAACTTTACAATTGATGACTTTCGCAAATTAACGCGGTGGGTATAGTTCAGGTGGCTAGAATGCCAGATTGTGGCTCTGGAGGTCGTGGGTTCAAGTCCCACTACTCACCCCAAGCGTTATAGGGGTGTCGCCAAGCGGTAAGGCACGGGACTTTGACTCCCGCATTCGTAGGTTCGAATCCTGCCACCCCTGCCACCAAATTTGCCCGATATTTTGCAAAGTCATCCTATGATCCATTAGCTCAGTCGGTAGAGCACTTGACTTTTAATCAAGGTGTCCGGAGTTCGAATCTCCGATGGATCACCAATATGCGACCGTGGCGGAATTGGCAGACGCGCTAGACTTAGGATCTAGTCTCAATGAGGTGGGAGTTCAAGTCTCTTCGGTCGCACCAAAGAAAAAAGCACTCAATGAGTGCTTTTTTCTTGATTTCTTTATTTTTTAATGCTATAGTGTTTCAAACTAGGGCCCGTAGCTCAGTTGGTAGAGCGTTCGGTTCGCATCCGAGAGGCCGAGGGTTCGAATCCCTTCGGGTCCACCATTCCATTTTGGAGGTTTTTTAATATGAGCATAGAAGATACTTTTGATTGTCTTGGAAAAGAAATCATCTCGGCAAAAGATATCGTAAAAAAGATAGATGACTTTCCAAAAACTATGATTGTTGTTTTTTCTTACCGTTTTTTTAATTTCTTTTTGGAAAAATATAAAACTGAAAACATAGGATATTTAAGCGCAGGTGGGCAACACTACCCTATTCTCAAATTCGAACACAAAGGTTCTTCAATTGGCTTTTTTCACACAATTCAAGGCGGAGCAAGTGCTGCTGCCTTTCTTGAAGAATTAATCGCACTAGGTGCTGAAAAACTACTTTATTTTGGTTCTTGTGGTGCATTAGACAAGAAGATAGCTGAAGGGCATCTACTTATTCCTACTTATGCCTATAGAGACGAAGGAGTAAGTTACCATTATGCAAAACCATCCGATTATATTAAAATTGAATCTGCAACAAAACTTATTAAAATCTTTGATGACCTTAGCCTACCATATTATACTACTAAAACTTGGACAACCGATGCTTTCTATAGAGAAACAGAATTAAATTTTAACAAACGTAAACTAGAAGGTTGTGGCGTTGTGGAAATGGAATGTGCTTCTATTATGTCTGTCGCCCAATTCAGAGGAAAAGAAGTATATCAATTTTTATACGCAGCAGATTGTTTAGATAATAGCAACTGGGATCAACGAATACTTGGTAACATGCCTTCTGATATGAGAGAAAAGATACTTTTAATTGCTATAGAAGTTGCAAGTAGGTTATAAGATTTAATCCATTAAAAAAGTGGTTGAAAAACCACTTTTTTATTTTAGGTATACTTTATTTAATAATCTGGTGCCCTATTTTCCAACTTTATAAAGTTTAGCCAGCCCTCCTTCGGAAGTTTCACGATAATGCTCAGATAAATCTCTACCAGTTCTATACATTGTTTCTACAACGATATCAAAACTTATCTTACGACTATCAGAAAGGAAGTTAGCAAGCGATAAAGCATTTATAGCTCTCATTGCAGAAACGGCATTTCTTTCAATACAAGGAATTTGAACAAGACCACATACGGGATCGCAAGTAAGCCCTAGGTGGTGTTCAAGAGATATTTCTGCAGCGTACTCTATTTGGTCAATACCCATTTCGAAAAGTTCTGCTAATGCTGCGGCTGCCATAGAACAGGCAGTCCCTACTTCTGCTTGACAACCAGCTTCAGCACCACTAATGGAAGCGTTAGTCCTAACAATATTGCCAATAAGTCCTGCTACCGCAAGGGCTCTAATAATATCATTATCACTAAAACCATTTTTATCTTGCATATATTTAAGAACTGCAGGAACTACTCCACATGAGCCACACGTAGGAGCAGTTACAATTGTACCACAGTCTGCATTCTGTTCACTTACGGCAAATGCATAAGCACAAACAATACGATTTTCTCTAGTTTGTGGGCTTTCATCAATATGACGTTTATTATACAACTTTTGAGCCTTGCGTTGAAGCTCTAATCCACCTGGTAAAATACCAGTTTTAGTCAAGCCTTGTGATATGGCATTGCACATTGTTTTCCAAACATCCATTAAAAACTCTTTGAAGCCTTCACCCTCATGATCAAACACATAATCAGACAAACGCATATTGAGAGCTTTACAAATATTTGCTATATCGGAAAAATGACTCTCCACATAAACGTCGGGTTCAACGGTACATAATTCCCCTTTTGCTCTTACTTCGCCACCACCAATAGAAAGGAAGGTTTTTGACGCGATTTCTTCACCATCCTTAAACGCAGTAAATACTAAAGTATTAGGATGTTCAAGCTCAACGTCATCATAACAAAACGTTACTTCAGTAGGTATAGATAAAAAAGCATCGATAATAGCCCTATCGGTGCCGTGTCCTTTTCCGGTTTTTGCTAACGAGCCGTATAATACAACTTTAAAGGCATCTGCTGTGGGATTTTCATTCAAGAATCTCTTAGCAGCAAAGTTTGGGCCCATTGTATGAGAACTTGAAGGTCCCACACCAGTTTTAAAAACGCTACGAACTGATTTCATGGCAATACCATCCTAACAATATTCCTATTTATTAATTTATCATAAATTATAAGATAAATCAATATATAAACTAATGATAATTTGTAACAAAAAAACAGGAACGACTTTTCGTTCCTGCTTTGGTACACCATCAGGGACTCGAACCCTGGACACCCTGATTAAGAGTCAGGTGCGCTACCAGCTGAGCTAATCGCGCATAGTTACCAATATTTCTCACGTGCAAGGATGATTATAGTACATGAATTGAAACAATGCAAGTCTTTTTTTTAAAAATTTTCAAAAATAATTTTTTAATTTATGTTGCATTCTTGTTCCGATGTGTATATAATGAAAAAACTATACCCATAGGCAGACGGATAATAAGCCCCGTCTGCATCCATCATTTTCAAAAGAACAGCAACAGGAGACCAAACGGGAAGGAGGGTGTGAGAAAATGAGTGAGAAAAGAATACCGGCAGTCGTATTGGAACTACTGGCTGCGGAACAGATTACGGAGCAGGATATCCTGGCGTACAGTCCGGTTGATTTATCCTTTGACTGCGAGTATGTTTACGGATATCTTTTTATGACGGCCGCGCATCTGGGTATTGTGATGTCGGCGCCGATTGATTCCCACGTCATATATATGAAGGGAACACAGAAGAAGGATGATATTTCTTATGAAGAAACGGCAACGTATACATATCGGTTATTTGACCTGAAACAGGTACAGAAACTTCATCGCGAGCATATGGTTGCAACGAACCTGATTTGTATGGAGTATGAAGGTAAGCCGATGAGAATTGCGGCACATACGAATCTGTAT
>JAZNIY010000003.1:0-27636 GCA_045577735.1 Candidatus Stercoripulliclostridium sp. | reverse complement strand
ACCCACGGGACCCATTCATGGGTAGTAAGTAGGAGTTGCATGGCTGGGAGGCCAACAAAAGACGCACTTGTGCGTTGCCAGTAATGGGTAGGGTTATACCCGAAAATGAAAAACCACCCGTTAGACGGGTGGATATTTATTTTAGTGCTGTCTGCTCTTGCTCGTATCCGCTTGCCATCGTATCGTAGCGTTCGGGAGTGATTCTTCCGCAGACTCTATCCTCGTATAAGCATCGGATGATATTGTCAAGCTCCTTGATACGCTTTTCAAGCTGCTGTTTTTCTCTTTCTGCCGTCTTATAAAATTTCTCGGCTTCAGCTTCTCCGTTGGCGGTCGCCATTGCATAGAATTCCTCGGCGCGTTCTCTTGCGAGCTCGGTTACCTGACGGAGATTCCGCAACACGATTTCATCAAGCACACTTTCTCGGATATAATGCGAGGTGCAATCGGTTGAGCGAGTTTGGTAGCCACCGCACATGAAGTTGTTTTTCGAAGGATCAAGCGTTTTGGCTCTGTGAAGGTATAAGCGTTTTCCGCATTCACCGCAGAAGAGGTAACCTGCATACTTATCCATCTCACCTTGCTTATCGGGACGTTTCCGACCTGCGAAGTGCCGCTGAACTAATTCAAAGGTCTTTCTATCAACGATGGCTTCGTGCGTATCCTTGAACACAAGGATGTTTTCGGGCGAATTCTTCAACCTTTTCTTCAGCTTGTTAGGCTTGGTATAGGTCTTAAAATTCACAGTATCTCCGACATATTCTTGGTTGGCGAGTATCTTACGGATTCCCGTGTGACTCCAACGATACGGATGCGTGAGATCGGGTTTGCCGATCCTACCGCCTGTCCGTTGGAAAATATACACACTTGGGGATACGATTTTTTCTGCGGCGAGGATATCGCAGATTTTCACAATGCCTATACCGCTTGCGTACATTTCGAATATCCGTTTTACGATAGGGGCTGTTTCGGGATCGGGAATCAGTTCCTTTTTGTTTTCGGGATTCCGCATATAGCCGTATGGCGTTGCGGTACTGACTCTTTCGCCTCGTTCACCCTTAGCTCGTTGCACGACTCGTATTTTTCTGCTTGTGTCACGGGCATAGGAATCGTTGAAGTAATTTTTGATTCCTGAAAAATCGCTAACGCCGTTGATGCTGTCCACGCCATCGTTCACAGCAATGAAACGCACATCGTACTGTGGGAAGGTTATCTCCATCAGCATACCTGTTTGCAAGTAATCTCTGCCGAGTCGAGATTGGTCTTTCACGATAACGATTCCAACCTTTCCGCTTTCCACGTCAGTCATGAGTCTTTTGAAATCCGGGCGGTTGAAGTTCGCACCCGAATATCCATCATCGATATAAAAGCGAATGTTTGGGAAGCGGTGTTCTTCTGCGTACTTCTGCAATATCAATTTCTGATTGGTGATGCTGTTGGATTCGCCTTGCTGCTCATCCTCTTGAGACAAACGACAGTAAAGAGCAGTTATTAAGTTTTTATTCATTTCGGTTGTTTTCATAATCCTAATTTCTCCTTTCGAGCGAGGTGTCGCTCTTGAAAATTCAACCGAATAGGACTCAACCACAACATACCAAAAATCTTGCGGAAAGTCCAGCACTTTTTTGAAAATTTTTCACTTATTTTTCTCAAGGCTTACCTCCTGAAATAAGGTATTTAATTTTGTCTTTTGCTTCCTCGTGAGTACCCATAGGAAACATGGCGCATACGGGATAGACTCTGCCGTCTATCACATACGCATAGCCAATTCCGAAGCAAGAGGCATCGTCGCTTTCACGCACACGCCTTTCTTGCATTTTCTCATAGCGTTTCTTTAACATTTCAATATCTAATTTCTTTATCCAATCCATAAAAATTCTCCTTGTTATTACATTCCACCCATCACGGGGCCTGATTGTTGTTCTTTCTTCTTTCTGCTCGGTGCGTAGTGTATCGTGGTACAGTCCTCGACATAAGCATCCTCGTCAATGATATCGGTCAAATCAGCGATAAAATAAGCCGTATCAGTTCCCAGACTACGAGTATCCCAGTCGGGATCAGAGCGATGCGATTGAGCCGCTTCGTGTACGCTGCCATCGCTTCCTTCTCCGAAGACATATTCCTCGAAAAGCTCTCGTTCGCTTTCCCAACCTGTTCCGTTACACTCTCCGCTGCCGTGGTCATCTTGCTTTCGGTGTCCGTTGCTAAGCTTGTCAGCAGTTCCTGAAACTCTGCCGTTTCGTCCCGACACGCATCCGAGTACCTCGTCAGCGTGTCTAACTGCTGATCCAGAAGACTCGTGAGTTCGTTCTTCGTCGCAAGGCTCGGAAGCGTATCTCGTATCTGCGTGAGCAGCTCGACCTGCGTTTTCTGTAATTCTATCATCGCTTTCCAATGTTCCTCGGTGACCGTTACGCACGGTACGACCTCGGTGGCTTTCTTCATCAGTCTGCGAGCCAATTCCTTCAGCTCGCTCGGTGATCTCGTTCCGTATTCTGAATTCATATTCCATGTTTTCCTTCAAAAATTTTTCTTCGTGTAGTTTGCTGTCACGGCATTTTCTGCCGTCGGGTGTGGTGTAGGTGATATTCTTACGCTCGTCCGTCCATTTGACCTCGTAGCCCTCAGCTTCCATCAAAGCAATAAAGTGTTCCTTGGAGCGTGCGTATTTCATTGCTTCCTCAATCGTAACGATGAGCTGCATCTTCCAGCTCTTGCCACGGGAAGCGGAGTGCTATTCTCGCGCCGACATCTGCTTATTGTTTTTCGCCTTTGGCGCAACGACGGAGAGAGAATATTCAAGGCACAACCTGTCCGACGCTTGTCGCAGCCGTTCTATATTTTCATTGTCCGAGTGATACTTGTATCAGGTTTCACAGCTCACGCTATTCACAACGAGGTGTGAGTGGATATGCGATTTATCGACATGCGTTGCCACGAGAACTTCATAGTCACCGAAGTTTTCCTTGGCAAACCGCAAGGGGCAATCTCGTGAGCGAGTTCGGGCGTGATTGGCTCGTCGGGATGAAAGGATTGCGTGATGTGATAGAACATTCTGCCGTCCATCTTTCCGTAATGCATCTTGGTGTTCATCATTTCGTGGTACACGCTTTCGGGAACACAGTTGATGCCTGACACGAGTTTTCTATCTCCATACCTTGTTTTGCTGTCACGCTTGCAGTAGGAGAGGATGAACGCAAGTCCTGCTCTCGTCTGTGAGCGCTTACTTTTCATAATATTAACCGTTGCCATCCGTCCGTCCACCGTTTCCTTTCGAGAAGCTCCATCAGCGTTGCGTTCAGCTCCGCATAGCGTTTGGTGAGCGCCGTGAGGTTGACCGCTTCGACTCTGCCCATATTGGCAAGGAGCGTCAGTTGATTGAGGTTTCTGCCTATGGCTTTTTGTTCCTTCAGTATCTCGTCAAGACCGTCGATAATGACGATCTGCTTTCCGAGGCATGCACGGGTGACGTAGTCCGTAAAATTCAGTTTTGCTTTGGTTGCTTTTTGGTGTATCAAGGCGAGGTTTTCCTCGCTGATACGAATACTCATTTTCTTATCCTTCAATAATTGTCCTCCTGATAGATGATGGTTTTATAAAAGTGGGTGCAGGGCTTCTGTCCGCCGAGCAGCAGAAGGCAGGACGCGGCTTTGCCGTGACCAGTCTAATGCGATGCTCGCACTCTCCCCAAAGGAGAGTACAGAGGCGGTAGCTGCCTGCGGTATTCTGTTTTGTGTTTCCACGGCGGAAACGGGGCACATTTCGCCACACCGGGCGGTTTCTTCGGTTGCGGTGCGGTTGCTCGTCCGTGCCGTTTATCTGACGTTTTGGGGCTGAAACCTCCCGAACACGGCGTGGTCTGTGGGGCGTTCTTGTTCGGGGTGGGGTTATACCTTACCTCGCTTTTCTTCTTCAAAAAGCCCTGCGTCGATAGCGTTTTTACGGCAGAGAAAGAACAATGCAACAATGCAGGCGGCTCTTATCTGTCATCTTCCTTCAACAATGCAATACGAACACTCTTGCAATGTTGCAATCTTCATTTCGGGATAGACCACATCCATTTTTGCGCCTACCTTCTTGGTGACGATTTCGGGGATATTCTTTTTCGCTTAGTTCACAGTTCTGCGTGAGATCTGTTTTCTTTCTGCCGTTCTGAATATCTCATCGCAAGGTATCTCGTTGCCGTCTGCCAGGGCGGAGCGTATCAACTCCTCGGCTTGGGTGGTCTTGGTTTCGGCGGTGATTCCAAAGCCCGACAGTATATCCTCGGAGGAGATGTCCTCGTATCCGTCGATCCAATAGAAGCCTGCATCGTTGCCGAGATTGAACGCCATAGATTTTCCTTCGGGAGCGAGTGAGGCTTTATCGTGAACGATCACTCTCACGCTTGGCTCTTTGCGTAATCTCCCGACAAGAAGAACACTCCTTGCCGCCGCGCGGAAGTCTATTGAGCCGAGTCCTCGGTAGGCGCTACTCATTCCGCTTGCCTTATTGAGATGCCCAACGAGAACAATGGCACAGCCTGTCCGTTCTGCAACCGCCGCCACGTTCTTCAGCACCGTTCTTATTTCATTGGCTCGGTTCATATCGATTTTGTCGCCGAGGTATCCCTGCATCGGATCGAGGATCATTAGCTTCGCACCTGTATGCACGATGGCTTTTTCGATTCTCTCGTCCAAGAGAGATAGAGATTTGTTATCCTCAACGATATTGAGGATTCTGCTTTCATCTGCGCCAGCTTCGATGAGTCTTGGCTTGACCGTATCCCCGAGTCCGTCCTCGGCGGTCTGATAGATTACATCGAAGGGAGTGCACGCTTCCATTCCGGGCAATGCCGTGCCTGTGGAGCAGGCTGCCGCTACTCGTAATGCAAGCGTTGCTTTTCCTTCGCCGGGATCGCCTTGGATAATCGTGATCTTCCCGAAGGGGATATACGGCTTCCAAAGCCATGCAACCTCTTGTAGCAGCACGTCCGACATTCGTCTGATTTTCATTTCTGTTGCCATTTTTAACTCCTTGTTTTGATTTTTGTTTTTTGACTGTTGATTTGTTTCTTCTGCAATCATCGGCATCACCACCTTTCAAGTTTTTATGTAGGGCGGATTTTTGCAAAACAAAAAGACCCGTATCTGTTTTTGCATACGAGTCACGAAAACACCAAAAAGCGAACGGCACTTTGTTCGCTTAAAACTGATGCTCCGTGCCTTACATATGTAAATTCAGATACGAGTCTTTATCAAAACTCTTGTGGAAGCTATCAATACTCTTGCCGATAAATTATGAATGCTCGGCGGCTGATAGCATAGGCACACAATTACATCTATTCAATTTTCAAGACCTCATCTTTGTGAGGGGCTTTATTTTATCATACTCGGAAAAATTTGTCAAGGCCTTTTTGAATATTTTTTTCGATTCGGTAATATAATCAACGGGATTGCAAGCAGAGCGCTTATAATCGAAATAATTATTATTTTCTTTTTGTTTTTAGGCTTTTTCTCCATCTCAAAATCCCCTTATACAAATGTAAACAAATATCCAACCGTAGGTCCTGCGAATATCGCAAGATATATGAGCGTGATCCATGGTTGGTAGTCAACGTAGAACTCCTTGAAAGACAAGCTCCACGGGTGTTTTATAAGTACCCAACCGAACACGTCAAAGACGATACAAATACCTGCCCATATTGCTCCCGTTATCAGAGCTTCGGTTATTGTCGGCTCAGCAAGACCGTTCATATAGAGCCAGCCGAACAACGAAAACAAAATAATATTATAAAGCGGATGCCACGGCTTTGTTTCCTCATAGCCTTCGCCCATACTGTTCTCGTCCATGGGTTTCATTTTCAGTACGAAAATATTAAATATGGTATGGAGTATGCCTACACACGTTACAATGGCATAGCACACCCAAAACCATAGCATTGACATTCCGAAATTCTGCATAATCATTCCCTCAAATTAAAAAGTGCGCTGACCTGAGCCAACGCACAAAAAACGCAAACTCCAAGTCGCTAAACCAACTTGAATAAAACAAGAACACCTTGCCTTTTACAAGCGGAATTTGCATTTTTATCAAATTCACTATGTAAAAGACAAAAAGGGTATAGTATCCCCATACAAGAAGAGGTGTCTTTTTAACTTATTAAGTTGGTTTAGCAGTATTAGTATATCACATTTTTATGAATAAATCAAGATATTTTGCAATTCATACTTAAATATGTTATTACAATAATAGAATTTACAATAAATATGTGATATAATATCGTAAAATACTATATTGGAAGGTCAATCATATGGAAGAAAAAATTATAATAGCCATCATTTCTGCCGGGCTTGCTACTCTTGTAAATTGTCTCTTTCAGTTTATCAATAAACTTATAGATAACCATCGCGAAGATAAGAAACATGCCCAAGAAAACAAGAACGAATACATAGAAAAGAAGGAAAAGGTTTATATAGCAACAATTGATAGACTTTTGCAAATAAGGCGAGGATTTGATTTTACACGTGAGATGCTTTTTAAAAATGAAAAGCTACAAAAAACTGTTGAAAGCCAAAACCTGTCTTATGCCGAGGTTTCTGCGCAATTACGCCTTTACTCGACTGATAAAATATTTAATGAGTATATGCGTTTATTCCGATTTTCTTGTTTTTCATACGCCCCAGAAAGCAGCCCACGCCTATTCGAAGAGAGTAAATGGGCATACGATATGCAAATTACACTTTTGGCACGTCAAATGCAAGAGGATTTAGGTTATAGAAAATATAATAGTGAACCTGACTTAATAACTTGCCCCGAATGTGGTAGAATACACGATATTGTTTCGACCTGCAGTTGTGGCTTGACATTCAGTCAATTAAAAGAAAAAGTAAATGCTGCGTTGGATCAAAACGATTTGAATGAAGCGTCGGAGTGATTTTTAATATTCGTGGTATGATATGAAAGAACCCGGTGGCGAGTTTTTGCCACCGGGTTCTATTTAATTAATGCTTCTATGGCAATTTGCATACCAATCTTAAAAGCATACTCGAAGATGGTTGTTTCGGAGAGGCTCATATACTTGCTCCAGCAATCGTGGAACTTTTCGAATGCTTCTTTCTGCTCGTCCGTGAAGCTCATTTCAAGATCCTCATGATGTCTTGCCATGTAGCCGAGCAGTTCCTTCATCTCTTGGGTGTTTGTTCGGCTGTCCTCTTGCGGAATGATGTTTCCGTGCCATAGTTCTTTTATTGGGTTGTTCATATGTTGCACCTCCTGTTAGCACCACACACTACCACAGAAAGAGAAAAAAGTCCAGTAAACAAACTGTTAACTCGCACTATATAGAAAGACCATCACAGGGTTTGAACTGTGATGGCCGTTGTTGTTATTTTTCGAATAAATACTTCAACGCAACAGCATCACGTGCCGCAATTGCACAACCTTCATAGCCGCCATATATAGTTGATGCATTTATATTCATAGCTTCCAGTTCATGTAGCGCTGCTTTAAATTGCTCTGCCGGAATGATTATTTGTGTAAGAGCGCCCTCTACATCTTGTCCGTTTTGCATACATGATTCAACATATTTGTTTATTGATTTTACTTGATTGTTCAAAATTGTAAAACAACCAAGTTGCTTTTTCTGATGCTCATTGTCTATAACAATATGCTCTTCAATTTGAACTCCTTGATTTGAATTCCAAATCTCGTGCTCTTTTAACAATACCCATATTGCAACATGAGAAGGTCGTTTGTTATAATTGACTGTTGAAAAAGCAAAATAAGCCGCTATAAAAGGGCTGTACGACCAATCCAGAAGTCTGGTTGGAACCCCATAATGTTGAGCCATACTTCTTTTTTCTATTTCAGGTAGATTAGATATTTCATATTTACTATTTATGTGTCTTGCACAATTTGTGCAAAAAATAGCAATCAATTCATTTTCAATATCTTTTCTTTGAGAATATGGAACATGGGAATACAGTCTGTCAAAACTTGTTTCTAATCCCCAAGTAGCATTGGACTGTCCTCTAAAAAGATATTTGTTAGGTTCAAATTCGCCTTTATATAAATCATCGCAATAATCCTTTTTAAATTGTTGCCAAGTTTTATATTCTATGGTTTTGTATGACATAAAAACCTCCTTAAGATACTCAGTTTTGCATTCTTACATTAATACAAGATCTAAATGTGTACTGATTTTTGTACTTAGGTAGCAATGTTTCTCCGTGAAATTTCTGTGCATAAAAATGGTTTTTTCCATCATTATCTACAAATCCTAAGGCTCCATTTTGCCACAGAATATCACACAGATGAACATCCGCATTGAACTCTTTATCCGCAGTCTTATTTAAGCAGTTAATCATATCAAATGTCATGGGCAGATTTTTATATTTACTAAGCAGACCCACTAATTTAGCAGGAGTACCTTCTATAAAATATTTGTCCGAAGTATATATCTCAGAGCAACCATATTGCGCAACATGTTTGTGCATAGTATTAATTCTAATATTTTTGGCACATATAGTAATTAGTTCATCACCAATTGCTTCGCTTTCCCTTAGTACGATTTCCTTTACCCATTCTGAAATATTGATATTAGGATTGTTTGTAATTTTTTCATGTAGTTTGGCTAATTCGTTGCATAAGTTTATGATATCTCGTGGAACAAGCCTTGTGTGCCTGAATATAAAATCATCTATTTTTTCTGTTTCATTTCGTTCATTGATTATTTCGCTTATACCGAGCCAAGACGAAACAGTTTTACTGTCATTGAGAGCAACAAAATAACAATCGTCCAATTTATCAATTTTTCTATATAGAAAATCTTTAATATTGGATTCGTCCCAATCCAAAGTAAAAATATGACTTTCTTTTGAAAATTTGGTAGCATGTTCGCTTTTGAGTATGGAAGTAAAAACATTGTCTCTCATACTCATAATCAGATGCAATTTCTCACCGTATGTATAATCTTGTAATAATGCCATTATTGCGTAAAATAAACCTTTTTGGCAACTTGTCCAATGTAACGGTGAATGCTCATATTCAATATCTATTGCATCAAGGAAAATATATATAGGGGGCAACTTTTTAATGATTTTTTGGATTTTGTTAAATAATTCAATCCAACATAGATTGTTTAGTAACATATTCATCTTGTTAACCGTATCTGAAACTATTAACATTGATGACATGCATTGATAAACCGAAACAACATCTTCAAAAAGGAATTTGGCTGATTTTAAATGTTTTTGAATAGCCTTTCTTTCTTCGTCGTCAATATATGCACTTAATCTTGGATCAAATAAGATTTTATGCGAAAGAGACATTAGTATTGCTACTTTCCAAGCCTGTGTCCATTTTTCACTTAATCTATCTCTCTCGTAAAAATCACAGAAAGCGATAACTTTTTCTGTGCAATTCATATTTTGATCTATGAGTTCATCTACGTATATACCAGTTTTAGTCTCGTCTTGGTTGTGCTTTAAAATAGATTGAATTTTTCTTAAATAAACAGTTTTTCCAGAGCCTTTTGCGCCAACTATTACTCGTTTGTTAAGTAATTCTTCTTGACATCTATTAATTTGAATACCAAAAGGAAAATCTGTTATGAACGAGTACTCTATTTCTTTTAAATCCGCACGAGAACCATCTGGATTTCCGAATGGATTAGGTCTATACATACAAGGCTCCTCCTTGAACTTAGCGTTAAAGTATTCTTTATAATTATACAGCAATCCCCATAAAAAGTCAAGTTATAACAGCGTAAGTGTCGCTTTTTGTTTTTGATTGTAATCATAGGAGTTATAATTGTCATTTCGATGAAAAATCCATCATAGACTCTCGCCCATGATGGATTGATTTCATATTTTGCTACCGCAACATTTTTTGTATTTCTTTCCGCTACCACAAGGACAGGGATCATTTCTGCCTACTTTATCAACAGTGCGCGTAATGTTCTTTGCCTCTCTCCATGCTATAAACATATTACCAACCTTTTCATGATGGAAAGAGTCCCAAATCACTTTAGGTAAACTTCCGTTCAGCAAAGTGGTTTCTCCGCTGATATTATAGTCAACAAAACAAACGAAATTCTCATTTCTCGTATTTAACCCCTTGTTTTTTCGGGCATCGTGCCTGTACACATTTAAGTAAATTGCATCAGCCGGCATACTACCGTGCTTTTTTGCTATTTGTGGAGAGGCAGGATTTTTCAATGTTTTCAGCCATTCAAGAGCTTCACCGATAATCGCAAGTATTTTTTCCCGATCCTCGACATCTCCAATGTATAATGCAGCTCTCAGTCTTTTTCGATCTTCTACGCTCGCATCCTGAACATTGTTAATTTGGTATAACTCGGAAGAATAATTGGGGAAACAGAAGTATTTTACCTCGTTCAAGTCCACCTCCTCGGTAGAAGGATCGAAAATTAAAAAATCCTTTCGATCCATTGCCGCTTTTACCACGCTATCAAATGTTCCTGTTCCGGCAAACAACGCTGCAAGATCTTCTTTTTTGTATCTAACCCAACTATTTAACATTCTTGGATGATTGAACGAAAACATATACTGTTCGTAATCGTTATATCGGTCATATACCAAAACTGCCATAAGAGTCGCAATCTGAGCAATATAAGATCTCTCGGTTTTGTCAATGTCAATTTCGACATTTAATTGCTTTAGGTTGTCTGTATCACTTATAGTGCTACAATAAATACCGGGTATGCTCAAAGACATTGAGAGACGCGCAAAAGAAACATAATCTTTTTGTGTTAGATTAGTTTGAATAAGATGTTTGTGATTGTTGAGGAATGTTATTATTGCCAGTAGAACAGCACTTACAACATCAAGGCTGTTATCAATCATATTATCAAATTCGTATATCGGCATCTCTTGGCATTTTTGAATTCGATTTTCAACATAATAAAAACAAATTTGGTCGCTTGGATTTTTTCTCATAAGGACTTTGCCGTGATTTATGGCATTCCTGATGTTAACATTAATGCGTTGTGATATTTCGGTATATCCATTTGATTCTAACACCGAGATAAGTTGTCCTAATTTGTTTTGCGTTGTGTAATCCTTACCAACGCCTTGTCCTGTAATTACTGCAATTAAACTTAAAAAGTTTGACAAACAGCTTTCCAAAATGGTTGAATATGTTGGCAATCGATAAAGTCTTGTTTTTATTTCTTGCTCAATATTAAAACCGCTTATGTCCAATATAGTATCGCATAATTGGCAGTAAGCATCATATCCAATCAAGAAATAATTATATGTATCTGCCTCTATTTTCAACTCATTGGGGTGATCTTGAAAAAGTTTTTCGAGTAATGATACAGTTTGAGTGTAAACATCTTTATTCCAAAATATACAAGGGCGTGTGTTCATCATCCTATAAAAAACATACGCATATTCTTTATCCAAGCTCGCTATGGAAGTGGATATATTTTGTTGAATCTCATTAAGCAGTTTGGAATCATCATAGTGTTCGTAATACTTGTATTCGCAACAGTGCTTTAATAAATCCATAGGTGATCTCCTTTCAAAAGTTCTCCTTAATTATATCGTAATTTTTATCTTTATTCAATCGGTTTGCGGTATATAGAAAAAATCCATCACAGACTTTCGTCCATGATGGATTTTTCTTGTCCTACTCGGTTAGCGTGATTTCTTTGTTAAGAACATTACGCTAAGCGGTGAACCTTTTTTAATAACTTTTTTTCCCTGTATTTACTGCAACAATACCCGATATTGCACCAATGACAATTCCTAAGAGCACGTCAATATAATTAAAACTGTTTTTTAATGAGAATCCCAGTATTAAAAATATAAAAACGGAAAGTAAAGTGTATAATAGGCCGGTAACACCACCTTTAAAAGCTCCGTTACGTTTATTTTTAATACCAAACACACAGCCTATCAACATACTTATCACCTTAATAACTTGATTTATTGGCATTAGTACGTTTTTAGGTATATGAACAAACTTGATTATTATTCCTAATATAAGCACTACAATAAGCGTTATTACCAGAGAAAATAGGGTGGCTTTTAAACAATCAATAAAAAATGATTTATCGATTTTAAGTTCTTTTAATTTTGCTTTATCTAATTTCATTCTTCCTCCTTTTAGAATTTATGATATTTAATTTAAAGATATGACTTGCAATTTTGAAAAGTTATATATATAATAAATATAGAAAATATTTTTTGGAGGCTTTTTATGAAGCATATCGAAATAGTTACTGAGAAATCTCTTTGCAAAAACCACGAGATCGGCTGTGGTGAATGTCAAGCTAGCTGTCAATCCGCTTGCAAAACCTCTTGCACAGTAGGAAACCAAGCTTGCGCTAAAGAAGAAAAAATCAACAAGACCATTAAAAACGAAGACTAATACCCAATTTTAAAATGGTTCATACTTTCACTTATAAGCATAACGGAAAGCCGTTATATTTTTTGTGGGACATTGAAAGCGGCAGTTTACTAAGCGTAGACTATGTCGCTTTTTTGTGTGCAAAGAAAAAATATAGTGCTGAAATGTCTAATGAAGAGTTGCAAGATTATGATGCTTTATCGACCGATAAGGTTGCTGAAGTCGAAGATGAAATCTTGGAACTAGAAAAAGAGGGGATTTTAAACGCAAAACCACAATATGCCTCGTTTAACAAAAACTACAAGAATCTTAAGGCAATGTGCTTGCATATTTGCCATGATTGTAATATGCGTTGCGAGTACTGCTTTGCTAACGAAGGAACGTATAACACCGAACGCGACTATATGAATTTAGAAGTTGGCAAAAAGGCAATAGATCTCCTTTTGGCTAATTGTGGTGTAAAAAAGAACCTTGAAGTGGATTTTTTCGGTGGTGAACCATTGCTCAATCTTGACGTTGTTAAGGGAATTGTAGATTATGCAAAAGTAGAAGCAGAAAAACGTGGTAAACGCTTTAGTTTTACAATGACCACCAACTGCTTGCTTCTTAACGATGACAATATTGCTTGGCTTAACGAAGAAATGGACAACGTTGTTCTTTCTATTGACGGTAGAAGATGCGTGCATGACGGCGTAAGAAAATCTCCAACGGGTAACCCTAACTTTGACGTAGTTTTGAAGAACGCCATCAAATTTAAGAAAGTAAGAGGGGAAAAGCGTTACTACGTTAGAGGAACGTTTACCGCCAAAAACCTTGATTTTAGCGAAGATATATTGTTCTTGAACGATCAAGGCTTTGACCAAATTTCTATTGAGCCCGTAGTTCTTCCCGACACCCACCATTTGGTGATAAAAGACGAGCATTTACCTAAAATTTGCGAAGAATATGACAAGTTGGCTGAAAGCTATATTGAGCGTAGAAAGGGCGAAAAATGGTTCAATTTCTTCCATTATATGATAGATCTCGACCATGGTCCATGTGTTAATAAGCGTTTGACGGGTTGTGGCGCAGGTACTGAATACGTTGCAGTTTCGCCTATAGGTGAAATATACCCTTGTCATCAATTTGTTGGCGAAAAAGATTATTTAATCGGCAACGTTTACGAAGGTATCGTTAATGAATCTATTAGAGAAAGATTTTCTAAAAATACCGTACTTGCAAAAGAGCATTGTAAAGATTGTCCAGCAAAGTACTATTGTGGCGGTGGATGTGCTGCAAATGCAAAAAATTTCACCGGTAAATTGGAAGGACAATTTGAGCAAGGGTGTATTCTAACTAGAAAACGCTTGGAGAATAGTTTGGCAATAGCATACATCGAAAGACAAAATTAATAGAAATTCTAATAGGGCGGTTGTAAAACCGCTCTTTTTGTTTAAATGCCTATTTAAATTATAATAATATATATTAAATATTATTGACTTTATTTTTTAAAAGATTTATAATTGTTAGGACTAATGCTAGGAGGCATAATTCCGTGAGTAAAATCAAATCAATCATCATATTGGTCGTTGTAGCCGTTCTTGTTATCGGTCTCGGCCTTTTGATTTTCCCACTTAATGGTCAAGATTCCTTTGCTATCGGTAAGTCAAATTATGACTTTTTCTGGGTATCAAAGAGTATCAAATTAGGTCTTGACCTCGAAGGTGGTATGTACGTAGTATACGCAATGGATCTTGAAGAAATAGATCCTGACCAAAGAGATTCCGCTGTTGAAGGAACCATCGCTAACCTTGAAGCACTTTTGTTCTCCAAGGGTTATACCGAAGCAACCGTTACCCGTCAAGGTAATGACAAGCTCCGTGTTGAAATTCCTTCCGTTGAAGATACCGCTTCTCTTATGGCTTTGATAGGTGAACCTGCTGAGCTCGAATTCCGCGATGAGAGTGGCAACGTTCTAATTGAAGGTGGTAAGCACCTTGAAGATGCTCAAGCAGTTCTTTATGACGCATCTTATGCCATCAGCCTAAAGTTTAACGATGAAGGTACCGCAGCATTCGCAACTGCTACTAGCGAAAACGTTGGTAAGAAGCTTGCAATTTACATTAATGGCGAAGAAATTATGGCACCTACCGTTAATACCGCTATTACTGATGGTAATGCAGTTATAACTGGTAACTATACTCAACAACAAGCTAATGACCTTGCTATTAAACTTCAAGCAGGTACTTTCGCAGTATCTCTTACCCCTGAAGAAAACTCTACCATTTCTGCTACCCTTGGTCAAAACGCACTTAAAAGCAGTTTGATTGCTGGTGCAATTGGTCTTGGAATCATTATCATTCTTATGATTCTTATCTATAGAACATTTGGTCTTGTTGCAGCTGGTTCTCTTGTTATTTACACCGTTATTATGATGTATGCACTAGCAATTGTACCTTGGGTTCAATTAACTCTTCCCTCAATCGCTGGTATTATTCTTTCAATAGGTATGGCTGTTGACGCAAACGTTATTATATTCGAAAGAATTAAGGACGAAAGATTAAATGGTGGTAAATCTATTAGATCATCTGTTCAAATTGGTTTCAAGAAAGCACTTTCGGCTATTTTGGACGGAAACATCACAACAATTCTTGGTTCTATCGTTATGATTATCTTTGGTGCTACTACCATTAAGAGTTTCGGTATAACCTTGCTAATCGGTATTATCATTTCTATGTTTACAGCACTTGTTGTAAGTAGATTGCTTATTAATATAGCTCTCTCATTCAATGAAGAAAGTGATGCTCTATACGGCTTACGTCGTAGGGGTGTTGATCTTGATAAGGAGGTAAAATAATATGAAAACTAATATTAAACTTCCTAAATTAACTAATATTAAGATTTTCCGTAACGCATATTATTGGTTTATACTTCCCATTGCTATTATCTTTATCGCATTGGTATGCGGTACTGTATATAGCACCGAAGGTAACAAATACGATGGATTTGCTAACATTGGTATTGACTTTAAAGGTGGTACCGTTCTAACCGTTCAAATGGACGGGGCAGATGTTCAAGGCGCAAATAGAAATGACGTTTATAACACTATAAAAGAAGTAGTTGAAAAGAATGGTGCCGTTATTTCTACCGACCAAAATAGTGGTGATAACGCTATCGTTGTTCGTTATCCTAACTCTATTAATGGTGTTGACTACAACCAATCTTCAAAAACTGAAGAAATGATTGGTATTAACAATACTATTATCGACGAAGTTGAAACAGCTCTTAAGGCAAAATATCCAAATGCTACTAGTGTTATTGCTAATGCTGAAATGATTAATGCTACCGCAAGCGATCAACTTATTAATAAAGCTCTTCTATCTGTTGGTATCGCTATGGTATTGATGCTCATCTATATCGCTATTAGATTCGACTTCTTTAGTGGTATTGCTGCTCTTTGTGCTTCATTTACCGATATCATCGTTATGCTCGCATTAGTTATCATTTTCCGTATTCAAATTAACAGCTCCCTAATCGCTGGTCTAATTACCGTTGTTGCTTACTCAATTAACAACACCATCGTTGTATTCGACCGTGTTAGAGAACATAAGAAAGAAGTTAAAGACGGCAGATACAATATCGACCTTCTTGTTGACCAATCGGTTACTGAATGTTTCGTTAGAACCTTCCTTTCTTCTTTCACAACCCTAATTACTATCACCATTCTTGCTTGTTGGGGCATTAAGTCACTAACCGACTTTGCATTACCCATTATATTCGGTATTATGTCCGGTCTTTACAGCTCATTGTTCCTCGCTCCTAGCATTTGGGGTCTACTTATGAACGTAAAGCTTGGAAAGAATAAGAAAGCAAGAAAGCAAGCTCGTAGAAGAAGATAATTTATGATGTTCAAGAAAAGCTCGCTTGCGGGCTTTTTTTGATACAAAAATACAAAAAATATGGTAAATAATTCTAGAAAAAACTCAATATTTGAATTATCGGAACGCGTTGGACTTAATGTTGTTTTAACAGAACTCTTAGTCAAACGTGGTTTTGATACTGAAGAAAAACTTGTTGAGTTTCTAGAACCAACTCTCAATAAACTCTCTAGTCCATTTATACTGGAGGGCATGCAAAATGCAATTGACCGAATTAATGCCCACGTAGATAATGGTAGAATATTAATCTTCGGTGATTATGATTGCGATGGAATTGGGGCAAGCGCAATGCTTAAAATGGCTCTAGAAGAGCACGGTGCGAACGTTTCTGTATTTATTCCTACAAGAATTGAAGATGGGTACGGACTAAGCACGAGTTCACTTAATAGGGCTATTGATTGCCATCATCCTACTTTAATTGTTACCGTTGACTGTGGAATTGGTTCGGTCGAAGAGGTCGAAATTGCAAAAAATTTAGGTGTAGAAATTATTGTAACCGATCACCACGAGCCAAGAGAGATTTTACCTAATTGTGTTATCGTTAATCCTAAAATTCAGTTTGATGCACCCGAACTTTGTGGTTGTGGAGTTGCTTATATGGTCATAAGAGCTCTCTATGGTGACAAATATGCTGAAAAATTTTTGGATATTTGTGCTATTTCTACTATAGCAGATTTGGTTCCATTAGTTAAAGATAACCGCATTATTGCTATTGAAGGTTTAAAAAGACTATCCGGTCGCGACGTAAGAGTGGGTATTAAATCACTTCTAAAGGTTTCCGGTCATAAACATAATACCCCAGTTTCAAGTGGTGATATAGCTTTTAAAATTGCGCCAAGATTAAATGCTTCGGGACGCCTTTCTAATGCTGAAAAGTCTTTAAATCTTTTAATAAGTAATAATCCATATGAATGTGATAGATTATCACAAGAGTTAGAAAATGAGAATAAAAGGCGCCAAGAACTTTGCTTGGAAACAATTGCAGATGCGCGCAAGTTACTTTTAGACTACGATCTAATTAATAAACGAATTATTGTTTTACACAGCGATGATTGGGAAGGGGGCGTAATTGGTATTGCGGCTGCTAAAATTGCAGAAGAATTCCATCGTCCTACAATATTGTTTTCAAGAAAAGATGATATTTACAAAGGGTCCTGTAGGTCTATAAATGGCATTAATATTCACGAAGTATTAATGGGTGCAAGTGAGCACATTATTCAATTTGGTGGCCATCAAATGGCTGCAGGCTTGAGTATTGATCCCAATAAGTTAGAGCTTTTTATCGAAAAAGCCAACGAGTATATTTTAGAAAATTATAGTGACGATTTGTTCAATTTAGACTATCATAGTGATGCTATTTTAGAACTTAAAGATATAAATCTACAGTTTGTTAACCAATTGAAACGTCTTGAGCCATTTGGTATGGGCAATCCTAAACCTGTTTTTTCATCGGTTGTCGGGGCTTTACCCTTTGAAAGGATTAAAAAGCTAAATCATATTAAATGCAAAATATCTCATAATTCTGAATTGGTTGCTTTTAATGAATTAGAAAACATAGAAACTTTAAGGTCTCCTATGTCTAAAACCATATTCTATAATCCCGATAAAGAAATTTTTATGGGTAAAGAAAACGTAAGATGTATTTTTAAGGATATGGTTGTAAATGAGATTATACCTAACGATAGGGAAATATTGTTTGCAGTTGCAGAAAGATATGCTTACAAGGGTAATATTAAAGACAGAACGTACCAACGTGGTTCAGCTAACGATATGTTTGGTAGGTTATTAATTACTTGGTCTAAAACAACCTATATGAAACTTATTAATAAATATCCAAAGTACGTTAGGGCTCTACACAAGTTAACGAGTAAAAATCCATTTAATACAATTTTACTTGCTCCTCACGGCACATCCAACTTCGATTATTTTGCCGAAATAGAGATTTATGATCAACCACCACAAAGTTACGTTGAAGCGCTTAAAAAGGAATTTAGCGCCTCTATAAAGGCGGTTGATAATCAACTTGATATTGTAATTACAGAAAAACTGCCCGATAGAAATACACTTATTAGAACTTATAATGCAATTAGAAACAATTATAACGATAAGGAATGCGAGTCTACTTTAGATATGTATTATAGATGCGCTACTTCTGGTTATAATTACTCATACGTCGAATTTGCGCTAGGTTACTGTGTGTTACAAGAGCTAAATATAATTTATTTTGAAGATAATATTTTAAAATTTAGTATGGAAAAGAAGGATCTTTCCTTATCCGAAATTCTTAAACTGTCCGGAGGAAAATTATGATAGTTCAAGAGTTTTTAAAAAAATGTAAATATGCTTATTCTGGGGGCGATTTTGCACTAATTCAATATGCACTAGAATACGCTACAAAATGGCACGAAGGTCAGTTTCGCGCATCTGGTGAACCCTATATTTATCATCCAATTGGGGCTGCCATTACACTCGTTGATCTAGGAATGGACGTTTCTAGCGTTTGCGCAGCGCTACTTCACGACGTTATTGAAGACACGGCTTGTGAGGGTGCTGATTTGAAGAAGAAATTTGGTGAAGAAATCTATACCCTTGTCGAGGCCGTTACTAAACTTTCAAAATTGAAGTATAAGTTTAATTCAAGAGAGGAAGAACAGGCTGAAAACTTAAGAAAACTTTTCTTTGCTATATCTAAAGATTTGCGTGTTTTGTTTATTAAACTCGCAGATAGGTTGCACAATATGCGCACCCTAGATAGTTTACCTCCCGAAAAACAAAAAAGAATTGCGCAGGAAACTCTAGATATATATGCACCCATGAGTGCAAGGCTTGGTATCTCTCAAGTAAAATGTGAACTTGAGGATCTTTCTATGAAATATCTCTACAATGATGCTTATAAGTATTTAGCTGGCGAACTTGATCAAAAGCGTCAAGAAAGAATGCAGTACGTTAAGCGCATTGCCGATGAAATAGCAACTGAGTTGGATAACGTAGGTATTAAGGCGGAAATTAAAGGTAGACCTAAGCATTTTTATTCTATTTATAAAAAAATGGTCAACCAAAACAAGACTCTGGAACAGATCTATGACCTTATCGCTGTACGTGTGATTGTAGAAGATATTAAAGAATGTTATAGTGTACTTGGTATTATTCACTCAATGTGGAAGCCGGTTCCGGGTAGGTTTAAAGACTATATTGCTATGCCTAAGCCAAACTTGTACCAATCTCTTCATACAACCGTTGTTTCTAATTTTGGTCAAATTTTTGAAATCCAAATTAGAACATATGAAATGAATCGAATTGCTGAGTTTGGTATTGCTGCGCACTGGAAATATAAAGAGGGGAAAACCTCGGGATCTCCCGATACCGATCTTGATAAAAAACTATCTTGGGTTAGAGAAGTTATGGAGTCTGAAGAGGACATAAATGACTCAAAAGAGTATCTATTTACTTTTAAAAATAGCATCATTGTTAATGAAATTTACGTCTTCTCACCTAAGGGAGAAGTTTTCGACTTACCGGTTGATGCTACACCAGTAGACTTTGCTTACAAAGTACACAGTCAAGTTGGAAACAAGTGTGTTGGCGCAAAAGTTAACAATAAAATGGTTCCTTTGAATTCAAAATTGAACACTGGCGACGTTATTGAAATCGTTACCTCTAACTCTGGCAAAGGACCTTCACGCGACTGGTTAAAATTCGTTGTTTCTTCACAAGCAAAAGCCAAAATTCGCGCTTTCTTTAAAAAGGAAAGGGCGGGTGAGAATATTAAACTTGGCAAGGATATGCTTGAAGAGTCTGCAAAACGCAAAGGGTACGATTGGAATTTACTAGCAGCCCAAGACGAGGAAATGAAAGAAATTATTTCTAGATATTCCTTGGCTTCTTTGGATGATTTGTATGCTTCTATCGGTTATGGTGCACTAAAAACCGGTCAAGTGTTACTAAAACTAATCGATAAATATAAAAAGAGTAAGGCACTCGAACAAAAATTAGAGCAATTAAATAATCAACAGTCATCAACAACCCAAGAAACTTCAAAGTCACGTAAAAACAAGTCGGGAAGTGGTGTTTCTGTTGCAGGATATGATGATTTTATGGTTAAACTTGCTCGCTGTTGCAACCCTGTTCCCGGTGATGAAATAGTGGGTTATGCTATGCGCGGGGCAGGTGTATCCATTCATAGAAAGGATTGTCCCAACGTCAAGACGATGGAATCTGAACGTCTACTGCCAGTTAGCTGGACAAATACTGACAATAGCGTTTTCCAAGCACGCTTGCTTATCGAATGTGTTGATAAAACAGGCCTTGCCATGGTTATTCTGCCTACGATTTCTAATCAAGGCATATATATGACTAGTGTGGATATGCGCGTACAAAAGGGCATTGCCATAATTAATATTACTCTACAAATTAAGTCTTCGGAAGAATTGGATTTCATAATAAAAAAGATAGAAAATCTTCCTGAAACAATATCTATTAAGAGAGTTTAAATCATTCATCAAAAAAGGAGCATTTAGCTCCTTTAATTTTTACTTAGATTTTTTGAGTTTTAATTTTGAACCTAATTCTTCAAAGTAAGAATACAATTGATTACCATATTTTTTTGAAATATATTCAATAAGTACACGGAACGCAATTGTAACAACTACGCATATTGCAGTACATCCGATGATTAATAGCCAATTATTGAGAGGTAAGAACCAGTCAATGTTTAGGAAGGTGTCACCAAATAGGGGAACGGCGTAATAGTAGTCAGCCCAAAGTGCAAGTGCAGAAACGCCGAACATACCAATAATTAATCCTAGCCTGAACCAATCCGGAGGCATAGATATTATTATTAAACATGCAAATCCAGCGGCAGCTAAACCAACGGCTGCAGTTGAGGCCGTTTGATAGGTCGCGAAACTGGTTAAATCACCACTAAAGCATCCTAGCATACCGAAGATGAACAAAACGCCAGATATGAGGCCAATAGCCGAGGGAATAGAGGCCTTCATTATGTTTGATAAGAATTTGTCCGTGGCTCTTGCTTTGTTGGGTTGTAGGGCGAAACAGAAGGTCGGAACGCCTATAACAAAGAATTCTATGAGAAGCATTCTTTTTGTATCAAACGGATAGGCGTTTACTTTGGTAACAAAGGTTAGGATTGTAAACATTAACACCATGAACATAACGAAGAGGTTCTTCATTATGTAAAGGGAGCTTACCTTTTGAATGTTAGATATAACCTGTCTGCCTTCTTGTACGATTGAAGGAATGGTTTTAAAGTTATTATCCATAAGGATAATACGTGAAATGTTTCTAGCAACCTCGTTGGCTGAAGCAAAAGATATGGAGCAGTCGGCTTCTTTTAGGGCTTGAACGTCGTTTACACCATCGCCAACCATACCAACAACCCTACCTTTAGCTTGAAGTAGGTTTACAATTTTTTGTTTTTGTTCAGGGGATACTCTGCCGAAAATGGTTGTTGTTTCTACTACCTTTTCAAGCTCATCATCGGTTAATCCCTTGCAGTTAACGTAATTTTCAGCGTTGTGAACGCCGGCTTTAGATGCAATTTGAGAAACGGTAATAGGATTGTCGCCGGAAACGATTTTAATATCAACGTCGTTTTGCCTAAACCAATCTAAGGTTTCCTTGACGTCACCACGAAGTCTGTCCTCTAATGCTATGGTCGCAACACAACGACCCTTTTCCGGAGTAAAATCGTCAAGATTACCCTTGTATTCAACGAGTGCTAGGGCACGACGACCATTTTCTGCATTTCTTAATACAAATTCATCTACTTCAACGTTGTTTTTGGTAATAAAATCGGGTGCGCCCATTAAATAACTTGTTCCGTTATTTAGCGTTATGGCGCTAAATTTTCGTGCTGATGAGAAAGGCGTGCAAGAAGCAACTTCCAGCGTTTTTGCATACAAATAATGCTCTCTAATCGCAATAGCAGTGCCATTTTGGTCTTTTGTTTCGTGGACGATAGTAGCAAAAATCTCATCCACGTTAATTTTCTCATTAATATATACCTTTTCTTCTAGTATTTCTAGCTTACCATCGGTTATGGTACCGGTTTTGTCAAGAAGTAAGGTATCTACCATAGCAATCATTTCTATGGAATAAAGATCTTGGGGAAGAGTGTTTCTCTTTGCAAACTTAATTGTTGAAGCAGCAAGGGCGGTTGAGGTAAGCAAGAACATACCAATAGGCAACATACCTAGTATTGCTGCAGAAATAGTAATAACTATGCTTTGGAACTGTGATATACTTTCAAGATCTGCGCCCGATTCAATTAAGAACGTGGATTTTGCTCCAGTCACAAGTATGGAAACAAGAAGCAATCCAGCTAGGAACACTAATACAATTGATATACCCTTAATAACCTTGTCCAAAATGGAGAAGATATTCGAACGTGGCTTATTAACTCTACGAGCAACTCTAGCTACGTTTTCGATGTAGCAATCTTTACCAACCTTATCAGCACGCATTATAGCTTCACCCGATACTACTACAGATGCTGCAAGAACGGAGTCGCCAACTGTTTTTTTGACAGGCACGGATTCACCGGTTAAAATGGATTCGTCAACTTCAATAGAACCACTTTTAATAATTGAGTCGACAGGCATTTGTAAACCAGATCTACTAATGAAAATATCGTCTAAAACTATCTCTTTGGTACTAATCTCTTTATGTATACCATCACGAATAACTTCACAAGTATTATCTATTACCATTGAAAGCTTTTCAACCTTATGTTTGGCTTTTATTTCTTGCCAAATACCTATAGCAATATTTGCAATAACAATAACCGATGAAACTGCGTACATTCCAGCACCGGCAATAAACAATAGGGCAACTAAAATGATTGTAACTGTATTGCAAAAATTGAAAATATTTTCAAAGATAATTCGTCCGTAGCTTTTAGTACGGTTAATTGGTTTCAAGTTAGAAAGCTTATCGGCCATTCTATCATCGACTATAACTTGAGAAAGCCCAATGTTTACGTCAGGATCATATCGCTCAGCGTGTTTTAGCTTTTGACTATCATCCTTAATCTTAATATCTTTTGTATTTTCATCGGTTTTACCGAATAGTTTTAGAATAAACTTTTTTAATTTATATATGTAATGCATTATAATTAAATCTTCTCTTCCTTCATTAATGTTGAATAATAATGAAATATATTAAACAACTATATGATAACATATAATATAATAATATAAAAAAAGAAATTTTGCAATATCTATTTTTATATTTAAGGGTATCTTTGCGGACAAATCAAGTATGGAAAGTATGAAAGAAAATTTTTCTAAAAAAAGTTAAAAAATTTGTTGACATCCTTATTTATATATTGTATATTATTAAGGCGCGGTTGAGATACACTGATGAGTAAATTCGGGGTGTGGCGCAGCTTGGTAGCGCGTCTGCTTTGGGAGCAGAAAGTCGGGGGTTCAAATCCCTTCACCCCGACCAGCAACTTAAAATTGAATTTTCCGTGTGGGCCTTTAGCTCAGTTGGTTAGAGCGGTCGGCTCATAACCGATTGGTCCGCGGTTCGAGTCCGTGAAGGCCCACCACACAATATATGCAATTTTTGCGGTCCGGTAGTTCAGATGGTTAGAACGCTAGCCTGTCACGCTAGAGGTCGAGGGTTCGAGTCCCTTCCGGATCGCCAATTTTTTGCCTCGGTAGCTCAGTTGGTAGAGCAGGGGACTGAAAATCCCCGTGTCGGTGGTTCAAGTCCGCCCCGAGGCACCATTGCCGGCTTAGCTCAACTGGCAGAGCAGCTGATTTGTAATCAGCAGGTTGTTGGTTCGATTCCGATAGCCGGCTCCAAACGAGCTAATCCAACTTAATATATATGGGTAGGTTCCAGAGTGGCCAAATGGAGCAGACTGTAAATCTGCCGGAAGTTCCTTCGGTGGTTCGAATCCACCCCTGCCCACCAGAAAAAGACTTAGGATTGAATACAATTCTGTGTCTTTTTCAGTTAAATCCGCCTGCGTCGGAATAAATCCACTTCGTGGATGAAATCGATACGCGATGAAATCTTGCTATGCAAGGTTTTTGGGGAGGCGGATTTGATTTAATCTGAGGTGGCATACCGAAGATTTCATCCAGCAAAGCAGGATTTCATTAAATTTGTATGGTTTGGAGGTTTTTCATCCTTGCAAGCCTTTTTTGTTTTTAACGGTAAAATATAAATCGTTCGCTTTATACCCCTTTCGTTCAATTTATGGGGTATCGTTCAATTATTGATTCGCTTAAAAGAATTATAGATTTTCAATGGATTATGTGATATAATAAACTCACCTAAAATCAAGAATTTGACGGTCAAATCCACTCTACCAACGGTTTATTTCTCCTCACTAAACCAACGGTGGGTGTACTTTATGTGATATAGCAGTTATACTGTATGCGAAAGGAGGTCGCCTATGGATCAATTGAAAATAGGAAAATTTATTGCCGATTGCAGAAAACGGAAAAACTTAACGCAAATGCAGTTGGCAGAAAAACTCGGTATCACCGACAAAGCAATATCTAAGTGGGAGCGAGGCATCGCAATGCCGGATTCTTCGATCATGCTTGAACTCTGTGATATTCTCAGCATCAGTGTAGATGAATTATTAAGTGGGGAGAAAATCAGTATGGAAAACAACAATCAAAAAAACGAACAGCTTTTGCTTGATATGGCGAAAGAATTAGAGAGAAAAAATAAAACAATTTGGTCTTCTATGTGGGCAATTATGATCGTAAGTATGACGGCCCTGTTTGCCGGTATCTTAATTGCTGCATTTTTGATACCCGAAGGGATATGGCAGCTCGTTACAATTCTTGGGATTTGCATTGTATTTCTGATACCGTGCTTCTATGCATTAAAGCTTGAAGTAAGTGTAGGTGCTTACAAGTGCAAAAATTGCGGTTGCGAAATAGTGCCTACTTATAAAGAAGCAATGAATGCAATGCACATGGGATTTACCCGTTATTTAAAGTGTCCGAATTGCAACAAACGCACTTGGTGCAAAAAAGTAATAAAGAAATAAGTTTTAAAATTGTGAGAGAGTCAAATTCCAATTTATCGAACTAAAATGGGTGCAAACCCTTGTAGGAAGATGCACCCATAGTTCAAAAATTTGCACCCACCCGAAATTTGTATCAAAATTTTAGATTACTCACAGAAAAAGACTTAGGATTGAATACAATTCTGAGTCTTTTTCAGTTAAATCCGCCTGCGTCGGAATAAATCCACTTTGTGGATGAAATCGCTACGCGATGAAATCTTGCTATGCAAGGTTTTTTGGGAGGCGGATTTGATTTAATCTGAGGTGGCATACCGAAGATTTCATCCAAACTCATTTGGATTTCATCCAGCAAAGCAGGATTTCATTAAATTTGTATGGTTTGTAGGGATAGTTTCGTCCTCGCAAGCCTTTTTTGTTTTTACCCGTAAAATACAAATCGTTCACTTTATGCCCTTATCGTTCAATTTATGGGGTATCGTTCAATTATTGTTTCCATAAAATAAAAGCCTTGATTTCAGTTGGATTTTTTGCTATAATAAACTCACCGATAAATGAGAATATGCTTTATATCACACGGATATCCAATTGTGTAAAAATATATTAACATAAACAGCGAAATGTGATATAATCAGAAACGAACAACAAAAAAGGAACCAGCTGACTGCAGAGGACATTGGTTCCTTTATGCTTTTTAGAGGAAAATCTTATGGTTAGAAAAAAGAAATTCGCACTTTCAACCACACAGATCATATTGCTCAGCTTCCTCGTGACCATTCTCATAGGAAGTGGACTTTTGGCATTGCCAATCAGCTCTGCAAGCGGAGAAGCTGTGCCGTATCTCGATGCACTTTTCACGGCAACCACCTCCACCTGCGTGACGGGACTCGTTACAATGCCCACGGTATCCACATGGAGCGTGTTCGGGCAGATCGTCATTCTGCTTCTCATACAGATCGGCGGTCTTGGTATCATCACCATTATGTCGGGACTGATGCTTCTTCTCAATAGAAAAATGGGCATCGGCGACCGATTACTCATTCAAGATGCCTTCAATCTCAATACGATGTCTGGGCTTGCGAAATTCGTCAAAAACGTACTGTTCGGAACGCTGATTATTGAAGGAGTCGGTGCTGTCCTGTATATGCTTGTGTTCGTTCCCGAGTTTGGTGCAAGGGGCATCTGGATATCGGTATTCAATTCGGTTTCCGCTTTCTGTAATGCCGGCATTGACATTATCGCGGAAAACAGCCTTTGCAATTACGCAACCAATCCCTTGATTAATATCGTCACCTCCGCTCTCATTATTCTCGGCGGTCTCGGATATATCGTGTGGTGGGATGTTCTTCGTGTGGTTAAAAGCCGTTCACCGAAAAACAGAAAAATATTCAGGCACTTGTCCTTGCACTCAAAGATTGCCATTACGGTCACGGCAGGACTTATTCTTGTCGGTGCAATTCTCATATTTATTTTTGAATATGCTAACCCATTAACCATTGGAGAGATGTCCTTGTTCGATAAAATTCAAATATCCTTCTTCCAATCGGTTACTACGAGAACGGCTGGCTTTGCTACAATTCCACAAGAAAATTTGACAAATGCCTCTGCCACCACATCTATTATCTTGATGCTGATAGGCGGTTCACCCGTAGGAACGGCAGGTGGTATGAAAACCGTAACCATTGCCGTCCTCATTTGCTCGGCATTTGCTACAATCCGTAATAAGAACAGCGCAACATTATTCGGTCGCCGGATTTCCGAGGAATCAATAAAAAAGGCGGTTTCGGTTGTTGTAATGTTCCTTACGATTTGCGCTATATCGACCATACTCTTGATGGCAACGAGCAATGCTTCTTCCATAGATGCGGTTTATGAAACGGTCAGCGCGACGGCAACAGTCGGTCTTTCAAGAAACTTAACGGCAACACTTAACACATTTGGAAAACTAATTATCATCGTAACGATGTATTTCGGCAGAGTCGGTCCAATATCGTTGGCTATTGCTCTTGGAAGCAAAAATGAGAGTCAAAATGTTATATCGGAGCCGACGGAAGATATCAGTATAGGATAAAGGAGAAGAACAATGAAAACAAAGAAAACATACGCAATCTTTGGACTTGGAAGATACGGCACAGCCGTGGCAAGAGAACTTGTAGAGAACGGCATGGAAGTCATTGCCGTCGATACCGAGGAAAGAATCGTAAACGATGCAGCGGCATATCTGCCCGTATGTAAATGCGCTGACGTGACCGATGCGGAGGTCATCTCACGCCTTGGAATTGGAAGTATTGATACGGTCATTGTATGTATGGCAAGTAACCTTGAAGCGAGTGTGATGGCGGTTACGCT
>JAZNIY010000002.1:0-18651 GCA_045577735.1 Candidatus Stercoripulliclostridium sp. | reverse complement strand
GTCAATAGCAAAAAAATCTCAAGGAGCAGTACGCTAGTACAGCAACCTTTCGGTTTTTTCACTTTTCCTTGTCTAGCATCTAAAAACCAAAGTCTATTAGAGGCTTAACACAGGTAAAAATAAGAAAAAAACTAAAATTATTCCTTGTGAGCGAAGTGAAACGTAGTGAAGCCGAACAATTCGCAGTTACTTTAGTCAATCCAATAACTATGTGGCTATCACCAAGTGTTGTGGTAACACAAGTTAATCGTTTTACTCATCAGGTTTGCTATGCAAACTACTGCACTCCGCGCTCCGCACTCCGCACTCCATAAGGATGCTTCGCATTCCGCACTTAACAACGTCCAAAAACCAAAGTCTATCAGAAGTCTAGGAAAAGTAAGAGGAAACTCAAACTGAATAATAAGGTTTTTTGGCGAATTGCATTGTAAAGAAAAAGTTTCTCTTTACTTCGCACTTCATCCAAACTACAAAGTTAATAAAAACCGAGGCAATTTTGCGAAATAATAAACAAAAAAATGTATCATCGAAAATCTCAAAACTTGATTTTTGGATGTAGTACGCAGTAAAGGAAAATGCACCTAGTTACTACAGCTTATTAGAGCTTGTCCAAAAATAATTAAAAAAATAATACAAATTAAAAAGTAAGTACTTATAGACTTTGGCTTTTAGATGAAATGCGAAGAAAAGGAATTGCTACAGGGTATTAAACAATGTAGTAATGGGGGTGCATCTAATTATTGCAGTAGTTTATTAGACATCGTAGTTTGGATGAAGTGTGACGGAAAGGCGAAGCCGACCGACAGGAGTTTACTAGAGGTAAATGACTGAGGAAGGTTTTGCCTTTCCTAGACAATTCGCCAAAATGCGATGTCTACTTACTAAAAATTTTATAAGGAGAAAATATGACTTATGTGGGAACAAATATGGGAAACAGCCTTAAACAGTGGTCTTTGGGCAATGCTATTCGTTGGACTATTCATAACCCAAATGAAAGATAGCAAAGCCCGTGAAGAAAAGTACCAAGCGCTAGTGGATTCGCTAGCCGAAAAGTTAAAGATAGTCGAAGTCATAAAAGAAGACATCGATATAATCAAAGAAGAACTAATCAAAAAAGAATAGAAACCCTAACGGCACGCATTTTCCTAGTGAAGGTGCGTGCCTTTAAATAAATTAAAAGATTATAGGAATATTATGGAAAAAATTAATAAACAAGATAAAGAACTCATTGTTCGCAAAAGAACCGGTGCTTTTATTGAAAAAGTTTTCAGATTTTGTGGATATGATTTTCGTCATGATGAATACAAACAAATAATTTATGGAGAAATTGCTTGTAAAACACCATTGGAGAGTAAGATTAAAAGTCATTATGATGCTTACCATTATTTGTTGTCTAATGCTAAGAGTCCACTTTCCAGTGATATTGTGAAAAAGTTTTTCTTCATTATGAATGGGGAATTGCCAAGTGAGGAAATGGTAATTCGTATGATAAGTAAGTTTTTTTATTTAAATAATTTGCCCATGTTGGAAAGGGCAATTGAATATCATCTTTACGTTTATTCTTTGTTAGAGGAAGCAAAAGGAGATCAAAAACTTATAATTCCTCTTATGTTCTTTAATTACGTACTTATAAAGTCGGGGATACCAACGCTACGATTTGTAAGTTCTACTTTGAAGAAATATGAAGAGTGCAGATTAGCGTATTTTAAAGGTGACAAAGTGCCATTATACGAGTTGTTTTTAGAGCAAATACAAACAGCAAAATTTCAAGATAAAAGTTATTATAAAAAACTTAAGCCATTAAGCATTGCCGATATTTTCAAACAAATATTGGGAGATAAAGAGCAGTTAAAAATGAATTATGGGGTTGAAAGTATTGCTGTGTTTGGGTCTTTTGCAAAAAATTTGGCACGGATAGATTCTGACGTAGATTTACTTGTTGTTTTTTCGCAAGACCTATCATATGAAGCTAGGGCTGAAAATGCAAAAAGACTAGCAGAATACTATTTTAACATATTCAATCGCTATGTTGATGTCTTAGAGTTAAGTGAACGCGTAAACGATTGGATAATAAGAGAAATTATACAATACAAGATAATATTTTAATCAAGGAGAAATTGAAAATGAATCATGGTTTAAAAAATTATACTAAACAGTTAACTAAAAATGTGGGAAGAGCTACTATAAACGTTAATCTTTTTAAGGAAGATGCGAACATGCACGTAGAAATACCATTGTTTCAAATTGGAGGAGTATCTCCTTTTAACACAAGTTTAATTTTTAATTATCAAGAACAAGCTACCACTAATTTTTTTGGAAATGGATTTAAATCTAATTTTTATAATGTTTTGAGTGAAAACGGCACTCAAGTTTCAATAAACAATGCTGATGGAAGCACGGATCATTATACAATAGGAGAGTGGAATCGTGAAACTCAACTAAAAGCGGTTAGAGTTACTGACGAAAACGACACCTCATTATCACACATTGAATTGGTAGACAAAAACGGGAATAAAACGATATATGGTAATTCCCAGTCATATCCAACAAGAATGGTCAAAAAGACAGGAGAAGTCATTAATATTACTACGACAGAGAATAGCTTGGTCTTTGAAAACGAGAAAGGGGATAAGGTAGAATTTGTCAAGGAAAACAATCAAAAGATAGGAGGCACTTATAGTTATAATAACACAGTGTTAGAGAAAATCTCATTAGGTTACCAAGGAAACAATCTAGTTAGCGTAGAATACAAAACTCAAGATGACATAATTATCGACAAGTTGGGGATGGAGTATATAGGTTCCTCAATCATTGTAAAAGATGATTTGACGACACATAGGTGCAAATATGAGTTTACAGACAATCGTGTCACTTGCATTAGTGACGGATATACCGAAGAATATGACGGAATCCAAGTAACTGGAATAGTATATGCAGAAAACAGTACAAGGGTTAATTATTGGGACGGTAATTACGTCGATTTTTACTTCGATAATGAAGGTTTACCCCTTTATCAAATTGATAAAAATGGTTATGCTATTGAGACGGAATATGATCGAGATACGAAACGACTTATAGCACAAAGCAATCCCTTTTTAATAAAAGGACCACATACTAATTATTTTGAAGGCTTGTCAGCTGATAATTTCACGTTGAGTAATGTCAATAGAGAGGCTGTTATTCTTGCTGAGGGTAAGTGGAAAGACCTTCTTGGAGAAAGGGTTTACAGATTCACTCATAGTGGTAGTGGGAATGGAAGCATAACTTTTTCTGTACCCATTGATTGCGTTGGTACCGATACTGTTACGGCAATAATGTGGGCAAAACAGAATTACAATTATTCTAATGGGAATTCTGTGACGATTAGTATGCAAATAGGTGATGGTGACGAGGAGATTTTAAAGAAGCCTATTACAGACAGCAACTTTGAAATGATTCTTTTAGGTGCTACTTGTTCGAGCAATGAAAGTAGTGCTAACTTTACCATTGTTTTAACTGGCGATGTTTCATTCGAACTTGGTGGAATTCAAGTGTTGAGGCAGGATTTTGGTACTTTTTTTGAGTACGATGAAGATGATAACCTTAATTTGATTGGAAAATGTGCTGAAAATGCCAAAATTGTTTATGATTTTGACGAAGTAAGTGGCAAAAATAACGTTGTTGAAACAATTGGGTTTGATGCTAGCATATGCAATTACGAGTACAACTCTTTAGGATATCCCACCAAATCAACAACTTCGTATGGAGTAAATATTGAAAACTATTTTCACGAAGACTATCCCTCTCTTTTAGAAAGGCAAGTATTAGTGGATAAAGATAATAATAAACTTATTGAAACACGTAAGACTTTTAGCGAAGATGGTAGACACGTCATCGCCGAATATGATGAATTAGACAATTGTCAAATGGAGTGTGGCTATAATAATGACAAAATTGATTGGATAAGTAACGCTATGGGTACAACTACATCATTTGATTATCAAAATGGTTTGGTAAAGGAAATGTTGCTTGAAAAGAATTCTGCAGAACTCTCCAAAGCGGTATATACCTACTATCCTGATAATCGTAGGCTTCATACAGTAACCTTAAAAAATGGTAGCATATATGAATTTTCCTATAATTTAAGAGGTTGTGTTAATGAGGTAAAATTAAATGGCGTTGTAATATTCACTTATGACTATAATGACCAAAGCAACAATGTGGAAGTTATTACGTATGGCGGCGGTGAAAAATATCGTTTTACGTACAATGCTGACAATCAAATTGAACACGTTTATTATGTTTATCCCGATTCTAGTGAGATAATGGTATATCACTATTACTATGATGCTTATAAGAGATTAAAAAGAATAACAGATAGAGGCGAAACCACACTTATTAATTATAACTATGATGACGCAGGTAGGATTAAGAAAGAGTACAATGTCAATGCAAATATAGAATATACCTTTGACAATCTTGGTAAAATAAACTCTGTACTTCGTGACACAAGTGCTAAAACAATACATGAGTCATATGCTCATGTTTTACGATCACAAAGCGAGCATCCTAAGAAGATGGAAGGAAGGTTTAGTGGTAATTATCATTTTGGATTATTCGATGGTACTACCGATTTAGTACATGACGTTAACCAATTTAGATACATAACTTCCTCTAACGGCTCTGGGGTTACGTTTGGTAAAGATGGTGCCTTGCCTTATGTAAACATAGACTCTACAAAAGCACTTACATATCAACTAGCAGATTCGCCGGAAGGAGACTTGGAATGTGGTTGTGTAAAATTCTGGTTCAAACCATCCGACGTTGACAATACCCAATATATGTTTGGTATACAAGGCACGCGAGGCGACTACTTAGAGGTTTATATGGATCAAGGTCAAATGCGAGTAGAGGCAAAGGATTGGTACGGAAAGTTTCACAACGTTATAACGGGAAGTGGGGCGGTAACTAAAGACAAGTGGAACTTTTTTGCCCTAAACTTTTATTTCCGTGAGGACGAAGGTAGTCTTCCAAACTGTGAAATTAGCTTAACAGTAAACAATGACACAAGGTTTTATAGTGAAGCTGACTCCTTGATTAAAACGGATTTCGTACCCATTTACTATATTGGTCGTTCACACGATGGTTCAACCTATTATCCATTTGAAGGAAAGATTGCGTGCTTAGCAATTTCCCCAAGAACCAACGACACTTATCAAAACACTAAATATTTCTATAACGTTACCAAAGATTACGTTGAAGACTGTCAATATACCGACGTGGATGCAAAAACATTTGACGTGACGGAAAGTATTGTTTTTATGCCTGACACTACAAGTAACTCATTGTTTGATATTTATCCATTGAATAGTAATTTGATGTCAACAAAAGGCAAGCGTCCAAGTAGATTTGTAAGACGAATAGGGGTATTGGAGGACAAAGACAAATCTTTTAACTTTAATACTATTACAAAGCGTTATGCTTACGTGGCAGATGGTTCTGAATTGGCATATTTATTTGGACAAAGTGGTTCGGGTACTATAATTATGCGTACCTTTATAGAATCAAGCAATAACATACAATATCTTTTTGAAGGCAAAGATGCAAATGGTTCATTGTTTAGTCTTTATAGAAATAAGGACAACTATTTGTGTGTTAATTGTGCTGGCAATATATATCAAACAAATTTAAAAATGGTTAACGGAGTATGGCATACTGTAGGAATGTCTTTCACAAAACGCATAACAGGCGACTCTGTCAACGAAGTAATCAGTGGAACAGTTCGTGTGTACTTGGATGGCAATGTTGTGGAGTATGACGTTGCTGTTAATTTTACCAATCTTGAGTTTATGATAGGTAGAAGATTTGACAAGGAATTAGTTTATCACCATACGGGCTCGTCATATGAGTGTTATCCTTTGTATGGACAAATAGAAATGCTTTGTGCAAGTAATGCTTTCCATACGCAAACGACACTTAATAGGCTAGCGAATGCCATTAAGACTATTGTAAAAGCGAACGAGTATGACGATTTTGGCAGACTTATTCAAACCAATGTTATGGTAAATGATACACGATTGATGAATAAAAAATTAACCTATGAAAATCGTGGATCAACAAAATACACTTCCCAAAGGGTAGCAAGAGAGAGCTTTGAAGTGTATAGTAATGGCTCTAGCAATGGTTTTGATAGGGCATATCGTTACGATATCCTCGGCAACGTTAAAGAAATTACCGATGGAACAATTGGCTCGCACACCTACACCTATGATTTTAGAGGATTCCTAACAAAGGATGACAACACTACTTTTACATACGATGACAACGGAAATATTACCCAAAAGGGAGACGTAGTGTTTGGATATGATAATACTATGAAAGATAAGCTTGTTAGTGTTGGTGGTAAGACTATATCCTATTCAGCGGAAAACGTTTTGGCTCCTATTGCTTACGATGGTAAATGCTTTGGTTATGAGGGTAGAAGACTAATTAGCTTTACGAACTCTAATCAGGAGGACTATGTTTACGAATACAATGAAAAAGGACAAAGAATAAGGAAGGAGACTCCCGAATGTGTTGTGAATTACGTTTATAGTGGTAATAAGCTTATTGCAGAAGAGTGCCCATATTATGACCTAAACTTCTTGTACGATGAAAATGATCAGTTGTATGGTTTTATCAAGGATAGTTCTCTAAAGTATTTCTACTTGCGAGATAGCCTACAAAACATTCTAGGCATTATTGACAGCACTGGTAATCTTGTAGTAAAATATGACTATACAGCGTACGGCGAGTGTACAATAACTTTGGATACCAATGGTATCGGTGCATTAAACCCATTCCGCTATAAAGGTTACTACTACGATAATGAGAGTGGAATGTACTATTGCAATAGCCGTTACTACGTACCCGAATGGTGTAGATGGTTAACGCCTAGATCTGTTTTTAATAGTAGCGTTGCAGCAAAACCTTGGTTGAATTTGTTCATGGTTGATAGTTTTCCTAATAATAGGAGACTTGTAGAACAAAACAACGTGACTAATAGAAAGACTACATCATTAACTAAGGCTGTTGAAAGTGAGTTAGCTGTGCATATGACTGGCGTGGGAAGTTTATTTGTGCCACCGTCGCACTCTTCACATGTACTACAAACCTATGTATCAACAAGGCTTTTTGATAACGCGTATATTGGTGGCCTTTTGGGAAACATAACGCTAACGGAAACGCTATCTTCTGCAACACCAACAGGTATATATTCTTTTAGTAGTGTGGGGAATGGCTACACCAGTATGGGTATTGGCTTTTCTCAAAATAATAAAGGTGGAACAATCTATTGGTCAGATAATATGGGGATTGGAGTCACTACGCAACTGACAAAGCATATTTATGCTGGTGGAGAAGTTAGTGTTGAAGAAGGAATTAAATTGTCTGTAGGCTTGTCGCAAGATAATATTTCCAAAGATATATCAGTTAATATTGGCTGGGGCGGTATTGGATTGCTAGGGGCTGCGGCAGCCTTAGCATTTGTTCCAATTCCTGGAAGTAGAGTCGCGGCGGGAGCGTTGGCAATAATTTCATTTTTTATATAGCAATAATCAAAAGTTTATGGAGGAAATTTCCAGCATGGAAACCATTAGGCTTGAAGATAATATGAAAGAGTTCATAAGACCATTGTTGGTTTTATTGGTAGTTGCCGTTATGGCGGTTGTAAGTCTAGTAGTGCTTTTAGTTAGGAACTATGAAACGACTGATAATCTTCGTACCATAATTGTTTTGGCAATAATGGTTGCAACAATTTTAATATATGCAATCTACGCTTTCATTTATGTTTTGAGATATAGCGTAAAGATTAACAATGAGAAAATCATAGTAAATGGAATTTTTAAGACTAAAGTGTTTGAATTAAAAACTGGCTTGAAATATGAACAAAAACGCATAAATGGTAAGTACGCTTTGTTTACAATACGCTATGGCGAAGATGAAATAAAAGTACGTACTAAAAAAATCCAAGAAACGCAAATGATATTAAGTGCCTATGAGATAATTGAATAATAATCCAAAAAGGACTAACTTTTTGGCACGCACTTTCCTAATAGAAGGTGCGTGCTTTTTTATGCAGTGTTGACAGTAGGGGCGACCTTGTAGTAAAATATGACTATACAGCATAATGACGATGTCGGCTTTGGTGATAGGTGGCGTTGGAGGTGGCCTATATGGCAGATTTAGTGATACAAACGGAAATTTTATTGCATTCTAATTTGTTAGGACCTATTATTCTTGTATATCTATTTCTATTGTTAATTACAATTGTTTCTTTTGTTAATATTTATTCAGTAGATAAGTTAGAGTTTCTTTATAATGAGCAAAAATGTCTAGAGTGTAAGCATCAATTGTTTTTTATTATTATGTACTCAAAAAACAAACGGATTATTTCAATAAAGACGTTTGTCCTTGAACTAATAGGGTATTTTTTGTTAATTATTACGATAACGGCATTTTGTGTATCATTGTATATTTGTGTTAAAGCTGGATTGATAATAATGTGTATAGTAACATTAATAAATATAGTTTTTGGTTGCATAACAGCAGGGTTTTTTAGAAAAGCAAAGAAACCGAACCACAAGTAAGAAGTCAAGCCGAGGGTGTTTTACGTGTTATTGACAGTAATGGTGATTTGGTGGTAAAATATAACTATACAGCGTACGGCGAGTGTACTATAACTTTGAATACTAATGGTATCGGTGCATTAGTTGGATTTGCTACAAGTGTTCTCTCTCAAAAATTCACCGGAGATCGTGATATAAATTGGGGTCTTGTTGCCTTAGACACGGTGGTAGGTGGATTAACTATTCAAACTATGTATATGAACATGGAAAAGGCAATAAGAAAATATTTAATACAAGGTATATCTAAGGTTAGTGCTTCCATTTTTGGATCTACCTTTATGGGAAATATAATTGATTGGTGATTATGGAATACGTTTTTTTGGCTTTACAAGTAGGATTTTTAATTTGTACTATTATATTCTCAGTAGGGGATGGGGATATATATTTAGTGAAAAAGATTATGAGAACGTATACGCTAGTAGTAATTAGTTTGCAGGTTATTCTTTTGATAACCAGTGTAATACTCTTGATTATAGCAAAACAATACGTAGTATATGTTTGGTTCCTGGATATATGTTTAGTGGGAGTTTTAATTGAGATATTTAGTGTGTTAGGTCGGATAAAATCAAGGGCAAAAATTAAAGAAATCATAGTTAATGAAAACCTATTGCATATGGAGTCAAGCAGAATAAGGCGTTATATTTTAGAGAAACATGAAATAGTATGTTTTCCTAAAGACATTGAAAAAGCCAAAAGAGCTATATTAAAAGCCAAGAACTAGCCGAGGAATTAGCCTCGGCTATTTTTATCCATTATTGACAGTACTGGTGACCTTGTAGTAAAATATGACTATACAGCATACGGTGAGTGTACAATAACTTTGGATACTAATGGTATCGGCGCATTAAACCCATTCCGCTATAAAGGTTACTACTATGATAGTGAAAGCGGAATGTACTATTGCAATAGCCGTTACTACGTACCCGAATGGTGTATCTAGTATAACAACTTCTGCAGGTTTGAGGCTGGGAATGAAAGGTGCGAAAGTGGCATTAGGTGGATTAAGTACAATGCTACATGGTATAAATCAGGGTGATTCTTTTGGTGAAATAGTGCTTTATTTTTCTAATTGGAGAGAATATGACTTTCGTAACATATGTTTTGAAATGTATTGTTGATCCTAATGCGAGTTTGATGGAATGGCTAATCGGATTAGGAGTCATCGTAATCATAGCCGGAATTTGGTTTGCGTTTTTATTTTTAATCGATAAAAAAACCAGTTTTGCATCATACAAAACAAATTTCATTATTGCTACCATTATTACAGTGTTAGTTGTGGGCATAGTAATTGCATTGGCGATAGTGATAGAACTACTTGTAAAACTATAATCAAATATAGCCGAGGGAATCCTCGGCTATATTTTTATTTCATCTACCCTTGACGAATACGTTTATGCCTACAGCGACCAAGGACAACGCATTAAAAAAAAGGTATTTGGAAGAGGCTGATGCCACTATTTACGTATACGATGGTAATAAACTGGTTGGTGAAGTAGCAGGAGGGTATCAACTAGATTTCTTGTACGATGAGAATGGTCAGTTGTACGGCTTTATAAAATATGGCTCTCAAAAGTATTTCTACTTGCGTGATAGCCTACAAAACATTCTAGGCATCATTGACAGCACTGGTGCCCTTGTAGTAAAATACAATTGGTTTCAAAATGGAAGGGATTGAAATTGATGTGCCGTCTAATCCAGTTAGCAAGCCAGGTCCGACTGTCCCGGGTTACGCAATGTCTTGGGATTTGAGCAATCGTTATTAAATGTCATAGTAGGAGAAGTTATGATAGAGTTTTCTGGAAAAATATCTAATAGCACGAAGTCCTCAATGAATAAATTGTTTCGTAAAGCAAATTTCATTTCTAGTTTGGTCGCAATTATAGGTATTTGTATTCCAATTACAATAGGAACCATTTTTCTTGATAAACTTTTGGCATTATTTTATATACTTATCCCGTTGATTGTTATAGGAGAATTATTGTCCATACCAAAAGTAATGAAGGAGGACTATGGTCCTACTAAAGTAATAATAGATAACACTATTATAGAAATTGAAGGTCAAAAATTTTACCAAAAAAGGGATGTCGAAGACATAAAGTGTATAGAAGATCATGGCGAATTCTATAGAATCATATTTTATTTTCCCTATAAATCAGCACACGCTTTTTGTCAAAAAGACCTAATAGTACAAGGAACAATAGATGAGTTTGAGGAGCAATTTTCAGAATTGATTGTTCGTAAAGAATTATAAATCTATTTAAGCAAAATGGTAATTGCAAGAACACGCCACGACGAGTATCAATATGAGGGTGTACGGATTGTTGATATTGCAGATTGGTTGTTGAAATATTAGACAAAAACAAAACTTTTTCAAAAATGGTAAATAGAAAACTTTGGATACTAATGGTATGAACCTATTTGCCATCGATATTAAAGAAGAACTAATCTGCGATGATTTTTTCTTTTTTTTGTAAATACGACAATATTTCTGCTTACCATTTTTTAAAAAATGTTGATTTTGGTAAATAGATGTGCTATAACATAAGCAAGAGGTGATGATTATGAAACTTATTCAGCGCGAACAGTACTTGGAAAAAATAATAAATGTTATGGGAACACCTGATATTAAGGTAATTACAGGCGTGCGCCGTAGTGGTAAATCAAAGCTTTTAGAAGCGTTTAAGGCTCATATTCAAAAATGCAATGCAAATGCCAATATTATTCACATCAATTTTAATTTGCCAGAATACGATGCTCTTAACGAATATAAAGCGTTATATGATTATGTCAATTCAAACTATCAAGAGGGCAAAGAAAACTTTGTTCTCATTGACGAAGTGCAAATGTGCAATGGTTTTGAAAAGGCAATTAACGGCCTTCACGCAACGGAAAAGTTTGATATTTATATAACAGGCTCAAATGCTTTTCTTTTAAGCTCTGACTTGGCTACCTTATTTACGGGAAGAACTTTTGAAATTAAGGTATATCCTTTTTCATTTAATGAATATGTGCAATATTTTGAATTGCAAGACAAATACAATGCTTTCGATAGATATATGATTGAAGGCGGTATGGCTGGCTCGTATCTTTATAAAAACCAAGAAGCGAAGTACGACTATATAGCAGAGGTTTTTGATACGCTGATTGTTAGAGATATTCGTAAAAAGTATAAAATCAGAAATACGCAACTTATGGACAGGGTTGTGGACTTTTTAATGGATAACATATCTAATTTATCTTCTGCGAGAAGTATTACCAATACCTTGACAGGTATTAAAGAAAAAGTCAATCACAACACAATAGGCTCCTATATGCAATATCTTTGCAATGCTTTCGCATTTTATAAAGTCCGCAGATACGACATAAAAGGAAAAAAATATCTATCGAGTAACGATAAGTATTATTTAAGCGATCACACCTTTCGTTACGCAAAACTCGGCACGAAAAATATGGATTATGGCAGAATTCTCGAAAATATCGTAGCAATAGAGCTTTTGCGTAGAGGTTACGAGGTTTACGTTGGAGTGCTATACAAAAAAGAGATAGATTTCGTTGCCATTAAGCGTAACGAAAAAATATATATTCAAGTGTCCGATAATATAAGTGATGAAAAAACTTTTGAAAGAGAAATATCCCCTCTAATACAAATTAAAGACGCTTATCCCAAAATAGTAATTGCAAGAACACGCCACGACGAGTATCAATATGAGGGTGTACGGATTGTTGATATTGCAGATTGGTTGTTGAAATATTAGACAAAAACAAAATTTTTTCAAAAATGGTAAATAGAAAACTTTGGATACTAATGGTATGAACCTATTTGCCATCGATATAATCAAAGAAGAACTAATCAAAAAAGATTAGAAACCCTAACGGCGCGCATTTTCCTAGTGAAGGTGCCTGCCTTTTGCATTTTTCTCTTGACGGAGAGGTTTAGGAGTAAAAGAAGTAGGGGAAGAAAAAAATAAACAACCCGTTAAGGTTGTTTACTCTTTTGGAGGCGCCACCCAGACTTGAACTGGGGGTACGGGTGTTGCAGACCCTTGCCTTACCGCTTGGCTATGGCGCCATATTCAACTGCCTAAGTAGTATAGCATAAGATATTTTTTGTGTCTAGTAAATATTCCAATTTTTTGAAAATTAATTTGTTAATTAGTATTGACCGCTTGCGTTTATATATTCGTTCCAAGGGGCATGCTCGAAAAAATTATTATTGCAATCACTTTGCGCGCGTGATATAATAAACTTGAAAACTAATATTAGTTTTGGAGAAATTAGGCAATGACAAAAATGATTAAAACTTCTATTAGGTTTTTTGACAACGTTCCCGTTCGTTCAGTGTGGGACGAAGAAACTTCACGTTGGTGGTTGTGTGCCGTTGATATAATAGAAGCTCTTTCTTTAAGCACTTCTCCACGTAAATATTGGAACACCTTAAAAAAGAGAAATAATCAGTTGTCATCAATTTGTAGACAACTGAAATTAACGGCAAAAGACGGCAAGAAATATTTGACGGACGTTATAGATGACGATGGACTTAATTTACTTATAGCAATTCTTCCAAGCAAAAAGTCGGACGTGTTCTTAAAATGGGTTAAAACGAAAGGAACGTCTATTGACGAGCAAAGCAAAAACAAGGCTTACGAAATGTTAGAAAGCGGACTTATCAACGATATTGAAGTTGGTACGATAAAGGGCTTACAGCAAATTCACGCTTATATATTTGGTGGTTTATACGATTTTGCAGGGCAAATTAGAAAGTTAAACATCTCGAAAGGTGGTTTTGCTTTCGCAAGCGTGGGATATTTAGACCAAACGCTTGATGCCATTGAAAAAATGCCCGGAAGAACAGTAGAAGAAATCGTTAGAAAGTACGTTGAAATGAACGTTGCCCATCCTTTTATGGAAGGAAACGGCAGAACGACGAGAATTTGGTTAGACCTTATCTTAAAGAAAAACCTTTCTAAATGTGTTGATTGGAGTAAGATTGATAAAACGGAATATTTAGAAGCAATGAAATTAAGCGTTGTGGATTATGGCAATATTTTATCCCTCATTGAAAACGCTTTAACCGATAAAATAGATGACCGTGAAATCTTTATGAAAGGTATAGATTATTCTTACTATTACGAAGAAGAGAATTAAATATATGACCGAAGTAGACTTTGTTTTTTGGCGACCTACTTCACAAAACTAAAAGTCTCCCTTCGGGTCATGTACGCCTAGTACACTCCCCTTGGGAGATTTTCTTTTGTTCGTATCTCATCCAAAAAACAAAGTCTACCGTGGTCTAGGAAAAGTAAGAGGAAACCATAAACTTAATAACAAGGTTTTTGGCGACCTGTCTAGGAAAAGTAAGAGGGCACTCAAACTAAAATTTATCCTTGTGAGTGAAGCGTAAGCGAAATGAAGTCGTTCCGCGTTCCGCACTCCGCACTCGCGCAAGCGTTGCTCCGCACTTAAATTTATCCTTTTCACGCGTTAGCGTACACCACAACACTTTGCGTTACACCACTTGCGTTAGCGTACACCATAACACTTGCTTTAGCAAGCAAATTATGTTATCATTCTTTATAGTCATTTGATTTTATCAAATGGATATAATTTTCAAATGCTGGCAATATGCTTAGTTTTGTCAAAAAAGGAGCTATTATGTTGAAAAAAGCGTTACTTTCCATCTTTCTAGTTGTATTAGTATTCGCCGTTGTAGGTTGTAACGTTGTTGGTGGATCTAATGTTTCGGACGACCAAATTTCCGATGGTGGCGATACTCCGATTATCCCCGATGATGAGGGTGTAAAAGAGCCTTTGCCGGAGTTTCCCGATGATCCATACCTACCGAATGAGCCCGATAAACCTTCGGAGCCCATTGTGCCCGAGGATCCCAAGCCCGAAGAACCCTCCTATCCCGTAGGCCCCGAACTTCCTCAACCACCCAAAGAGGGCACTTTGTTCTATCACGTAAACGAGCTTGCTGAAAACGTTGACGAAACTCCCGAGTTTGAAATTAGGGAAGATAACACTACCATGCTTTCCAATCGTCCCAAGCTTAGTGGTATGCCGGAAAACAGCACGGAAAAGGATATCACCAACCCTGCTAACAACGAAAACTACGCCGAATATATCTCAGCCGACCGATATTTTTGGGGTAGCGAGCACGCTCTCATAAAGAACGCAAACGTATATATCGATGAGATAAAGAGCATAAAGGCGGAAATTATTTCTGCCGTAAGGATGCTTGGCGTTTGGGTAAAGGACGATGCTATGAACTGCAGATATCGCATAAGTTACGATCAAGTGAACGACGTGGCATATTTGGAAAAAATCGTGGACGGCAGTTTTTATACTAAGATAACTTCGACCTACCTAAACGGCAAGATGGTAATTGATGCCTATCAATACCAACCCTACGACCAAGAGATGGGAGTAGAAACTTCTTGCCACTATGAAGAGGACAGAGTGCTTTATTACTATCACTCTGCGAACGTTGAATACAAAAACCTCTTTATGCTTACTGCCGATTTGTCCCTTGCAAACCCCGTTAACGTATGTCTTTCATACGCTACGATGGACCAAGGCGATCGCATAGGCCATCAAATGTTCAAATATTTGTACAGAATGGCGACCGAAGAGGAAGGCTCGCTTGACGTATATAACACCTATCATATTGATGACCTTTTCAACGAGTTTAACAACTTTAGTGATACCATTATCATAAATAACTCTAACGATGATTACGTGTTTAGCGCACAATACAGCGAGGAGGCTCGCACCTATTTCTTTATCATTGATATGTATGAACTTGAGGGCTACGATAAGATTATAAGAGGGGATAGCCAATATAAGATTATCGTGGGCGAGGATACCTTTACTTCTGCTAACTCCAACGAACACGGTAGCGGGAATAGTATATGCTATGATACCGATGACTTGTCAGCAATGGCATACGTGCACGAATACGGCACCGTTAATTTGTGCCTTTCCGTGGGGAAAAAGGATGATACCCTCACCGAAAGCCGTGCTTTAACCGAGTTTTTGGACTATATGGGACTTTCCTTCAAGGACGAAAGCGTATATGACAAGCTGGAGCTTCTTGACGATTCCTCCAACATTCTAAGCCAATATACCTATTTTGACTATTCCTATTCCTATTACGTTTCCCCCGAGGAAATGGATCAAATATATGCTAATAACAAGTGGACTGACGTTTCATACTCCGAAATTATGGATATGCTCTCTGCTCCTTCCGTTGATATCCTGGAGCAAGTAGAGGACGAAGAATATTATGCACTCTATGCCGGCGCAGTTAGTGGTAGGGTGAGCTATAACGCTGACGATACCCTTAATTTGAGCCAAATAACTATCACTTTGGGCGATAGTGGACTGCTTACTTCGGGCGAGGAATACGGCTTGGTCGCATACCTCTCTAACGGATATGAAACCTATCCTCTCGACAAGGCAAGCGTAACCTTTGCGGGCGTGCCCGTAAGCATATACCTTAACGATAACGTTTCCCTACCCGTCGAAATGGGTATTGGCAAATATTACGTTATTACCTACCTTGCAACCATAATTAATGGCGCCGAGGTCAGATTAAGCAGTATCACCACCCTTGAGGGCGAGAGCGAATGGGACGAAATTACCACCACCGTAATAGAGGATAACTCTTATACTATAAGAGTTACGTCCAACGAGTACGGACTTCAAATTGCTAAGGATACTATCTTCACCCTTAACGGCCAAGCAAGCTTCGTGGAAGAAAGGGAGTACCTAAACCTTAGTGCTATATGTGGCTCTTTGAGTAACGGCTACGTCTTGCTTCCCACCGACTACGTATGCTTGTCAGGCATCTTCTACAACGAAAGCGACAACCCCATAGCAGCAATAGAGGACGCCTTCTACTTTGGCACTTCCTCACTTTCCACCTCCCTCTCCCTTGATGAAATGCTCGTACTACACGAGGGCACCTATACGTTAAAGATTAAATTTAGCGTTGTAACCGAAGAGGGCGAAGTAATCTTCGAGGCAGACCACTACCAAACCGAGAGCATCAGCGCCACCGTAAGAGTGGAAAATAGGGAAGAAATAGACGCTATAGCTTTGGAAGTAAGCGAGGGCAATATAATCTTCAAATACGTTAAGGTAATTGATGTAAACCTTGCAATCACCTACGAAAACGATATAATCGATACTCAAGCATCCACCGTGAACGTTCTATATCCCGCTTTCTTCGAGGGACTGGACGACATCGGCGTAGAGATTTGCTTCACGCGCGTTGATGACGAAACTATAAGCCGTTCATTCACCGCCTACGGCGTATATGAGCTACTTGGCGAGGGCTTCCCATTCCTACAAATAGATTTGACTTGCAACGACTTTGAAAGTGGTACCTATAAGGTAGGATACAGAATTATCGTTTCTAACTTAACAGGCGTAAAACTGGAAAAATATTATGAAACCGATATTACACTAGACCTTGTTTCAGCAATGCCCGAACAAGGGGAAGAAATAATAGGCTAGCACTAAAAAGAGGGGTGAAAGGGCCCCTCGGATAACGAGGTAAAATATGAGATACAAATTTGACAACGGCATGTTTGACGGCGAAATTGATGGCGAAAATAGGATGCTTAACGGCACTTTTACCTACAATAGTGGCGCAACTTTCGTGGGTGAATTTAGGGAGAATAGGAAGTACAAGGGCGTTTATACTTGGGCTGACGGCTCGGTATACGATGGATACTTCAAAAACGATGAACCCAACGGTACGGGTACCTTTACGTGGGCAAACGGCAACACATACGTTGGTGAATTTGTGAATGGTAAGGAACACGGAAAGGGCACTTTTACTTGGGCTGACGACGGCTCTACCTACGAAGGCGATTGGAAGGAAAACGAGCGCACGGGCAAGGGTACCATGCGTTATGCTAACGGTAACGTCTACGTTGGTGGATGGTTAGGTAGCAAAAAGCACGGCAAAGGTGTGTTAACCACCGCTGACGGCTCTTCCTTTGAGGGCAAATGGGTTAACGGCAAAGTGAAAGGCAAGGGCGTTCGCACCGCTCCCAGTGGCGCTAAAATGGTTGGCAAATGGGATGGCGAGAATATCGTTGGCGTTGGTAAGGTATACCTCAGTACCGGAGGCGTATATAAAGGCAAATTCTTGGAACGCAAGTATCACGGCAAAGGCACCTTGAAATTCAACAACGGCTCGGTATACAAGGGTGAATTTGTGAGTGGCAAAATGGAAGGCTACGGCGTATTGAAATTCAACAACGGCAACGTCTATAAAGGTGAATTCAAGAATAATTATGCTAACGGCTTTGGCACTATGAAACTAAAGGATGGTGGCGTATACGTTGGAAACTTTCTCAGCGACAAAATGCACGGCAAGGGCAGGTTAAAGAACGCTGACGGCTTCAGTTATGAGGGCGATTTCGTTCACGGTAAAATGGAAGGTAAAGGCTTTGCCAAGTACAAGAACGGCACTACCTATCGCGGAGATTGGGTAGCAGACCTTCCCCACGGCGAGGGCACCTACAGATACCACAATGGTGAAACCTATATCGGCGAACTAGTTAATGACGTTTATCACGGCAAAGGCATCGCCTATTATGAAAGTGGTGATCACTATGAAGGCAACTGGGTAAACGGCAAACGCGAGGGCTATGGTAAGTATACCAAGATTGGTGGACAAGTAGTGTATGAGGGGGAGTGGGAGGACAACAACCCTAAAACGCGCTAGTTTGGCGCTATGCTTTGAAAAACAAAAAGCTCCCTTCGGGTCATGTACGCCTAGTACACTCCCCTTGGGAGTTTTTCTTTTCCTTCGCCTAGCATCCAAACTAGCGCGTTTTATTATAAATACCTATTTTGGCGACCTACTTCACAAAAGACAAAATCCCCACTCAGTCATGTACGCTCTAAGTAAACTCCCCTCGGGATAGACTTTGTTTTTTGGCGACCTACTTCACAAAACTAAAAATCTCCCTACGGGTCATGTACGCCT
>JAZNIY010000001.1:0-1576 GCA_045577735.1 Candidatus Stercoripulliclostridium sp. | reverse complement strand
GTTTCAGCCTTGCGACCGTACTACTCAGGTGGAATACTTAATGCGTTAACTTCAGCACCGAAAATTCCGATACTTAGTATTCATCGTTTACGGCGTGGACTACTAGGGTATCTAATCCTATTTGCTCCCCACGCTTTCGTGTCTCAGCGTCAGTATTGGCCCAGCAAGTCGCCTTCGCCACCGGTGTTCCTTCTAATATCTAAGCATTTTACCGCTACACTAGAAATTCCACTTGCCTCTACCAAACTCAAGTAAATCAGTTTTTAAGGCGAACCGAAGTTGAGCTTCGGACTTAAACCTTAAACTTAATAAACCGCCTACACACGCTTTACACCCAATAAATTCGGATAACGCTCGCTCCCTACGTATTACCGCGGCTGCTGGCACGTAGTTAGCCGGAGCTTTCTTGAAGAGTACCGTCAAATTAGTATCATTTCCTATACTAACAATTCTTCCTCAACAACAGAACTTTACAATCCAGAGGACCGTCATCATTCACGCGGCATTGCTCGTTCAGGGTTTCCCCCATTGACGAATATTCCTAACTGCTGTCTCCCGTAGGAGTTTGGGCCGTGTCTCAGTCCCAATGTGGCCGATCAACCTCTCAGTTCGGCTACGCATCGTTGCCTTGGTAGGCCATTACCCCACCAACTAGCTAATGCGCCGCAGGCTCATCTTCAAGTGAAGCTTTAAAGGCTCCTTTTACTATAAAACAACGTATCATTTTACATATCATCCGGTATTAGCAATCGTTTCCAATTGTTATCCCAGTCTTGAAGGCAGATAACCCACGTGTTACTCACCCTTTCGCCACTAAGTGGAAATCCTTATCTACTTTGTGCAAGCACTCCATTTCAAAGGGCCACTTCGTACGACTTGCATGTCTTAGGCATGCCGCCAGCGTTCATCCTGAGCCAGGATCAAACTCTCAAAAAATATTCAAAGTTTTTTATTTATAATTTATAAATCCTAGCTACAAAAAATTGACGTTTTGCTCAGTTTTCAAAGATCATTTCTGCATCACACAAGATGCATAAGTAATATACCAAACTTTCAAATCTTTGTCAATAAGTTTTTAAACTTTTTCAAAGTTTTTTTAACTTCATCAGAAGTTGTTTGGTGTTGCTTTTCAAACGCAACGCAATTAATAATATCACAATCAGAAATTTAAGTCAACACTTTTTTTAACTTTTTTTCGATTATTTTTTTAACTATTTTTTTGCGCTTTCCGCTCTCAAATTCAACAGGTTATATATTACCAAATTCATTTCATTTTGTCAACAACAATTTCAAGTTTTTTTTAATTTCTTTTTTTCAAAAAAACTCTTCTTTGCAAATGACTTAACTAATATAACATTTTGATTTTGCCTTTTCAATTACGTTGACATTTATTTACATTTTTGTTTATTTTATATAAAAAATCCACCTTTTTTCCTATATATATGTCTATATTATTGGCTATTTCACAACTTCTCTAACTATTACTATGCATACACTTCATCATTTTATTAAAATAATTCTATCCTATTGTATATAGCTAACCTATTATCATGCTACTTATATATATAATATTACT